>CANQDU010000019.1 GCA_947593925.1 uncultured Clostridia bacterium | reverse complement strand
AAATTCCATTATAGAAGCTTTCCCCTCATGAGTCACCCCCTTTTCTTCCTGTTGCACTTATATTGTAAATCGACAACTCTATTTCGCCGCTGAAGCGGCGAAACTCTGCGAGGCTTCAATCAGACCTCGGCGCGAAGCGCCGAGGTCTGTTGAGATTTTCAAGCGGCGCTCTGCGCCGCTTCTGCCCAACAATGCGCTCTCAAGTAGTGTTGGATAAGGGAAAGGTGCAAGCCCTCGCTGTTCACGTAGGAGCGGCTTCACCGCTCCCGCGGTGAAACTTGGAGAAGTCTTTGACACACAGACGGAGCCGGCCATTTTGGCCGGCTCCGTATGTTACGTTTTTCACCGTATGAACGGGCGTGGGAAGCGCCGTGACGTTTCCCGCGGAAGTTTTTATTTTCCCCAGACAGCTTCGGCGACCTCGCGCACGAGCGCGAGCTTTGCCCACTGCTCCTCCTCGGTGAGCTTGTTTCCTATCTCGCAGGAGGCGAAGCCGCACTGAGGACTGAGGCAGAGGCGGTCAAGCGGGACGTACTTCGCCGCCTCGTGTATCCGCCGGATGAGCGTCTCTTTGTCCTCGAGCTTCGGCGACTTCGTCGTGACGAGCCCGAGCACCACCATCTTCTCCCCGGAGACCGCCGCGAGCGGCTCGAAGCCGCCGGAGCGCTCGTCGTCGAATTCGAGGTAGTACGCGTTCACGTTCTCGCGCGCAAAAAGCGTCGCCGCGACGCGGTCGTATGCGCCGCTCGATGCGTATGTAGAGTGGAAGTTGCCACGGCAGACGTGGGTGTTCACCGTCATGCCCTCCGGCGCGGACGCTATCGCGGCGTTGTTCGCGGTCACGAGAAGGTCCTTGACCTGCTCAAGCCCTGCCTCGTCGGCGCCGAAGAACATCGGCGCGCGCTCGTCAACGAGCATGCCCCACGAGCAGTCGTCGAGCTGGAGGTTGCGGCAGCCCGCGTCGTAAAGCTGACGTATGACCTCGGCGTAGCACCTGCCGACGTCCGCCACAAGCTCGTCGTTATTCTCATAGAACTTTCTCGTGTTCGGCAAGGCGAACGGCATGATGAACTGTTCGAGCATCTGCGCGGGCGCGGGAATCGTCTGCTTTGCGACGACGCCCTCCTCCTCGAGCGCCTTCACGAACCGGAAGTGACTGACAAACGGGTGCTCGCCCGCAAGCCGCAGCTTTCCCGTGAGGTAGGTGTCGTCTATCATCGCGGCCTCGCCGTGGAACGGCAGGCCGGTCTTTGTCGGGCTGTGACCCACGCCCTCGAAGCCCCACATGAAGTCGAGGTGCCAGGTGGCGCGGCGGAACTCGCCGTCGGTGATGACGTGGTATCCCGCGGCCTTCTGCTTTGCGACGAGGTCGCGTATCGCCCTATCCTCGACCTCGGTGAGCTCCGCGCGGGTGATCTTTCCCGCCTCGAAGTCCGCGCGCGCTGCCTTCAGCTCCTCGGGACGCAGAAAGCTCCCGACATAGTCATATCTGAACGGTGTATGTAACTTTTCCATGGGACATTTCTCCTTTGCCTGTTGGGTGCGGAAACATTATACACCTCGTCCGGAGAATTGTAAAGGCGAAATTTTCCGCCGTTTCTCAGAAGAACACACTCTTTTTCCCGTTTTTTCTTCTCGGGAACTGCCGGGCGCGGACGGCATCGTTGAAACCCTCCGTCTCCGTCTTGCCGCGAGCACGTCCGCCGCTCCCCGCGATTCGGCGCCGCCGTTTTCTCGCCCCGCAAAGCAAAGAGCCGCCGTCAATCGACGGCGGCTTTCGGCCTCGCGTGAAATAGGTCGCGGGCAACGTTTCACGCGAGTTTTTGCGGCTCGCCCCACGCTCCGAGCGGTTTCCCGTCCCAGCCGAAGTATTCGCTGTTCACTGTCCGCACCGGCTTTATCGCGCCGGCGCGCTCCGCGACGCTCCGCGTCTCGTCCGCGAGCGCCTCGTCGTACAGCACGTTCCGTATCCGACAGAGCATCACCGCGCCGTCCCCGCGCGGGAAGAACTCCTTCACCTCGAGCTCGAAGTTCACCGGGCTCGCGGTGAGCACCGGCACGTCGAGGACGCGCCCGCGCTCGGTCTCAAGCGGTATCTCCGCCTTCCTCGGGTCGTAGCCGCCGATGTTGCCGAGCCTGTCCGCAAGCGGAAGCAGCGCCTCGGTGACGAGATTTGCAGAAAACCTCCGCGTCTCGCGTATGCGGTCGAGCGTCAGCTTCGGCTCGCCTATCGACGCGACGAACCCCAGCGCGTCCTCCTCGTAGTCCCAGTAGTAGGAGAACCATGTGAAAAGCGCGAAGTTCGGCGCGCCGTCCTCCTTGTATGTCCCGTAGAGCATAAGCGACTGCGGGCAGAAGTCGTTCGTCGCCTCGCGGCATATCTTACTCATTATTTTCTTCCTCCTTCAAATTGTTCAACACTCTCTGTAAAGTCGCCTCGAATCGGGCTACTTCGTCCTCGGAAAATCCCTTGTAGTACACGTCGCTCATCCTGTCGCTCACGCTGTCGTACTTCTCGCGGAGGCCGCGCGCCCTGTCGGTGAGGCGGACGAGCACCCGCCGCCTGTCCCGCCTGTCCGGCACGCGTTCGACGAGCCCCGCCGCCTCCATGCGGTCGAGCATGCTCGTGAGCGTCGCATTCGCGAGGCTCGTCGCGCGGGCGAGCTCCGCCGCCGGGAGCATGTCCCGCTCCCAGAGCACATAGAGTATCTTCCCCTGCGCGCCGTTGAACTCGACGACGCCCTCGCGCTCAAGTATCCTCTCGAATATGCGTCCCCCGACCTGCTTTATCTGAGTTATCAGGAATCCGCCCTGCGTCTTCAAAGGCACCTTCTCCTTCCGAAACAATTTCGACATCGAATATTTCTATATCGAAATATATCACGTGGAGCGCACGCTGTCAACCCCTCTGTGACAAAAATTTTCCGAAATCGCTGACAAACGGCGCGGGACGTGCTATAATTCAGTCACAAACCAAATTGCAAACGGAGGGAAAACGGGATGGGAAACATAAAGATAATTGCCGACAGCACCTGCGACCTCAGCCCCGAGCTGCTCGAGAAGTACGACATAGACATACTTCCGCTCCAGATAATCATGGACGACCGCAGCGTTCGGGACGGTGAGCTCAGTCAGGCGGAGCTTTTCCGCTGGGCGGACGGCGCGGGCAAGACCCCGAAGACCGCCGCGCCGTCGCTTGAGGACGCGGCGGCGCTGTTCTCGCGGTACAGCGACCGCGAGGTCATATGCTTCAGCATCTCAAGCGAGATGAGCTCGTCGAACAACGTCATGCGCCTCGCCGCCGAGGAGGCGGGCTGCAAGCGCTTCCGCGCGGTCGATTCGCGGAACCTCTCCACCGGCATCGGGCTTCAGGTGCTCCGCGCGGCGGACATGGCGGCGGAGGGACGCTCGTTTGATGAGATCTCCGCCGAGCTCGACCGTATCATTCCGCTCATCCGCGCGAGCTTCGTCATAGACACGCTCACCTACCTGCGGCGCGGCGGACGCTGCTCCGCGCTCACCGCCATCGCCGCGAACCTGCTCTCGCTCAAACCGAAGATAGTCGTCGCGGACGGAAAGATGGACGTGAGCAAGAAGTACCGGGGGAAGATCGACCGCGTCACGGCGGACTACGTCCGCGACCTCATGCCGGCGCTTGAGCGCGCGGATAAGCAGAGGGTGTTCGTCACCCACACGATGCAGGAGGACGCGCGGCCGGTAGTCGAGGCGGTGAAGAAGGCCGTTCGTGACACCGGACTTTTCGGGGAAGTCATCGAGACCCACGCCGGCGGCGTTATCTCGAGCCACTGCGGCCCGAACACCCTCGGCGTGCTGTTCATAGCGCAGGAGTGACCCTGTACTGAATTTCGGAAAACACGATCGCGGGGCGGTACTGTGGCCCCGCGTAGTTTATACGCCTTGTATCCATACCGCATCCAACTGTCTCTGCCGCCGAAGGCGGCAACCGCATTCTAATTAGCTCAATGTCGGGCAATATTTGCGAAGCAAATATTGCAGGCGAAAGCAGTAGGGGCCGGATGAGGAACAGGTTCGCGCTTTCGCTGTTCGCAGCGGTTAAAGTTGCTTGCCGCAGGCAAGCAACTTTGCGCAGGCGGAATTCATTTCCGCCGAGCATTTTAATTTAAGGGGTCCCCAACGCTCCGCCGGAGCGTTGGGGCATATTAAATCCGTGCATGAACCCGTCGAGCGCGGGGCTCGCTACGTCCCCCGCGACGACCTTGTCCTTGTATATCAGCAGCGTTATGCGCACCCCCTCCTCGCCGGACGGGTGGTTAAGTACGGGGTAGCTGTAGCGCTTCACCTCGCGCCCCACGAGATAGCGCAGGTCGAGACCCTGTTCTATCTGCATACGGTTGTAGCGCTCGTATACCTCGTCGAAGCGCTCCGGGATGAGCACCGTGTCCTCGCACTCGTCCGTCTCGTCGGTCTCCCAGCCGAAGGAGCGGATGAACGTAAGCCGGTCCTCGCGCGTCTTCACTCCGGAGTATCCGGGTATGGCGCTCCCCGCGCGGAAGACGCTCACGAGCATTATTATGAGGATCGCCGCCGCGCCGCACGCCGCAAAGAGCAGAACAAGCTGCTTTCTTGTAAATTTTGCCGAAATAATAAACAAAGATACTCCCCCTCATGTTCCGCTTCGCTAAAATATATGCCCCGCACCGCTTGAAAATCACGCCGCGATGCTGTATAATCTTGTTAGTAGGAAAACGCTTGCCACATCGGAACAGGCGTCGGGCGCGGGACCGTCCCTCCGGCGGACACGACCGGTCATCGGCTCGCCCGCCTGCACACGTTTTTCCCGGCAGCATTTTTCGCGGACGACCGCGATAAAACAAATTTCGAAGGGAGTAATGCACTATGAAACTCGGCGTTCTTACCGTACCGCTTTACGGCATGAGCCTTGAGGATGCTCTCAAGTATCTCCACGGCCTCGGCGTTCAGGCGGTCGAGCTCGGCGGCGGCTGCTATCCGGGCAACACCCACACTCTGCCCTACATCACGGGCGAGAAGCCGGTAAGCGAGCTCAAGGCTCTGCTCGAGAAGTACGACCTCACCCTCTCCGCTGTCGCGGCGCAGGGCAACTACATCCATCCGAATAAGGAGCAGGCCGCGCAGTTCCAGAAGGGTCTGGAGGACAGCATCCTCCTCGCCGAAAAGATGGGCTGCGACACCGTCAACGTCTTCTCCGGCTGCCCGGGCGACTGCCCCGAGTCGAAGAACCCGAACTGGGTCACCTGCCCCTGGCCGCCCGAGTACCTCGAAGTGCTTGACTGGCAGTGGAACGAGGTCCTCATTCCCTACTGGAAGAAGCAGGTCGCGTTTGCGCGTGAGCACGGCGTCACCAAGCTCGCGTTCGAGATGCATCCCGGCTTCCTCGTCTACAACACCGAGACTCTGCTGAAGCTCCGCCACGCCGTCGGCCCGGAGATAGGCGCGAACTTCGACCCGAGCCACCTCGTATGGCAGGGCATGAATATCGTTGACGCCATCACCATGCTCGGCAATGAGGGCGCCATCTTCCACTTCCACGCGAAGGACACCCGCATCGACGAGATAAACACCCGCCGTATCGGCGTTCTCGACACGAAGCACTACGGCGGAAACGACCGCGCGTGGGACTTCCGCTCGGTCGGCTACGGCCACGACAACTTCTTCTGGAAGGAAGTCGTCAGCGCTCTCCAGCGCGTAGGCTACGACGGGACGCTCTCGATAGAGCACGAGGACAGCCGCATGAGCGTCAAGGAAGGTCTCGAGAAGGCCATCGCGGTGCTCAAGGACGTTCTGGTGTTCGAGAAGCCCGGCGAGATGTGGTGGGCGTAAGAGTCATTATACAGTTACAGCAAAGGAGCGGCGCGGTCTATGACCGCGCCGTTTATCGCGGCGAAAGGGTGCGCAGCGAAGTCTGCGCTCCGCCCTGTAACGCGCTCAAAGTCGTGCAATATTCGCGAAGCGAATATTGCGGGCGAGGGCGGTAGCGTTTCGAATGAGGAATTGGTTTGCCCTGTCAGTTATTCAGGGTTGGGCTCTGCTTGCGCAGCAAGCAGAGCTGGCGAAGGCAGTAGAATGTCGGAATAAGGAAAAGGTTGAAGCCTTCGCGCTCGCGTGTTTCGCAGCGGTTGAAGTTGCTTGCCGCAGGCAAGCAACTTCTCGGAGCCAAATCACGTTCAAGGTTGGGCTTTGCCCGCGAAGCGGGTAAAGCTCACGAGGGCTGAAAGTGTTCCGATGAGGAATTTGTCGGCGCCCTCGTGTTTCCGAGCGAGCATTTTAATCAAAGGAGCCCCCAAACGGCGCAGAGCGCCGTTTGGGGGGACGA
The DNA here is from genome assembly GCA_947593925.1 of uncultured Clostridia bacterium. Classification (GTDB taxonomy): domain Bacteria; phylum Bacillota; class Clostridia; order Oscillospirales; family JAAYOS01; genus CANRIN01. Next base: position 5,687 of record CANQDU010000019.1, on the reverse strand, counting down.
ATAGCCTGCCCACACCTCCGGGCAGTAAAAGTCGGGATTTTCGACTCCGAAAGTGATAATATGTGAGTGTTAGCGGAAAGGAGACGGTAGGATGAACCTTGCGGACGGCATGGCGGAAGCGCTCGCGTACATCGAGGCGCACCTCGACGGCGAGCTCAGCATATCGGAGGCCGCGGCGCGCGCGTATCTCTCCGAGTTCTACTTTCAGCGCATATTCGGCGCGCTCTGCGGCATGACGGTGGGCGAATACATTCGCGGCCGCCGTCTGACCCTCGCCGCGCGCGAGCTCGCCGCGTCGGATGCGAGGGTCATCGACGTCGCGCTGAAGTACGGCTGGTCCTCGCCGGACAGCTTCGCCCGTGCGTTCGCGCGGTTCCACGGCGTCTCTCCGTCCGCGGCAAAGGCGGGCGCGGCGCTCAGATCGCTCGCTCCGCTGAAAATTAAACTCACATTGGAGGGCGGAAACATGACGGATTACAGGATAGTGCACAAGGAGGCGTTCAGCCTCGTCGGATTCGGGCGCAGGTTCTCTGCGGAGACGAGCTATGCGGAGATCCCGAAGTTCTGGGACGAGTTCCTTGCCTTGCCCGAGAAGCCGGTCCACGGGATGTTCGGCGTCTGTCTCGACACCGGGATAAACGAGAGCGGGATGTTCGACTATCTGATAGCCGACATCCACGAGCCGTGGCGGGACGTCCCCGCGGGCTGCTCGGTGCAGAGCTTCGCCGCCGGCGACTGGGCGGTGTTCCCTTGCACGCTCGAGACGCTTCAGGACACGAACACGAGGATGTGGAGCGAATGGCTCCCGAGCGCCCGCGACTATCGCCTGCGGGACGGCTTCAACCTCGAGTGCTACCTCCCCGGCGGCCGCGTAGAGCTGTGGCTGCCGGTCGAGAAGGCGTAAGGCTCACACGTTTCCCGTACAATGCAAAGCGCGGCACGGAGCGGAAACCGCTCCGTGCCGCGCTTTATCGGTCGGGAAATTTACCTCTCAACTTTTTCCTTTTTGGTGACGACAAATCCGTTTTTCAGATACAGCCTTATTGCATTTCCGTTCCACTCGGCGACATGTATGGTTATGGGTTCGTCGGAATACTCCCTGATGCGGCGGATCGCCCACAACAGGATCTTTTTCCCGTAGCCTCGGTTCTGAAACGCCCGATTTACAAACAAATCGTCTATTTCCGTGCCGTAGCATCCCACGCCGCCGACTATCGCTCCGTCCTTCACAAGCAAAAATATGTCGGCAGCTTTTTCTCTTATCTGCTCAATGCCCGAATAGAAGTTATACGGCCGCACGTCCAACGCCTTGCGCATCTCATAGAAGCACTCGTTGTATATGCGTTCGTACTGTGAATAGTATTCCTCGCAAAACGGGATCATGTGGACCGTATCGGTTTCGGGTCCCCTCCCCGTGTACCGCATCTCATAGGCAAAGAAACTTTTCATGGCTCCTCCAAATATATTCGGGTCTTTCGGGCGCGTCCAATCCCTTGTCAAGACCGCTGTGTCTCCCGCTCTATAACGCCCGCCGCCGGCAGAGCTCCGCCCTGTCCGACGGTCTTGCAGAGTTTCGCGCCTTCGCGCGAAACAGATTCATATCGTTTTTTCCGGCGTCAATGCGCCCGCCAACCGATACTGCATCCGACTGTCTACCGGGCGCATCAGACCTCGGCGCTTCGCGCCGACGTCCCGACACTCTGCGAGCCGTGGGGCGTCGGAAAAAACACTTTGCGCGTAGCGCGCGTCGAAGACGGCGAAGCCGTCGAGGCGCGAAGCGGAGCGCTTGCTGTCGGCAAGGCTACGCCTTGTCCGACAGTTTCACTTGGAATTGCGCCCGCGCAATTCCAAGTGAACTTCTCGCGGGAAACAGGTTGCGGGCGAAGCCCGCAACCTGTTTCTCGCGACTAGCACAGCCGCGTCGGGCAGTCGCGTCCCTCCGACATGGCGCAGATGCCGTAGATGCCGCACTCGACCATACTTCTCGTCGCGGCGTCGGTGTAGAACGCCATGTGCGGCGTCATGACGACGTTGCGGAACTGCCGCAGGTAGAACAGGTTGCGGTTCGCGAGGATGTCTATGCGGTGGTCGGAGTGTATCACTCCCTCCTCGCCCTCGAGCGCGTCCAACCCGAGCGCTCCTATCTTCTCGCTCTCGATGCCCTCGACGAGCGCTTCGGTCTCGGTCAGCTCACCGCGCGCACAGTTGATTATCACGACGCCGTCCTTCATCTTCGCTATCGCGGCGCGGTCGATGATGTGATATGTCGAGTCGAGGAGCGGCATGTGGAGCGTGATAATGTCGCTCTCGTGAAAGAGCGTGTCGCGGTCAACGTACCGCCCGAGCCTCTTTGCCTCGTCGTTCTCGCGGACGTCGTGGCAGAGCATCCTGCACCCGAAGCCGGAGAGGTTACGCATGACCTGCGTGCCGATGTTCCCCGTTCCCATCACACCGACGGTGAGCTCGTGCATCTCGCGACCCTGAAGGCCGTTCAGCGCGAAGTCGTTCACCTGTCCGCGCCAGAGCGCCTGCTTGTAGTTTCGCAGGCACATCAGCATGAGCATGACGGTGAAATCCGCGACGCCGTTCGGAGCGTAGTTCGCGTTGCAGACGCCGATGCCGAGCTTTTCCGCGCACGTCAGATCTATGTGGTCGTAGCCGATCGTGCGCGTTGACAGGAAGCGCACACCGTTTTCGTACCACTTCTCAAGCAGCTCGGCATTCAACCTTCCCTGACCTAGAGTTGTGACGCCGTCCACGCCCTCGGTCATCTCGACGTTCTGCATGCTCGGGACGGCGGAAGTCATCACGAGCGAAACGCCGTACTCCAGCGCCGCGCTCTCCATTATTTCGCGTTCATCGGGCCGAACCTCATAGGCAAGTATTTTCATGGTGTTCCTCCGTCAGGTTTTCCGCACGCACTCAAGCTCCTGTTATCGTCTAATATTGCGGCTTTCCGTTCGCACGCGGAACGGCTCAGGCTGTGTAGCCTCCGTCCACCGGGAGGACCGCGCCGTTGATGAACGCCGCATCCTCCGACGCAAGGAAGAATATGGCCTTCGCGACCTCCTCGGGCTGACCTATCCTTCCGAGCGGCGTCGCGCGGACGACCTCGAGGCGTCCCTCCGCGTCCACGTCCGCATTCATATCCGTATCTATAAATCCCGGCGCGACGCAGTTCACGCGCACGCCGTTCGGACCAAGCTCGCGCGCGAGACTCTGCGTAAGCGATATGACCGCCGCCTTGCTCGCGGCGTAAGCCGCCTCGCAGGACGCGCCGCGCAGTCCCCACATCGACGAGACTGTGACGATGCTCCCGCCGTGGCGGCGCATCATGCCGTCCGCCGCCGCGCGGCAGCACTCCGAGACGCCGAGGAGGTTCACCGCAAGTATCCGCTCCCAGTCGGCGCGGCCGGTCGCGGCGTGCTCCCTTATCAGCGATATGCCGGCGTTCGCGACGAGCACGTCGATGTGCCCGAGCTCCGCCGCGACGCGCTCCGCCGCGGCCTCTCCCGCGCCGGGAACGGCGAGGTCGGCGCGCACCGGCATCGCGACGCCGCCGTGCTCGCCTATCACGCGGCAGAGGCGCATCGCGCTCTCCTCGGACGTGTTGTACCCCACCGCGACGGCGTATCCCGCCGCCGCGAACTCCAGCACCGCCGCAAGCCCTATGCCCTTCGACCCGCCGGTCACAAACGCTGTTTTCATAGTGTCCTCCAAAAAATTTTTCGCAGCTCCACCCGCGCGGAAATATCCTCCGATAGTATATAAGCACCGCCGGAGCGGTGCTTATACATTCTGGTACGCCCGATTGGAATCGAACCAACGCACCCGGCTCCGGAGGCCGGTGCTCTATCCACTGAGCTACGGGCGCTTCTTATACAAAGGAGCACCTTCATAGGTGCTCCTTTGTTGGCGCGCTTGAAGGGACTCGAACCCCTGACCTACTGGTTCGTAGCCAGTCACTCTATCCAGCTGAGCTACAAGCGCATCTGCGGTTCATTTTCGCCGCTCAATTATGATAGCACATTCCGTCAGCGATTGCAAGGACTTTTTTCCTTTTCGCAAAAAATTTTTCTTGTCCCAAACGGCGCGAGCGCCGTTTGGGAAAATAAAAAAGTCGCGGGCGCGGAATATCCGCGCCCGCGATCCGTTTCGAATCTTTTACTCGGTCACGTAGGGCAGCAAGGCTATCTGACGCGCCCTCTTGATGGCGACGGTCAGCTGGCGCTGATGCTCGGCGCAGACGCCGGTCATGCGGCGGGGCAGTATCTTACTGCGCTCGCTCATGAAGCGGCGGAGACGCGCCGTGTCCTTATAGTCGATGTGCTGTATCTTGTCCGCGCAGAACATGCAGACCTTCTTACGTCTGCGTCCGCCGGGACGTGCGCTCTTATCGTAAGGCATAGTTAATAACTCCTTTCGTCAGCATAAAGAAAATCATCGGCACAAAGCGGCCTCGGGCTGCTTTGTGCGCGGCGGAACGCCGTTATGCGGTCGTCCGCTCAGAAGGGCAGCTCGTCCTCCCCGTCCTCGAGGTCGGTGAAGTCGCCCGTGGGAAGCTGGCTTGCGGGCACGTCGCCCGTGCTGCGGTCGTAGCCGCCGTGAGGCTGAGCCTGCTGGCGGTATCCGCCGGTGCTGCCACCGTCGCGCGGGGCTCCGCCCTCGCCCGAACGGTCGCCGCAGAAGCTGAGCTCGTCTGCCACGACCTCCACGGCGGTACGGTTATTCCCGTCCTTATCGACATAGCGGCGCGTCTGGATGGAACCGACGACGGCTATCATGCGGCCCTTTGTGAACCACTTCGCGAGGAACTCCGCCTGCTGCCGCCATGCGACGCAGTTAATGAAGTCGGTCTCGCGCTCGCCGTTCGCGTTCTTGAAACGACGGTCTATCGCTATGGAGAAGGTCGCCACCGGGGTGTTCGACTGTGTGTAGCGCAGCTCGGGGTCTTTGGTGAGCCGCCCCATGAGTATTGCTTTATTCATCGCGCGTCACTCCTTGCAAACGATGATAGAGCGCATGATCCCGTCGGTAATGTTGTAGATACGGTCAAGCTCCGCCGGGAAATCCGGAGTGCTCTCAAAATTGATGAGCACATAGTAGCCCTCGCGCTGGTCGTCTATCTCATAGGCGAGCCTACGGGTTCCCCACTCGTCAACCTCCTCGAGCGTGCCGTTGCTTTCGATAAGCGACTTGAAGCGCTCGACGAGGGCGGTTCGGGACTCCTCGTCAAGCGAGGGATGGACGATGAAAATCGTCTCGTACTTGGAAGAAACCTTTGCCATGTTGCACCTCCTTCTGGACTATGGCCGCCTTTTGGCGGCAAGGATCGCCGCACATACTCGTGCAGACTAAAGTATTATACTTGACACTTCCGCAAAAGTCAAGACTTTTCTTTCCTCCAAAGAGGAAAATTTATTCCCAAACGGCGTTTCACGCCGTTTGGGAGCCCTTCCGATTAAAATGCTCGGCGCGTAGCGGAGCGTTTGCCGCCGGCAGGACTTTGTCCTGTCCGGCGGCCTCGGCGCGAAAGGGTGCGCAGCGAAGCGAGCACATTTCGCGCCGAATGCCTCGCAGAGTTTCGCGACGCAGCCGCGAAATAAACTCCAATTGTCGATTTACAATATAAGTGCAACAGGAAGAAAAGGGGGTGACTCATGAGGGGAAAGCTTCTATAATGGAAT
>CANQDU010000018.1 GCA_947593925.1 uncultured Clostridia bacterium | reverse complement strand
GCAACATCGCGCAGGCGGAATTCATTTCCGCCGAGCATTTCAATCGGAAGGGCTCCCAAACGGCGCTGTGCGCCGTTTGGGATACTTTTTTTCTTTATTTTTCCTTCGGGCGGGAGATGAGGCTTGCGATAAACGAGAACACGACCGCCGCGCCGACTCCTCCCGCGGCGGCGGTGAAGCCGCCCGTTATCGCGCCGAGCAGACCCTGCTCGCTCACCGCCTTCTCGGTGCCCTTGGCGATGACGTAGCCGAATCCGCTTATCGGCGTCGCCGCGCCCGCGCCCGCCCAGTCCACGAGCGGGCCGTACAGCCCCGCGACGGTAAGCAGAAAGCCCGCAACGACGTACATGGTGAGGATGCGCGCGGGCGTGAGCTTCGTCTTGTCTATGAGGATCTGACTCACGGCGCATATCGCTCCGCCGACGAGGAAAGCCTTGACGTAGTCCCACAGCATTTCCATTGTTACCCCTCCTTCGATGTGCTGAGCACGACGGCGTGACAGATACCAGGCACGCTCTCGCCCTGCATGGTCGAGGTGGGGCTGAGCATAGCGCCGGTTCCGGCGAGGACGAGCTTCCGTATCGCGCCCTCGCGCATCCGTCCGAGAATATACGAGCAGAAGACCGACGCCGAGCATCCGCAGCCCGAACCGCCGGAGTGGACGTCCTGCCTGTCGCGGTCGAAGATGAGCAGGCCGCAGTCGCCGAGATTTTGGTTGAACGCGACGCCGTCCTTCCGGAACAGCTCGAACAGCAGCTCGAGACCGACCGCGCCGAGGTCGCCGGTGAGTATCAGGTCGTAGTCCGCGGGGGAGGTGCCGGTGTCCTCAAAGAGCGCCGAGAGGGTGTCCTTCGCGGCGGGAGCCATCGCCGCACCCATATTGTTCTGGTCGGTGACGCCGAGATCGACTATCCTCCCCGCCGTCGCGTGGGTGACAAACGGTCCCTCTCCCTCCGGACCGAGAACGCACGCGCCCGCGCCGGTGACGGTCCACTGCGCCGTCGGCGTGCGCTGAGCGCCGTAGTCGAGCGGCGTGCGGTACTGCCGCTCGGAGGTGCAGAAGTGGCTCGACGCAACAGCCGCCGCGCGTTCGGCAAATCCTCCGTCTATAGTCATCGCGGCGAGCATCATCCCCTCCGCAAACGTCGAGCACGCGCCGTACAGCCCGCAGAGCGGGACGCCGGTCGAGCGGAGGCCGAAGCTCGTGGCTATACACTGGTTGAGAAGGTCGCCCGCAAAGATGAGCTGCACGTCCCCGGTCGAGCCGCCGGACTTCTCCGCCGCGCGCTCGAACGCCTCCTTCTGCATCCGGCTCTCGGCTCGCTCCCACGTCTTTTCGCCGAGGTACGAGTCCTCGTATATGAAGTCGAAATACTCGGAAAGCGGCCCCTCGCCCTCCTTCTTGCCTGCTATCGACGCATATCCCAGCACCGACGGCGGCTCGGAGAAGCGGACTGTCCGCGCCCCGACACGTTTTGTTGTCATAGAGATACCTGCCTTTTTGTGTTCGTGGAGGTATCTTTTCCGCTTTTGCGGGCTTTAATTTTGGAAAATTTATGTAACTGTTTAAAACGACAGCAAAAGCGGGAACCGCAAAATGCGGTTCCCGCCCGAGCTTGTTGCTCAAACTTCAGCCTTAGCCGGAGATACCTATGTTCCGAGCATTGCGGCTTCCTGCGCGCTAAAGCGCACTGACATCTCCCAGCATCCTCAGAAGCAGGCGCGCGGCGGCGCGGCTGTCCGCGAGGGCGCGGTGCGCCCTGCCGTCGAAGAGCCCGAAGCGCTCGCCGAGCGCGCCGAGACTGTAGCTCGGAAGACCCGGATAGACGCGCCGCGAGTTTGAAAGCGTACACAGCACCTTCGGGCGGTAGTCAAGCCCCGCGCGGGCGCAGTAGGAGAGAAGTATCGGAACGTCGAACGGAGCGTTGTGCGCGACGAGAATGTCGCCCCCTATGTACCCGAGGAAAAATTCGAGAAACTCCTCAAACCTCGGCTTGCCGATGAGCATACGGTCGGTTATGCCGGTGAGCCGCGTGATGGAGAGCGGGAGCGGCGCGGACGCGCCGCAGAGGCTCGCCGCCTCGCTCCGAAGCTCGCCGAAGGCGACCTTCACTGCGGCAAACTCTATCACCTCGGTCTCACTTCCAAACGCGCCGTTCGTCTCGAAGTCTATTACGGTAAAGCGCAGGCTCCCGGTGTCCGGGAGCCTGCGCACGTCGAGCCGTTCTAGAGAGCTGTAAAGCGTCATATCTTCTCGCCGAGTATCCAATGTATCGCGTCCTCCGCGGCCTGGGACGCGTCCCCGAGCGGGTCGGAGGCGTAGCGGTAATCGAAGCTGCGGCAGAAGCGGTCGATCTTGTCCCGCGCGGGCTGAAGCCCCTTTATCGCGACCTCCGCGACGGCGGAGGCGAAGCCGGAGGCGTTCTTTCCAAGCTCCTGCTCGGCTATACGGAGCATGAGCGTCGCGTGGCGGAGGCAGAAGAACTCCTGCTTTGCAAATTTCTCGCGGAAGGCGGCGTCGGTCTGCCACAGGTAGGCGACGTTGCGGGCGAGCGCCGTCAGCGTCTGCGCGGCGCGCTCGCACACGAAGCACCCGTCGTTTGCGCGTGTGACGTACATGAGCGAGTTTGCATACCCCTTCTTGCCGGCGGAGCCGGGTCCCTTCAGCTTGCCCTCGAGCTCCGCAAGGTAGCTCTGGAGCATGAGCGAGAGGCTGAGGCGGTTGCCCATGGCGAGCATCTTCTCGTAGTGGTCGCGGCAGAAGCCGGTGAGGTTCGTCATCTGGCGGACGTCCGGCTCCATCATAGCCGCGCCCATGATGTACTCGAGGCTGTGCCGCTCGAAGCGCTGGTGCAGACGGCAGAGGGGACAGCCGTCATATTTGTCAAATTCTTCGTTGATGGGTATGGTATAATTTTTTTCAGCCATATTGCACCTTCTCACCTTTTGCCTTATAATAAGAATTGTGAAGTTATGCTTATTATAACTGTTCTGCGAGGGAAAAACAAGAGGGGGAAGCGATTTGAACGAGTATTTTGTGCGGGGAGACAGCGTAGTCCTTCCCGCGCGGGACTTCGACCCCGCCCTCATCTTCGACTGCGGACAGTGCTTCCGCTTCACCCCGGACGAACGTGGCGTCTGGAGCGGCGTGGCGTTCGGGCGCGAGCTTTCGGTCGTGCGGCGCGGGGACGAGGTCTCGCTTCGGACCGACGAGGAGACGTTTGAGAGCGTCTGGCGGCGCTACTTCGACCTCGAACGCGACTACGCGGCGGCGCGGGAGCGCATCTCGCGGGACGACTTCACGCGCGAGGCGGCGGCCTTCGGCGCGGGGATACGGATACTCGGTCAGGACTTCTGGGAGGCGCTCTGCTCCTTCATCATCTCCCAATGCAACAACATCACGCGGATACGCGGCATCGTCGAACGGCTCTGCGAGCTTTTCGGAGACGAGCTGCCGGGCGGGCGGCACGCATTCCCGTCCGCGGAAAGGATAGCGTCTCTCGAGCCGGACGACCTCGCGCCGCTCCGCTCGGGCTACCGCGCGCCGTACATAATAGCCGCTGCCCGGGACGTCGCGGAGGGACGCATAGCGGCGGAGGAGCTTCTGCCGATGACTACCGAGCAGGCAATAAAGCGCCTGTGCATGCTCGAGGGCGTCGGGCGGAAGGTTGCGAGCTGCGTACTGCTCTTCGGCGCGGGCAAGCGGGACGCATTCCCGGTGGACGTCTGGATGAAGCGCGCCCTCGCGGAGCACTATCCCCCGGACTTTGACCCGGTGAGCGCCTTCGGAGAGGACGCGGGGCTTGCGCAGCAGTACATATTCCACTACACGCGCCACCTCGCGGAGAAGGTCTGAAGCCGCGCGGCGCGGACAAAACGTGTTCATTCCCGACAGGGTCGAGATATTTTATTACATAAACGGAGGTCAGAACAATGAAAAACATACCCGAAGTGAAGCTCGGCATAATTGCGGTGTCGAGGAGCTGCTTCCCGATGGCGCTGAGCGAGCGCCGCCGCGCGGCGGTCGTGCGCGCCTACGGCGAGGGACTTTACGAGTGCCCCGTCACCGTCGAGAACGAGCTCGACGCGAAGAAGGCCGTCGAGGACGTGAAGGCGCACGGCGTGAACGCGCTCGTCGTCTACCTCGGCAACTTCGGCCCCGAGACGCCGGAGACGCTTATAGCCGAGTGGTTCGGTAAGCCTGTGATGTTCGCGGCGGCGGCCGAGGGGGACGGCGACCTGCACGACGGACGCGGAGATGCGTATTGCGGCATGCTCAACTGCTCCTACAACCTCGGGCTTCGCGGCATCCGCGCCTACATACCCGAGTACCCGGTCGGCACCGCCGCCGAGGTCGCGGGGATGATACGCGAGTTCGAGCCGGTGGCGCGCGCCATAGTCGGCCTCTCGAAGCTGAAGGTCATAACCTTCGGCCCGCGCCCGGACGACTTCCTCGCGTGCAACGCTCCGATAAAGCCGCTGTACGACCTCGGCGTCGCCGTCGAGGAGAACAGCGAGCTTGACCTGCTCGTCGCCTACAACAAGCACAAGGACGATCCGCGCATCCCCGCGAAGGCCGCCGAGATGGCGGAGGAGCTCGGCTCGAACAACCCCTACGCCGGAGTGCTCCCGCGCCTCGCGCAGTACGAGATAACCCTCGAGGACTGGATAGAGCAGCACAAGGGCGCGCGGGAGTACGTCGCGATCGCCGCGAAGTGCTGGCCGGCGTTCCAGACCGAGTTCGGCTTCGTGCCGTGCTACGTCAACAGCCGCCTCACCGGGCGCGGCATACCCGTCTCCTGCGAGGTGGACGTCTACGGCGCACTCAGCGAGTACATCGGAGCCTGCGTCAGCGGCTCCGCGACGACGCTGCTTGACATCAACAACACCGTCCCCGCCTCGCTCTACGAGAAGAACATCGCGGGCAAGTATCCCTACAAGCTCAGCGAGACCTTCATGGGCTTCCACTGCGGCAACACCTGCTCCGCGCTCCTGAAGAACCCGCACATGGGCTATCAGCTCATCATGAAGCGCGACCTCGAGCCGGACCTTCCCGAGCCGGACATCACGCGCGGCACGATAGAGGGCAACATCAAGCCCGGCAAGGTATCCGTATACCGCCTCCAGTCCACGGCGGACGCGCAGCTCAAGGCCTACGTCGCCGAGGGCGAGGTCATCGACATGGACTGCGAGAGCTTCGGCGGCATCGGCGCGTTCGGGATACCCGAGATGGACCGCTTCTACCGCCACGTCCTCATAGCGAAGCGCTTCCCGCACCACGCGGCGGTCGCGTTCGGCAGCCACGGCGCGTCGATATACGAGGTGTTCAAGTACCTCGGCGTCACGGACATCGGATACAATCAGCCCAAAAACCTGCCGTACCCGGACGAGAACCCGTTTAAGAGGTGAAAAGGTGAACGAAAATATCAAAAAATGTATCGAGGAGGGGAGAGCCGTGCTCGGGTTGGAGCTCGGCTCCACCCGTATCAAAGCCGTCCTCATAGACGAGGCGCACCGCCAGATAGCGGGCGGCTCCTTCGAGTGGGAGAACGACTTCCGCGACGGCGTTTGGACCTACTCCCTTGAGGACGCGGTGCGCGGCGTCCAAGAGTGCTACGCCGCGCTGAAGCGGGACGTCCGCGAAAGGTGCGGCGCGGAGATAAGACGCCTCGCGGCGCTCGGCGTCAGCGCCATGATGCACGGCTACCTGCCGTTTGACAGAAACGGGCGGCAGCTCTGTGAGTTCAGGACGTGGAGAAACACCATAACGGGCAGGAGCGCGAAGGAGCTCACCGAGCTCTTCGGGTTCAACATCCCGCAGAGGTGGAGCGTCGCGCACATCGACCGCGCGATAATCGAGGGCGAGCCGCACGTCCGCGACATCGCGCATGTGAAGACGCTTGCGGGCTACATCCACACGCTCCTCGGCGGAGAGAATGTCGTCGGCGTGGGCGAGGCGTCCGGGATGTTCCCGATAGCGGCGGACGGCTCGGGCTACGACGCGCGGATGGCGCGCCTCTTTGACGAGCGCCACGCGCACCTCGGCCTGCCGTGGAAGATACTCGACATACTGCCGAAGCCCGTGCATGCGGGAGAGTGCGCCGGCCGTCTCAGCGCCGAGGGCGCGAAGCTCCTCGACCCGACGGGCGCGCTCGAACCGGGCGCTCCGCTCGCGCCGCCGGAGGGCGACGCGGGGACCGGCATGGCCGCAACCTGCGCCGTCGCGGAGAGGACGGGCAACGTCTCCGCCGGCACCTCGATATTCTCGATGGTGGTGCTCGAGCGGCCGCTTGCAAACGTCCACGAGGAGATAGACATGGTGACTACGCCCACCGGCGCGCCGGTGGCGATGGTCCACTGCAACAACTGCACCTCCGACCTCGACGCATGGGCGGGACTCTTCGGTGAGGCGGCGCGCCTCTTCGGCGCGGAGCCGTCGCGCGGCGAGCTCTTCGACGCGCTCTATGCGGCGGCGCTCGAGGGCGAGCCGGACTGCGGCGGCGTCCTCACGCTCGGCTACCTCTCGGGCGAGCCGGTCACCGGCTTTGCGGAGGGACGTCCGCTCGCGGCGAGAAGTCCGGACTCGCACCTGACGCTTGCAAACTTCATGCGCGCGCAGGCGTACTCCGCCGTCGCGACGCTCGCGACCGGCATGAGGATACTCGACGGCGAGGGAGTGAAAATCGACAGGATAACCGGCCACGGAGGCTTCTTCAAGGCCGAGGGCGTCGGCGCGCAGATACTCGCGGACGCGCTCCGCGCGCCGGTGACGACGATGAGCACCGCCGGCGAGGGCGGCCCGTGGGGAATGGCGCTCCTTGCGGCGTACATGCTCCGCCGGGAGCAGAACGAGACGCTTGAAAGCTACCTCGCGCGGAAGGTCTTTGCCGCGTCCGACGCGAAGCGGTACGAGCCGACGGAGGCGGGAGCCGCGGGATATGCGAAGTGGCTCGAGGGCTTCAAGACGCTTCTCGCCGCCGAAAAGACACTCATCGAAAGCGAGGCGGAAAAGTGATGCTCGAAGCCCTCAGAAAAGAGGTTTACGAGGCGAACATGGAGCTCACGCGGCGCGGCCTCGTGCTCTACACGTGGGGAAACGTCTCCGGAATCGACCGCGAGCGCGGCCTCGTCTCGATAAAGCCCTCCGGCGTGGAGTACGAAGAACTCACGCCGGAGAAGCTCGTCCTGCTCGACCTCGCGGGAAACGTCGTCGAGGGCGAACTGCGTCCCTCGAGCGATACGCCGACGCACCTCGAGCTCTACCGCCGCTTCCCGAATATCGGCGGCGTCACGCATACGCACAGCACCCACGCCGTCGCGTGGGCGCAGGCCCGGCGGGACATTCCGTGCTTCGGCACGACCCACGCGGACTACTTCTACGGCTCCGTGCCCTGCGCGCGCGAGCTCACGCCGGAGGAGGTCGAAGGCGGCTACGAGCTGAACACCGGCAAGGTGATAGCCGAGACCTTCGAGCGGCGCGGAATAGACCCGCGCTACGTCCCGGGAGTCCTCTGCGCGTGCCACGGCCCGTTCACGTGGGGAAAGAGCGCGGCGGAGGCGGTGTACCACGCCGCCGTTCTCGAGGAGGTCGCGCGGATGGCGCTGTATACGACGCTTGTCGACCCCGCCGCCGCGCCCGCGCCGCGGCACGTCGCGGACAAGCACTTCATGCGCAAGCACGGCCCGAACGCCTACTACGGGCAGAAGTAGAGCGCGGGAGCTTTTCGGTAAGACGGAAAAACCGCCCTGACATGAAAGTGTCAGGGCGGTTTTTTATACGGATCCTTTACTCGGCAAAGCCAAAAACGAGCGCAAGTGTGTATTCCTCTCCCGAACCGTCTCCGTTCTCGGTGAAGCGGAGGGTGAGGCGGTACTCGGCGTCGTTTTCGGGGATGTGGACGTCAAGCGCGGGGTAGCTCGCTATGGTGTCGCCGCAGCCGAAGACGTCATTGTAGATATAGCCGTAAGTGCTGTCCTCCGAAGCAAGGCGGACGTAGGCGGCAGACGTCTCGGCCTCGACCGAAGCGCCGGCTTCGTTCGGAACATCCTCCCAGCGCCCGGAAGCGCTCTTTCGTTCCCAGACGATGCTTCCGGTGTCGAGCCACGGCGCGTCGCCGCCGTTGCCGCGGAGCGTCAGCGTCACACGTCCGTCCCTCCAGTCGGCGGGCATGAAGCCGCCGAGCGTCGCCTTTACGCCAAGCACGTCGCACGGAGACCCGCTCGCCTCCGGGACAGAGTAGGTGTGCGAAACGGAGTACAGCTCGTCGCCCACGGTCGACTGCCCCAGAATCTCGCGGAAGTAGTAGGTCACGCGATACTCGCCCGGGTCGTGGCTCGGCAAACACGCGGGCATGGTTTCGCGGAAGACCGGAACGGCGCTGCCTCCGATGTCGGAGGTGAGGTAGGAGAGCTCGGAGTAATACTCCCACCCGCCGCCGTCCGAGCGTTTCTCGATATATCCGAACTCGTTCTTCTGCGTGGGTAAGCCGCCGGGATAGCGGCGCGACCCGGCCTGGTATGTTTTCCCGTCTGCAAGGGAAAAGCGCACATTCGTGACGTAAATGCCAACGTCCGAAGGGCTTTCATAGCCCAGGGGAAGCAGCCTGTCGGTATCGCCCTCCACGGAGGATACGGCCGTAAGCTCCGGCTCGGCGTCAAAGAAGCATACCTCGGGAACCTGCCCGAAGCCGCTCGTCTCCGCCGCGCCGCGGTGCAGGACGGCGGCAAGAAGCAGACCCGAAATCACGACGACCACCGCAAGACCGATTACAAGACGCCTTTTCATCATGGGATATCACCTCCGCGTCGGCCAGAAAACCTCCTGCTTTGCAAAGCAAATTCGGCCGAACTTTGTATAACTCACATAATAAAAGTAGCACATTTAGCCGAATTTGTCAATATTATTCTGCTCCGGCACGGCATCGGACGGCTCCGCTCAGGTCCCGCGCTGCTTGTACAGCGCCGCCGAGAACGAGCCGACGCCCTCCCGTCAAACAGCGCAAAACACCGCCCGCAGAACATCTGCGGGCGGTGTACGTTTTGCAGCGAATGTCAAATTTTACGAGCCGGGCGCGGTCTGCCGTGCGGCGTTCACCCCAGCTCGTGAAGCGACAGCTCAAACGAGCCGAGGAAGTTTTCGCGGAAATACTCGACCTCCTTCAGCCCGAGCGCGTCGAGCGCGGCGCGGGTCTGCGTCTCCGCGCGGCGAAACTCGTTGTTGCCGGTGCGGAGCTCCTCGATGCACTTGATGTGCGCCGCGAGCTTGTCCGCCGCCTTCAGAAGCTCGAGCTCCCTCGGCGGAAGATCCTCCGTGAGTAGGGGGCGGTAGACCTTCGTCATCTCGGGCGGAAGGTACTCCGCGAGCCGCTCGGCGGACGAGCGCTCCATTGCCTTGTAGCGCTCGGTGAGCGTCTTGTCCGAGTATTTGATCGGCGTGGGAAGGTCGCCCGTGAGTATCTCGCTAGAGTCGTGATAGAGCGCGGCGGCGGCGAGAAGGTTCGCGTCGCACTCCTCGCCGAAGACCTCCCGACGTATGACGCCGAGCGCGTGCGCGAGCACCGCCGTCATATACGAGTGCTCGGCGAGGTTGTCCGAAAGCGAGTTGCGCATGAGCCCCCACCGCATGACGAATTTCATGCGGCTGATGTAGGCAAAGAACTTGTGAGCCGTCATCTTTTCATCAGCGCGTTTATCTTCTCGGTGGGGTCGAGAAGCCCGCTTATCGAGCGGTCGCAGTTCAGCGTGTCGATGACGTAGGCGATGAGCTTGCTCATCTCGACCGAGGAGTACCACTCGCGCGTGAACAGCTCGGGGCGCTGATATATCAGGTTCGTGGTGTACACCTTGTCGAAGAGACCCTGCGCGTGCGCGCGGTCGAACCTGTCAAGGCCGCTTGAGAAGAGACCGAACGAGGTGAAGATAAGTATCTTGGCTACGCCGCGCTCCTTGAGCTGCTCGGTGATGTCTATCATCGAGTCGCCGGAGGAGATCATGTCGTCTATGACTATGGCGTTCTTGCCCTTGAGGTCGTTGCCGAGGAATTCGTGGGCGATTATCGGGTTGCGTCCGTCGACGATACGGGAGTAGTCGCGGCGCTTGTAGAACATTCCGAGGTCCACGCCGAGCACCGCCGAGTAGAACATCGAGCGGTTGAGCGCGCCCTCGTCCGGGGCGATGATGGCGGTGTTACCGAAGTCAAAATCGGGGAAGTCGCGTTTGATGGCCTTGAGGACCTGATATGCGGGGTTGAGGTTGTCGAAGCCGTGGCCGGGGATGGCGTTCGCGACGCGCGCGTCGTGCGCGTCGCAGGTGATGATGTTGTTGACGCCGAGACCTACGAGCTCCTGCAGCATCGACGCGCAGTCGAGGCTTTCGCGTCCGGAGCGGCGGTGCTGCCTGCCCTCGTAGAGCATCGGCATGATGACGGTGGTGCGGCGCTCCTTGCCGCCCGCCGCGTTGATTATGCGCTTGAGGTCCTGATAGTAGTCGTCCGGGCTCATCGGAACGTCCATGCCGTACATCTTGTAGGTGACGCCGTGGTTGAACGGGTCGCAGAAGATGAACAGGTCGTAGCCCCGGACCGTCTCGTTGATGATGCCTTTGGCCTCGCCGGTCTGGAAGCGCGGGCACTTCGCGTCAATGATGAAGCTGTCTTCCTCATGGCGCCATTCGCGGATGAAGTCGTCAACTTTGTGCAGGAACTTTTCGCTTCCCGCAAGACCGATTATACCGAGCCTTCCGATCGGTCCCTGATTGGTTGCCTCCATTTGCCGATATACCTCCCCTAAAGATCCAACTGTTCCCTTGTCCTGACTGATATGAACCCAGTTACATTTTACCTAAGTCGGCAGGGAAATGCAAGGCGGCAAGCGGCACAAAAAAACGGGGAGTAGTATGCCGCATTTCGAGCGTTTTCACTCCGAAACAAGCTCGCCTAGAAGATTTGCGAGTTCATCGCCTATCATCCGGGCGGAGAGGAGCGCTTCGTCGAGGGTGTTGCCGCTCGTGCCTATCTCCAGAATGACCGACGCGGGAGTCGCGTGCTGGTTGTAGCGGGAGGGGGAGAGGGTTATCGGGCGCATGAGGGTGGGGTGCCGGTCAACGATGTACTTTTGCAGATGGACGGCAAAGAGGAGGTTCTGCCGCCAGTTCGGGTGGCTGAGTCCGCCCTCATCGGTGCCGACGACGAGCATCGACTGCGCGGCGTAGGAGCCGTCCTCCTGTTCGCTTATGACGCGCCACGTCGAGCCGTCCGCGCCCTCGACCGCGTCGCGGTGCAGGTCGATGACGACGGAGATATCGCCGTCGTCCCGAAGCGCCGCCTCTATCGCCTCGAGCGTGCGGGCGTAGGAGCCGGAGTAGGAGGGGTAGTCGAATATCTCGCGGATGTGCGTGACTTCGAGGCCGCGCCCGCGCAGCACGCTCTCGAGCTCGTCTCCCACGCGGACGACGTTGAAGTCGGTGTCCTCGGTGCGCTCCACGTCGGTGGGCTCGTAGTCGTACTCCTCGGAGGGGTAGTAGGACTCGCTCGCGTGGGTGTGGACGATGAGGATGTGCGGCATGCTGTCAAACTCCGGCACGGCCTCGAGGTAGGAGCTGACGTCGATGTCAAAGGAGGTGCCGTTTTTGATGAACACCCCGTCCGCGTAGTCGTAGCCCGCCGTGTCGCTCGGGATTATCGAGACGGTGCGGATGTTCGGGTCGAGGTCGGCGGCGTTCGGTTCGCGGGAGGGCGCGGGCGCCGCGTCCGGCTCGGAGACGGGTGCTTCACTCGGAGTCGCGGACTGAGGCGGAGCGGACGGCTCCGCCGCCGGAGACGTCTCTGCGGCGGGCGCGACGGCGGCCGCGCCGTCATTGTCCGCCGGCTCCGGACGGCGGACGAGGCTCATGACGGGGGAGAGCGCCGCGTCAAGAAGCGTATCGCGCGGCGAGCCGGACGGACCCAGCTCCGCCGCGAGCGCCGCACCGAAGAAGTCGGGGCCGAGATTTTCCGAGAGGTTCACGAGCGCTCTGCCGCCGGCGACGGCGCACGCCGCGACCGCTCCGAACAGCACGACAAGCAGGAGAACTCTCCCGCGTCTTCCGGTTCTTCGGCGGACGTGCGCCCCGCCGTAGGCTATCAACTTCCTCATTCCGCCCTCCGTCAACATTTTGCTATTGAAGGATATTCCGGAGGGAGGGAGAATATAACACGGGACCGCGTCCCATCAGCGGGCGCAGCCCACACCCGTATAGCGGGGAAGCCCCGCGGGCATTCGCGGGGCGAGACCCCGCGTCCTGAAGTGAGGCAGAGCCTCACCGACACCTTCGCGGGGCTGTGCCGCCCCGCACCCCTGCGATACTTTTTGCTCGCGCAAAAAGTATCCAAAAAGCGC
>CANQDU010000017.1 GCA_947593925.1 uncultured Clostridia bacterium | reverse complement strand
GGGCAAGTTAGAAATCTGCCGGGACTCGAGACATTCGTTATTCGGTTTTTGAGGTCCGTAAGGACTTTGAAAAGAACACGCACCTTTAGCTCAGTTGGTAGAGCACCTGACGGAGCCTACGGCTCCGAGGATGTCCCAATCGCTCCCGCCTTCGGCGGAACCGCGATTGATGGACAAAAGAGTCAGGTGTAGTACGGATAACAGGGTTTGGCGGCAGTTCAGGAAATGCACCTTTAGCTCAGTTGGTAGAGCACCTGACTCTTAATCAGGGTGTCCCGGGTTCGAATCCCTGAAGGTGCACCAGTAGAGACTCGAGAGGGTTGAGAACAGTCAACCGTGGGACGGTTGGTTGTTCTAAGTCCTTGGAGTAAGAAGGACTGGAGTGGAAACGGCCCGTTGGTCAAGCGGCTAAGACGGCGGCCTCTCACGCCGCAAACGTGGGTTCGATTCCCGCACGGGTCACCAACTAAGAAACGCTGAGGCAGACGGTGCCAAAGCGTGACAGTGAGATTGAAAATGGAATAACGACTTACTGCAAGGGCGGTAAGGAACGAAGATACATTCTTCGCTGCTTACTTCCCTTGAGGGAAGTAAATGTAGTCGGTGTCGATTAGGGCGAGGGTACACCCGTTCCCATTCCGAACACGGAAGTTAAGCTCGCTTCTGCCAACGATACTTGTCTGGTGACGGATCGGAAAAATAGGTGATGCCGACATACATTCCTCCTTAGCTCAGTTGGTAGAGCATGCGGCTGTTAACCGCAGGGTCGTTGGTTCGAGTCCAACAGGGGGAGCCAGCAGACGATACCGCTACGGAGCCGTAGCGGTATCGTCAAATATGGACCTTTAGCTCAGTTGGTTAGAGCAGCCGGCTCATAACCGGCCGGTCCGGGGTTCGAGTCCCTGAAGGTCCACCAAAACAAAAAGCAGCCATTTGGCTGCTTTTTGTTTTGGATTCCCCAAACGGTTCCTACGGAACCGTTTGGGGACCCCTTTCGATTTAAATGCTCGGGGCGAATGAATCGCCCCTGCGCAAATTCGCCGCCTTGCGGCGAATTTAACCGCGCGAACATGCGCGGAATGCGAGGGCGCCCACCAATTCCTCATCCGACATTTTACCGCCCTCGCTTGCAATATTCGCTATGCGAATATTGCCCGACCTTGAGCGCGTTCTAGTGCAGAGCGGCCTGCATTCGGGCTTAACAGACTAGCCTTAACTCTGCAGTGTCGGCGGGACAACTTGAGCCTTGTTTCATAGTATGCTATAATGATAAAAAGTTTAATAAATCGGAGTTTTATTGAGGAAAAAGATATATGAATGACTGGTTTACCGTTGAGGAAATAGATGCACAGACATTTGCGATAAGTGAATATAAACACTGGGAAGAAACGCATTGTTATCTGTTGTGCGGGCAGGAAACAGCGCTTCTGATTGATACCGGGCTGGGCGTCTCAAATATAAAGAAAATCGTGGACAGCCTGACGGATCTGCCGGTTATGGCGGTGACTACTCATGTTCATTGGGATCACATCGGCGGGCACCGGTACTTTGATAACATAGCCGTGCATGAGCTGGAGCAAGACTGGCTCTCTGTGAAATTTCCGATTCCGCTGCAAGTGGTCAAGAATAATTTAACAAGGTTTCCGTGCGCTTTTCCGGCGGAGTTTGATATTGACGACTATCGCATTTTTCAGGGTATGCCGCAAAGAGTTTTTAGTGACGGGGACCGGCTGGATTTGGGAAATCGGAAGATTCGGGTCGTTCACACACCGGGGCACTCCCCCGGACACTGCTGCTTCTATGAGCCGGAGAGAGAATATCTGTTTTCCGGGGATTTGATTTACAAGGGCTGTCTTTACGCGTTTTATCCGACGACCGACCCGCAACATTTCTATCACTCTGTAAAGCGCGTGCAGGAATATAAAATCTCAAGAATATTACCCGGACACCATCAGTTAAATATCCCTGTTTCCCTGATAGACGAAATTGAGGCCGGGTTTGCACAAATTGAAAGAAGCGGCAAGCTCAAACAAGGAAACGGATTGTTCGAGTTCGGGGATTTTCAGATTCAAATCTGAACGATGATTTTCTGTTTGCCGCGCGGCGGCGCGGAAAATACCTGAGCCGTCTGCTCCGTGTGCCGATACGAATTATCATAAATATTCCAGAATTTTCTATTTTAATGGTAAATAATAGCAAATTTGCTGCAAACCTCGAGATTTGTCCCAAAATTCGTCAAAATCGAAATATAATATTTTCACGGTGTTTTTGCAGAATTGACGGCACTTCCGGCGTATCCGGAAACGATTTGCAAAATAGTTGAAAAAAGTCGATATTTTTATGCTTTTTCCTATTGCAAAATTTTTCCGAATATGCTTAAATTTAGACATAAAAATCTTGAAAGGATGTGCTCTCGTTGGGAAAGTATTTGTATTTTCGTGAAAACGATTATGTTTTGGCAAAGAACGTTCTGCAGTCTGCGGGTATACCTCTGCTCGATGATGACAATATCTGCTCCGATCCGGGCATATCCGTCATGGTAAGAAACATTCTCCGCGACATAGGCGTCCCGGAGTACGGGATCGGCTTCTCATACATCGAGGCCGCTCTCAAATGCGGAACGATCGAGCGCGGCGACATGACAAAGCTCATCTATCCCGAGATAGCGAAGCGCTTCGGGACGACGGTCGGAAGCATCGAAAAGGCGATACGCTTCACCATCGAGTGTACCTGGGAGAACGGGAAGGGCGGCAAGTATGCCCGATACTTTGAAAACTTCAGGAGCCGTCCGGCCAACGGACAGTTCCTCAAGATAGTCCACGACATAATCATGGAACAGCTCGCCGCTTCGGAGAGCAAGGCTCTCTGAAAAGCCGTGTATGGCGGTGAAGTGGGTGTTCTTTGACGTCGGCTCCACTCTCACGGACGAGAGCGCGTGCGAGGCCGCGAGGATAGCGGACACCGTCCGCGGCTCCGACGTGACGGAGGGCGAATTTGACAGGTTTTACCGCTCCTTATGCGCGCAAAATCTCGACGGATACAACCTCGCGCGGGAGCGCTTCGGCCTCCCAAAGGCGAAGTGGAGGACGAGCCTCGAGCGGCTCTATCCCGGAGTGCCGGAGATGCTTATGCGCATGGCGGAGAGGTACCGTCTCGGCGTCATAGCAAACCAGAGTCCGAGCCTTCGGGAACGGCTCGACGAGTTGGGGATAGGACGGTTTTTCTCGGTCGTGGCGGGATCCGGCGACGTCGGGGCGGCAAAGCCGTCCCCGGAGATATTTCGGCGCGCGCTCGCGCTTGCCGGATGCGGCGCGCGGGAAGCGGTGATGGTCGGCGACCGGCTCGATAACGACATCCTGCCGGCGCGAGCGCTCGGGATGCGCACGGTCTGGGTGAGGCAGGGATACGGCGCGCTCGGGAATGTCGCTCTTCTGCCCCAGCCGCCGGATCTCATCTGCCGGGACATAGCGGAGATGACTCCGGAGATGTTCTCCGGCGGGAACGGCATACTTTGATGACATAGCGGAGCGGAGGACGACGCGCGTCCTCCGCTCTTTTACGCGCCCGGACGCGCGGTGCTTTCGCTTTTCGGACTGTTTTGTAGTTGCGATAAAGCCTTGAGTGTGCTATAATACCTTATTAGGTTATTTTATTGTGTCGCTTGGTCGCTTGAACCGGAATTTTCCGGGAAACGATTTTGCCCGGGAGCTGCACTAAGGCGTCCCGGCGGCGAAAGGTGAGATATGCGTAAGAAACGTGTGGTGCTCGGGATCGTCGGAGTTTGTACGGTGCTGCTCCTCGCGGAGCTGTACCGTTCCAACCGCATCATCGAGCTTGAGAAAATAACGATAGTGCGCGAAAACCTCCCCGAGGGCTTTGACGGGTTCAAAATAGCGCACATCTCCGACCTCCACGGCACTCTGTTCGGTGAGGACAACGAGGAGCTTGCGGAGATGATACGCGCGGAGAAGCCGGACATCATCGCCATCACGGGAGACTTCGTGGACACTACCTCGCGCGACGTAGACATGGTCTACGCCACGGCGCGGAAGCTCGCGGATATAGCGCCGTGCTACTTCGTTCCGGGCAACCACGAGTACAAGGAAGGGCTTGCGCAGGTGGCGGCGGAGCTCGAACGCGCGGGAGTGACCGTACTGCAGAACGAGGCGGTAGAGCTCGAACGGAACGGCGACAAAATAACTCTCCTCGGTGTAGACGACCCGAACGGCCGCGCCGACATGATAACGATGGACGAAGCGGTGAGGCTTGCAAAGCAGCGGGAGCCGGACTTCCTGCTGATGCTCAATCACCGGTACAGCCGGGCGGAGGAGGCAAGCGCGCTCGGGACGGATATAATGCTCGCGGGTCACGCCCACGGAGGGCTCGTGCGTCTTCCGTTTACCGACGGACTGGTGGGGCCCTCGATGAAGCTCCTTCCGCAGCACACGAGCGGGCATTACGACATAGACGGCATGGATCTCGTGACGAGCCGGGGACTCGGGAACACGGGATGGACGCGGCGGCTTTTCAACCCTCCGCACCTGCCGATTATAGAACTCAGGACAAAGCAGCCGTCCTGAAATAAGCAGACCGGGAGAACGGTACCATGACAAAGCGGTGGATCTTCAGACAGAACGATCCGGACGCGGAACGCGAGCTCGTGAAGAGCGGCGTGCCGCTCCTTGCCGCGCGCGTTCTTTCGGCGAGAAAGGTGCGTTCGCCGGAGGCGGTGCGGGCGGTGCTCTCAAGAGACCTTGAGAGTATACCCGACCCGATGCTGATGAAGGGAATGAAGAAGGCGGCGGCGCGTCTGCGCGCGGCCGTGGAGAGAGGCGAGAAGTGCGCCGTCTACGGCGACTACGACGTGGACGGCATAACCGCCGCCTGCCTCGTCTGCGAGCGCCTGCGCGCGGCGGGGCTGGACGTCTCGGTGTGCATACCCACGAGGTTTGACGACGGATACGGCGTCGCGCGGCAGCACATAGACGAGCTCGCGCGCGGCGGCGTCACGCTTGTGATAACGGTGGATCTTGGCATCACCGCGCACGACGAGGTGGAGTACGCAAAGTCGCTCGGCGTGGACTTCATCGTCACCGACCACCACGAGTGCCCCGGCCGCCTTCCCAAGGCGGACGCGGTGGTGGACCCGATGAGACAGGGCTGCGGGTATCCGTTCAAGCCGCTTGCGGGCGTCGGTGTGGCGTTTATGCTGATGCTCGCGTTTGAGGGACGCGACCGGCTCGCGGAGCTCATGGACGCGGTGGGCGACCTCGCGGCGATAGGCACGATAGCGGACGTGGTGCCGATGGTGGGCGTCAACGCCACGCTGACATATCATGGACTGCAAAGAGTTTCCGAGTTCCGCCGGCCGGGACTTCGCGCTCTGACGGAGGAGACCTTCGGGGAGCAGAGACGGCTCGACGAGAGCGCGATAGGCTTCTCGATAGCTCCGCGCCTCAACGCCGCGGGACGGATGGGCAGCGCGGAGGACGCGGTCGAGCTGCTGATGACGGACGATGTCCGCCGCGCGGAGGAGCTTGCAGCGAAGCTCTGCGAGCTCAACCGCGAGCGCCAGAAGCTCGAAAACGATATGCTCGAGGAGATCTACGCCAAGGCGGAGGTCATGCTGAACGAGGAGAGCTCCGGGGACCGTCCCGGCAGGGCGCTCGTGCTCGCGAGCGACGGATGGCACCAGGGAATAGTCGGCATCGTCGCGAGCCGCCTTGCGGAGGCGTTCGCGCGGCCGGTGTTCCTGATATGCCTTGAGGACGGTATCGGGCGCGGCTCGGGACGGAGCTTCTACGGCATCAACATACTCGAGATAATGAAGCGCGCGCCGCACCTCTTCGAGAACTGGGGCGGGCACGAGTTCGCGGTCGGGTTCACCATCAAGGAGGAGAACATACCGCTGTTTGCGGAGATAGTCGGCGAGACCGCGCCGGCGCTCGTCTCCGCGCACATAGACGTGGACGCGGAGATACTTCCGCACGAGCTCGAACCCGAGCTCGTGCGCGGGCTCTCGGAGCTCGGCCCGTTCGGGGCGGCAAACCCCATGCCGATATTCATACTGAAGGACGCGGAGATCTGCGAGGTCATGCCGATGCGCGAGGGGCGCGGCGCGAGAATGAGGATAAACGCAGGCGGGAGGAGCTTCCACGCGCTCTGTTTCAGCCGGGACGCGCTCCGCGGCGACGTCGGAGACGGCGACTCGGGAGACGCGCTCGTGTGCATCGACCCGGTCTCGATAACGGACGGCGGGGAGGTGCGGCTCATTCTGGAGTCGCTTCGTATGCCGCCGGACGAGTACGGACGGTACATCCGCGAGTTCGAACTCTACCGGCTCCTGCGAGCCGGAGCGGAGCTCGCGCCGAGCGAGGCGGCGCGGCTCATGCCTGAGGTGCGCGGGGTCGTGGCGGTGCTTAGATACCTCCGCACGAGCGCGGGCGAAGACGGCGCGACGCGGGCAAGGATAAGCTCGCTCTGCCGCAGGATACGCTGCGCGGAGCATGTGGATATAGGCTACGGACAGCTGCTCGTCTGCCTCAAGGCGCTTGCCGAGAAGGAACGCCTCGAGTATAAGCGAGACGGGGAGATGGCGACCGTCCGCATGGGGGAGAGAAAGCCGACCGATCTGAACACGGCGCCTGTGATTTTGCGCCTAAAGAAGCTGATGAACAGCGGGGAGGAGGGAGAAGCCGATGAGTAAACCGATGACGGTAGAGGATGTGAACGCCCGGTTCGAGGAGTTCATGACAAAGTGCGGCAAGCTGCATCCCGACGCGGCGGCGGACATCCGCCGCGCCTACGAGACCGCTCGCGCCGCTCACGACGGACAGCTCCGCCGCTCGGGCGACCCGTATATCATGCACCCGGAAGCGGTGGCGGAGATAGCTTTCGAGATAGGGCTTGACGCGCGGAGCATCGAGGCCGCGCTCCTGCACGACGTCATAGAAGACACGTCCATGACCTACGCGGACGTGGCCGGCGGCTTCGGCGAGGACGTCGCTCTGCTCGTGGACGGCGTCACGAAGCTGACGCGCGTGCAGTACACCTACAAGGAAGACGAGCAGATGGAAAACCTCCGCAAGATGTTCCTCGCGATGGCCAAGGACATCCGCGTGATACTGATAAAGATCTGCGACAGGCTCCACAACATGAGAACGGCGGAGGCGTGGAGCGAGCCGAAGCGCCGCGAGAAGGCGCTCGAGACGATGGAGATATACGCGCCGCTTGCTCACCGCCTCGGAATGTCCCGCGTGAAGTGGGAGCTTGAGGACATAGCTCTCCGGTGCCTTGACCCGATAGGCTACAAGGAGATAGTGGACGTCATCACCGACAGGGAGAGCCACTACAATGACTTCCTCGAGCACGTCACCTCGGTGATACAGGCGCGTCTCGGCGAGAACGGGATAAAGGCGGAGATACACGGCAGGATAAAGCACGTCTACTCGGTCTACCGCAAGATGTACAACCAGAACAAGTCGCTTGACGAGATATACGACCTCTACGCCATACGGATAATCGTGGACGAGGTCGTTGACTGCTACAACGTCCTCGGCATAGTCCACGACCTCTATAAGCCGATGCCGGGACGCTTCAAGGACTACATCTCAACGCCGAAGCCGAATATGTACCAGTCGCTCCACACGACGGTCATAGGGCGCGAGGGCATACCCTTCGAGGTGCAGATAAGAACGTGGGAGATGCACCACACCGCCGAGTACGGCATAGCGGCGCACTGGAAGTACAAGGACGGCGTCACCGAGTCGAAGGAGAACTTCGACGAGAAGCTCGAGTGGGTGCGAAACCTCCTCGAGACTCAGGAGGACACCGACTCGGACGAGTTCCTGAGCATGCTCAAGATAGATATGTTCGCCGACGAGGTGTTCGTCTTTACGCCCAAGGGAGACGTCATAAGCCTCCCCGCCGGCGCGACGCCGATAGACTTTGCTTACTCGATACACTCCGCCGTCG
Organism: uncultured Clostridia bacterium; assembly: GCA_947593925.1. Lineage (GTDB taxonomy): Bacteria > Bacillota > Clostridia > Oscillospirales > JAAYOS01 > CANRIN01. The sequence continues at coordinate 8,005 of CANQDU010000017.1, read as the reverse complement.
GCAACCGCATGACCGGCGCGAAGGTGAACGGCAGGATAGTCGGCTACGACTACGTGCTGAAGAGCGGCGACATCGTCGAGGTGCTGACAAGCAAGGTCGCGCGCGGCCCTAGCCGTGGCTGGCTCGAGCTCGCAAAGACGAACGAGGCGCGCAACAAGATCCGCCAGTGGTTCAAGAAGATGGCGCGCGACGAGAACATCGCCGAGGGACGCGCCCGCTTCGAGGAGCACATGAAGCGGCTCGACATAGACCTCTCGCTTCTCTCGGACGATGTAATGCCGCAGATACTCAAGCGGATGAGCTTCAATTCGGCGGACGAGATGTACGCGGCGATAGGCTACGGCGGCATCACCGTCATGCGCGCGGTAAACCGCGTGCGCGATGAGCTCACGCGCATGGGCAAGCTCGGCGCGAAGCCAGCGGAGCAGCCCGTTGTGGGCACTCCGGACACTCCGGCTCTGCCGAACAAGAAGGTAACGAAGCGCAGCGAGAACGGCGTCGTCGTCGAGGGCGTGGACAACTGCCTTGTCAAGTTCGCGCGCTGCTGCACGCCGGTGCCGGGAGACGACATCATAGGCTTTGTGACGCGCGGCTACGGCGTCTCCGTACACCGGAAGGACTGCCGCAACGCGGAGGACCTCTCGCGCGAGGCGGGCAGGATGGTGAAGGTCTACTGGGAGCAGACGCCGGACGAGCGCTATGTGACGGGGCTCGAGCTGTCCGCACGCGACCGCGCAAACCTCCTCGTGGACGTCATGACGGCGCTCACGGCGCTGAAGGTCACGGTCGTTTCGATAAACGCGCGCGTCCTCGGCGACGGCTACGACGCGGTGAACCTCGTCGTCCAGATAGCGGACACGAACGAGCTGAAGACGATAATGACAAAGCTCGGGAACATCCAGGGCGTCGTTCAGGTGACGCGAAAGGGCTACGAGCACTGATGACTCTCATCACAGACGCAAAATGTCCCGGACATTGATTATAACGTAAGGAGGAAAAATTATGGGCTACATGGAAGAGTATAAGAGGTGGCTGGAGGCGCCGCAGCTTTCCGAGGAGGAGAGGGCGGAGCTTCGCGGCATCGCGTCCGACGAGAAGGAGATAGAGAGCAGGTTCTACGCTCCGCTCGCCTTCGGCACCGCCGGTCTGCGCGGCACGATGGCCGTCGGCCTCAACCGCATGAACGTCTACGTCGTGCGGCAGGTGACGCAGGCGATGGCCGAGCTCGCGATAAGCGCGGGCGGCGCGGAGCGCGGCGTTGCGATAGCGCACGACAGCCGCATAAACTCGCGGCTGTTTGCGACGGAGGCGGCGCGCGTCCTCGCCGCAAACGGCGTGAAGGTCCTGCTCTTTGACGACCTCCGGCCCACGCCGGAGCTGTCGTTTGCGGTGCGTCGCTACGGCTGCATCGCGGGCATAAACATCACCGCCTCCCATAATCCGAGCGAGTACAACGGCTACAAGGCGTACTGGGAGGACGGCGCGCAGCTCCCGCCCGAGCACGCGGGCGCGGTCGAGCGCGCCGTCGCGAAGATAGACATATTCACCGGCGCGAAGCTCTGCGACTTTGACGAAGCGGTCGCCTCCGGCATGATAAAGATCCTCGGCTCGGAGACCGACGAGGCGTTCCTCTCCTGCGCCTTCGGCGAGACGATAGACCTCGGCCCGGTGAAGCGCATGGGCGACAAGCTCTCGTTTGTCTACACTCCGTTCCACGGCGCGGGCTATAAGCTCGTGCCAGAGGTGCTCCGCCGCGCGGGATTCAAGAGCGTCGTATGCGTCGAGAGCCAGATGATCCCGGACGGACGCTTCCCGACCGTCGCGAGCCCGAACCCCGAGAACGCGGAGGGTTTCGCGTGTGCGCTCGAGGTGGCAAAGGAGCACGGCGTTTCGCTCATCATCGGCACCGACCCGGACGCCGACCGCGTCGCGGCGGTGGCGCGCGACAAGTCGGGCGAGTACCGCGTCCTCTCCGGCAACCAGACCGGCGCGCTCCTGCTCGACTACATCATCACCGCGCGCCGCCGCACGGGTACTCTGCCGGAAAAGCCGTTTGCCGTGAAGACGATAGTCTCCACCGACATGGCAAAGACGATATGCGATATGAACGGCGTGAACCTCTACGAGACGTTCACCGGCTTCAAGTTCATAGCCGAGAAGATAAACGAGAAGGAAGCGGAGGGCGAGCACTCGATATTCTCCTTCGAGGAGTCGATAGGCTACCTCATCGGCGGCTACTGCCGCGACAAGGACGCCGTCACCGCAACGCTTCTCATAGCCGAGATGGCCGCATACTACGCCGAGCGCGGCGAGACGCTCGTAGACGCGCTCGAAGCCCTCTACGCGAAGTACGGCGCGTTCAGCGAGAAGACGATAAACGTAGTCATGCCCGGCCTTGACGGCGCGGAGAAGATAAAGGCGCTCATGGCGCGCCTGCGCTCCGGCGAGGCGGAGCTGCCGCTGAAGGTCGCGAGCTCTATAGACTACATCACCGGCGTAAAGACCTACGCGGACGGCAGGACCGAAAAGACCGAGCTCTCCGGGTCGGACGTGCTCAGCTACGAGTTCGAGGGCGGAAGCAAGCTTCTTGCCCGTCCGAGCGGCACCGAGCCGAAGATAAAGTTCTACGTCCTCGCGCGCGGAGCGGATATGGCGGAGGCGGAGAAGGTGCGCGACACGCTCGCGGCGTTTGCCTCCTCGCTCTGAGAAATGCCGATAGACGAGCAGACCTTCCGTGCGGCGCTCGACGAGGTACTGCACGGAAGACAGCTTGACGAAGGAGTGGGCGTCCTCGGTGAGAGGACGCTCCACGCCGTTCTGAAGCGCTGTTACGAGCCGTTCGAGGGGAGCCGCGAGGTGCATCTCGGACGGTACATTGCCGACATCTTCGGCGAGGACGGCGTTATCGAGATACAGACCGGCGGCTTCTACCCGCTCCGGGAGAAGCTTCGCGAGTTTCTGCCGGTGACGCCGGTGACTGTCGTGCATCCCATAGCCCGGAAGCGCCGGCTCTGCTGGGTGGACGCCAAGACCGGCGCCGTCGAGGAGCCGAAGCCTTCCCCTCGCAGAGGATATCCATGCGAAATATTCGGCGAGCTTCACTGGATAGAGGAGTTTCTCGACGACCCGAACCTCCGCGTCCACCTGCTGATGGTGGACCTCGACGAGTACCGCGAGTTTGCGGGTTACGGGAGAAACGGCCGGCGGATACGCGGAAAGCGCGTAGACCGCATACCCACCGCCATTGCGGAGCAGATCGTCCTCGAGCGGCCGGAGGATTACGTCCGGCTGCTGCCGGAGAGCCTTGAGGACGGGTTCGGCTCGGCGGACTTCGCGCGCGCCGCGCACGTCGATCGCGGAACGGCGCAAACCGCGCTTCGGATACTCACGGGTCTCGGCGCGCTCCGCCGGGACCGGGACGGCAGGACGTACAGGTACAGCTTCAGCTGGTAGATTGGGCGACGGTTCCAATGGCTGAGGCAACAGACGGTTGCTTGCCTGCTCGCGGAAAAGCTGCTATGATGGTCTTGGGGTGACGATATGGGTAATTTGGAAACCAAGGACGTCATATACGAGCTTCGGACAAGAGCGGGACTGTCGCAGAAGGAGCTTGCAGAAAAGGTCTTCGTTACAAGGCAGGCGGTCAGCCGTTGGGAGAACGGCGACACTCTGCCGAACGTCGAGACGCTGAAGCTTCTCTCAAAGCTCTTTGACGTCTCGGTGAACACGCTTCTCGGCTCGCCGAGGAGGCTCGTCTGCCAGTGCTGCGGAATGCCGCTCACGGACGACGGACAGATAAGCCGTGAGCCGGACGGAGAGTTCAACGAGGACTACTGCCGGTGGTGCTATGCGGACGGAGAGTTCGTATACAAAAGCATCGAGGAGCTGACGGACTTTCTCGTCGGGCACATGTCAAGCGAAAGCTGGCCGCCCGAGCAGGCAAGGGCGTTTTTTGAAACGCAGCTCCCGCAGCTTGCGCACTGGAAAGGCGGGAAGCGTCCGTGAAAAACGACAACGCACATTCGCTGCGGCTCGTCGAAAGCCTCTGGCGACACGCCGGGGAGGACGCGGCGGAAGAGTTCGAGCGGACGCATCCGCTCTCAAAAAGCGCGGACTACCTGAAAAAGTTCAGATGGGCGAAGGAGGCGTGCGGCTTCCTGGAGGAACGTTTCGACGCGGAAAGCATCGAAGCTATCCGCCGGGACTGCCGCTGTAACGACGGACGGTCGAACGCGGAGAAGATGAGGAAGTACATGAACCGCGCGGAGAGCGTTCGGGAGTTTACGGAGCTTTTCAATCGGAGCGAGACCTTTGCCTCGTTTGAGTACGTATCCGAGCGCGAGCTACGCTTCTGCTACCCGCGGTGCTATTGCTCCTGCGTCAAGCGCGTCCCGGAGCGGGTGTCGGGGACGTGGTACCTCTGCACCCTCGGAAACGCCGAGGGGATATTCCGCGAGCTCTTCGGGGATACGGTGAAGGCAGCGCTCCTCGAAAGCATCAAGACCGGCGGAGAGAGGTGCGTCATCTCGGTCAGATGGTGAAAGGACGGCAGAGAACTTGCCGCGCGAATACATGAAAAACTTTTGCGCCGATAAAGACCCGTCTCCCCTCGGGGACGGGTCATGAAGCAATATTTTTGATAAAAGGAAACACAGATGACTTTAGACGAGATAACCGAAGCCTTCGCCCGAAAGAGCCGGGACATTCTGGGCGACAATCTCGTGGGAGTGTATCTCCACGGCTCGGCGGCGATGGGGTGCTTCAACGAGAAGAAAAGCGACATAGACTTGCTCGTGGTGGCGGAAAAGGAACTTTCCGACGACGTGAAACTGCGGTACATGGACATGGTGGTCGGGCTGAATGACGAAGCGCCGCCCAAGGGGATAGAAATGAGCGTCGTCAGACGGGCCGTGTGCAGGCCGTTCGTCTACCCCACGCCCTTTGAACTGCATTTTTCCGTGGCTCACCTCGATCGGTACAAGGCAAATCCGAAGGACTATATCGAAAAGATGAAGGGCGTCGATAAGGATCTTGCGGCGCACTTTACGATAACGCTCCGGCGCGGCAAGTGTCTCTGCGGAAAAGAAATCTCTGAGGTTTTCGAGCCGGTGAAGAGAGAGTTTTACCTTGACAGCATCCAAAACGACGTTGCGGACGCGGAGGAAGCGGTGAGTGAGAACCCGGTCTACGTTATCCTGAACCTGTGCAGAGTGCTTGCCTACGGGCAGGAGAGCTTGATCCTGTCGAAGCGTGAGGGCGGAGAATGGGGGCTCGCAAACCTCCCCGGGGAATATCGCGGCCTTGTTGCGTCCGCGCTGAATGCGTATTTGTCCGACGCTTCCTTCGTGCCGGATTACGGGCTCGAAGTCAAATTTGCCGCTTATATGTTGGAGCAGATAAGGGCTATTCGATGAGCAAAATTCCGCATATCAGATAGAAAACAGGCCAAGAAAGACCCGTCTCCTAAATGGAGACGGGTCTTTTTGACTGCTTTACTCGAGCACGAGATCGAGGTTCAGCGTGCGCTCCTCGAAGCCGAGCGCCGCGTAGAACTCGCGCGCGGCGGTATTGAATGCCCAGACCGAGAGCTGTATGCGGCTCGCGCCGAGGCTCCGCCCGAGCCGCTCTGCCTCGCGGAAGAGCGCGCGGCCTACGCCGCGCCGCCGCGCCTTCTCCGCGACCGCGACGTCGTGGATGTGCAGCCTCAGCATCGGCCGGACGTAATTGCCGACCCTCCGCTGAAGCTCCGGCGTGACGTAGCCGACCACCTCGCCGTCCATCTCCGCGACGAGCGGGTGCATGTCCTCACCGAACCAGAAGTCGAAGATCTCCGGCGTGAGGGGGTCGTCCTCGGGGAGATAGTAGTCCGGCCGCGCCTCCGAGTGGACGGCGTGAAGCTCGCGCATGATGGGGCGGAGCGCGTCAAAGTCGCTCCGTTCCATCGGACGTACCCTGATACTGCTTTCCGACATAAAGAACACTCCTTTTCGGGGAGGGCGCTAAAAAACCCGTCCCCCACAAAATAACGGAGGACGGGAGTATACCCGTGGTACCACCTCTGTTCGCCCGAGCCTCACGGCGCGGGCCTCTGCGGGTGCGCGCGCCAAACGGAAAGACGCGGATACCCTGCCGCTGTAACGGGCGGCGTCCCGTCGCGCACTACTCGCTTACGCTTTCCCGCGCGCTGCTGCGGGATGTATTCGGACTTCGCACGTTCCCTGCGCCTCTCACCGTCCGGCTGCTCTCTTTAGGGTCGCCGCGAGCCTACTTGTTCCCGGTCATCGCCTTTACGCCGTTATTGTATCACGCGGGCGGCCGCCGTGTCAAGGCTTTTGCGTGATAGCGCGCGGACGGGCCGAATATATATTTCCGGCGGACTTTTTGCCGCCGGGAAGGTCCGCGCATGCGGCGCGGAACGCGCTCCCGGCGGACGGACTTCGGGAAATGGGAGGCGTTTCGGTGGACACTTGGATAGTGGCGGCGTTCCTTATGTTCCTGCTCCTCAGCGGAGCGGTGAAGGCGCGGCGCGTAAAGAGCGCGGGAGACTTCGCGACGGGAGGGAAGAAGCGCGGGCTCTTTGTTGTGACCGCGTCGCTCTCGGCGGCGTTCATCGGGGGAGGATTTTCCACCGGGAACGCGGCGGAGTGTTACTCCGGCGGCATAGCGAACATAATAGGTCTGTGCGGGTTCTCACTCTCGCAGATATTGATAGGCGGCGTACTGCTGCCGCGCGCAAAGGTGCCGAAGGGCGCACAGTCGCCCGGGGAGATAGTCGGCGCGGCATACGGACGCGCGGCGCAGGTGACGGCGGGGGTGTGCTCCGTCCTGCTCTCGGCGGGACTCATCGCGGCGCAGGTCGCGGCGATAGGTAACATCTTCTCGGCGCTGCTCGGCGTGAGCTACACGGCGGGGGTGCTGCTCGGATTTTCGATAGTTATAGCGTACTCGGTGATGGGCGGCATGGGCGCGATACTCACGGCGGAAACGGCCGAGTTCTGCCTGCTCGCGGTGGGGATACCGCTCCTCGCCGCGGGCGCGGCGAGGTACGCGGGCGGCACGGAGCACGTCCTTGCGTCCCTGCCGGACGGGTTCCTCGACCCGTTCGCGCGCGGCGCCGCGCCGACGGCGGCGCTCTTTCTCACTATGCTTGTCGGCGAGGCGCTGAGCCCGACGTACCTCCAGAGAATGCTCGTGGGCAGAGACGGAGGGACCATCTCCCGCGCGACGGTGTTGAGCGGTATAATCTCGGTGCCGGTGTTTCTGCTCACCGGGTTTGTCGGTCTCGCGGCGCGGGTGTCGATGCCGGGGATAGACCCGTCCTCGGCGATGCCGCGGATGGTGCTCGCGGCACTGCCTGTGGGGGTGAAGGGCGTAGTGACGGCGGCGATGCTCGCGATAGTCATGAGCTCGGCGGACGGACTGCTCGCGGCGGCGTCCACGGCGGCGGGGGACATCATACGCCCGCTCTCGCGCCGCGAGCCGGACGGGCGCAGGATGCTCCTTGTGATGCGCCTCACCGCCGCCGCCGTGGGAGCCGTCGGGATGGCGCTCGCGCTCCGCTCGGCGGACGTGTTCTCGCTGCTCATTCTGGCGTACTCCGCGTGGGCGCCGGTGATGCTCGTGCCGACGGCGGCGGCGCTCCTCGGCGTCCGCGCGGGGAAGGGAGTGTTCCTCGCGGCGGGGATATGCGGCGGCGTGGCGGCGCTCGCCGTGGGGATACTGTCGCCGGTGGGAGGATACGGCGGGACGCTTGCGGGGACGGCAGTATGCGCCGCCATATTTGCCGCTTTTCGCGGGAAGTAGTTCGCGGGCAAAGCCCGCGAACTACTTCCCGCGAGAGCACCGGACAGAGCAGAGCTCTGCCGGTGCTATGCGCTCCGCTACGCGCCTCGACGGCTTTGCCGTCTTCGACGCACGCTCCGCGTAAAGAGTTTTTTCCGACGTACACGCCGCCGGAAAAAACGGATTGGTGAATTGTCAAGTTAAGTGCAACAGTGATTGAGAG
>CANQDU010000016.1 GCA_947593925.1 uncultured Clostridia bacterium | reverse complement strand
ATTATAGAAGCTTTCCCCTCATGAGTCACCCCCTTTTCTTCCTGTTGCACTTATATTGTAAATCGACAATTGAACTTATTTCGCGCCTGCCGACGCGAAACTCTACGAGGTTTTTGAGAAGCAGTGAGCGGCACACTACGCTGTGCCGCTCAAATTTTGTCCTCCGGAAGAAAGTTCAAATTTTCCCTTGATATTTTTCCCGAATGTAGTACAATTTTATTTGCGGTGCGCAAATCATCGCGCGCCGTTACACGGGAGCCTGCCTCGGGTTCCGCACACGGAGGACATTTTCATGCCTGATATGCTTGTACCGATACTTCTGTTTATCGTCGGCCTCGTCGCGCTGATAAAGGGCGGGGACTGGTTTGTGGACGGAGCGAGCGGCATCGCGCGGCGGTTTCACCTGTCCGAGCTGCTTATCGGCGCGACCGTCGTCAGCATCGGCACGACCCTGCCGGAGGTCATGGTCTCCACCACCTCCGCTCTCGGCGGCCACGGCGAAATCGCCTACGGCAACGCCATCGGCTCGGTGATATGCAACACCTCCCTTATAGCGGCGATAACGATCTCCGTCCGCCCCGGGAAGGTCGATTCGAAGTCGCTCCGCCTGCCGGTCTGCTTCTTCTTTGCCGCCGCCGTCTTTTACGCCGTTATAAGCTATACGACGGGTCGGTTCGAGCGCCCGATGGGCATAGCGCTCCTAGCGGGGTTCGTCGTGTACATGGTCATCTCTGCCATGAGCATGCGCTCCGGGGACGCCACGGAGACGTCGGAGCCGCCGGAGGAGATAAAGCAGAGCCCGTTCTGGAAGGACATCCTCATGCTTGTTTTGGGCGCGGCGCTGATAGCCGTCGGCGCGCGTCTGCTCGTTGACAACGGCACGAAAATAGCCGAGTGGCTAGGCGTGCCCGAGTCTGTGATAGGGCTCACGTTCGTCGCGCTCGGCACCTCGCTTCCGGAGCTCGTCACCGCGATAACGGCGCTCGCGAAGGGTCACAGCGCGCTGTCGCTCGGCAACGTCGTCGGCGCGAACCTCTTCAACCTCGTGCTCGTGAGCGGCACCTCTATAGCGCTCGCACCGTTCAATATACCGGAAAACTCGGTCATTATGGGTCACAACGCCTCGCTCGTGCTCGACCTGCCGGTGATGTTTGCCGTCATGCTGCTCCTCACCGTCCCGGCGCTCACGAAGGGAAAGCTCTACCGCGCGCAGGGTATAGCGCTGCTCGCGATATACGCGGCGTTCTGCGTGATACAGTTCGCGATGTAAATACGCTTTGCGCCCGCGGACCGCGGGCGCAAATTTATTCGCAAACTTTTCCCGCCGCTCTTTACTTTTGCGGGAAAATGCGCTATAATTATCATTGTACGCAACTAACCGTCATTTTTTGGAGGAGATACCCATGAAGTACATCGATTTGCATTGCGATACGCTCTCCCGCCTTCTGATGAGCGGCGAAGGTCTCGCCTCGAACAGCTGCCAGATAGACCTCGACAAGCTCGAGAAGGGCGGCTGCGGCGCGCAGTTCTTCGCCATGTTCATGCCCGTCCCGCGCATAGAGGATCCGTATGCCCGCTGTCTCGACATGCTCGCGAACGGCGAGAAGGAGTTTGCCGCGAACGCCGACCGCATCACGCTCTGCCGTAATTACTCCGACCTCGAGCGCGCGAACGCCGAGGGGAAGATAGGCGCGTTCCTCACCGTTGAGGACAGCGGCATCTTCGAGTGCGACATCGACAAGATGCGCGCCCTCTACGAGCGCGGCCTGCGCCTTGTCACGATCACCTGGAACTTCAAGAACAAGGCCGGTTCGCCGAACATCACCCCCGAGTTCTCCGCCGAGGGGCTCACGCCCCACGGAATAGAGATGGTCGAGGAGATGGAGCGCCTCGGTATAATCCCGGACGCGAGCCACCTCTCGGACGGCGGCTTCTGGTCGCTCGTCGAGAACTGCAAGAAGCCGTTCGTCGCCTCGCACTCCTGCGCGCGGAGCATCGCGAACGTCACCCGCAACCTCACCGACGAGATGCTGAAGGCTCTCGCGAACAAGGGCGGCGTCGCCGGCATCAACTACCTCGACCACTTCGTCGCGCCTCGCGGCGGCGACATGTTCAACCAGAACCAGGACGAGGGCAACGAGTGCACGCTCGAAGATCTCGCGAGCCACGCCGTCCACATGATAGACGTCGCGGGTGAGGACGTCGTCGCCCTCGGCAGCGACTTTGACGGTATCAGCGGCTGGCCGAAGGGTCTCGACAACGCGAGCTGCGTCCCGCTCGTGGCGGACGCGCTGAAGAAGGCGGGCATCCCGGAGCGCGTCGTGGAGAAGATATTCTACACGAACGCCGCCCGCGTCATCAAGGATTGCATGGGCTGAGCCCTGTGATACGCAAAACATCTTTGCATGGAGGTAAAAAGCTATGACTGTCTATACACCCACCGGCGTCTGCTCGCGCGAGATACACGTCGAGCTTGACGGCGACAAGATCGCTTCCGTCGAGGTCATCGGCGGCTGCAACGGCAACCTCAAAGGCATCAGCCGCCTGCTGAAGGGCATGGACGCGCGGGACGCCATCGAGCGTATGCGCGGCACCACCTGCGGCATGAAGCCCACGAGCTGCCCCGACCAGATAAGCTACGCCATAGAGCAGGCGCTTGCCGAGGCCGGCAAGTAAGACTTATGCTGCGTCCGCTTGAAAGAGACAGGTTCCGCGAGCTCTACCGCCGTCACATCGACCGCGACTTCCCCGCGGATGAGCGTCCGCCGGAGAAAATGTTTGCGGACGGGCTCGACCGTGGTCTCTACACCGGATACATATACGTTGAAGACGATGAGGAACGCGGCTACGCGTTCCTCATCGAGCGCTCGGGCGCGGTGATGCTCTTTCTCTTTGCCGTCTACGACGGGTACAGGGGTCGGGGCGTCGGGACGCGGTTCATGCGCGAGCTCCTCGAGATGATACGCGGCCGCCGCTGTATCGTCCTCGAGGCCGAGCGACCCGAGACCGCCGAAACCGATGAGGAGCGAACCGTCCGTGAGAAGCGTATCGGCTTCTACGAACGCCTCGGGTACACGGCGTACCGCGAGATAGACTACGAGGTCTACCACGTTCCGATGTGGCTGATGGTGCATCCCCTCGGAAATCCGCTCCCGCCAGCGCGCGAGGTCGCTGAAGCGATGCGCGGGTTCTACTCCTACGCGAAGGGACTTCCGCTCCGCACGAGCCTCTTTCGGGAAGAATAGAGCCGGCCCTGCTTTGCGAAGAACGGCGAAAAAATCCGGCGCTCGCTTTATTGTAATCTGGCAAGAAGATGGCAGCCACGAAAGTGGCTGCCATCTTTTGTGCTGTAATGAGGAGAGGCAGGAGCGGGGATTTATGCCGCAAGAGCCCCTGACGCAGCGACGCGGGATACCCCTGGGCCGGGGTAACGGCGTATGCTGTTTCCCTGCCTCCCCGGCGAGGAGCAAGGGGGGATCCCCCTTGCGGATCCGGGCGGAGCCCGGGTCGCCGCCAAATACAGCCCGGCCTCACGGAAAATAGCGAATAGCCGAAACGGAAGCGGATGCAGCTCGCAACTGTTTGTTAAACATTACCAATTTACAAAGCAGTCCGAGATATGTATAATATACCGGGTACAGCAGAACCGAAAACTGTATCGGATATAAAAATTAATAGGAGGATTTACAGATGAAGAGAGCACTTACCTTTCTCCTCGCCGTGCTCATGATGGCCGGGCTTCTTGCCGGCTGCGGAAACGGAGGAGAAAACCCGAGCGCTTCCACGTCGACCGAGCCGTCGGCAGATCCGAGCTACGCGGCGCCGACCTCGACCGAGCCGGGAGACACCGAGATCGAACTCCCCCTCACCACGGACGAGGTGTCCTTTGACTACTGGGTTCCCAACAGCGCTTCGTTCGAGGACTACACGAGCTTCGACGACAACCTGTTCTATCAGTGGATGGAGGATCAGACCGGCGTTCACCTCAATTTCATCCACCCGAGCGTCGGCAGCGAGAACGAGGCCTTCTCGGCCATGATACTGTCTCGCGAATATCCGGACTTTATCAGCTTCTTCTCCAGCTATTACAGCGGCGGAGTTGACAAGGCGATAAACGACGGTGTTCTGCGCCGCCTCAACGAGCTGGTCGACCTGTACATGCCGAACTACAAGGCTGCCGTCTACCGTGACGAGGATACCTTCATCCGCGCCATCTCGGACAGCGGCAACCTGTGGGGCGTGCATCACATCGTCGACTACGCCCAGGGCGCCTGGCTCGGACTCGGTGTACGCAGCGACTGGCTGGACAAGGCCGGTCTGACCATCGAGGATGCTTCGACCATCGACGGTATGGAGCGTGTTCTGACCGCGTTCAAGGATTATACCTACGGCAACCAGGGCGCGCTCTTCCTGTCCAACGGCGGTCTTAACGTTGGCGGCAGTATCTGCGGCTCGTACGGCACCGGTTCGGTGCTCAGCGGCGGCTCTCGCATCCTGAACGTCGACGGCAAGGCGACCTACTCGCCGATGCAGCCCGGCTTCAAGGACTACGTTGCCAAGATGGCCGACTGGTACGCCAAGGGACTTATCAACACCAACTACATTGCCGACGCGAGCAGCTATGCCGCCGAGGACCGTTGGATAAACAGCGACATCGGACTTGCCGAGTTCGTCTACACCATGGCTGCGAACTTCGCGGACATTGCCGCGACCAACGAGCTGTATCCGCAGCCCGACTTCCACATCTCGGCGCTTGCGACTCCGAAGCTGACCGCCGATATGGACGTTTCAAAGGACGTTCACATCCGTCAGACCCAGGAGCTTGTCCGCACCAACTACTCGATGGGCATCACCACCGGCTGCACCGACGATGAGATCGAGATTGCGTGCCGCTACTGGGACTATGTGTTCAGCCCGGACGGCGTCACCGCCTCCAACTGGGGCCCGTACGAGGGCGAGATGGGCGACGTGAACGCTACCTACTATGTCGACGAGACCGACGCCAACGGCGACGGACACATCGAGTGCTATCAGCCGTGGATGATGGAGAAGTACGGCAACGTCACCAACATCCAGTACAAGGTCGCCGCCTACATGGGACCGTCCTACTGCATCTGGAGCCGCGAGTGGTGCGTGTTGAGCGAGGAAGAGATTAACTACACCAAGATTTGGGACACAGCCGGAAACGACTGGATGTGGCCGGGCGGAGTTACCCTGACCGCCGACGAGGGCGCAGAGGCTTCGGGCATCCTGAGCGGCTGCAACACCGCCGTCACCGAGTGGACCGCACTGATCATAACCGGGCAGAAGTCGGTCGACACCTACGAGACCGAGCTTGTCCCGCAGCTTGAGTCGCTGAACATCGCCCGCGCGGAAGAGTTGTACCAGAACGCTCTCGACCGCTATATGCAGCGTTCGCAGTACCTCCGGTAAGAAGTTCGTAAACAGGGTCAAATTAAAGGACGACACCCTTTCGGGTGTCGTCCTTTTGAGTCTCTCAAAAAAGTCCTGACGAACGTTTTTGACAGGCCGAAATCGGGCGCTCACCAAAGTGAGCGCCCGATTTACGCATTTTACTGTTTGTCAAACACCAGCCCGCCGTCCTGTGCGCGAGCGATGACCTTCTCGCCCGACTTCAGGGTGCCGTCGAGGATCTTCTCCGCTACGGCGTCCTCGACCTTCGAGCTGAGCGCCCGCCGGAGCGGACGCGCGCCGTAGGTCGGGTCGAAGCCCTCGTCCGCTATGAGGTCGAGCGCGCTGTCGTCCGCCGTGAGCTCCACGCCGCTCGCGTCCTTTATGCGCTTCGCGACGGTATCAAACATCGAGCGCGCTATCTCGCGTATCGTCTCCTTGTCGAGACGGTGGAAGACGATTATCTCGTCGATGCGGTTGAGGAACTCCGGGCGGAACGCCTCGCGCAGGCGCTGCATGACGGTGGCGCGGATCTCCTCGTCGGTCGGGGCGTCGCTCGTCTCGCCGAAGCCGAGGCGCTTCCGCTCCATGAGGTCGTGCGCGCCGAGGTTCGAAGTCATGACGATTATCGTGTTCTTGAAATCTACGACGCGACCTTGCGAGTCGCTGAGGCGTCCGTCCTCGAGTATCTGGAGCAGGATGTTGAACACATCGGGGTGAGCCTTCTCTATCTCGTCAAAGAGCACCACCGAGTACGGAGTGCGGCGCACCTTCTCGGTGAGCTGGCCGCCCTCGTCAAAGCCGACGTATCCCGGAGGCGATCCAATGAGCTTCGATACGGAGTGCTTTTCCATATACTCGCTCATGTCCACGCGGATCATGGCGTTCTCGTCGCCGAAAAGCGCCTCCGCGAGCGCGCGGCAGAGCTCGGTCTTGCCGACGCCCGTCGGCCCGAGGAAGATGAAGCTGCCGGTCGGACGCTTCGGGTCCTTGAGACCCACGCGGCCGCGCCGTATCGCGCGGGACACCGCGCTCACCGCCTCGTCCTGACCGATAACGCGCCTGTGAAGGATGTCCTCCATGTGAAGGAGGCGCTCCGCCTCGTCCTCGGTGAGGCGCGTGACGGGCACGCCGGTCCATCCGCTCACGACCGCCGCGACGTCCTCCTCCGACACCGAGCCGCGCTCGCCGGAGCTCTTGCCCTGCCACTCCGCGCGCTCGCGCTCAAGCTCCTCGCGCGCCTTCCTCTCCTCGTCGCGGAGCTGCGCCGCGAGCTCGAAGTCCTGGCTCGTCACCGCCGACTCCTTCTCGGCGGCGAGGCGGTCAAGCTTCTCCTCGATCTCCTTGAGCGAATCCGGCGCGGTGGCGGACGCCATGCGCACGCGGCTGCACGCCTCGTCAATGAGGTCTATCGCCTTGTCCGGCAGACGGCGGTCGCCGATATAGCGGGCGCTCAGTTCGACGGCGGCCTTTATCGCCTCGTCCGGTATCTTCAGACCGTGGTGCGCCTCGTAGCGGTCGCGGAGCCCCTTCAGTATCTCGACGGCCTCCGCCTCGGTGGGCTCGCCCACCATGACCGGCTGGAAGCGCCGCTCGAGCGCCGCGTCCTTCTCGATGTGCTTGCGGTACTCGTCTATAGTCGTCGCGCCGATGACCTGTATCTCACCGCGCGAGAGCGCCGGCTTGAGTATATTCGCGGCGTCGATGGCTCCCTCCGCCGCGCCCGCGCCTATAAGCGTGTGTATCTCGTCGATGAAGAGTATGACGTTGCCGGCGTCCTTCACCTCGTCTATCGCGCCCTTTATGCGCTCCTCGAACTCGCCGCGGTACTTTGTTCCGGCGAGCATACCGCCGAGGTCGAGCGAGAAGAGACGCTTGTTTTTCAACGTCTCGGGCACGTCGCCCGCGGCTATCCTCTCCGCAAGGCCCTCCGCGACGGCGGTCTTGCCGACGCCCGGCTCGCCTATCAGCACCGGGTTGTTCTTGGTGCGGCGGGAGAGGATGCGTATGACGCGCGCGGTCTCCTCATCGCGTCCGATTATCGGGTCGAGCTTGCCCTCGCGGGCCATGTCGGTGAGGTCGCGGCCGAACTTGTTGAGCGTCTTTGTCGCGGCCGAGGACGGGTCGCCGCGCTGTGCGCGGCCTCCGCGCGGCTGTTCGCCGCTCTGCTGCGCTTCGCCGCCGGAGGAGCCGGTCATCTGCTCGAGCGAGGAATAGAGCTGCTGCGGGTTCGCGCCGAGGCTCATGAGGAACTGTACCGCGACGCAGTCGCTCTCGCGCAGGAGCCCCATCAGTATATGCTCGGTGCCGACGTAGCTGTGACCGTGGCGCGCCGCCTCAGCAATGGCGAGCTCGATTATCCTCTTGCCGCGCGGGGTGAAGCCCTGAACCGGTGCGCCGGACTGTCCCTCGCCTATCGCCTCGACGATGGCGCTTTTCAGCGCCTCTCCGTCCACTCCGGCGCGGACGAGCGCCTTGGACGCTATGCCGTCCGTCTCGCGGATGAGTCCGAGCAGTATATGCTCCGAGCCGACGTAGCTGTGGCCGAGCTCCTGCGCCGCCTCCTGCGCGAGCCTTATCGCGTTCTCGGCGCGCTGTGTAAATCTGGAGTTGTAGGAAAACATATCAATTACCTCCGTTCTCCGTTATTATGTCCTTTTGCGCTTTGCAAAAAACTTATATCTTAAATGAGCCTTCCTCTATGCCGTGAAGCAGCTCGGCGCGCCGGCGGTCGCGCTCCGCGGGCGAGAGCTCCTTCCCCGCCGAAAGCGACAGGTTGGACGCCCGCACCGCCCACAGCATCTCGTTGAGCCTGCCGCAGTCAGTCGGGAGTATCCCGAGCGACGCGCCTACGCGCACCTCGCCGAGAAGCTTCAGCGCCTCGGACGTGTCCATCCTCCGCGCGTACTTCAGCGTCCCGACGGCGCGCCAGACGCGATCCTCGACGCCCTCGCGATCTCCCTCGAGAGAGCGGCGGCGGAGCGTGCGTTCCCGCTCGATTATCTGCCGCGCGACCTGCTCAAGACGGTCGCAGACCTCCTCCTCGGTGTAGCCGAGAGTTATGCGGTTTGAGAACTGGTAGAGCGAGCCCTCGGCGGCGCTCCCCTCTCCGTATATTCCGCGCGCGGTGAGACCCGCGCCGCCCGCCGCCGAGATGACGCCGCCTATCTCGCGCGCCTCCTCGAGCGCCGGCAGGTGAAGCATGACCGACACGCGCATACCCGTCCCGAGGTTTGTCGGGCACTTCGTGAGATAGCCGAGCTTCTCGTCAAACGCATAGCCGAGCTCGCGGTCGAACACCTCGTCGAGCTGCCGCGCGCGCTCGAGCGTCTTCTTGACGTCGAGGCCGGGCGCGAGCACCTGCAGCCGGAGGTGATCCTCCTCGTTTATCATGACGCTCATGCTCTCGTCGTCGCTTATCAGAACGGCTCTCGGCGAGCCGCCCTCCGCGAGGTCGGGCGAGATGATGTGCCGCTCGACGAGCGCCGCGCGCTCGAGCGAGGAGCACTGCTCCATATCCACAAGGCGGAAGCGCGCGCCTATCGCGCTCTTTGAAAGCGCCGTCGCAGTCTCGCTTATCAGCCGCCGCGTCGCGTCGTCGCTCATCCGTCCCGGGAAGGGATACTTCGATATATTGCGGGCAAAACGGACGCGCGTGGACACACATACGTCGCCCTCGTCGCCGCTCCGTCTGTACCATCTTTCGGCCGTCATGCCTTTTCGCCTCCCTCGTCCGCGAGCTTCTTCAGCTCGTCGCGTATCTCTGCGGCGCGCTCGAAGTTCTGCGCGCCTATGGCCTCCTGCATCTCACGCTCGAGCGCCTCGCGGCGGCGCTTCGGGCTCGCCGCGACCTTCGTCGGGACGCGCCCGGTGTGCGTCGCGTTACCGTGTATCCGCCGGATGTACGGCGTGAGCAGCGGCGCAAACTCGCGGTAGCAGTCCGCGCAGCCCACGCGCCCGGTGCGGGCGACCTCCTCCTCGCTTATTCCGCAGGTCGGGCAGACGTGGTTCCTCCGCGCCTGCATCGCCCGTATCTCGGGCAGGAAAAATTCGTCAAACAGCATATTCGTTGCCTCCCGTCGCTTTATTTTGATTACCTCAGCCTCAGCCCGCGTCCGCGCAGGCGAGGAGCATCTGCTTGAATATCTCCGCACGCAGAGCGCCCTTTCTCTCCGCCGGAACGCCGGCGAGCGCCCGCTCGCTCATCGCCGCCGCCATCAGGCGTCCCTCCGCGGGGGTTATCGCTCCGGCGGCGTCGAGATTGGTGAGGACTGCGGCGGCGGACGCCGCGTCTATCGAGCTCCCGACGCTCGCGAGCGCGTGCATAAGCATCAGCCTCGGCCCCGCCTCGACGCGCCTTATGCGGATATATCCTCCGCCGCCGCGCCGCGACTCAACGATGTAGCCCTGCTCGGGCGAGAAGCGGGTGGAAAGAACGTAGTTTATCTGGCTCGGCGCGCAGCCGAAGCGCTCCGCGAGCTCTCCCCTGCGCAGCTCGAGCGACTGATCGCTCTCGAGAGCCGAGCGTATGAACTGCGCCACCAGATCCGTAAGTCCCATGTCAAAGCCTCCTTTGACCTTTTCTGACCTTTATTATAGACGCGGCACGAGCGAATAGCAAATCCGGTTTTGACCTATTTTGACCTTTTGACTTTCTTTGACCTTTGATTATCTCACTTGTTCGCGTCTATGCTGAATATTTCGCTTATTTGCTTGCAAAATCGTGTTTTCCGGCTTTGCTTCCAATGTTAGCCAAAACTTACAAAACGTTCCGAAAATTTCTCCCTCGCACGAAAAAAGTTTATGTCAAGGCAAAATTAGTATTTGCATTTCCCGCAAAGTGTGCTACAATAAAGTTACTTCAAAAAGGAGGTGGCTTACATAATGCCTTATAAGATTTCTGATGAGTGTATCGCGTGTGGTGCCTGCGCCGCCGGTTGCCCGGTCGAGGCTATCTCGGAGGGTGATATCTACGTTATAGACCCCGAGAAGTGCATTGACTGCGGAGCCTGCGCAGAGAACTGCCCTGTCGGAGCACCGAAGGCCGAGTAATTTCGCGGCTCGGTGCCGCACAGCGGCACAGCCTGGAAGTGCATCGGAAGATGGGGGCGGATTTTATATCCGCCCCCATTTCATCGCTGACGCATCGGCGCGAAATGTGCTCGGGCAATGAATTGCCCTGCGCACCCTTTCGCGCCGAGACTTTCACTTGAAATTGCGCAGGCGCAATTTCAAGTGAAGCTGTCGGATAGGGCGAAGCCCTACCGACAGCAGGCGCTACGCTACGCGCCGAGTTTTCCGCCTGCGGCGGAAAATCGACGCACGCTCCGCGTGAGGTGTAAATTTCGACGTACACGCCGCCGAAATTTACGGATTTGACTTTATTCGCCGCCTGAAGCGGCGAACTCTGCGAGGCGTCGGCGCAAAGCGCCGTCCGCGCCTGTTCGCGCGGTTGATGTTGGCGGCTGCGCCGCCAACATCGCGCAGGGGCGATTCACTCGCCCCGAGCATTTCAATTAAAGGGGCTCCCAACGGCGTAAAACGCCGTTGGGGGATTAAACCCCGGGGACGGAAGGCATCCGCCCCCGTTTATTATTACGTTATACTATGTTTGATAATAACGGCACTGCCGAAAAAGGAAACATTACGACGGAGCTTCTGCCGGGAGGGATACGGCTCCTCCAGGACAGTCGTCACCTGCGCATCGGCGCGGACGCAGTCCTGCTCGCGGCGTTCTGTCCCCCGGCGGAGAATATCTGCGAGCTCGGGTGCGGCGTCGGGAATGTCCTCCTCGCGCTCGCGGGGAGGCAGCCTTCCGCGTCGCTTACCGGCGTCGAGATAGAGCCGGGCGCGGCGGAGCTCTGCCGCGAGAGCATACGGCTGAACTCGCTCGAGCGCCGCGTGCGCGTCGAAACCGGCGACCTGCGCGATACGGCGTCGCTCGGCCTCGCGCCGCGCTCGTTCGACCTCGTTCTGATGAACCCGCCGTATCTGCGCGCGGGGACGGTGCGCGATATGCCCGACCCCGTCGCAAACCTCGAGCGCGTGGACGGCACCGCGCCGCCGGAGGCGGTCGCGCGGGCGGCGGCGTACCTTCTCCGCGCGCGCGGCTCGCTCTGCCTCGTACTGAGGGCGGGTCGGCTCGGGGACTACATCACGGCGGTCACGGCGGCGGGTCTCGCGCCCGCCGAGCTCTGCCTTGCGGCGCATGACGCCTCCGCGCCGCCGTCGCTCGCCCTTCTCCGGGCGGAGAAGGGATACTCCGGAGAGCTCCGGGTACTCCCGACGTTCCGCACGGGCGGCGAGGAGTACCGCCGCGTCCTCGCGGGCGAGGGATTTCGCGAAGCGCTCGGCGGCCGCCGCAGAAACAACTGAAACGGAGGGAGATTATGTCCACGCTCTATATAACCGCAACGCCGATAGGGAACCTCGGCGACATCACCGTGCGCGCGCTCGAAACTCTCCGCTCCTGTGACTTCGTCGCGGCGGAGGACACCCGCGTGACGCTCCGCCTCCTCAACCACTTCGACATCAAGAAGCCGCTCGTGAGCTATCACGAGCACAGCAGCCGCGAGACGGCGGAGCGGATAGTCGGACGGATCTCCGCGGGCGAGGTCTGCGTGCTCGTGAGCGACGCGGGAATGCCCGCGATAAGCGACCCCGGCCGCGAGCTCGTCGCGCTCTGCCACAGCGAGGGGATACCGGTTCGGGTGATACCCGGTGCGAGCGCGGCGGTGAGCGCCGTCGCGGCGAGCGGGCTCGACGCGGCGCGGTTCTGCTTTGAAGGATTTCTCTCCGCGACGGCGCGGGTGCGGCGCGAGCGCCTCGCCGAGCTGCGGAGCGAGACGCGCGCCATGGTCTTCTACGAGGCTCCGCACAAGCTCGCGCGGACGCTCCGCGACCTCGCGGACGCCTTCGGCGAGGGACGGCGCGTCTCCGTCTCGCGCGAGCTTACGAAGCTTCACGAGGAGACGTTTGTGACAACGCTCGGCGAAGCCGCCGCGATGTACGCGGACGGCGGCGCGCGGGGCGAGTTCGCCCTCGTCGTCGAGGGCGCGCCGGAGGCTTCCTCCGACGTGCGCGACCCGGAGAGCGCCGTCCGCGAGGCGAAGCGCCTCGCAGGTGAGGAAGGGCTTTCCGCAAGCGAGGCCGCAAAGCGCGCCGCCGCGATGTTCGGCGTTCCCAAGGGCGAGATATACCGCGCGCTCCTCCGCGACCGTTCCGAGGACTGAAATAATATAAAATTGATTCCCCGCGGCACGCTTCAAGGCTTGCGCGGGGAACGTTTCTATGTTATAATAACTACATAAATAACTATTAAGTTATGTTTGGCATCCGTGTCATTTCAGTGAAAGGGGCGACGCTCTTTGAAATTCACTTGCGAAAAGGCTCTGCTTGCCGCGGCGGTGAACGCCGCGAGCCGTACGGTCACATCCCGAACCTCCATCCCGGCGCTCGAGGGCGTGCTGTGCGAGGTTTCGACGACTACCGTCACGCTCACCGGCTTCAACCTCGCCACCGGCATACGCGCCATTATCGACGTTGAGAACGCCGAGCCCGGCGCGGTCGTCATAAACGCGCGTCTGCTCGGCGACATCGTCCGCAAGAGCTCGGACGACTACATCACCGTCGAGGCGGACGAGCGCCTCACCGTCACGATAAAGAGCGCGATGAGTGAGTTCAAGCTGATGGGTCTCGCCGCTACCGACTTCCCGGCGCTGCCCGAGACCGAAAACGACCTCACGGTCGAGCTCAGCCAGAACCTGCTCAAGAGCATGATAAGCATGACCATCTTCGCCGTCAGCGACAACGAGAACAAGCTTATCCACACCGGCGAGCTCTTTGACTATCACGACGGACGTCTGAGCGTCGTCGCGGTGGACGGGTACCGTCTCGCCGTGCGCCGCGAGGAGGTCGCCTCCACCGCGGACAGGTTCAAGTTCGTCGTGCCCGGCGCGGCGCTCCGCGAGTGCGAGCGTCTCTGCGCCGATACCGACGACCCGATAACGATAAGCCTCGGCACGCGCCACATCACCTTCGACATGGGCGACCGCGTGCTGATAAGCCGCCTCATCGAGGGCGAGTTCCTCAACTACGAGGCCGCCATACCGCGCGAGTCGAAGTACAAGCTCGCCGCCTCCACCGAGGAGCTTCGCGACTCCGTCGAGCGCGTGTCGCTCATCATAAGTGAGCGCCTGAAGAACCCGATACGCTGCCTGTTCTCGGACGGACGGCTGAAGATATGGTGCCAGACCGCGCTCGGCCGCGCAAACGACGAGATAGCGGTCGAGGGCTCGGGCGGCGAGACCGAGATAGGCTTCAACAACCGCTTCCTTCAGGACGCGCTCCGCGCCGTCCCGGACGAGAAGGTGCGTATAGAGCTGTCTAGTGGGCTCAGCCCGTGCGTGTTCTCCCCGCTCGAGGGTGACAGTTACACCTTCATGGTGTTGCCGGTCCGGCTGAAGTAACGTGTTTGTCTCCTCCGTGCGCCTTTCCGACTGGCGCAACTATCACGAAGAACACTTTGAGCTTTCGCCCGCGCGGAACGTGATATGCGGCGAGAACGCTCAGGGAAAGACAAATCTCCTCGAGGCGATATGCTATCTCGCCTCGGGGCGTTCTTTCCGCGCGGGGCGGGAAGCGGAGCTTATCCGCGAGGGAGCGCCGCGCGCGGATGCCTCCGCCGACGTCACGCTCTCCGACCGCGAGCTTCACCTCCGCGCGGAGCTGGTGCGCGGCGCGGGACGGAGGCTCTACTCGAACGGCGTCCGCGAGAAGCGGGTGGGCGACTTTGTGGGGCGGCTCCGCGCCGTCCTTTTTGCGCCCGGCGACCTCTCGCTCGTGAGCGGCGCGCCGGGCGAGCGCCGCAGGTTCCTCGACACGGCGCTCGCGCAGATGCGCCCGCGATACGCGGAAGCGCTCGCGCAGTACACACGCCTGCACGAGCACCGCACGCGCATACTCCGCGACTGGCGCGACAAGCCGTCGCTTCTCGACGCGCTCGACGCATACAGCGAGCGCGCGGCGAAGGTCGGCGCGGCGCTGATAGGCTATCGCGCGCGGTTCGCGCGCGGCCTCTCCGCGCACGCTCCGCGTCTGCACGGCGAGATCTCCGGCGGCCGCGAGGCGCTTTCGATAAGCTACCGCACCGACTCCGCCGTCACCGACCCGTTCGCGCCGGAAAGCGCGATAGCGGCGGAGCTCTCCGCGCACTTCGAGGCGCGGCGTGAGGCGGAGCTTGCGAGCGGCATGGCGCTCGTCGGGCCGCACCGCGACGAGCTTGAAATATCCATCGAGGGACGCGCGGCGCGTGCCTACGCCTCGCAGGGACAGACCCGCACGGCGGCGCTCGCGCTGAAGCTCGCGGAACGCGAGCTCTTCGCGGAGGACTCGGGCGAGCTGCCCGTCCTCCTGCTTGACGACGTTCTCAGCGAGCTCGACCCCTCGCGGCGCGAGTGGGTGCTCGAGCGCGTCGGGGACGGACAGGTGATAATCACGCTCTGCGACGCTTCCGAGCTGGACACGACCTCGGCAAAGGTCTTCCGCATCGCGGGCGGGAAAATAGCGGACTGAGAGACGGAACGGGAGGAAAGGATGTATCTTCACCTCGGCAAAAACGTAATAGTGCCGTTTGACACGGTCGTGGGCGTGTTCGACCTCGACAGCGCGAGCGCGTCCACGCGCACGCGCCTTTACCTCGAGCGCGCCGAGCGGGAGGGACGTCTTGTGTCGGTTGCGGACGACATCCCGCGCTCGTTTGTCGTCTGCCGCGAGGGCGGGCGGGACACCGTCTACCTCTCGCAGATCTCCGCAAGGACGCTCGAACGCCGCGCGGGGATCCTGCCTGGCGCCGACCGCGAACCGTAACATCCTCCCGTTTTGACGAAGCTCGGCCTTCCCCGTACAAATCGAATGTGCAAACTGCCGAAACCCGCTCAATGAGCGGGTTTTTACTTTATTTTTGCTTGCGGAAAACGTTCTCAGGTGCTATAATATAATAAGGTATAGGGCAAAATCGGAAGGGGACACAGCGCGTCCCCGCAGAAGATCTATCAGGAGGTTAGTATGGCCTTTTCGGAAGAAAATCTTAGCAAGCCGCAGGCCGGCGAGCGCTACGACGCGAGCAACATTCAGGTCCTCGAGGGACTTGAAGCGGTACGCAAGCGCCCCGGCATGTACATCGGCTCGACGAGCGCCGCGGGTCTTCACCATCTCGTCTACGAGATAGTCGATAACGCTATTGACGAGGCGCTTGCGGGCTACTGCGACCACATCGAGGTCGAGATACTCGAGGGCGACATCATCCGCGTCACCGACAACGGGCGCGGCATACCGATAGACATCCAGCAGCAGACCGGGCGTCCCGCGCTCGAGGTCGTGTACACCGTCCTGCACGCCGGCGGCAAGTTCGGCGGCGGCGGATACAAGGTGTCCGGCGGACTGCACGGCGTCGGCGCGAGCGTCGTCAACGCCCTCAGCGAATGGCTCGAGGTCGAGGTACGCAGAGACGGAAAGTGCGTTATAATGGGCTTCCGGCGCGGTGAGATATCCAAGCCCTTCACCGTGCTCGGCCCCACCGACACGAGCGGCTCGGTCGTCACCTTCAAGCCCGACCCGGAGATATTCCAGGAGACGACCGAGTTCTCCTACGACACGCTGCTCACGCGCATGCGCGAGCAGGCGTTCCTCAACGCCGGCCTCCGCATAACCCTCACAGACAGCCGTCCCGGCTCCGAGACCTTCCGTAAAAGCGAGTCGATGTGCTACGAGGGCGGCGTTTCGAGCTTTGTCGAATACCTCAACCGCTCGAAGACCCCGCTGCACGCGGCGCCGATATACGTCTCGGGCGAGACGGACGCGGGCTACACCGAGATAGCCCTCCAGTATAACGACGGTTACAACGAGATGCTGCTCTCGTTTGCAAACAACATCCACACGCCCGAGGGCGGAACGCACGAGACCGGCTTCAAGACCGCGCTCACGCGCGTCCTGAACGCCTACGGCCGCAAGTACAAGATACTCAAGGATGACGACAAGCTGTCCGGCGAGGACACGCGCGAGGGCCTCTGCGCCGTCGTGAGCGTCAAGCTCGAGGATCCGCAGTTTGAGGGACAGACGAAGTCGAAGCTCGGCAACAGCGAGATAAAGAACCTTGTTGACAGCGTGTTCTCCGCAAAGCTCGAGACCTTCCTCGAGGAGAACCCCGCCGTCGCGCGGGCGATACTCGAAAAGGCTGTAAACGCCTCCCGCGCGCGCGAGGCGGCGCGGAAGGCGCGCGAGTCTATACGCCGCAAGACCGTCCTCGGCGGCGCGGCGATGCCGGACAAGCTCCAGGACTGCAACATCAACGACCCGGAGCTCACCGAGCTGTATATCGTCGAGGGCGACTCCGCAGGCGGCTCCGCCGTGCAGGGACGGGACAGCGCGTTTCAGGCGATACTCTCCCTCTGGGGCAAGATGCTCAACGTCGAGCGCGCCCGCGCCGACAAGGTCTACGGCAACGACAAGCTCCAGCCGGTCATCGCGGCTCTCGGCGCGGGAGTGGGCGAGGAATTCGACCTCAACCGCCTCCGCTACCACAAGATAATCATCATGGCGGATGCCGATGTTGACGGCGCGCATATCCGCACGCTGCTTCTCACCTTCTTCTTCCGCTTCATGCGCCCGCTGATAGAACACGGATATGTCTACGCCGCCGTGCCGCCGCTTTTCAAGCTGACGCGCGGCAAGGTCACCCGCGTCGCCTACAGCGAGCCGGAGCGGGACAGAGTCTCCGCCGAGCTCCGCGGCGACAATCCGAACGCCAAGGTGGACATCAGCCGCTTCAAGGGTCTCGGCGAGATGGACCCCGAGGAGCTGTGGGAGACGACGATGGACCCCGCAAAGCGCACCCTCAAGCGCATCGAGCTTGACGACGCGATACGCGCCGACGAAGTCTTCACCGTCCTCATGGGCGAGAAGGTCGAGCCGCGCAAGGAGTTCATCGAGCGGAACGCCCGCTACGCCGTCAACCTCGACTATTGATAAGGCGGCGCTATGAATATCACGTTTTTGAATGGAGGGAACGCTCATGGCTAAGAAAAAGCTCGACCGCGACCCCGAGGAATACCGCTTTCCCGAACAGAAGATAGTCTCCACCCCGCTCGTTCCCGAGATGGAGAAGAGCTACATCGAGTACGCGATGAGCGTCATCGTCGGTAGGGCTCTGCCCGATGTGCGGGACGGTCTCAAACCGGTCCACCGCCGCATCCTCTACGCGATGTATGAGGACGGGCTCACCCGCGACAAGCCGTTCCGCAAGTGCGCGACCGCCGTCGGCGACGTGCTCGGACGCTACCATCCGCACGGCGACGCGTCGGTCTACGACGCGCTCGTGCGCCTCGCGCAGACCTTCTCGATGCGCTACCCGCTCGTCGAGGGCCACGGAAACTTCGGCTCGGTGGACGGC
Organism: uncultured Clostridia bacterium; assembly: GCA_947593925.1. Lineage (GTDB taxonomy): Bacteria > Bacillota > Clostridia > Oscillospirales > JAAYOS01 > CANRIN01. Next base: position 6,219 of record CANQDU010000016.1, on the reverse strand, counting down.
GACCCGCCCGCCGCGTACCGTTACACCGAGGCGCGCATGGCGCGCATGGCGGACGAGATGCTTCGCGACATCGAGAAGGACACCGTCGACTGGGACCCGAACTTCGACGAGACGCGGAAGGAGCCGCGCGTGCTCCCGAGCCGCTTCCCGAACCTGCTCGTCAACGGTTCGAGCGGCATCGCCGTCGGTATGGCGACAAACATCCCGCCTCACAACCTCACCGAGGTCATAGACGCGACGATATGCGTCCTCCGCAATCCTCACGCAACGCTCGAGGACCTGATGGAGTACATCAAGGGGCCGGACTTCCCGACGCGCGGGATAATCATGGGGCGCAGCGGCATCCGCTCCGCATACGCCACCGGGCGCGGGCGGATAATCATGCGCGCCCGTACCGAGTTTGAGACCTTCGGAAACGACCGCACCCGCATAGTCGTCACCGAGATACCCTATCAGGTGAACAAGCGTATGCTGATAAAGACGATGGCGGATCAGGTCGAGGACAAGCGTCTCGAGGGCATCAGCGCGATACGCGACGAGACCGACCGCGAAGGCATGCGCATAGTCATCGAGCTGAAGCGGGACGCGAACCCGCAGATAGTCCTCAACCACCTCTTTGCGCAGACTCAGATGCAGTCCACCTTTGCCGTGAATATGCTCGCGCTCGTAGAAAACCAGACCCAGCCGAGGATACTGTCGCTTAGGCACATACTCGACGAGTACATCGCGTTCCAGGAGGACCTCATCACCCGCCGCACGCGCTACGACCTCCAGAAGGCTCTCGAGCGCGCGCATCTCCTCGAGGGACTGCTCATCGCGCAGGACAACATCGCCGAGGTCATACGGATAATCCGTTCGAGCTACGACAACGCGCGCGAGAACCTCATGGCGCGCTTCGGCCTCTCGGAGGTTCAGGCGCAGGCGATACTCGAAATGCAGCTCCGCCGGCTCCAGGGGCTCGAGAAGGAAAAGCTCGAGACCGAGTACAAGGAGCTCGAGGAAAAGATAGCCTACTACCGCGAGCTGCTTGCGGACGAGGAGATGCTGCGCGGCGTACTCATAGACGAGCTCACCGCCATCCGCGACAGGTACGGCGACGAGCGCCTCACCGAGATACAGGAGATCGAGGACGAGATCGACGACGAGGACCTTATCGCCGAGGAGGACTGCGTTTTCACCCTCACGCACTTCGGCTACATCAAGCGCCAGACGCCGGACGTATACCGCACGCAACGGCGCGGCGGGCGCGGCGTCAGCGCCATGACGACGCGCGAGGAGGACTTTGCCGAGACGATATTCCTCGCCTCCACCCACGACCACATTCTCTTCTTCACGAGCGCGGGGCGCGTCCTCCGCAAGAAGGGCTACAACATCCCGGAGAGCGGACGCACCGCGCGCGGCATGAACATCGTCAACCTTCTCCCGCTCGAGGAGGGCGAGCGCGTCACGGCGATGATACCTGTGCGCGAGTTTACCGAGAGCGAGTTCCTGTTTATGACGACGAGGAACGGCACGGTCAAGCGTCTCGTCCTCGACGAGCTCGAGACCGCGCGTAAGGCCGGCATACGCGCCATCACCCTCGAGGAGGGCGACGAGCTTATCGACGTCCGCAAGACCGACGGCGAGCAGAACATGATAATCGTCACCCGCCACGGCATGGCGATATGCTTTGACGAGCGCGACCTGCGCCCGCTCGGGCGCGGCGCGATAGGCGTCCGGGGCATCCGCCTCGACGAGAGCGACTACGTAGTCGGCGCGGCGGTTGCGACCCCCGGCTCGGCGCTTCTCTGCGTCACCGACAACGGCTACGGCAAGCGCACCCCCGTCGAGGACTACATGCGCTCCTCCGACGGCGAGAAGACACCGCAGAAGCGCGGCGGCAAGGGTCTCACCGCCTACCGCCTCACCGATAAGACCGGCCCGGTGAGCGCCATCGCGGTCGTCTCGGGCGACGAGGACATCATCTCCGTCTCGGACGACGGAACGCTTATCCGTATGCCCGTCGAGGACATCAACGTCTACGGGCGCGTGTCTCAGGGCGTGCGCGTGATGCGCGTCGCGGAGAGCGCGCGCGTGATAGGCATAGCGGCGATCGCCCGCGCGGACGACACGGAAGGCGGCGGCAACACGGATGCCGTCGTGGACGGCGTAGACAGCGCGGACGGCGCGACCGACACAGACAACAGCGATGACGCGGACGGCGAGTGACCGCGCGGGCGCTCACCTCGAAACGCCTCATAAAAATTCACCGGAGCGGCATGAATAATTCATGCCGCTCCGGTTTTTACGTCAGTTTACATATGTTTCGCCGCTGCCGGTCGTTATTATCGAACCGCCCAACTCAGTTATGTCGTTATACGCTTCGTTTTTCAGCAGAGAGGCAAGCTGCGCACATTCATCATCGCTCCTGATTTGCCGGTGAATGATTTCTTTGTACAGGCCAAATGTTACAGCTCTTAGCAGCTTGCCGGTCTTTACGTCATATATATCCTGCAAAACTCCGTCATTATACTCCTTGATATACCCCTTCTTTGAATCGAAAACCGTTAGTCTCGCTTCGCCGTCTGTATCGTAATAGATAACTCTCACGACGGCGTTTTCAATCGAATCGCCGATATAGCTATCACGGTATGCCGAGGAGCCGACAGGCGCCTCTTTCCAACCAACTTCAGGGCTTCCTATACTGCGAATGACGTCATTATTGTTCAGAGATATACAGCGTTCAACAACATAACATCCCAACGCGACTGCGAACACCAACACAACAGATAAGATTATCCGTTTTCGCATATTCGGGCGCTCCTTTGTGAAAGACTAACCGATACAAAGTATAGGTACAGTGCAGAGCAAACAATTTATTTGCCAAACTCTCCTTTGCCTGCAATCCATTCTCCGTAGGCATTAATTACAGAGTCATAATTGTTTGCCGCCGTGTTCACAAAAGACGCATATGATTCTTTTAAACTTAGACATAAATCTTCTCCTTTACAAATAAATTTCTGGTTGAAATGGTCAGCGAGTACCATCTTTCGTAGACAACGCCTATTACTATAAGTTCGGAACCGGGGGTCGGACAATCAGTCCGATCCCCATCCGTCTTGTGCCTAAGCTACAATGGGAGAAGTAATCGGCTGTCTCTTTTTGCCTATCAAAGCTTCGCGACGAACGTAGGCGCTTCGTACCAGCGTCGAATAGCGCGCTATTTTTGCGACTGCACAAAAAATATAGTTGATAGAATAGCCGCAGTGCGAGATTTCTCCAGCCTTCCCATTGCTGTTTACTTAGCCTTTGTGAGCTGTAGTGAGGCGTCTCAGCAGTGCTTTGTGAAGCAACTCGAACGGAGTATCACGCGCATTATCGCGGCGGCGCTCTTCTCGACCATCGCGCGGGTCGGGGTTATCGTGACCTTTGCGAGGCCCTTCGAGACGACCGGCTCGCCGGACTCGACGGCCTTCTGTATCCCGTCGGAGACGGGCTTGCCGCCCGGCTGGATCATGTCGTTTCCTGCCCACATCGAGACCATCGGGGTGCTTATTCCTCCGCCCCAGTCGGTCATGACGAAGCCGTCAAAGCCCCACTCGTCGCGGAGTATCGCGGTGACGAGGTCGTAGTTGTCGGCATTCGGGACTCCGTTGGTGTCGTTGTAGGAGGTCATGAGGGACTTCGGCTTCTCGGTCTTCACGCAGTACTCAAATCCCGCGAGGTAGATCTCACGCATCGCGCGCTCGGAGACGGTGTTCGAGGAATTGCCGCGCATGAACTCCTGGCTGTTGCCGGCGAAGTGCTTTATCGTGACTCCGCCGCCCTCGGCCTGGACGCCCTTCGTCATCGCGGCGGCGCTGCGGCCGGCGACGACCGGGTCCTCGGCGTAATACTCGAAGTTGCGGCCGCAGAGCGGGCTGCGGTGGATGTTCATGCCGGGGGCAAGCCACAAATCGACCTTGTACTCGTCCATCTCGACGCCGGCGGCGTGGCCGACGGCCTCGAGCACCTCATCGTCCCACGAGGACGCGAGCAGCGAGCCGGTCGGGAACGCGGTGCAGTACTGATGACGGACGACCTCGCCGTTCTCCTTGACGTCGCGCGTGATGCGGACGCCTGCAGGCCCGTCGCAGAGGATTATCGGCGGCAGCTTGTACTTCTCCCACATGTCGGGGGACTGTCCGGCCTCGCCCGGGACCTCAAACTTGAGCTGCTGGGCGTTGCCGTGGCTCACGAGGGATGCAAAGACGTCATCGTCGTCATCCTTCTTCTCGTCGTCCTTCTTCGCACCGGCGGGAGGCGGAGGCGGCATGATGCCCTCAAATCCGGAGAAGTCCATGCCCTGACCGCAGACGAAGCGGCAGAGATCCTCGAGGTCCATGGTGGCCGCGAGGTCTTCGACGGTCGCCTTGCCCTCGGCGACGTCCTTAAGGGTGATGCCCGGCTTCGCCGTGCCCGGGACGTAGTCGTACTTGCCGTACTCGACGGTCTCGCACTTTATCGCCTTCGGGCAGACGGTGAGTACCTTCGCCGCGGCCTTCTCGGCCTCCTCGCCCTCGTAGCTTATCGGGGTCTGGCCCTTCTTTGTGAGCTTCTCGTAGCCCTCGGGAGTGGTGCCGAGGAGGTTCTTGAGCTTACGGGTCGTTATCTCGCTCTCAACCTCAAGAGCGGCCGCGATATGTGTATTGCGGCTCGAATTGCCGACGCGCACATAGTACTTGCCGGGCTCGAGGATGTAGGAAGCGGTCGCCTCGTCGTAGCTCGCGAGGTTCGCGACCGGGATATGGATGGTGACGAACTCCTCGCCGCCCACGCCGAGCACGCCGGTCTTCTTGTAGCCCTTGAGCTCCTGATACGGCTTCTCGAGCTTGCCGTCCGGCGCGGAGACGTAGACCTGAACGACCTCGCGGACGGAGTGGTGGCGGCACTTGTTCTCGACCTTCGCCGTGACGACGATGTCCGCGCCCTCGAGCGCGACGTCGGCGCAGGTTATCTCGGGATGGCCGTAGCTGAGGCCGAAGCCGAACGGGAAGAGGACCTTCTTGCCGTAGGTATCGTAGTAGCGGTAGCCGACATAGATGTCGTCATGATACGGAACGTCGGTCTGGTCGGTCTCGCCTCCCATGAAGCGGTTGAAGGTCTTGTTGCCGTTCGGGATGAGCTTGCTGTAGTAGTCCTTCGTGGGATCGTCGTCAAAGCTCAGCGGCCACGTGTCGGTGAGTTTGCCGCTGACCGGCACCGTGCCGGTGAGTATGTCCGCGACGGCGCAGCCGCCCTCCTGTCCGGGAAGCCCGATGAACAGGACGGAGGTGAGCTTATCCATCTTCGCGGTGATGTCCATGTAGCCCGGGACGTTCAGCAGGAGTATGACCTTGCCGAACTCTGCGGCGACTGCGTCGATAAGCGCGCTCTCTTCGGCGGTGAGCATTATCGTGCCGGGTTTCGCCTCCATGTCCTGACCCTCGCCCGCGATGCGGCTGACGACCACGACGGCGGCGTCGTTCTTCCCGGCGGCGGTCTTTATCGCCGACGGGTCTATCGGCGTCTCGTCATTGTAGTTCTTCTGCTCGCCGGGGCCGGCAAAGAAGCCCTGCTTGACTATGCCGTGAGTCTCCGCCCACTTGCGGTAGACGGCGGCGACGTCCTCGTCGACCTTGAGGCTCTCGCAGCCCTCGAGACCCTCGAGGATGTTCACGCTCTTGAGGTTGTTGACCTCGCCCGAGCCGGTACCGCCCTTGATGGTGTGTATCTGGCCGATGCCGAACACCGCGAGCTTAGTCCCGTCATGCAGAGGGAGCAGGTGCCCCTCGTTTTTGAGGAGGACCATGCCCTCGGCGGCGGTCCTGCGCGCGACGGCGGCGCTTGCGGCCATGCGTGCCTTGAGTTCCATAACTGTGCTCTCCCTTCGAAAACAGCCGTCGCGGGAAGCACCCGCATCCGACCTGAAAATTATACAGATATTATACCATATATTACAGGCTCCTGCAATATGCTGTTTGTGCAAAATGTGTAAATCCTCGGCGCAAAATGTGCTCGGGCAATGAATTGCCCTGCGCACCCTTTTGCGCCGAGGCCGTCGGACAGGGCAAAGCCCTGCCGACGGCAAACGCTCCGCTCTGCTCCTCGCGCCTGCGGCGCTTCGAAGCGCGCTCCGCGCAAAGTATTTTTCCCGACGTACACGCCGCCGGGAAAAATAATTTGACTGGTGAATTGTCAAGTTAAGTGCAACAGTGATTG
>CANQDU010000015.1 GCA_947593925.1 uncultured Clostridia bacterium | reverse complement strand
GGTTTGTTTTGCGGCGCCGGGATATTTCGCCGGAAGCCTTGCCCTTTTCGCGGGAATGTGCTATACTGTGTCTTACTTTTTGCGAAAAGAGGTGCCTTTGATGGAACGTGTGCTTGTGATAGGCTGCCCCGGCGCGGGAAAGTCGACTCTCTCGGCGGCGCTTGCAAAGAAGCTCGGGCTCCCGCTAGTGAACCTCGACCGGCTGTACTGGCGGCCCGGCTGGACCGAAGCGCCTCGGGAGGAGTTTGACGCCCTGCTCGCGGCGGAGCTCGAAAAGCCGCGCTGGATAATCGACGGGAACTACTCTCGCACCCTCCCGCTGCGCCTGAAATACTGCGACCGGGTGATATTCCTCGACTTCGGCAGGCTGCGCTGCACGATCGGGGTGCTGAAGCGGGTCGTCACAAACCACGGCAGGAGCCGCCCGGACATGGGCGACGGCTGCCCAGAGCGCTTTGACGCGGAGTTCATGCGCTACGTCTGGGGCTTCAACGGCTCGCAGCGGGGAAAGCTCCTCGCGGTGCTGGAGGGCGCGAAGGCAGAGGTGACGGTACTGAAAAACCGCCGCGAGGTGCGGCGGTTCCTTGAGAGCGTACAATAGAAAGCTCGGCGTTTACTGTGACTGACAAAAGGCGGTTCCCTTCGCGGGAACCGCCTTTCTGTCTGCAGGAATGTCCTGCAACGGATCAATGTGCCTCGCAGAGTTTCATGCCGAGAGGCACGAAACAAATTCCAATTTCGTTTTTTCCGACGACATGCGCGTCGGAAAAAACACATCTCGCGGAGCGTGCGTCGAAGACGGCGAAGCCGTCGAGGCGCGTAGCGGAGCGTTTGCCGTCGGCAGAGCTCCGCTCTGTCCGGCGGTCTCACAGGAAACAGGTCGCGGGCCTTGCCCGCGACCTGTTTCCCGTGAGTGTTTATTCCCGTCCCGCGACCTGCCAGGACTCGGGTGTGTACTCCATGAACTCTATCTTGTTGCCGTCCGGGTCGTGCGACCACATCTGCCACGTGTGCTCGAGGCCGAGCGCCGGAGCACTGTCTATCGGCGCGCCCTTCTCGCGGAGCTGCCGCTCGAGCGCGTGTATGTCGTCGGTGACGAGCGACATGTGCTGGAAGTTGAAATAGCGCCCGTCCGGGACGAAGGTCTCCGTGGCGCCGCCCCGGTCAAAGAGCTCGATGAACGCGCCCTCGCCTATCTCGAAGTAGGCTATCCAGACGGTGTTCCGCTTGGCCTCGAGACTTGCCTCGAAAGCCGGGTCAAGCGCGCGTCCCTCCGCTTCGGCGGTGCGCTTCATGTGGTCGAGCCAGTCGCCGTAGTAGATGACAAACTTCTGCCTGAGTCCAAGGACGTCGCGGTAGAACTTCACCGAGGCGTCAAGGTCCTGACATGTGTACGCGAGATGACCGAATCTGCTGATACTCATACGAACACTCCTTTCCTTACACACAAAATGTTACAGCTCGGACTTTTTAATACTGCCCCAGGGTCGGGGGTATTTCACGGGAGTGGGCGACTTCTTGCGAAGCAGGACGAGCCGCATCGCCGCGCCGTCCAGCTCGTAGTCAAACGGAGGCAGCGGCTCGCCGCCGAGTATGCGGACGGCGCGCGCGGCGGCCGCGGTCTCCTCTTCGGCGCGCGCGGTCTTGTAGGCGCAGAAGACGCCGCCGGGTCGGAGAAACGGCAGGCAGAGCTCCGCGAGGGCGCTCATTTTCGTGACGGCGCGCGCCGTCACGGCGTCGAAGCTCTCGCGGAGCGGCGTATGCGCCGCTTCCTCGGCGCGCGCCTCGACAACGGTCACGTTTGAAAGGGAGAGCGCTTCCGCAGCCCTGCGCAGGAATGTACAGCGCTTGCCGAGCGAGTCTAAAAGCACGACTTCGGCGTCCGGCAGGGCGATGGCGAGCGGTATCCCGGGAAGCCCCGCGCCGCTGCCGACGTCGATGAGGCGGCGCGGCGCACGCAGCCCCGCGCGCAAGGGCGCGAGACTGTCAAGAATATGCCGCGTTGCCATGTCGCTCTCGGTCGCGGGGCCGATGAGGTTCATTTCGCGGTTGCCCGCGAGGAGAAGCTCGCAGTACGCGGCAAGACGCTTGCACGTCTCCTCCGAGAGGTCAAGCCCCGCGGGGGCGAGCGCGTCACGAATTTCCGCCGTTGTCATGGCCGAACCTCCTCCGCTGTTCAAGATAGAGCATCAGCGCCGCCGTGTCGGCGGGGTTGACGCCCTCTAACCGTCCCGCCTGACCGAGAGTCCTCGGGCGGCGGGCGGCGAGCTTCTGCCGCGCCTCGATGCGAAGCCCCTCGAGAGAGAGATAGTCTATGTCCTCGGGGAGCAGAACGTCCTCCGCGCGCTGTGCCGCCGCGCGCTCCGCGTCGGCACGGGCGATGTAGCCCTCGTACTTGGCGGCTATCTCGACCTGCTCGCAAACGTCTGCGGGGAGCGGCGGACGCTCCGGGTCGCAGGGCGCGAGCGCGGCGTAGGAGACGCCGGGGCGGCGCAACAGGTCTATGAGCTTTGAGGGATGCTCGAAGGGATCCCCGGACAGCTCCTCAATGTACTCGGCGGCGGTGGAGGTTCCACGTGGAACATCCGCCGCGTGCGACGGTACGACGGTTATCCTCTCCAGCCGCCGGAGCTCGCGCCGGACGAGCGCGTACTTCTCCTCGACCGCGCGCACCCGCTCCTCCGGTACGAGCCCGAGCCTGTGCCCGACGGCGGTGAGCCGCAGGTCGGCGTTGTCCTGGCGGAGCACAAGGCGGTGCTCCGAGCGGGAGGTCATCATTCGGTAGGGTTCCGCCGCGCCCTTCGTCACAAGGTCGTCTATCATCACGCCGACGTAGCCCTGCGTGCGGTCTACCGTCACCGGCTCGAGGCCGAGGGCGCGCCGCGCGGCGTTTGCCCCGGCGATGAGACCCAGCGCCGCCGCCTCCTCGTACCCGGAGGTGCCGAGGAACTGCCCCGCGCCGTACAGGCCGCCTATCTTCCGATGGGCAAGCGAGCCGTCAAACTCGAGCGGGTCGGCGCAGTCGTACTCTATCGCGTAGGCGGGGCGGGTAAATTCCGCATGTTCGAGGCCGGGGATCGTGTGAACGAACTCAAGCTGCACCTCCTCCGGGAGGGAGGAGCTGAGACCCTGAAGGTAGAGCTCCCCGCCGCCGAGCTCGGTGGGCTCGACGAATACGGGATGCCGCGTCCGCGACGCGAAGCGCACGACTTTGTCCTCAATGGACGGGCAGTATCTCGGCCCCACGCCGACTATATTGCCGCCGTAGAGCGGCGAGCGGTCGAGGTGCGAGCGTATGACGTCGTGCGTTCGCTCGTTTGTGTATGTGAGATAGCAGATCGCCCGGTTCTCGGGGAGGGCGGGCGTGGAGAAGCTGAACGGCGCGAGGTCGCGTTCGCCCTCCTGAACCTCCATCCGGCCGACGTCCACGCTCGAGGCGAGGACGCGCGGAGGCGTGCCCGTCTTGAAGCGTCGGAGCCCGAGACCGAGCGAGACGAGGCTCTTTGTCAGCTCGGAGGCGGGAAACATTCCGTCCGGGCCGCTCTCGCGGGAGTATTCGCCGACGAATATCTTCCCGCCGAGAAAGGTGCCGGTGGCGCAGACGACGCACTTCGCGCGGTAGACCGCGCCGAGCGCCGTCACGACCGCCGAGACGCGGCCGTCCTCCGTCTCAATGGAGACGACCTCGGCCTGCTTTACCGAGAGGTTGGGTTCGCGCTCGAGGGCGCGCTTCATATAGGAGCGGTAGGCGGTCCTGTCCGCCTGCGCCCGCGGGGAGCGGACGGCGGGACCCCTGCCCCTGCCGAGCAGACGGAACTGTATGCATGTGGCGTCTGCGGCGCGCGCCATCTCACCGCCGAGGGCGTCTATCTCGCGGACGAGGCAGCCCTTCGCGGTACCGCCTATCGACGGGTTGCAGGGCATGTTCCCGACGGCGTCCAGACTTATCGAGAAGACGGCGGTTTTTGCGCCGAGGCGCGCCGACGCGAGCGCCGCTTCTATTCCCGCGTGGCCCGCGCCTATCACCGCGACGTCGAAGCGTCCCGCCTCGTAGCGGGGCGTCACAGCTTGGCCTCCGGGACGAGTATCCGCGCGGTGCGGGGAGGTATGACGAACGCCTCCGAGAAGATCGAGCCGGTGAGGAGGTCGCGCCAGACGCTTCCCGCCTCGAGGTTCAGCGGAAGCATCTCGTCCGAGACGTTCGAGGCGAATATGACCGGCGGCACGGCGGGGTCGTCCTTCACCTCCCGGCGGAAGGCCAGAAGGCCGCCGTCCGCCGCGAGGTACTCTATTGAGCCGCGCCGCAGAGCCTCATAGCGGCGGCGCGCATCTCCGAGCAGACGGTAGTGCGCGAGGATACCGCCGTCCTCCTTCCCCCACGGGAAGGTGCGGCGGGAGTACGGATCCTCCGAACCCTCGATACCCGCCTCGTCGCCGTAGTAGACGGTGGGGCTGCCGGGGTAGCAGAACTGGAGCGCCGCCGCGACCTTGAGCAGTCTGACGGCGCGGGGACGGTCCTCCGGCGCACAGACGAGCTTCGCTCGGGTCTCCTTGGGACCCTCCCACACCTCGTCCGGTGTGCCGAGAAGGGTGAGGATGCGCGGGGTGTCGTGCGTGCCGAGTATGTTCATGGAGTTGTGGGTGGCATAGGGGGGATAGTTCTCCCGCAGATCCTCCATCTCGTCGCGGAAATCCGCGGCGCTGCCGCCCTTCAGATAGCGGAGGGCGGCCGTGCGGAAGACGTAGCCCATCACCGCGTCGAGCGCGGGGGAGCCGTCCACGCCGAGGATGTACTTTCTGCGGACCGAGTAGCTTATCTTGCTCGACGCGTCCTCCCAGACCTCGCCGATGACGAAGGCGTCCGGCTTCTCGGCAAGCGCCGCGCGCTTTATCTCCGCGATGAAGGAGTCGGGAAGCTCGTCCGCGACGTCGAGCCGCCAGCCGTCCGCTCCGGCGCGCAGCCAGCGGCGGATGATGCCGTTCTCTCCCGCTATGTACTCGCGGTAGCCGGGGTCGTTCTCGTTTACGGCGGGGAGGCTGTCCATGCCCCACCAGCTTTCGTAGGAGCGCGGCCACTTGGTGAAGTGATACCACTTGTAGTAGGGCGACTCCTTGGATTGGAACGCGCCGCCGTCCCCGTACCGCCCGAGGCGGTTGAAGTAGCGGCTGTCCGAGCCGGTGTGATTGAAGACGCCGTCGAGCAGGACGCGCATACCGCGCGCGTGCGCCTCGCGGCAGAGCGTCCCGAGCGTCTCCTCCGTGCCGAGGAGAGGATCGACGTGCTCGTAGTCCGCCGTGTCGTAGCGGTGGTTCGAGAACGCCTCGAAGATGGGGTTCATGTATATCGTTGTCACGCCGAGAGAGGCGAGATAGTCCAGCTTTTCTGTAATTCCGGCGAGATTTCCGCCGAAAAAGTCCCGATTTGTGACCTGCATCCTCCCGTCAAACAGCTCGGGGGAGGGGTCGGGATCGTCGCCCCAAGCGCGCGCTATGCGCTGTCGGGAGCTCATGGAGGTGCCGTCCGCAAGGACGTCGTCCGGCGAGAGGGGCGCGCCCGAGCGGGCGAAGCGGTCGGGAAATATCTGGTATGACACTCCGTCGCCGAACCACTCCGGCGCGGCGGCAGCCGAGGCGGGGGAGTAGACCGTAAGCTGATAGGGGTTCGGGGAGAAGGAAGCCGAAAACTCCGCCTCGCCGCCGGTGCGGCCGATGCGCGCACCGTAGCAGAAGGAGCCGCCCTCGTTCTCAAAGCGGAAGAAGTAGAAGACGATGCCGGCGTAGTCCTCGGTCGGGATATCGACCTCAAAGACCTCGCGATCCTCGAAGCGTCCGTGGTGCGTCATCCGCACGGAGCGGGGAGTGCGGCCGTCCGTCCAGAGAACGATGTATCCGCGCACGGGGAAACGGTAGCTCTCGGGGTAGACCCGGAAGCGCACGACGGTACCGCTCGGGACCGCGCCCACCGGGGCGCGGCAGAGCGGGGAACGTGAGTTGTAAACAGGATGCATAGGGAAACTTGCCTCCTCAAAAGACAGTGGAAAAAGTCCGCCCGGACTTTTTCCACTTATAGGCTTCATTCAGCGGCGGCGCTGAAGCGCAGCCGCGCGCGAACCGTTACGCCTCCGGCGCGCCGTCGGACTGTTGCGGCCTGTTGCCGCCGCTGCGGTGGGTGCGTCCGCCGCGGCCGCCTCTGCGGTGCTGGCGGCGGCGCTCGGCGGGAGCTTCCGTGTCGGTGGGGGCGGGAATGTCCTCCCCCGCGTCCCCGTCCTGCGGGACGGAGGCGCCGGACTCCGCCGAGCGGGCGGGACGCTCCGCCCGCTCGGGGCGGGACGTGCGCCGGGGCGCGGCCTCCGCGTCGGAGTATGCGTCGTCATCCTCGCTCGCGGCGGGTCGGGAGTGAGCCTTGCCGGAGCGCAGTATCTCAATGTCGTCAATAGGGTAATACTTCGCCGAGAACTCGGTGTCCTTTTCGAGCAGGACCCGCACCTGACGGCGGAGCAGGCTTATCGCGGTTATGGTGCCGTCCCCGTCCGCCGTGCGGACGAGACTGCCGAGCTTCGGCGTGGTCTTCAGGAGTTCGCTGTACGCCTCCTGCTCGTACTTCAGGCAGCACATGAGCCTGCCGCAGGAGCCGCTTATCTTGGTGGGGCTGAGGGAGAGGCTCTGGTCCTTTGCCATTTTTATCGAAACGGGGTGGAAATCCTTGAGGAACTGCGAGCAGCAGAACGGCCTGCCGCAGACGCCGATGCCGCCGAGCATCTTTGCCTTGTCGCGGACGCCGACCTGCCGCAGCTCTATCCTTGTGTGGTACTGGCCGACGAGGTCGCGTACGAGCTCCCGGAAGTCAACGCGGTTCTCGCTGACGAAGCTGAACACCATCTTCGTTCCGTCAAGCGACCTCTCCGCGCTTATGACGCGCATATCGAGCCCGCGCGCGTCCGCCCGCTCCTGACAGTAGAGCTTTGCCGCCTGCTCCTCGCGGCGGCGTACCTCCGCCTCCGCGAGGTCGTCCTCGCCCGCGGGGCGGAGGACCTTGCGGAAGGGGGGAACTATCTTCTCGTCATCGACGAACTGGTTCGCGGCGGTGACCTCGCCGAGCTCGGTGCCGGACGCCGTCTCTACGACCACGCGGTCGCCCTCGCGGAACTTCTCGCTGCACGGGTCGAAGAAGTAGGTCTTGCCCATGCCGCGGAAACGTATTCCAACGATCTCAGTCATTATATTTATATCCTCCGTTCATAAGAACGATAAAAGTATCGGGCCGCGCACGGCGGCAATATTCGGACGCTTCGCACGGCGAAGCGGTTGTATACAGAGATATTATAGAGTATTTTCCGAGCCGGGTCAAGACGTAAATGCCGGCGGGCGGCGCAAAAAGAGGGTCGGATGGGTATATCCGACCCTCTTTTTCGTTTTTTTGCGGGGGGAAAAGGCTTACGAAGCGGCCTGCGCCTCGCTTATGCCGCGAAGCTGCTCGAGCTGGGACATGTAGAGCTTGTAGTAGAGACCCTTCGACGCCATCAGCTCCGCGTGCGAGCCCTGCTCGGCAATCTCGCCCGCCTCGATGTACATGATGCGGTCGCAGTTCTTTATCGTCGAGAGGCGGTGCGCCACTATGAAGCTCGTGCGTCCCTTCAGCAGAGCCGCGATGCCCTCCTGGACGAGCTGCTCGGTGTTGGTGTCTATCGAGCTCGTCGCTTCGTCGAGGATGAGTATGCGCGGGTCGCTGAGAAGCGTGCGCGCGAAGTTTATCAGCTGCTTCTGACCGGCGGAGAGCCCGTCGCCGCGCTCGCGCGTCTCGGTGTAGTAGCCGTTTTCCATGTGGCGGATGAACTCGTCCGCGTGGACGGCCTTCGCCGCGGCGATGCACTCCTCGTCGGTGGCGTCGAGACGGCCGTAGCGGATGTTGTCCATTATCGTGCCCGAGAAGATGAAGCTGTCCTGGAGCATGACGCCCATCTGCCGGCGGAGGCTCTTCAGTGTGACGTGCTGGAGGTCGTGCCCGTCTATCGTGACGGCGCCCTCGGTGACGTTGTAGAACCGCGACAGCAGGTTGATTATCGTGCTCTTGCCCGCTCCGGTCGGTCCGACGAGGGCGATGGACTCGCCCGGAGCGACGTCGAAGCTGACGTGCTTGAGCACCGGCACGCCCTTCTCGTACTCGAAGAGCACCTTGTCAAACTTCACGCCGCCCTCGATGGGAGGTATCTCCTCCGCGCCTGGCTCGTCATCGACCGAGATGGGCTCGTCGAGGAGCTGGAAGATACGTTCGAGGTAGGCCATCGTGTCGAGAAGCTGGTTGTAGAGGTTGCCGAGGCGCTGTATCGGCCCCCAGAAGCGGTTGGAGTACTGCACCATGGCGGTGAGCATGCCGAACTGGAAGGTGCCGCCCACGACGAAGTCGTCAAGGAACAGGAACGCGCCGCAGATGTAGAGAGCGTTCTGCACGAGGCGCATGATTATCGCGCTCATCGGCCACATGCCGTGACCGAGGTAGACGGCGCGCAGATAGTAGTGACGGGTCTCGCCGAGGAGGCCGTTGTAGATGCCGTCGTTCATCTTCTCACGCGCGAACGCCTGCGTTACGCGCGCGCCGTTGATGTTCTCGGCGAGATACGCGGTGGTGTTCGACTGCTTGTTCGCGCGGACCTGGCGGAAGCGGCGCTGCTTCGGCTTGGTGATAACTATGTAGATGAGGAACACAGGCAGTCCCGCGAGCACGACGAGGGTCATCTTAGGCGAAGTCGCGAGCATGAAGAACAGTATAAAGAACATGTTCATAAACTCGAGTATCGCGTTGATAAGGCCGTTTGTGAGGAAGTCCGCCACCGAGTTGACGTAGTTTATGACGCGGGTGAGGATCTTTCCGTGCGGACGGCTGTCGTAGTAGTCAAAGCCGAGCTTCTGCAGGTGCTCGTATACGTCGGTGCGGATGTCGGTTATCATCGACTGGCCGATGTTTATCGAGATCTTGGAGCGTATCCTGTTGAAGATGATTATGACTATCTGCAAAAGGAGGTAGCCTATGCCGAAGCTGACGATGAGCGCTATCTGCTTATTGGGAATGAAGTCGTCTATGACCCACTGCTGTATCTTCGGGCTGAGAAGTCCGAGCAGTATCGCTATGCCGCTCGCGAGGAACGCGAGCGCGACCTGCTTCTTGTACCGCTTGATGTACACGAACGAGCGCTTGAACTGCTGCCAGTTAAAAGGCGCTTCCAGCTCCTCGTCGATATTGAACTTGTTGCGTGCCATTACGCGCTCACCTCCTCTTCCATGACGCCGTGCTGGAGGATGCAGGTGTTGTAGTAGTAGCCCTTGTTCCGCATCAGCTCGCTGTGTGTGCCCTGCTCGACTATCTTTCCGTTGTCGAGAATGATTATCTTGTCCGCGTGCATTACCGAGCTCACGCGCTGGGCGATGATGAAGGTCGTCGCCCGGCGTTCGAGCGAGGCAAGCTCCTTCTGTATCGCCTGCTCGGTCTCCATATCGACGGCGGAGGTCGTGTCGTCGAGTATAAGCACCGGCGCGTCCTTCGCAATGGCGCGGGCGAGGCTTATGCGCTGCTTCTGGCCGCCGGAGAGGCCGGTGCCGCGCTCGCCGACTATCGTGTCGTAGCCGTCCGGCATCTCGCGGATGAAGCCGTCCGCATCGGCGACCTTTGCCGCCTTTATGACCTTGTCCATGTCGAGGTCCGGCACGCCGTAGACGATGTTCGACTCGACGGTGTCCGAGAACAGGAACACGTCCTGCATCGTGAGGCCGATGCGCCGCCGGAGCTCCTGAAGGTCGTAGTCCCTGACGTCTACGCCGTCGAGCAGGACCTCGCCCTCGGTGACGTCCACAAAGCGCGGGATGAGGTTGACGAGGCTCGTCTTGCCCGAGCCGGTGGGGCCCATTATGCCGACCGTCTCGCCCGCGTTGACGTGCAGGTCCACATGGTCAAGCACCTTGAGCGAGCCGTAGCTGAGCGAGACGCCGCGGAACTCGACCTCGCCGCGCGCCTCCTTCGGGGAGCGATCGACGGAGGGGTTCTCGATGTCCGGCTTGGTGTAGTAGAGACCCATGACCTTCTCGCAGGAGGCGAGGAAGCGCTGAGTGTCGTTTACGAGCGTTCCGACGAGGATCATCGGCTCGTTCAGCGCCCACGCGAGGCTGAGGAAGAGCGAGAGCGAGCCCATGTCTATCTTGCCGAGGGCGACCAGCGTTCCGCCGACGGTGAGGTTCAGCACGGTCATGATGGACGCGATGGAGTCGATGACGGGGCCGTACTTCAGCCAGATCATGTTCGCCTTGATGTTGAGGCGCTTGTACTCCTGATTTTCCTTCTGGAACTTGTCCATCTCGTAGTCCTCGCGGACGAAAGCCTTGACCACGCGGTTGCCGGAGATGTTCTCCTGCACGACGGTGTTGAGCTTTGAGAGCTGCTCGCGGGCGTCCGCAAAGGCGGGACGGACGGAGCGCGCGAGCTTCATGGCGACTATCGCGCTGAACGGCGTCACCGCAAAGAGGATGAGGGTGTACAGCCAGTTTATCGAGAAGAAGACGACGAGCGCCGCGATGAGCATCAGCACCATCTCGACCCACTTCGGCGTGACGTAGCAGATGAAGTGGTTTATCCAGTCAACGTCGCCGGTGCACTTGTTGATGATGTCGCCGGAGCGGTTGGTGGCGTAGAACCCGGGCGACTGCTTGAGAAGCCGCTCGAAGAGCGCGCTGCGGACGTTGTACACCGCCGCCTGAGCCGCCTGCTCGCCGAGTATCGCCTGGAAGTAGCGGCAGGCGATGAAGATGAAGCCGACCCCGAAGCCGAGTGAGAGCATCGGGATGAGCTTTTCAAACCTGAGCGGCATCAGTACGTCGTTGACGATGTCCTTGATGACGTAGGGTTCCGCCGTCATCGCTATGACGCCCGCGATGTTGAAAACGATCGAAAGGATGAGCCGCCACTTTTGTTTGCCCATCCAGCCGTATGCCCATTTGATTAACAGAAAAATCCCTCCTCAAAGGCGGTGCTAAAGAGTGAAAGCGTTTACGACTTCGCTTATTTTACCACAGCACCCCGAAAAAGCAAGAGGGAAGGGATAATTTTTATGTACAAAAAAACGCCGCAAATCTCAGTAAGTTAGGCGGTTTTCACAATGGGACGGCATAATCGGAAAACATATGGGAAAATACGGCAGACTTTCGCGCGATTTACATTAGCCTCGCAGAGTTTCGCTGCGAAAGCGGCGAAATAAAGTCTAATTATTTTCGACGGCGGCGTGTACAATGCGCCCTCGAATCTCTACCGCATCCGACCATCTACGAGCGCATCAGACCTCGGCGCTTCGCGCCGACGTCCAGACATTGTACTGCGCGGAGCGCGCTTCAAAGCGCCGCAGGCGCTATCCGCGCTTGTTCGCGCGGTTAAATTCGGCGCAGAGCGCCGAATTTGCGCAGGGGCAATTCATTGGCCCCGAGCATTTTAATCGGGAGGGCTTCCACGCGGTCGCCGACCGCGTGGGAATGCGTCGATTTTCCGCAGAAGGCGGAAAACTCGGCGCGTAGCGCAGCGAAAACTAGCAGGAAATATGTAAGTGAGCACGCAAAGCGTGCTCACTTACATATTGCCGCGATTATCATTGTTATTCCGTACAGCACCGGCTGGTGCAGAAGGTATATCCAGAGTGTGTGCCGCCCCGCCGCCGCGAGGAAGGGCACCTTCGTCGTGTAGAACTTCTCGGGGAAGCGTCCCTCGACTATCCACAGCCCGACGGCGTTTCCCGCGATGTAGACGAATATCCACGGCAGGACGGGGAACCAGTCGCTCGAGAAGTAGCCCTCGTAGGTAAATCCGAGCCAGCCGAACCATCTGAAGTCGTAGGTGTGGTGATAAATCGGGTTCCAGAGCAGCGCAAACGCCGCGGCGCAGCATATAATGAGCGCCGCGCGGAGGATGTCCGCCGTCCGGCGCGAGATCTGCGGCAGGCGCATCCGCGCCCTTATCTTCTGCCAGAGCCCGAAGCCGACCGCCGCGGAGCCGAGGAGGTGCAGTATCCCGAACCTCACGGGGTTCCCTATAAAATATGTGACGGCGCTCACCGCCGCCGCTCCCGCAAGGAAGATGAGCCCGCGCCGGATGTTCGAGTGTGAGAAGCGGCAGCTCGCGCCGCTCAGAAGTATGAACACGACCTCGAAGAACCGGCTGAGTGGGGTGAAGACGGGGTTCGAGAAGAACCAGCTCGGCGCGCCGAGAAAATACACCGCGTCATACAGGGCGTGGTGTATTACCATAAGTAGTATAGCGAGGCCGCGCGCCGCGTCTATGAGGTCGATGCGCTTGGACTTATCCATTGTGTGCTCCTTAAAGACCCGCGCCCGTGCGCACGGCACACGGGCGCGGGGATATGCGTGAAGATGCGGTATGTCGCTAGACGTTGAAGCGGAAGAGCACAACGTCTCCGTCCTGCATGATGTAGTCGCGCCCCTCGCTCCGCACGAGACCCTTCTCGCGCGCCGCCGCGAGGCTGCCGCACTCGAGGAGCTTTTCGTAGTCTATCGTCTCGGCGCGGATGAAGCCGCGCTCGATGTCGGAGTGTATCTTTCCCGCCGCCTGCGGGGCGGTGGTGCCCTTCGTTATCGTCCAAGCACGGACCTCCGGCTCGCCCGCCGTGAGGAAGCTGATAAGCCCGAGCAGGCTGTACCCCGCGCGGATAAGGCGGTCGAGGCCGCTCTCCTCGAGTCCCAGCGTCTCGAGGAACTCGCGGCGCTCCTCCGGGTCATCGAGGGCGGCGATCTCCTGCTCCATGGCGGCGCATATCGGGATGACGCCGGAACCCTCCTCGTCTGCGTGGCGCTTGACCGCGAGGTAGTAGTCGTTCGTGTCGCGCGAGACGAAGCCGTCCTCGTCCATGTTCGCGACGTATATCACCGGCATGGCGGTAAGGAGGCTCAGGTCGCGCAGAACCTCGGAGTCCTCCGGCTTCGGCTCCGCAAAGGAGCGGGCGGGCTTGCCGTCGTTGAGATGCTCGCGGAGACCGCGCAGCCACGCAAGCTCGGGCTCGAGCTTCTTCGGGTTGGCTTTTGCCGCCTTCGCGGTGCGCTCTATCGCGCGATCGACCGCCTCGAGGTCGGAAAGGCCGAGCTCGAGGTCGATGGTCGAGATGTCCCGCAGGGGGTCTATCGAGCCCTCGACGTGGGTGATGTCCGGGTCGTCAAAGCAGCGGACGACGTGGACTATCGCGTCGGTGGCGCGGATGTGGGAGAGGAACTTGTTGCCGAGACCCTCGCCCTTGCTCGCCCCGCGCACGAGACCCGCGATGTCAACAAACTCCACCGTCGCGTGGGTGACCTTCTTGGGGTGATAGAGCTCGGCGAGACGGTCGAGGCGGCTGTCCGGCACCTCGACGACGCCCTTGTTCGGCTCTATCGTGCAGAAGGGGTAGTTTGCCGCGTCCACGCCGGCGTTGGTGATGGCGTTGAAAAGGGTGGACTTGCCGACGTTCGGAAGTCCGACGATACCGAGTTTCATTTCCGATCGCTCCTTGAATTTACGTTGTCCCGCCCGCTCGCGGGCGGCGGTGCTACGCCTCCGAGACCAGCGTTATGACGAGCGGCTGGCGCCGCGTCGTGCGCCATATATGGTCGGAGACCTTGCTTCTTATCGCGCTCCGCAGACCTCCGAGGTCGTTGGAGTAAAGGTTGTCCTCGGCGGTGGCGGCGACGATGTCCTCAAGCTCGCGCATGAGGTTCCGTCCCTCCGGGGCGACGAACCCGCGCGCTATCACCTCCGGCGCGGCGAGAAGCTGTCCCGCGCGGACGTCCACCGTCACGGCGGCGACGACGACGCCGTCCTCCGAGAGTATCCGGCGGTCGCGAAGGATGCTGTCGCCGATGTCGTTGCCGAGAGTGCCGTCGAGCAACACCTGTCCCGCGGGGACGCTGCCGGCGAGGCGCGCGCCCTTCGGACCGAATTCCACGACGCGCCCGTTCTCGCCGATGATTATGTTCTTCGGGGAGACGCCCATCTGCCGCGCGAGGTCGGCGTGGGTGCGGAGCATCTTGTACTCGCCGTGCACCGGCATGAAGTAGGTGGGCTTCACGAGCCCGAGCATGACCTTCAGCTCCTCCTGGCAGGCGTGGCCGGAGACGTGCAGCGCGCCGAGCTGGCGGTACACGACGTCCGCGCCGCGCCGCATGAGCTCGTTTATGACGCGGGATATGGAGTTCTCGTTGCCGGGGATGGAGGAGGCGGAGATTATCACGCGGTCGCCCGCGCCGACCGACACCTGTCTGTGCGTGCCGAACGCCATGCGGCTGAGCGCGGAGAGCGTCTCGCCCTGGCTGCCGGTCGTGACTATAACGAGCTTGGACGGCGTCACGCTCTTTATCGCATCAATGTCAATAAGCGTTCCGGCGGGAGGATTGACGTAGCCGAGCTTGACGGCGAGCGCCATGACCTTCTCCATCGAGCGGCCGGTGATGGCGACCTTGCGCCCGTTGGCGACGGCCGCGTCGATTATCTGCTGTATGCGGTGGACGTTCGAGGCGAATGTCGTTATGATTATTCTCTGGTGGCAGCCCCGGAAGAGCCCCGCGAGCGTCTCGCCGACGGCGCGCTCGCTCATCGTGAAGCCGGGGCGCTCGACGTTGGTGCTGTCCGAGAGGAGAGCAAGGACTCCGCGCCGCCCGTACTCGCCGAAGCGCGCGAGGTCGATCATGTCGCCCGCGATGGGGGTGGAGTCTATCTTGAAGTCGCCGGTCTGGATGACGACGCCCGCCGGCGTCGTTATGGCGTAGGACACGGCGTCCGGCGTGGAGTGGTTGACGTTTATCGCCTCCACCTCGAACGCGCCCGCGCGGACGCGCTCGCCGGGGTGTATTGTGACGAGGTTCGCGCCGCGCAGGAGCGACGCTTCCTCGAGCTTGCCCTCTATCAGTCCGCGCGCGAACGGCGTCGCATATATCGGGGGATTCATCTCGCGGCACATATACGCCACCGCGCCGATGTGGTCCTCGTGCCCGTGGGTTATGAACACGCCGCGAACGCGGTGCTTGTTTGCAAAGAGATAGCTGAGATCGGGCATGACGATATCGACGCCGAGCATCTCCTCCTCGGGGAAGCTCATCCCGCAGTCAACGACGATGATGTCGTCCCCGTACTCGTAGAGGGTGACGTTCTTGCCTATCTCGTTGAGGCCGCCGAGCGGGATTATCCTCAGCTTGCCGCCGCTTATCGAGCGGGGCTTCGCGGGCTGGGGCACCGGCGTCGGCTCGGGGGCGGCGCGGTCGGGGGCGGGCGTCTTGGTCCGCGCCGTCCTGCGCGTGCCGCCGGCGTGGTAGGCGTCGGCACGGATGGTCTTCCGCTCCGGCTGCTGCTTCTCCGCCGCTTCGGCGGGCTGCTGCGCCGGGATATTGCGGTTCTTCGGGGGACGGCCGCGACGCTTCGGCGCGGGCTGCGGATTCTGTCCGTTCGGCGCGCTCTCGGCGGGCTTATTTGCGGACTGCTGCTTTGCGGCGGACGCGCCGTCAGCCGCAGGCTTCTGCTGTGCCTGCGCGTCCCGGTTCTTCGGGGGACGGCCGCGTCTCTTGGGCGCGGACTGTGTGTTCTGGGCGCTCTGCGGGGTCGTGCGGTCTTGCCCGGAGGCCGCCGACTGCGTGACGGGCGCTGTCTGTGAGGCGGGCGCTGTCTGCTTTGCGGCGCTCTCCGCCTCGCCCGTGCGGGCGACGCCGAACTCCTCCGCCGGTAGGCGGCGGCTCTCCGACTTGGGCGGACGCCCGCGCCTCTTGGGTATGCGATTGTTTTCGCTCATAAAGTAATAAAAACTCCTTTTTTGCCGGCGCGCATATTTCGGCAGGACGGAAACGGACGTGTCTCGTCCGACTCCGCACACTGTCCGGCGGGGCGCTAAAAATGCCGGCACCTCGGTGCCGTGCGCCGCGCTCCTCCGCGCGCCCGTATGATATATAGTACGCGGACTCCCGCGTGGTTCACATCATAAGTCCGGCGGCGTGCTCCGCGCCGGAAAAACCTAGCTGTTACCCATATTGTAGCACAAACAGGATAAATTATGCAAGAGGAATTTGCATGGAACGCCGCCATCGCCGAAAATTCCCGCCGCGAGAAAAATCTGCAAATTCCCCCTTTACAAAAACAGGATTATGTATTATTATATTATTGCTAAACTGAAATCGCTTACTCGGAGTCTGTCTTGTGACATTTTCCGAAAGCAGAATAAGAAACGGAGGAATAATTATGAGCAAGTCCACTGTCCGTATCGGCTTCATCGGCTGCGGCGGCATAGCCAACCAGAAGCACCTGCCCGGCATGGCGCAGGAGAAGGAGCACGGCGCACAGCTCGTCGCGTTCTGCGACCTTATCGAGGAGCGCGCGCAGAAGGCCGCCGCCGAGTACGGCGATCCCGGCGCGAAGGTCTACACCGACTATCGCGAGCTGCTTGCCGACCCGACTATCGACGCCGTACACGTACTTACCCCGAACGTCTCCCACTGCGAGATAAGCTGCGCCGCGATGGAGGCCGGCAAGCACGTCCTGTGCGAGAAGCCGATGGCCGCCACCAAGGAAGACGCCAAGCGTATGCTTGACACCCGCGACAAGACCGGCAAGATGCTGACGATCGGCTATCAGTACCGTCACTTCCATGAGAACGCCGTCGCGAAGAAGGTCGTCGAAGAGGGCTGGCTCGGCGATATCTACTATGCCGAGGCTTCGCTTATCCGCCGCCGCGGCGTTCCGACCTGGGGCGTGTTCACCGACAAGTCGAAGCAGGGCGGCGGTCCGCTTATCGACATCGCCACTCACGCGCTCGACCTCACCCTCTGGATGATGAACAACTACGAGCCCGCCGTCGTCGTCGGCACCGCGTTTGAGAAGCTCGGCACCCTGCTCGACCCGGAGCATCAGGGCCAGACCAACTATCGCGGCAAGCCCGATCCGTGGGACAACAAGACCTATGAGGTCGAGGACAGCGCCATGGGCTTCATCAAGATGAAGAACGGCGCGACCATCTACCTCAAGTGCTCGTGGGCGCTCAACATGGCGCAGCAGCCGGGCATGGTCCTTCTCTGCGGCACCAAGGGCGGCCTTGACACCTATGACGGCGTCACGCTCAACCACGTCGTCGCGGGTCAGCAGGCCATCACCAAGGTCGGCCAGAAGATCCCGCCGTTCATCCCGGGCTTCGGCGCGGGCGCCCCGGAGCCGAGCCGCGAGGCGCAGATCTGGGTCGGCGCTCTGAAGGGCGAGAACGATCTGTTCGTCACCGCCGAGCAGGCGTACACCGTCACCCGCATCCTCGACGCCATCTATGAGTCGAACCGCACCGGCAAGGCCGTCTACTTCGACTGATAGCAGAGGACACACCATACAATATAATATGTAGGGAAGGATGCTGCCGCCCGCCGGCAGCATCCTTTTGCCGCCCGGGCTTTTCCGCAGGCCAAAAACCCGCCTGTCGCAAGACAGGCGGGTTTCGTTATTTTTCAGCCGGAAAGCCTTGCGAAAACCTCTACTTTTTGGCAGGACAAATGCTCACGTCGTTTTGCCTAATTTTATCACCATTTAATTGAAAATGCAAGTGGGTTTTCATAAAAAATTTTGTTGATTTGGAGCCTGCGAAAGTCCGACAAAAGTTTGCAAAAAAGTAGAGTTTTTCGCAAAATGGTTGAAATTTCCATATAAAACGTCTGCTCCCGCCCCTCCGCCGAGCGGGGAGGGGCGGGAGGAGGCGCTTTCCTCATTGCGTTTCCATCTCCTTTCATTGTCTGTCCGGACAGCGGGACGACGGCTTGCCGCAGCCGAAGTTCCGCCCGTCCGGGCGGAAAAGTGAAGGCGTCGGAAATGCAATAAAGCCTCCGAAATTCGATTTGTTTTTGAAAGGAGCAAGAAGTATGCGGAAAAGAATCTTATCCCTTGTTTTGATCTTCTGCATGGTGCTGACGCTGATGCCCGCGACTGCCTTCGCGTCAGAAGAAAGCGGCACCGTGACAGAAATCGGAACAGCAGAAACGTTCGCCAATATAAGCAACGGCGGAAGCTTCAAGCTGACAACTAGTATTGCAGTCAGCACAGGAGTTTCGATTGCCAGCAGCAAGGAAGTAACGCTGGACTTGAACGGCAACACGCTTACTTATAATGGCACAAACGCTCTCTTTACAATGAGCGGCGGCACGCTGACCATCACGGACAGCTTCGAAGGAGAGAGCGGCTCTATCGAGTGCAACTCGGGCAAAGCGTTTGACTTTCCGATGGATCTTGGAGCCATGGTGTCGGGCAGCGCTTCCAGTGCCGGAACGCTCAACATACAGGGCGGTACAATCAAATGCGACAACAATAACGTGATTGCTGTAAGCGCCTATTCTGGCACCGGTGTATTGAACATCACCGGAGGTACATTAGAGGGCAAATTTGGGATTTATATCAGCGGGAATACCGGCGTAGCCGTTTCCATGACTGGCGGAACGATAAAAGCTTCGGGCAGTAATGCAAATCCTGCAATTCTAGCTGATGGGAATGTCAACGTGACGATTGGCGGAGACGCATATGTTGAATGTAGTAATGGAAATGTAATTGATGCTAAAGGAACTTCCAATATAACCATCACAGGAAATGCTCATCTTAATTTAAGGGATAATTTCAGTTGTGCAGTCGTCTATACTTGGGGTAATAGCACTGTCACGATCAGCGGCGGTACGATCGAAGGCGACCGGGCAATTCGTGCGCAGAACAACAGCACCGTCACGATCTCCGGCGGCACCATCAAGGGCGGCACGGCGGGAACATCCGGGACCGAAATGTCCAAACATGCGGTCGCCGCGGAGGGGAACAGCACCGTCACCATCACCGACGGCACAATCACCGGCACGGTGAGAAAAGACCAGAGCGGCACGCCTCAGAGCACCCTCACCGTCTCCGGCGGCACTTTCTCCACCGACGTAAAAGACTATCTCGCGAGCGGCGCAGTAACCCTCCCGGGCGACAACGACGGTGTAGTCGTCTACGCTTCGGAGGCGGAAAAGCAGGAGAAGGCCGTGGCGACGGTAGAAACCGACGAGGGAACGCAATATTTCGGTTCCCTTGCCGCCGCCGTCGCAGCGGCAACAGGGGATGACGCGACCGTCACCCTCCTCAATGACGCGGCGCTTTCTGCGGAGGTTGAGATTGAAAACACCGTCACCATTGCGAGCACCAACGGAAGCAAGATCACCCGTACCTCCGGCAACACCGGCACGTTCTTCACCGTCGCCGACGGCGCGACCCTGACGCTTGACGGCGTTACCATAGACGCGGGCGGCAAGTGGAGCATCGACGAGGAAGCGTGGGCGACCGACTACGAGCTCTCCCACGGTCAGAACACCGCCGTTTACGGGAATAGCGGATGGCTGACGGCGAACCACGCGGAAGACCCGATCAATAAGGGGGACGGCAATGTCGTCACCACCGACAACCTTATTAAGATCAACGGCACCGGCGGACTTGTGCTGGATGGCGGCACGGTGATTGAAAACATCTATGCCGACACTAAAAATGTCCATGTGATCGGCTGGGGTGACGCCAATAACGAAACCGCGAACAAGATCGAGATCAAAAACGCCACGATCCGGCACTTTGCCGGGACCGGCGGCTCCCTGATCGCCGCGAACGGCAGGCTGGTGGACATCACGCTGGACGACGGCGCGACCCTCACCGACAACTTCAACCGGGGCGACAACGGCGGCCTGTTCTATCTGAGCAGCGGCGGCTCCAAGCTGACCATGAAGGCCGGCGCCAAGGTCACCGACAACAAGGTCGCCGACTGCAACGGCTCGTTTATCATGACCTACGCCAATGGAGCGACGGAGCCGGCCACCTTCACCATGGAGGGCGGCGAGATCAGCGGGAACATCGGTCTGAAGGGCGAGAGCAACAACTACTGCCAGCCCGTCTATGCCCACAGAAACGGTGTATTCGTTATGAACGGCGGCAAGATAACCAACAACACCGGCTGCTACGTGGGCGCGTTCTATCAGCGCATTGACAACCTTGAAGGAGAGCATACGAGCGCCAAGGTGCAGCTCAACGGCGGCGAGATCTCCGGCAACCACTACTACGGTGAAGATGCGGGCGTGCTGGATGAGAGCACCTTCGGTCAGATATTCATCACCGATGATGCCACGATCGGCAAAGATATGACCATAACCGGCGACGTAAGCTTCTACGGCCAGGCGAAGGCCACCGTTGAGGGCACCATCACCGGCAACGTCCACATCTACGCGGAACAGCAAAGCACCTATAAGCGCGAAAATAACGTAGAGCTCAAGGGCACCATCACCGGCAACGTCATCGTCGAGAACGGCGCCAAGGCCACCAACTCCGGCACCATTAACGGCAATGTTACCGTGGAGCCTCGGGACGAAGAAGACCAGCACCACTCCAACGGCGCCTTTGTCAACTCCGACGAGGGCACCATCTCCGGCACCGTCACGCTCGAGCCCGGCACGTCCATACAGCTCGGCGATGGCACCGTCACCGCCGGGTCGAGCGGCGCGACGTTCACCGTGAGCGGCACCACCGTCACCCTGTCCGAGGGCACGCTGAACGCGGCAAACTGCGAAGATATAACCTTCGTTGACAGCGACAACAACGAGCTTGAGCCCGCCAACGGAAACGGCAACGGAGAGGTCATGATACTCGTCGCCCGCGTGACCCACGGCAATCAGGTCAACATGGGCTTCGACAGCTTTGCCGGCGCAATAGCCTACGCCAAGGCGCAGTCCGAGGAGAACAACGGCGTTTACACCGTCACGCTCGTAAAGGACGCCGAGGGCGAGGGCATCGACATCGGACCTTCCGCCACCGGCAAGACCCCGGTTGTCGTCATTGACTTTGGCGGCCACACCTACACGCTTACTAACGCACCTGTGGGATCCACCGGGACGCAGACGCAGGGTCTGAGGGTCAAAAAGGGCGCGACCGTCACCCTCAAGAACGGTACTCTCAAGGTCGGCACAGGTCCCGACAAGTTCCTGTGGCTCATCAACAACTACGGCAGTCTGACCGTTGAGAACATGACCCTTGACGGAACCAATCTTGTCATGCCCGGTAACTCCAAGGAAATTTATACGCTGAACAACAACAGCGGTGAGGTCAGCATCACAAAGACGACCTTCATCGACAGCAACAGTCTGGCCGAGGGGAAAATCTACTCCGTCTGTGCCCACTATTCAGAGAATTACGGCACGGCCTCAGAGGTCACCATTGACAGTGAATCTGTGTTCAATTATGTCATCGTAACCCGCGACGCGGACGAAGATTCCACTGTGGATGATATGATGGCTTACGTCGAGTATAACGGCGTAAAGTACGGAATTGACGCGACAGACAAGACCGCAGATTCTTACATTGTATTCACCAAGACCGACACCACCCTTGCCCCCGTCCTGCCCGAGTACACGCTGAGCTACTCCGCTCTTGCTAACGCGGACATCGTTTCTGACTGCGCCCCGCAGACCATGTGGGTCCAGTTCAACGAAGCTCTGCCCGTGAATACATGGCTGTGGTTCGAGATCACCGATAAGGAAGAACACACTTACGGCATCGTGGGTCACGCCGACAAGGCCGGTCTTACCAAGATGGCGTGGAGCTTCCTGAACAGGGAACAGTTCGAGAGCTGGCCCACAGGCGTAGAGGAAATCGCGGGCGGCGAAGCCACCGTGAAGTGCTACGTCCTGCCCGGCAAGGTCGAAGGGCAACAGACGACCTCGCCCACGCCCAAGTACTTCGCGTGGACAAAGACCGTCGAGGTCCAGAGCGAGATGATCCCGCAGGCCGCGCCGCCGGTCGTTAATATGGATACGGATAAAGTTCCGGCGGATCAACAGACCGCTGTTCAGACTGCCGCGGAGCAGACCGCCATGGACAGCGGCCACATGGCCGAGCTTACGCAGGAGGCCATGACCGAGGCCACCGCTCCGACCGATGCTGCCGTCACCGAAGCTCTTGAAGAGGGCGGCGTGGAGCCGGAGGAAGGACAGGATGTCCACGTCGTTGTCCAGACCTACATGGATGTTAAGGTGGATAGCTATACCACGGACAGCACTTCCGAAGCTAAGTCCCTGACACTTGACATCACCCCCATGTACCGCGTTGTCGCCACAACTGCGGAGAGCGTGAACGAAATCGCGGTTAAGGACGACCCGGGTGTCAGTAATGCCAACGCAGTCGTGATCGGTACCGAGCACGTGCTGCCGGTCACCAAGCCGGTCACGCTGACCATCGGCCTGCCCAGCGGCTTTGCCACAGCCAACGAGACGGTTTATATCCAGCACAAAGGCATTTATGAATATACCGGAACGGCAGCACAATCGGGCGATAACCTCACGGTCACCTTCACCAACCCCCACGGATTCAGCGAATTCACCGTATCCACGAAACCCGCCGCAGTGGCCGAGATCGGCACCCAGAGATATATGACCCTTCAGGATGCTGTGGATCACGTTCAGAACGGCGAGACTATCGTTGTGACCGGCGACTGCTCCAATGATACCGTGACTATCAACCGCGCTGTGACCTTCACCGTCAAGGTTGACGGTGGCGAGATCGGCGATAACACCATCACCGCCGGCAGCGGCTGCACCATGACCTCCACCGAGAATGCCGACGGCAGCACGACCTACACCGTAGTTTCCGCCGGCACCCCGACCTACACCGTGACCGTCCCGGCGAACCCGAACGGCACCGTGACCGTCTCGCCGAAGAGCGCGACGGCCGGCACGACGATAACCGTCACCGTCACCCCGAAGGAGGGCTACACTGTCGATACCGTCACCGCCACTCAGAACGGCACCGGCACGGCTGTCACCGTCACCAAGAACGCCGACGGCACTTACAGCTTCACGATGCCCGCCGGCGGCGCGACCGTCAAGGCCACGTTCGTTGAGGGCACAAAGCCCGCTCCGTCCGCGAAGTTCACCGACGTTGTCAAGGACGCGTGGTATGTTGACGCCATCAACTACGTCGTGAAGAACGGCCTCATGAACGGCGTGAGCGAGACCGACTTCGCGCCGAACGACCAGACCAACCGCGCGATGCTCGTGACTATCCTCTACCGTCTCGACGGTGAGCCGGCTGTCACGAAGAACATCCCGTTCAGCGACGTTGCTTCCGGCAAGTGGTACAGCGACGCGATAAACTGGGCGGCGGCGAATGAGATAGTCGGCGGCTACGGCGACGGAACCTTCCGTCCGGAGCGCGACCTCACCCGTGAGGAAGCCGCGACTATCCTGTATCGTTACGCGACCTACAAGAAGTACGACGTCACGACCACCGCTGAGCTTACGGCTTACACCGACGCGGCGAGCGTCCAGAGCTACGCGACCGCCCCGATGAGCTGGGCCGTCGGAACCGAGCTCATCAACGGCACGACCGAGACGACGCTCGCACCGTCCGGCGGAGCGATTCGCGCGCAGATCGCGACGATACTCATGCGCTTCTGCGAGAATATCGTGAAGTAAATTCACACACTACGAAAGGCGGGGCTTTTGCCCCGCCTTTCGCCATATCTGTGGGCGAAGTCGCTCTCTTTGCGGGGCGGCAAGCCCCACAAAGGGGCGCGAGGCAACCGTCGCCGCAGCACATATGAGAAAACGTCCCGTAAGCGCGGCACGGTTCTGCGCTTACGGGACGCCTCCGATTATTTCAAGTATGTTGTCCAAAGCCGATGCAGAGTGTCTGCGAGTCCGGCGGCCTTGCGGAAAATCGGTAAAGGAGCGGGTAAAGCCCGCTCCTGCGATTTCCGGCGACTTATAGTAGCATGACACCCTTCTCCCCGCACTCCCGGCGTATCTCCGCCGGCCAAACCGACGTCTGCACCTCGCCGATGTGCGCCTTTCCGAGCAGAAGCATCGCGAGGCGGGACTGCCCTATGCCGCCGCCAATCGTTAGCGGAAGCTCTCCTGCGAGGAGCGTGCGGTGGAACTGCAGCTTCCGGCGGTCGTCACAGCCGGACTCGGTGAGCTGGCGGTCGAGGCTCTCCGGGTCAACGCGGATGCCCATGCTGCTGAGCTCGAACGCACAGCCGAGCAGGTCGTTCCAGAAGATGATGTCGCCGTTCATGCTCCAGTCGTCGTAGTCGGGCGCGCGCCCATCGTGCGGACGGCCGGAGCGGAGATTTCCGCCTATTCCTATCACAAAGACGGTCTTGTGCTCCTTTGCTATGACGTTTTCGCGCTCCCTCGGCGTGAGGTCGGGGTACATGTCCTCAAGCTCCTGCGCCGTGACGAACTTCACCCGGCGCTCGAGCGTGCCGGTCTGCGCGAGCTTCGGATATATCGCCTGCACGGTGGCCTGCGTGTCGCAGACGGCCTTCACGATGTCCATGACGGTGGACTTGAGGTAGTCGAGCGTCCTGTCCTTCTCGGTTATGACCTTCTCCCAGTCCCACTGATCGACGTATATCGAGTGGAGGTTGTCAAGCACCTCCTCGTCGCGCCGTATGGCGTTCATGTCGGTGTAGAGCCCCTTGCCGGGGTAGAAGCCGTAGAGGTGGAGCGCCATGCGCTTCCACTTCGCGAGCGACTGCACGACCTGCGCCGTCGTGCCGGTGTACTTTATGTCGAAGCCGACCGGCCGCTCGACGCCGTTGAGGTCGTCGTTGAGTCCGGTCTCCGCCTCCACGAACAGCGGCGCGGAGACGCGGTGCAGGTCGAGCGCGGCGGAGAGATTGTCCTCAAAGAGACGCTTGAGCAGGCCGATGGCCTTCTGCGTGTCGTAGGCGCCGAGGATGCTTTTGTAGCCTTCGGGTATACAAGCCATTGTTCGTTCCTCCCGACTGCCTGCCCGCACGTGCGGGCAGGATGAAATATTATACTGATTATATCGCATAAAACTGCAAATTGCAAACGAAAAATCGGGGACGCGCCGTCCCGCTTGAAAATATTTCCGGAACGTGCTATACTGTTCACACGGACGCGGTTCGCCGCGCGGAGACGAAAACGACGGAGGAAGATATATGTTTGACGTGACGAAGCTCGAATGGACGAGAGCCCCGAAGTCCTTCTCGATAGAGAACGGGCGGATAGAGATAGTGACCGAGCCGCACACCGACCTGTGGCAGCGCACCTACTACCACTTCAGAAACGACAGCGCGCCGGTGCTCCAGATGCGGACGGGCGAGAAGTTTTTCTCCTTTGTCGTAAAGACCGAGTTTGAGAGCAAGCACCGCTTTGACCAGTGCGGCGTAGTCATGTATTTGAACAGCGAAAACTGGCTCAAGGGCTCGATAGAGTATGAGAACGAGGAGTTCCAGCACCTCGGGAGCGTGGCGACGAACCACGGCTACTCCGACTGGGCCACCACCGCCGTGGACGCCTCGATAAAGTCCATGTGGTACCGCCTGAGCCGCCGCGAGGACGATTTCTGCATTGAGTGCTCGCGGGACGGGATACACTTCTCGCAGATGCGCGTCTGCCACATGTGGGACGCCGTGGGAGAGGTGACCTTCGGGGTGTACGCATGCAGCCCGGAGGACTCGTCGTTCAGGGCGGTGTTTACGGATATGGACGTCACCGACTGCAAGTGGCTCGCCCACGACGGTCAGCAGCCGGACGAGGACTGACATACGGCAAAAAATACCGACCCTGACAGCTCCTCACCCGCCCGTGCGGACGGGTGAGGAGCTTTTTGCGCTCCCACGCGGCGATCTCAAAACACAAATCAGCGGCTCCGCCGAACGGCGGAGCCGCAAACTTTCGGATGCTGCTTGCCTCGGGAGGTCACGCGCCCTCGGGTTTCTTCTTCTGCGAGCGGACGGCGCGCAGAACGAGCCGCTTTATAAGGACGTAGACCGCCGCCGTAAGGAAGGACGCCGCGAACACCGCGACCGGGACGAGATATATAACCTTGCCCCAGAGCGGATACGGAACCTTCGCGTAGAACAGCTGCTGCGCCCAGCCGAGCAGACGCATGTGGACTATGTAGATGGCAAGCGAATACTTCCTGCCCGCGTTTGCGACGGCTTGCGTGACCCGTCCGGCATCGTATGCGGGATGGGTCATGGCAAATACGAACATCGTGAACACCAGCGCTATCGAGGCAAGGTATATCTCCCTCACGCCGATGAGACGGTACTCGAGCACCGCCGCCGCCTCGAGAAGCAGGAACAGCGCGGCGAATATCGCCGGGTGCAGATGCGTCCGCGTGACCTTCGTGCCGCGCAGAAGCCTTCCGAAGAGGAAGAACGGCAGAGCGAAGAAGATGAAGTTCCGGTACTCGAACCACTGGAGCCACGGATTTTTCGCGAGCCTTACATGGTACCACACGAGCCCGCCGAAAAGCAGTACGGACGCCGCGCACCAGAGCGCCGCGCGGCCGGCTTTGCTCTCCGCCGCGCGCCGGGAGACGAAGTAGTCGGCGATCAGGCAGTACAGCAGCGCGGAGAGGAACCACAGATGCGTCGCCACCGGCGACTCGTTGTACATGAAGAACTCGACGAAGTGCCGCGCCGTGAATATGTCCTTCAGATAGAGCGCGGGACTTGCGGCGTCGAGCATGCCGAGAAGGAGATACGCGATGTTTGCAAGCACCGTGATGACAAGTATCCGGATTATCTGCCTGCGCTCCCGAGCCCTGTCGAAGCCCGCGGCAAAGCACCCCGAGAACATGAAGAACAGCGGAACGGCAAACCGCGAGAGCACGACGAGCTCCTCCGAGAAGGCGTAGCCGCTCCCGCTGAAGTTGTGCAGCACGATTATCGCAAAGGACGCGGCGAGCCGCAGAATATCTATCGTGTTGTTGCGGACAGAGGTCTGTTTTTCCTGCATGACGGACATCTCCTTACATGGCGGGATTTGCTCCCTTCGGAGCGGGGAAAGGACGGCAGACGCGCGATCGACTTGATTTATTTTACCGCGCATTCCCACGGGTGTCAAGGAGTATCAACGCCCGGAGACCTTCTATCGCCCCGAGGCAAAGCTCCTTCGGACGGAGGAACCGCCGCCCGGCGGCGCGTTCACGGTTGTAAACGCGCGGACAAAGTGCTATAATTTAACCGTGAAACGAATATACGGGCAGCGCGGGACAGGGCTCGCCCTTTGGGAGGGTAACGTATGCTTATCGACATCACTCAGAACATATTCGAATGACAACACCGCATAAAGCATGACAACAACATCAGCGGTGCGGCGGTAATCAGAAATCCAAAATATAAGACCAAA
>CANQDU010000014.1 GCA_947593925.1 uncultured Clostridia bacterium | reverse complement strand
GCTATCAAATGCCCCGTTTCCGCTTCAAAAACCCAGTGTTTTCAAGGCTTTGCGGGTTTTGTCAGTTATTCCCACTCTATCGTGGCGGGGGGTTTACTGGTGATGTCATACACTACGCGGTTGATGTGCGGGACCTCGTTGACGATGCGGACGCTGACGCGGTCGAGGACGTCGTAGGGGATGCGCGTCCAGTCGGCGGTCATGAAGTCGCTCGTGGTGACGCTGCGGAGCGCGAGCGTGTAGTCGTAGGTGCGTCCGTCGCCCATGACGCCCACCGAGCGCATATTCGTCAGTACCGCGAAGTACTGGTCCATCGTGCGCTCGAGACCCGCCTTCGCCACTTCGTCGCGGAAGATGAAGTCCGCGAGGCGGAGCAAACTCGCCTTCTCCTTCGTTATCTCGCCGATTATGCGTATTGCGAGGCCGGGACCGGGGAAGGGCTGGCGCGAGACAAGATACTCCGGCAGACCGAGTTCGCGGCCGAGCTGGCGCACCTCGTCCTTGAAGAGCATGCGGAGCGGCTCGATTATCTCCTTGAAATCGACGTAGTCCGGCAGGCCGCCCACGTTGTGGTGGCTCTTTATCACCGCCGCGCCCGCCTTGCCGCTGCCCGACTCTATCACGTCCGGGTATATCGTGCCCTGAACGAGATAGTCCACAGCACCTATCTTCTTCGCCTCCGCCTCAAAGACGCGGATGAACTCCTCGCCGATTATCTTGCGCTTACGCTCCGGCTCGGTGACTCCCGCGAGCTTCGAGAGAAATACGTCCTCCGCGTTCGCGCGGACAAAGTTTATATCCCACTTCCGGAACGCCGCCTCGACCTCGTCGCCTTCATTGAGACGCATAAGGCCGTGATCGACAAATACGCAGGTGAGCTGACTGCCGACGGCCTCCGCGACGAGCGCCGCCGCCACCGAGCTGTCCACGCCGCCCGAGAGCGCGAGGAGCACCTTGCCGCCGCCGACCTTCTCGCGAATGCTCCGGACGGCGGTCTCCTTGTAGTCGCCCATAGTCCAGTCGCCGTGCGCGCCGCAGACCTCGTAGAGGAAGTTGCGTATCATGTCGGCGCCGTGCTCGGTGTGGTTCACCTCCGGGTGGAACTGCACGCCGTAGAAGCCGCGCGCCTCGTCGCATATCGCGACGTTCGGACAGGCGGCGGAGTGCGCCTTGAGCTCAAAGCCCTCCGGCACGCGCTCCATGTAGTCCCCGTGGCTCATCCATGTAACGCCGCGCTCGGGCAGTCCCTTGAAAAGGCGGCAGGACGTGTCGAAAA
Organism: uncultured Clostridia bacterium; assembly: GCA_947593925.1. GTDB lineage: Bacteria > Bacillota > Clostridia > Oscillospirales > JAAYOS01 > CANRIN01. The sequence goes on along the minus strand of CANQDU010000014.1, from coordinate 30,213 downwards.
ACGTCTCGGTCTTGCCGTACTCGCGCGCGGCGTCGCTCTGCGCCGCGACGACGCTTCCGCCAAGATGGTGCGCGAGGAGCTGGCACCCGTAGCATATCCCGAGTATCGGCACGCCGAGCCGGAAGAGCTCCGGGTCTGCGTGCGGCGCGTCCTCGTCGTAGACGCTGTTCGGGCCGCCGGTGAAGATCATGCCTATCGGACCAAACTCGCGTATCTCGCTTATCGGCGTGGTGTACGGCTTCACCTCGCAGTACACATGGCACTCGCGCACGCGGCGCGCTATCAGCTGATTGTACTGTCCCCCGAAGTCAAGCACAAGGATCTTTTCCATACAGTCTCCCTCTTATCTCCGTACTGCGGCCGCTGCGGCCATATCAGCGGTATATCGTCTCCTCGCGGCGCGGGCCGGTAGAGACCATCGTTATCGGCACCTCTATCTCCTTCTCGATGAAGAGGACGTAGTCCTTCACTTCCTGCGGCAGCTCGTCAAAGTTAGTGATGCCGCGCACCTTCTTGCCCTTGAAGCCGGGCATGACCTTCAGCACCGGCTTCGCGCGCTTCAGGAGCGGGGTGACGGGGAAGTCGCGCGTGACCTTGCCGTCTATCTCGTAGCCGACGCAGACCGGTATCTCGTCAAGGTACTCGAGGCAGTCAACGGCGGTGAGGACAGCCTCGGTCGCCGCCTGCATCTGCATGCCGTAGCGGGTCGCGACGCAGTCGAACCAGCCCACGCGCCTCGGGCGGCCGGTCGTCGCGCCGAACTCGCCCTTGTCGCCGCCGTGGATGCGGAGCTCCTGCGCCTCGTCACCGAATATCTCGCTTACGAACTCGCCCGCGCCGACGGCGCTCGAATACGCCTTCGTCACCGCGACGACGTCAGTTATCTCCCGCGCGGGTATCCCCGCGCCCACCGCCGCGTAGCCCGCGAGCGGGGAGGACGACGTCACCATCGGGTAGATGCCGAAGTCGGGGTCCTTGAGCGTGCCGAGCTGACCTTCGAGGAGAATGTTCTTCCCCTCCGCGACGGCCTTCCTGAGGTACGCCGCCGTGTCGCAGACGTACGGCGCTATCATTTCCTTATACTTCATGAGCGTGTCGAACATCTCGTCCTCGTCGAGCAGAGGCTTGTGGTAGACGTGCTCGAGCTGGAGGTTCTTGAGCTCGCAGATGTGCGCGACCTTCTCGCGCAGCTCGTCCGGGTAGAACAGCTCGTTTACCTGTATGCCTACTTTCGCAAACTTGTCCGAGAAGAACGGCGCTATGCCGGACTTCGTCGATCCGAACGCCGCCGCGCCGAGGCGCTCCTCCTCGTAGGTGTCGAGCAGGATGTGGTAGGGCATGAGCACCTGCGCCCTGTCGCTGACGAGCACCTTCGGGCTCACCCCACGCGAGCGCACGTCCTCAAGCTCGTGAATGAGCTTGGGTATGTCGAGAGCGACGCCGTTGGAGAGGATGTTCGTTATGTGCGGATAGAAGATGCCGGAGGGCAGCAGGTGCAGCGCGAAACGTCCGTACTCGTTTATTATCGTGTGCCCGGCGTTCGCCCCGCCCTGAAAGCGGATGACTATATCCGACTCTCTCGCGAGCATGTCCGTGGTCTTGCCCTTGCCTTCGTCGCCCCAGTTTGCGCCTACGATCGCTCGAATCATGACAAACTCACCTTTTCTTCGTCAAAAATTGCGCCGTTCCGGTCCAAGACCCGCCGAAACAGCGAAAAAGCAACGACACCGTGACGGCATCATTGCCTTTCACGAAAGAATTATACACTAAGAGAGAAATGTTGTCAATTTCTTCGTCGCGGTTTTTCAAAAAGGACTGGCGCGGGCGGAAAGTGTATGCTATAATAAACATAGTTTGCATAAGCTAACACGCCCGTCCGACATGCGGGCATCAATACAAAGGAGGCATATTTATGTTCAAGACAACGCTCGGAGTTGAGGGCATGAGCTGCGGTATGTGCGAGGCGCACATAAACGACGCCGTCCGAAAGGCGTTCCCCGCGGCAAAGAAGGTCTCCTCCTCGCGCCGAAAAAAGCTCACCGAAGTCATAAGCGAAGTCGAGCCGGACGCCGACGCGCTCCGCCGCGCGATCGACGCCACCGGCTACCGCGTCACCGGCTGCAAGGTAGAGCCGTTCGAGAAGAAGCGTTTTTCGCTCTTCCGCTGACGCGGCGCCGCCGTGTTCCGGCGCGCTCACGGACGGCTCACGCCGTCCGTGTTCTCTTCCGCCGCCGGCGGATACGTCGCCCGCAGCGCGCAGTGAGCCTTGGAGCGGGCTCCTTGCAAAAACGCCCGGAGAAAAGACTGAATTTTGTTCGGAATAGCGCTTTACCTTGTAAGCGGATTATAGTATAATAATCGGGTATGCGGGTCGCTGCGACCCGGGAGAACATGAGTCGCGCGGCTTATACTCTTTCTGTTTTGCGAGGAAATATGCTAAAGAAAAAATTCATGGGATTTGAATGGAGCCTGCTCCCGACGGTCGTGGTGCTCGCGTGGCCGACGATGCTCGAACAGCTTCTCCAGACGGCGGTGCAGTATATCGACACCGCGATGGTCGGCTCGCTCGGTACCGACGCCACGGCGGCCGTCGGCGCGACCGGCACCGTCGGCTGGCTCGTCATAAGCACGATATCGGCGCTCAGCGTGGGACTTCTCTCCATCGTCGCGCAGGCGCACGGCGCGGGCGACCGCGAGCTCGCGAAGCGCGCGGCGGCACAGGCGACCTTCATCATACTGTCGCTCGGCGTGGTGTTCACGGCGGTCATCCTGTCGATAAGCCATCTCGTTCCCGTCTGGATGCAGGTGGACCCGAGGATACGCAAGACCGCCGGGGACTACTTCTTCATTCTCTACATACCGATGCTCCCGCGCCTCGCGACGGTCATGTACGGCACGCTGCTCCGTTCGGTCGGCGATACGAAGACGCCGATGCGCGTGGGTCTCCTCGTCAACGTCACGAACGTCGTGCTGAACTTCCTGCTGATATATCCGACGAGGACGATGAATATCTTCGGCCTCGCCTTCACGATGCCGGGCGCGGGAATGGGCGTCATCGGCGCGGCGGTCGCGAGCGCCGCGGCGTTCACCGTCGGCGGTATTCTCATCACGATAGTCGTCTGGCGGCACCCCGAGATAAGCCCGAAGGGACAGTCCCTAAAGCCCGACCTCTCCATTCTGAAGCCGACGCTCCGCATAGCGCTTCCGAATATGTTCCAGCGCTTCGGAACGTCGCTCGGGTTCGTCGTCTTTGCCTCAATGATAAACTCGCTCGGCGGCGTCAGCACCGCGACGCACACGATAGCGAACACCGTCGAGAGCGCGTTCTACATTCCCGGCTTCGGTATGCAGACGGCGGCGGCGACGCTCACCGGCAACGCCGTCGGCGCAAAGGACAAGCAGCGCCTCAAGGATCTCGCGCGGCTGATAATCTTCATCGAGGTCGCGCTTATGATAGTCACCGGGTCGCTCCTGTTCATCTTCGCGCCGAACATGGTGGACATCTTCACCGACGATCCGGCGGTCATCGCGCTCGGCGCGACGGTGCTGCGTATGGTCGCGGTGAGCGAGCCGTTCTACGGCGTGTCAATCATCATCGAGGGTATGCTCCAGGGCGTCGGGCAGACGGTGATACCGTTCGTGTGCAGCGTCTCGGGAATGTGGGGCATACGCATACTCGGCACGTTTATCACGACGCAGATATTCAGCTTCGGGCTCGTCGGCGCGTGGGCGTGCATGATAGCGCACAACCTGCTCGTCTTCACGCTGTACATACCGTACTACTTCAGCGGGCGGTGGAACCCGCTCGTCGAGCACAAGAAGAAGCGCCGCGAGCTCACCGCGGCGGGATGAGCACACTCCGGCAACATGGAAACAGCCCCGACACGTACGTGTCGGGGCTGTGTTGTCATAGTTTACAGCGCTTTCTTCGGGCAGTTTTTCACGCATTCGAGGCAAAGTATGCACTCCGTTCCGTTCGCTCTTTTCGCGGAGTTGTCGGTCACGTCCACGTCCATGGGGCACACCTGTCTGCATTTCCCGCAGGAGACGCATTTGCTCTTGTCGCACTTTATTCTCAGCAGGGAGAAGCGGCTCATCGGCTTCAGGAACACCGTCACCGGGCAAAAGTACTTGCAGAAAGCGCGGTTGTCCCTGAAGGAAAACGCGGCCGCGATACCCACGGCGTAGTAAATCAGATTTCCGACGATAAACGCGAGGAACATTATCCTCTCAATGTTCCCCACATGCATGAGGAACAGCGCCGCCACGAATATAAGCGACGCCGCAAACGTAACATAGCGTATCCAACCGAGCTTCTTCCGTGGCTGCTGCGGACGCTTGTAGGGCAGGAAGTCCAGAACCATCGCGGTCCAGCAGGCGTATCCGCACCAGCCGCGTCCGAAGATAAGCGGCCCGAAGATCTTCGCCACGGCGTAGTGTATCGTCGCCGCCTCGAAAACTCCCGTAAAGAGGTAGTACCAGAAGCCCTCTATCTGCATATTCTCGCCGCATATCAGCCCGAGATAGACGAGCATATAGCTCCCCACGAGCAGTTGGGTCACGCGCCGAGCGTGTCTGTATTCCCGTATGTAAAGCGTGACACCTAAAGCGAGGGACGCGCCGATATAGCTGAAATTGAAGAGATAGAACAGGTTGTCCTTCGCGAGCCACAGGGTAACGGCCACCGCTTCGAATATCGCAAACAGTATCGCCGGAAGCAGGTATTTCTTCATTCTTGCCACTTTTGCCGGAGATCCGGCTTCACATTATATTCACAAGCCGTCGGCAGAGCTCGGTGAGGTCGTAACGCAGACCCTCGCGGCTCCGCCAGCCGCGCTCGTCCCACTCCTCACGGGAGACGTCGTCTCCGCCGTATATCAGCGCGCCGTATTTGAACCCTCGGAACCGCGCGACGGCTATACAGCCCGCCTGCTCCATCTCGACTATCTTCGCGCCCTCCGCGCGGCGGCGCGCGACGCGCGAAGCCGTCTCGCGGAAGACGGCGTCGGTCGTCCATGCGAGGCCGCGTATGTAGTCTATCGAATTTTCGTCTAGATAACGCGCTATCGCGTCGGTGACGTCCGGGTCGGTGTATACGCACCGCGACGGCGGCAGGTAGTGGTAGGAGAAGCCCTCGTCGCGTATGGCTCCGTCCACGAGGAGCAGACGTCCGACGCCTATATCGCGTTCGAGAGCGCCTCCGCCGCCGCAGAACATGACCTTTTCCACGCCCATCGTGTGGAAAAGGTCGAGGTTTCCCGCGCAGGCGGGGCATCCCACCTGCCCGAGCGTGATGAGCGTACTGTCGTCCGCGAAGCGGAATATTTCAACCGGGTTCTCGCCGGAGATGGTCCGCTCGGGCAGTATCTTTCCCTCCGCCGCGAGCTTTTCCATGACCTCCGGAAAGAAGGTGATGACGAGCTTATCCGTCGGGAACCTGTCCTCGGTGAAGTTTTCGGGGTTCAGTACCGCCGTCCCGTCGTCGTCAAACTCAAGTATCGGATATTTTTCTTCTCTTATCATAGCTTTTATCCTCTCTTATCATAGCACAGTATTTCCTTTTTGCGTGTTTGCATCACTCCGCGCCGCGCGTGAGCACGAACATCCCTATCGCCGCCGCGACGGGGAGGTTGAGGCTGTCCACGTCCTTCGTCTGCGGTATAAAGAGCGCCGTCCCGCGCGAAGCGTACTCCGGCGCGAGGCCCGTCCCCTCGTTGCCGAAGACCATCGAGAACGCGCGCGAGCGCGGCCGCGTCGAGGTCGTGAGCTCCGTAGCGCCGTCGAGCATGAACGTGTAGACCTCGCGCGCGGGGAAGTTCTCTGCGTAGTCCTCCCACGACGCATACGAGCGCGAGCGGAGGCGGAAGAGCGCGCCCATCGAGGCGCGCACCGCGCGCGGCGCGAAGCGGTCGGCGGCGGGGGTTATCACCGCGACGTCCTTCACGCCGAAGCCCGCCGCGGTGCGGAGTATCGTGCCGAGGTTCCCCATATCGCCGGGGTGGTCGAGGACGAGGTGCGGCGCATCCGGCGTAAGCTCGCTCTCGAACTTGCGGAACACGCCCGCGACGTAGACGTTCTCCTTCGGGCTGACGCGCGCTATCGCGCGCCCCGCGTCCGGGACGACCGGGACTCCGAGCTCACGGCAGAGCTCCGCCACTCCCGCGGCGTCCTCAAATTCCCCGTGGAGGTACACCGCCTCCGCGAGGTCGGGGCGGCAGCGCAGAAGCTCCATCGTGGGGAACGCGCCGAGGGTATAGGACGTCTCGCCGTCCTTTTTGTACGGTCGAAGCGGCGTCATTTTCGGGTTCTCCTTTGTTTTCGGCTCCGAGGCAGCGCCCCGGAGCCGTCGTTTCCTGTGTTTTAACGTCTCACCGGCGGTAGATGTGGTTCCAGCGGGCAAGGCGCTCCACGGGGATCTGCGCGAGCTGCTCCTTCGTCACGCGGAAGCGCCACATTCCCTCAGCGATACCGGGGGTGTTCATGCGGGTGTCCTTGCCGTAGCCGAGGAGGTCCTGAACCGGCGCCATCGCGACGTCCGCGGTCGAGGCGAACAGCGTCCTGAGGACGGCCTTCACGCCCTCGCCGATGTCGCTCCCCTCATAGCCGCAGTACTCGTAGATGAGCTTCTTCGGCATGGGTTCGAGCTCGTAGAGGTATCCGAGGAGGGTGTTGTTGTCGTGCGTGCCGGTGTAGGCGACGCAGTCGCGGGGATACGTATGCGGCTGGTGCGTGCTCTCGCTGTCGTCCATGAAGCCGAACTGCATCACGCGCATCCCCGGGAACCCGCTGTACTCGAGGAGCTCCGCGACGTCCGGCGTGTTCTCGCCGAGGTCCTCGGCGATGACCTCGCCCGAGCACTCCTCCGCGACGCGCTTGACCATGTCAACGAACGCCTCGCGCGGCCCCACGACCCACTCGCCGTCCTTCGCGGTCTCGGCGTCCGCCGGGATCGACCAGTAGCTCGCAAAGCCCCGGAAGTGGTCTATACGCACCGCGTCAAACATCTCGAAAACGCTGCGCAGGCGCTCCTCCCACCACTTGAAGCCGTCCCGCTCCATCCGCTCCCAGTCGTAGATGGGGTTGCCCCAGAGCTGGCCGTCCTCCGAGAAGTAGTCGGGCGGGCAGCCGGCAACTCGGGTCTCGTGACCGTCGCGGTCGAGAAGGAACATGTCGCGGTTCGCCCAGACGTCGGCAGAGTCGCCGTCCACATATATCGGTATGTCGCCGATTATCTTTATGCCCGCGTCGTTTGCGTACTCGCGGAGCGCGTGCCACTGGCGGAAGAACTCGTACTGGATGAAGCGCCACGCGCGCTCGGCGTCCTTCGAGTAATCATCCGTGGTCCACTCTCGCCAGTCGAGGTCTCCGTTTGCCTCCTTGCGGGCGATGAACTCGCAGAAGCGGTCTATCTGCGGGTGCTTTTTGATGAACTTCTCCACCTCGTCCGCCGTCTCCCTGTCGGCAAGGGCGCGCTCCGCCGCGCGCTTCAGCGTCGCGAGGCGGGTCTGCTTCAGACGCTCGTACTCCGCCGAGTAGGGCTGGCTCTGGCGCTCGGCTTCGAGCTCCTCGCGGGTGAGAAAACCTTCCTCCGCGAGCGTATCAAGGTCGATAAAGAACGGGTTTCCCGAAAACGCCGACACCGACTTGTACGGAGAATTATCGATGTTGGGTATCATGAACGGCAGGACCTGCCAGTACTTGAACCCGCACTTCTTCATCAGGTCTACCGTCTCGCGCGCCTCCTTGCCGAATGTCCCGCACCCGAACTCTCCGGGCAGACTGCTGACGTGCAGCAGCATACCGCTTCCTCTCTGCATAACATTTCCTCCCATAATTATCTTTTAAGCGGCGGAAGCCGCCGTTTTTCATGCCTGCACGACGCAGAACGGATTCCCGTCCGGGTCCTCGAGGACAACGTAGTCCGCGCCCGGCTCGTAGCTCCATTCCTTGCGGCGCGCGCCGAGCGCTAAGAGCCGTTCGACCTCGCCCTCCCGGTCGTCCGTGAATATGTCGATGTGGTGCCGCCGCGCCCTCGGGCTCGTGACGAGCTTCAGCGAGAGCTGAACGCCCTCGCCTTCCTCCGGCCCGAGCATCGCGAAGTCTGCGTCAGGCGGACATTTCAGCTTATAGTGAAGCGCCACCGACCAGAATTCCACCGCACGGGGGATGTCTGTCACGCCCCACACTATCGCGCCTATCTTAGTCATTCTTTCTCCTCCCCGAAGTGTCCGACAAACCGCAGAAGCGCCGCGCGGTCGCGTTCGGACGCATAGTCTATCCCGACGCGCGGCGCGGTCGTCACCGTCGGACGCGCGCTGTCGTCCTCTATCCACACCTCATCTCCGAGCGCGAGGCCGTTCTGCTCCCGCGTGAGGGCGCACGCCCTCGAGAGAAGTCCCGGCCCCTTCGCCCCGACGCCCGCGCGGAGCAGGACGGCCTGCGGGTCGCCCTCCGCGCCGGTCGTGATGTTCGTGAGGCTGTGCATTCCGTAGCAAAGATATATGTAGAGCCGGCCGCCGGCCTCGTAGAGCATGTCCGAGCGGTGAGGGTGTCCCGGCCGCCTCGGAGTCTTCGCGGCGTGGCAGGCGGTGTCGCCCTCGCCGCAGTACGCCTCGGTCTCGGATATCCTCACCTTCAGCACCTCGCCCGTGGGGAGACGGTGGCAGATGAGCTTTCCCACGAGCTCCGGCGCGACCGCGCGGACGTCGCGGCGGAACCAACCGGCGTCACACCTCATCTTCCTCGTACTCCTCTAGCAGCGTCACGCGCGGGTGGAAGTTCCGCGCGAGCCCGCCGAGCGACGTCTCGCGGTAGGCGCTTCCCATGTCCCGCCCGGTCTCGAGCATCGTCTCGACGACGGTGTCAAATGAAATAGTTCTCGTGCTCGTGAGAAAGTCCGCGAGGCGGTAGGCGTTTATCGCGCGCATCGCCGCGACGGCGTTCCGCTCTATGCATGGTATCTGCACAAGGCCGCCCACCGGGTCGCAGGTGAGACCGAGGTGGTGCTCCATCGCGACCTCCGCCGCGTACTCCGTCTCGTCTATGCCCATGCCGTGCAGCTCGCAGAGGGCGGCGGCCGCCATCGAGCAGGCGGAGCCTATCTCCGCCTGGCACCCGCACTCCGCCCCGCTTATCGAGGCGTTCGTCTTTATCACGAGTCCGACGAGCCCGCCCGCGGCGAGCGCGCGGACTATATCCCCGTCCGAAAAGCCCTTCGTCTCCTGCATGTATCTGAGGACGGCGGGCAGTACGCCGCACGCGCCGCAGGTCGGCGCGGTGACGACGGTGCCGCCGGAGGCGTTCTCCTCGCTCGAGGCGAATGCGTAGGCGCAGACCTCGCGGTTCTCGCGCGTCTGCGCGTCCTCGCCCGGACGGACGGCGGTGTGGAGCACCTTCGCCTTGCGGAGGAGCCCCGTCCCGCCGGGAAGCTTACCCTCCGCCGCGAGGCCGCTGTCTATCGCCTGCCGCATGGCGCGCCATATATCGAGAAGGTACGCGCGTATCTCCTCGCCCTCGAAACGGACGGCGTAGTCCGAGAGGCGGATGCCCTCCCTTCGGCAGCAGTCCGCGATCTCGGCAAAGTTTTTGTGGGGGTAGACGTCCTCCGGCTCGCGGAACTGTCTGCCGAGGTACTTTATGCTCCCGCCGCCTATCGAAAGAACGCGCAGAGAGGTTATCCGCTCGCCCGCGCGGAACACCTCGAAGTCCATGGTGTTCGGGTGTTCTCCGTTTTGGAGGTTCCCGCCGAACACGACCTCGCATTTCACCGGCGCGAACGCCCTTATTAGCGCGCGGTCGGTCATGTGGCCGCGCCCCGTCGCGGAGAGCGAGCCGTAGAGTGTCACGCTAAAGAAGTCCGCCGACGGATACTCGGCGCGTATCTCGCGCGCGGCGCGCACCGGGCCCATCGTGTGACTCGAAGACGGCCCCACGCCTATCTTGTAAAGCTCACGCAGAGACTGCATAACCCCACCTTCTTATATACCGTCTGTATTGTCTATTTTGAATTCAACGCTTTGTCTATGAGTTTCAGGCCGTCCCGCGCGTCCGAGATCTCACGCTCGAGCGACTCAACGGCGCGCGTCAGACATTCCGTGTACTCCCCCGCGAGCCGCCGCGCGGGTTCGGTGTACAGAGTTTCCGCAACATGGCGGAGCTTGTGGCGGTACTCGCGGAGTACGGACTCCGGCGCGTCCTCGCGCCGGTCGGGCTCACCCTCCGGCGTGAGGGTATAGAGCTGTCCTCCGATGAGGGCGTTGTAGGCGGCAGTCCTCATGAGGCCGAGCAGACCCGCCGCCTCGAGCTTGTCCGCGTCGTAGAGCAGCTGCGCCTCGAGGACGTCGGTCCGCCCGCCGGTGCGGTAGCTGTGCGCGCGGATGCAGTGCCGCACCTTCTCGCAGAACTCCTCGGAGTACCCGCGCCCCGCGAGCCATGCGGCCGCCTTATCCGCGCCGATGGCGGCGTGGCCGAGCTCCGGGTGCTCGCGCTCCTCCGCGCGTCCTATGTCGTGCAGAAGGCAGGATATGACAAGGAGGTCGTAGTCCACCTCTCCGAAGCTCTCCGCGAGCTCGAGCGCGCGGCCGAGCACCCGGTAGACGTGCTCAGGGTCGTGCGCCGCGTCCGCCATGCAGTCGAGCATGTACCGCTCGACCGATTTGTACTCCGATGCCGTCATCGCGTCACTCCTCCGAACCCGGTTTCGCCGCCGTGCGGCTTGTTATGAGGTTTATTATACCATATCGCGAAGCGATATGGTATAATGTGCCATGTTTTGCGGTTCCGCCCGGAGGGCGGGAGCAAAACGGCATTAAATAAAGTATAATAGCCGCTTTGCGGCTATTATACCATATCGCGAAGCGATATGGTATAATGTGCCATGTTTTGCGGTTCCGCCCGGAGGGCGGGAGCAAAACGGCATTAAATAAAGTATAATAGCCGCTTTGCGGCTATTATACCATATCGCGAAGCGATATGGTATAATGTGCCATGTTTTGCGGTTCCGCCCGAAGGGCGGGAGCAAAACGGCATGAAATCAAAGTATAATAATCGCTTTGCGATTATTATACCATACGGGCGGGATATTTCAAGAGAGCGGCAGTCGAAAATATTTTCGTATATAGCAAACAAATGTTTGACTTTTTGAAATTACCGTAGTATAATGACACTACACACAGTATTCGGAGAGGGGAGGAGTGACCGCGTGAACGTCGCGGAAAAACTGAAAATACTCGCGAACGCCGCGAAGTACGACGCGAGCTGTTCCTCGAGCGGTTCTGCCCGCGTGGGGAAGGACGGCTTCGGCTCGGCGGCGATGGCGGGAATATGCCACTCGTGGTCGGCGGACGGGCGCTGTATCAGCCTTCTGAAGGTGCTGATGAGTAATTCCTGCGTGTACGACTGCGCGTACTGCGTCAACCGCGCCTCCGCGAACCCTCCCCGCGCGACCTTCACGCCGGAGGAGTTGGCGTCGCTTGTGGTCGAGTTCTACCGCAGGAACTACATCGAGGGGCTGTTTCTAAGCTCGGGCGTATGCCGCTCGCCGGACTACACGATGGAGCTGATGATAAAGACGCTCGAGCTGCTTCGGAACGACTATCGCTTCTACGGCTACATCCATCTCAAGGTGATACCCGGAGCCTCCCCCGAGCTGATAAGCCGCGCGGGACTGCTCGCGGACAGGCTCTCGGTGAACATCGAGCTGCCGAGCCGCGAGTCGCTGAAGCTCCTCGCGCCGCAGAAGGAGCGCGCGGGGCTAGTCCGACCGATGAGGAACATCAAGGCTCTGAAATTGCAGAACGCGGACGAGAAGAAGCACTTCAAAAGCGCGCCGACCTTCGCCCCGGCGGGTCAGACGACGCAGATGATAGTCGGCGCGACGGGGGAAAGCGACCTCGACATCCTGCGTCTGTCTAAGGGGCTCTATTCCTCGTTTGACATGAAGCGCGTCTACTTCTCCGCATACCTCCCGGTGAGCACGAGTCCGCTGCTTCCGGGGCGTGAGAAGCCGATAGAGCTTCGGCGCGAGCACCGTCTCTATCAGGCGGACTGGCTCATGCGGTTCTACAAGTTCGACGCGGAGGAGATACTTGACCGCGCCGGCTCGTCCAATCTCGACCCCGCGCTCGACCCCAAGTGCGCGTGGGCGCTCCGTCACCCCGAGTTCTTCCCGGTCGAGGTCAACACCGCGGACTACGAGATGCTGCTCCGCGTCCCCGGCGTCGGTGTGAAGAGCGCGCTGAGGATAGTGCGGGCGCGGCGGCTCGCGTCTCTCGGCGCGGACGACCTGCGGAAGATGGGCGTCGTGATGAAGCGCGCGCAGTACTTTCTCACGGCGCGCGGGAAGTACGCCGGCGCGGTCGCGCCGGACAGTCCGTTCCTTCGCGAAATGCTCTCCGAGCGGCGCGACATGGCGCAGCTCTCCCTTTTCGGCGACGCTTCCGCGCCCGCGCTGCCGTCCGGCATCACTCTGAGCGACAGCACCGCGCTTGCCATGTGCGAGCTTGCGGCGCCGGTCGAGTGGTAACTGCACAGCTGCGGCCGTCCTCGCCGCGCGGACGGCAGGACTCCCTAAACCTTTTTGATTAGGCTCTGCCTGTGGAGGAAATACAATGCTTCACATCTATGACGGTACGTTTGACGGCGTGCTCTGCGCCGTTTTCGACGTGTTCGCCCTCCGCGACGAGGACGCCGAGATACTTCCCGCCGACCGCTACTCCGGCGCTTCCCTCTACTACACCCGCGAGGTGAACGCCGACCCGTCCCATGCGGACAGGGTAGGGAACATGCTCGAGCGCTTCCGCCCCGGCACTCTGCGGCGGCTCTACACGGCGTGGCTCTCGCATGACGAGCACGTCGAGGAGTACATCCTCGCCGCCGTGCGCTGTGCCGTCGCGCACAAGGCGGATCCGTTCGCGTTCCGGCAGTACCACGCGATTTTCGAGCTTGACCGGCTCGCGACGCTCGTGGGAAACGAGGCGCACCGGATGCTCCAGTTCGTGCGCTTCGTGAAGTTGCGGAGCCGCGTCTACGCGGCGGACATCCGCCCCGAGTACGACGTCCTGCCGCTGATAGGCGCGCACTTCCACTCGCGGTTCCGGGACGTGGCGTTCATGATACGCGACCTCACGCACCTCCGCGCGATACTTTCAAACCCGCGCGAGTGGTACATCGCGCCGCTCCCGGCGGAAAATCCGCCGCTCGACGCGGACGGCGAGTACGAGACGCTGTGGAAGCTCTACTTTGACAACATCGCCATCGCGGAGCGCCGCAATCCGAAGCTCCAGCAGCATTTCGTCCCGCAGAAGTACCGCTCGTTTGTCGCCGAGTTTCGGGACGGAGCGGACGCGCGGCGGTGAATTTTTCCACCCGCTCCCGGCCATACTAGCGCGGGGGTGAGTGCGATACTTATCGAGCTTGAGAACGTCTCGAAGCGCTACGAGCTGCGCTCCGGCGGGGTGGATGCGCTGCGCGGGATATACCTCTCGGTGGCGGAGGGGGAATTTGTCTCGGTGGTCGGCGCGTCCGGCTCGGGCAAGAGCACGCTTATGAACATTCTCGGCTGCCTCGACCGCCCTACCGGCGGGCGGTACACGCTCGGCGGCCGGGACGTGGGAAGCATGTCCGCCGCCGAACTCGCGGGTCTGCGGGGAAGCGAGATAGGCTTCGTGTTCCAGAACTTCAACCTCCTGCCCCGCCTCACGGCGCTCGAGAACGTTGAGATGCCGCTGATACTGCGCGGCGAGCCGCACGCCTCGCGGCGCGACCGCGCGCGGAGGGCGCTTGCGGAGGTCGGTCTCGAGCACAGGACGGAGCACCGTCCGCGCGAGCTCAGCGGCGGACAGCAGCAGCGTGTCGCGATAGCCCGCGCGCTCGTGACCCGTCCCTCGCTGATACTCGCCGACGAGCCGACCGGCAACCTCGACCGCGCGTCAGGCGCGGCGGTGCTCGAGACGCTCGAGCGCCTCGGCGCGCGCGGCGCGACGGTGGTTCTCATCACCCACGACCCGGAGACGGCGTCGCGCGCGGGGCGGCGTATCACGCTTCGGGACGGCAGAATAGTATAGAAGGGGCGGCTCCGCCGTCCCTTTATTTTTCCGCGCCTCTATTGCAATCCCATACATATTATTGTATAATGCAAAGCGGCGTATCTTCCGATTTATCCGGCGTCTCCGCGCCGGTTGGAGGCACGCAATGAGCAGAAAGGACAATTCGGGCGGCGCGCGCCGCTCCGGGCGCTCCGCCGTCCCGCGTACCGTCCTCGCGGGCGTATGCCTCGCGGCGGCGGCAGTGAGCGCCGTCATGCTCCTTGAAAACGCGCGGGAGGACCGCGAGAGCGGCGAGGTCTACGCCTCGCTTGAACAGTTCCTCACTGTCCCGGCGGGCGAGCTGTCTCCGTCCGATGAGCGGGTCTCCGCCGCGCCGCCGGCCATAAGCGCCGAGCCGCAGTCTGACCTGTCGGGCGCGGAGCCGTCCGCCGAGCCGGAGAGCGGAGAACCCTCCGACGGCGAGGCCGCCGAGCCGCTTCCCGCGGCGGACTTTGAGGCGCTCCGGGCGATAAACCCGGACACCGTCGCGTGGATACGCATCGAGGGCACGAGCCTCAGTCGCCCCGTCGTGCAGTCGGAGGATAACGAATACTACCTCGACCACATCTTCGACGGGAGCCATGGCAGCGCCGGGTGCCCGTATCTCGACTGCGGGAACTCGCCGGACTTTTCCGATCCGTGCTCGATAATCTACGGCCACAACCGCCGGAACGGCGCGATGTTCGCGCCGTTGCTCGGCTATGCGGAGCAGAGTTGGGTTGACGCGCATCCGTCCGTCACCCTCATCCTGCCGGAGGGAGGGTACACGGTGAGGATCTTCGCCGTCCTCTATGCCGACCCGGACGAGGCCGGCTCGGACACATCCCCGTGGCGGAGGAGCTTTGAAAGCGCGGAAGAGCTTGACGCTTGGGCGGCGGCGCTCGCCGCGCGGTCGATAGCGGACTGCGGCGAGACGCCCTCCGACGGACGGGTGCTCGTTCTCTCCACCTGCGACAACAGTCCCGACGGGCGCTTCGTCGTCCTCGGGCGGATACCGGCGGAGCCGGACGCGCCGTCCGCCGCGCTAAACGCATCATGATACCGCTTACGCGGAAAAACTTATAATTTGAAAGGAAGAAGCAGAATGTTCATCACAAACGACATCAAGTATGCAGGCGTGAACGACCACAGCGTCGATTTGTTCGAGGGGCAGTACGTCGTACCGAACGGCATGGCGTACAACTCCTACGTCATTCTCGACGAGAAGGTCGCGGTCATGGACACCGTCGATCGGAACTTCACCCATGAGTGGCTGGATAACCTCGCCTCCGTCCTCGGCGGGCGGAAGCCGGACTACCTTGTAGTTCAGCACATGGAGCCGGATCACTCCGCGAACATCGCGCAGTTCATGAACACCTACCCCGAGGCGACCGTCGTCTCCTCCGCAAAGGCGTTTGCGATGATGCAGAACTTCTTCGGAACGGACTACTCCGAGCGCCGCATAGTCGTCGGCGAGGGAGACACGCTCACGCTCGGGCGGCACGTCCTCACCTTCGTCGCCGCGCCGATGGTCCACTGGCCGGAGGTCATCGTCACCTACGACAGCACGGACAAGGTCCTGTTCAGCGCGGACGGCTTCGGCAAGTTCGGCGCGCTCGACTGTGACGAGGAGTGGGACTGCGAGGCACGCCGCTACTACATCGGCATCGTCGGCAAGTACGGCGCGCAGGTCCAGGCGCTGCTGAAGAAGGCCGCCGGGCTCGAGATAGAGAAGATCTGCCCGCTGCACGGCCCGGTCCTCACCGAAAACCTAGGCCACTATCTGAACCTCTACAACATCTGGTCGAGCTATGCCGCCGAGAGCGAGGGCATCGTCATAGCCTACACCTCGGTCTACGGCCACACGAAGAAGGCGGTCGAGCTGCTCGCGGAGAAGCTGCGGGCGAAGGGATGCCCCTCGGTAGTCGTCCACGACCTCGCGCGCTGCGACATGGCGGAGGCCGTCGAGGACGCATTCCGCTACAACAAGCTCGTCCTCGCGACGACGACCTACAACGCAGGCATCTTCCCGTTCATGCGCGACTTCATCCTGCACCTCACCGACAGGAACTTCCAGAACCGCACCGTCGCGCTCATTGAGAACGGCTCGTGGGCGCCTCTCGCGGCAAAGACGATGCGCGGTCTCCTCGAAAACAGCAAGAACATCAACTATACCGACACCACCGTCACGCTGAAGTCCGCCCTCTCCGCCGAGAGCTCCGAGCAGCTCGAGGCGCTCGCGGGCGAGCTCTGCCGCGACTATCTCGCCCAGCACGACGAGACCGCGAACAAGAACGACCTCACCGCGCTCTTCAACATCGGCTACGGCCTCTACGTCGTCACCTCGAACGACGGGAAGAAGGACAACGGCCTCATAGTCAACACCGTTTCGCAGGTGACGAACTCGCCGAACCGCGTCGCCGTCTGCATCAACAAGGAGAACTACTCGCACCACATCATAAAGCAGACCGGCGTCATGAACGTCAACTGCCTCAGCGTGGACGCGCCGTTCTCGGTGTTCGAGGCGTTCGGCTTCCGCAGCGGCCGCACGGTGGACAAGTTCGCGGACTGCACGCCGCTCCGCTCGGACAACGGCCTCGCGTTCCTGCCTAAGTACATCAACTCGTTCATGTCGCTCAAGGTCGAGCAGTATGTAGACCTTGACACGCACGGCATGTTCATCTGCTCGGTGACGGAAGCCCGCGTGATAAACGACCGCGAAACCATGACCTACACCTACTACCAGTCAAACGTCAAGCCGAAGCCTCAGACAGAGGGCAAGAAGGGCTGGGTCTGCAAGATCTGCGGCTACGTCTACGAGGGCGACGAGCTGCCGGACGACTTTGTCTGCCCGCTCTGCAAGCACGGCGCGGCCGACTTCGAGCCGATAGGCTGAGCTAGTTAGTTGTTTTCCCCAAACGGCGCAAACCGCCGTTTGGGGGTCCTTCAATTAAAAGGTGGAACAGGATGAGTAAAATAATCGCTGCCTGCGGCAATGATTGTTCCGCGTGTCCAAGGTATGTAGCTCATCCACATGAAAAAACAAAGGATGAGCTGTTCCATACGGCGGAACTTTGGATGAAGATCGGATATCGGGATCATATTGTATCTGATGAAGAGATCTCCTGTTTGGGATGCAGACCCGAAAACTGGTGCAGATATCAGATCGCAAAGTGCTGTGAGGAGAAGAGCGTAAATAACTGTGCGGAATGTGCACAGTATCCTTGTGAAAAATCGAAAGAATGCTTTGAGATCACGAAAGCGTTTGAACCGGCGTGCCGCAAAGCCTGCACAGACGAAGAATATGGGCGGTTAAAGGAAGCATTTTTTGAAAAAGAAGCGAATCTGGGCGCGCTGCGGCTGCCCGTTTATCGGGAAAAAATTTAATTTACATAATGCCCTGATTTGAAAAACTCACATTCCAAACATCAGCAGTTCCCCCATCGGCAATTATGCCGATGGGGAATTTTCGTATACACTGCTAGATAAATGTTCGCCCCAGCTATGGCTTCGATACTTCGGGGTCACAAAAGGAAACCGAGATTTCCGAAAACAAAAAAACGGCGCGGCGTCCGAAAGGATGGCCGTGCCGTCTTTTGGGTCGTATTGCTGCGCTCCGCGCCGGGGACGCCGCGCGCCCCACGCGGGAGCGGCCTACCGCGCGAGTGCTCCGCCCGAGACGATGAAGCCGACGTCCGTGGCGCTCGCGCCCGCGTCGAGCGCACCGTTGTAGTCCTTCGAGGAGACGCGGAGCGTGCCGCCATCTACGGCGTAGTCGGCGTTCCAGCCGTCCGAGAGCTCTATCGGCGCGTCGAACTCAAGCGACACCGTCCACGAGGAGCAGGCGCTCCCTGAGACGTTCTTCACCGTGAGGACGTACTGCCGGAAGGTCTTGCCGTCCGACTCCCAGCTGTTCGAGAGCGCCGCCGTGACCTCGAGACCGTCGCCGGAGAGCACGGTCGAGCCGCCCGCAGGCGCGGGAGAAGCGGTCACGCCGGACGGCGTCGGGGCCGCCGAGGATGCGGGAGCCGTCGAGGGTGTAGGTGACGCGGAGGTTGCCGCGCTGGACACGCCGGCGTGCTCCGTGAGCGTCTTTTTCAGCCACCTGCCGGACTCGCTGAGGTCGGCGTCGGCAAAGCCGCTCGTCCTACTGCAGGACGGGGAGATTATCGCGGAGCTCTCGTCCTTATTCGAGAGGTTCCAGTCCACAAAGCTTATGCCGTACCGGTCGAGCAGGTCGAGCCAGAGCGACGCCTGCTCGTAGTCGAGCGCGCCGTTCCCGCTCGCGTCACAGATGCCGAACTCGCTCACGAACAGCGGAAGTCCTGAGTCGATGGCCTTCTGCGCACGCTCGCGGAGGTCGCTCTTGTGCGTCGCGGCGTAGAAGTGGAGGGTGTACACGAGGTTGTCATAGCCGGTTATGGGGTCGGCGGCGGCCTCATCGACAAACTGCGACCAGTTCGGCGTGCCGACGATTATCACCGCGTCCGGCGCGTTTTCGCGTATCACCGGGATGACCTCCGCAGCGTAGCGCTTGATGTCCGTCCAGCTTGTGCCGCCGTTCGGCTCGTTGCATATCTCGTAGAGGACGTTTTCGCTCCCCGCGAACTCCGCCGACATCTCGGCGAAGAAGTCCTTCGCTTCGTCCACGTAAGTGTTCGGATCCTGCTCGCCGAGGACGTGCCAGTCCACGATGACGTACATATCCTGCTCCGTGGCGTACTTCACGCCGTCCCGGATGAGCTGCTTCTGGGCGGCCTTGTCGCCGCCGGTGCAGTAGCCTCCGCCGCCCGCCGTGTACATCGCGAGGCGAATGACGTTCGCGCCCCACTCATAGCGGAACTCGCGGAAAGCGTCCGAATTGATGTAGTCCGGGTACCACGCTATGCCGTGGGTGCTTATCCCGCGAAGCTGAACCGCCGCGCCGTCCGAGCCGACGAGGTGCGCGCCGTCCACGCGGAGCGCGCCCGCAGTCGAGGGCGCGTCGAGCTTCAAATCCTTCGTCACGCTATCTCCTCCTTTGCCGCCCGAGGCGGACGCCGCGCCTTCCTTGCCGGAGGCGCTTCCCGAGGCGGGCGGATTTTCCTTGTCTGACGTGCTTGTGCCGTCCACACCCGGCGCGGGCGTCGGGGAGGACTCGCCCGCCGCCGTCTGTGCTTCGCCGGACGTGTCCGGGGACGGCGGCGCGTCGGGCGATGCTTCTTCTCCGGGCGCGCTCGGGAACGTGTCCCCGCCGTCCTTAGCCGCGCCGCCGGGTGCGGCGGACGCGTGCGTCGCCGGTGAAGCGGCGTCCGGCGCGGCCGGACTTTCCGCAGGCGACGGCGCTTCGGGCGGGGCCGGTTCGGCGCCTCCGCAGGACGCAATCAGCAGCGCGAGCGCGAGCAGGGCGGCGGCGAGCGCCGCAAGTCTGCGCGCAAAGCCGTTACGCATTTTGTGTACCTCCAAACGCAGCGCGCCGTCCGTATACGGAGGAGCGCCGATTATCCTTCCGAAAAAAGTATAGCACGGCGCCAAGGCAAAGTCAATTTGCCCCGTTTCCCGACGCGCAAACATTCTGCGTTTTGCGAACCGTATCCGGATATTTCCTCCGGCTTCAGCCCTTCATATCGCGGAGGCGCAGACTGAGGTATCCCGACACGACCGCCGCCGCGAGGAACGCCGCGCACACCAGCCACGTCGCGGCGGAGAGACCCGTCACCGCCTCGCCTATCCGGTATACGGGATGCAGCCGCAGCAGCGCCTCCGGCGCCTGCGGAAGGAGCCAGTCGACAGCGGCGAATATAACGAGACCCGCAAACGCGCTCCGCGTCCACCACACGATCGCCGCCGGGAGCGCCGCCGTCGCAAGCGCTGCCGGCAGAGTGCGGAGCAGCGCGAGGAAGTACGCCGCGTCGAGTGCCCGCGCGCCCGCGCTCGCTGCCGCCGCGACGGTAGTCGCCACGGCGGAAAAGAGCGCCGAAAAGAGGCAGACGAGCAGCGTCCTCGCGGCGGCCAAGCCCGGCTTTCCGAATCCGGCTTCGAGCGGGAGCCCGGCGGCGCGCTCCTCAAACGGCAGTCCGAGCGCCGTCGGAACGTATACCCCGGCCGTCCACAGCGGTATCACGGCGTTTGCGGCAAACATCTCCGACGGGCCCTGCCAGCTCCGCGCGCAAAAAATCCCGAGGACGAGCGCGGCAAGCAATCCCACCGCTAAAAGCAGCTTGGAGAAGACGAGGCGGCGCACCTCATAATATATCATCCTCATCTCATCATCCTCATCTCGGTGCGTCGCGCCGGTACGTCCAGAGCGCCGACGCCGCCGTGAGCGTCAGCGCGACTGCCGCCGCCACGACCGCAACTGCTCCCGGCTCGCGCAGGCCAAACAGCCGACTCCAGACGAAGCACAGCAGAATACAGGCAAGAGTCGAAACGAGGGTGTTCCGTATGGCAAACATCAGAGCCGCCGGAGCAAGCGTCAGCATCATGCAGAAAATATACCCCTCCGCGAGCCTCGCCATGTCCGTAAGCTCTAAGACGTGCGGGATGTGCCGGCAGAGCACCATCGCCATCTGCACAGCCGTCACCGCGGCGCAGACGAGGACGTACACGATGACCTTTGCCGCGGCCGCCGTGTTCCGCGACACTCCTGCGGC
This sequence comes from uncultured Clostridia bacterium, assembly GCA_947593925.1. GTDB lineage: Bacteria > Bacillota > Clostridia > Oscillospirales > JAAYOS01 > CANRIN01. Next base: position 9,518 of record CANQDU010000014.1, on the reverse strand, counting down.
GATCGGGAGGCATAACGTCCGGCGGCGGAAATCCCCGCCTATCAGGACGCCCGCGAAGGTTAGGCCCGTAATGAAAGCCGTCGCCGCGAAGTCGCTCCACACTCGCGGCAGGAACCAGACCTCCAGAACATGCTCGGTTCCCGCGGGATAAAGCGTCCCTCCGGCGTAGGATGCGTGCTCGACGGTGTCCGGGTCTATCGAAAAACCGTACTTTTTCGCGAGCTCTCCGCCTTCTGAGAGAAGCGGCTCCGCCGCTTCATCGAACACATACGCGTCCTCTCCCACCACAAACTGCGCGAAGATGCCGGTTGTCTGTATCATATCCTGCATCGCGGCGGTAACGGTGTCATTCCGTCCGCGTATGACAAACACCTCATGCCCGCCCGCGGCAAGTCCTCCCTCCAGGGAAACGACTATGCCCGGAACGATAAGCATTATGACGAGCGCGAGCAGAAACGACCGCCTGTACAGCAGTTTTCTCAGCTCGTACCAAAGCATTTTCGTCACTTTCTCTCCGCCTCCCTTGCGCTTTTCACAAGATCGCGGAAATAGTCCTCGAGCTCACGGTGTCCCGCCCGGCGCATCAGCTCCTCCGCCGTGTCCGTCTCTATGACCCTTCCCCAGTCGAGGAAGATGTAGTCGGTGGCGACGCTTTCGAGCCGCGCGAGCTGGTGGCTCGAGAGGAGTATCGTTACGCCGTCCTCGCGGCACTTTCTTGTGAGGAGCTCACAGATGTCGTCCATGCCCTCTACGTCGATGCCGCTCAGCGGCTCGTCAAGGACAAGGAACTCCGGGTCTCCGACCATCGCGAATGCGAGACCGTAGCGCTGGCGCATACCGGTCGAAAACTTTCGGACGCTCCTCCGCGCGTCCGCGCGAGACAGCCCGACCTCCTCGAGAAGACGGAGCGCGTCACGCTTCGGCGCGCCGTGCAGGACGCACTGCATCTCGAGGTTCTGCCGCGCGGACATATCCGCGTAGTACACCGGTTCCTCTATGAGAAACCCCGTCCTGCGGCGCGCACGCTCGAGCGCGGCGCGCCCTCCCTCGCCGAAGAGCAGTACCTCGCCTCCGCTCGGGCTCGCAAGTCCCGCGACGATGCGCATGAGCGTGGTCTTGCCAGCCCCGTTGTTGCCGACGAAGCCGTATATCCGCCCGCGCTCAAGGACGATATTTACCCCGTCCAGCGCCGTCGCGCCGCGATAGTGTTTGACAAGGTTCCTCGTCTCCAGCACCGTGTTCATGTCGCTCCTCCCTTCTTTTTACCTTTGTAGGTAAATATAATCTACTTATAGAGTACACTATATTTCTGCATCTGTCAAGTGTTTATACAAAAATCGGGAGCCGGAAATTCCGGCTCCCGTCTTCTATTCATCTCTCTCGTCCCGCTCGTACCGCTCAAGGAAGCTGTGCACCTCTCCCTCGCTCTTGTAGCCAGGGAAGGTGTCGAGGTGCACCGAGTGCATCGCGCTCAAAATGCTGTCCTCGACATACGGGTCATCGAGCTTCAGGCGCTTTATCAGCTCCTTTACCTCGAGGCGCTTCGAGCCACCCGGACTCTCCGGGTTCGCGGCGTTCTCGGTGAAGCGGCAGGCGCACCGTATGAACTCGAGGCCGTTGTACTGCGCCCACGCGATTATGTCCTCCTCGCGGACGCAATAGAGCGGCCGGATAAGCGTCATGCCCGGGAAGTTCGTGCTGTGCAGCTTCGGGAGCATCCCCTGAAGCTGACCGCCGTAGAGCATGCTTATCAGCGGCGTCTCTATCACGTCGTTCAAGTGGTGGCCGAGCGCTATCTTGTTGCATCCGAGCTCCCGAGCTCTGCTGTAGAGGAACCCGCGCCGCATCCGCGCGCAGAGGTAGCAGGGCGACTCGCCCGCGCTCTCCGTCACCTCGAAGATGTTCGACTCGAACACGGTTATCGGAACGCGCAGACGGCGCGCGTTCTGCTCTATCTTCTCGCGGTTGCGGGCGCTGTAGCCGGGGTCCATGACGAGAAAGACTGTCTCAAACGGCACGTCGCTGTGCCGCGAGAGCTCCTGCATGAGCTTTGCCATGAGCATCGAGTCCTTCCCGCCGGAGATGCAGATCGCTATGCGGTCGCCCTCCTCGACGAGCTTGTAGCGCTTCACCGCCGCTATAAATGGGTTCCACAGCTCACGGCGGAACTTCTTGATGATGCTCCGCTCTATCTGCTGCCAGTCCTCGAGCACTCTGCTCATGCCTTCTCCTCCCCGCAAATCGTTCCGCCGCCCAGAACGGCGTCGCCGTCGTACAGGACGAGCGCCTGCCCCGGCGTCACGGCGCGCTGAGGCTCGTCAAACTCGAGCCGCACGCCGCGCGGCGTCGGATACGCCGTCGCCGCCTGCTCGCGCTGACTGTAGCGCGTCTTCGCTCGGACGCGCGTCGGCGCGTCAAGACCCGCTATCGACACCCAGTTCATGTCGCGCGCGTACACCGTCCTGCGGAACAGCAGCTCCTCCGGGCCGACCCTTACAATATTATTTTCCATGTCCTTGTCGTAGACGTATATCCTTTCACCGGCGGCGACGCCGAGCCCGCGCCGCTGACCGAGGGTGTAGCGGACGGCGCCACGGTGCCGCCCGAGGACGCGCCCGTCCGGCGCGACGAAGTCGCCCTCCGGGTAACGCTTGCCGGTGAAGCGCTCGAGGAACGCGCCGTAGTCGCCGTCCGGCACGAAGCATATGTCCTGACTGTCTCGCTTCCGCGCGCTCGAAAAGCCGCATTTTGCTGCTATCTCGCGCACCTCGCTCTTTATCATGCCGCCGAGCGGGAAGCATATCCGCGAAAGCTGCTCCTGCGTGAGGCTGTACAGAAAGTAGCTCTGATCCTTTGCGGGGTCGAGACCTTTTCTCAGAAGATAGCGCCCGCTCTCTTCGTCGCGCTCAATGCGGGCGTAGTGCCCGCTCGCGACGCAGTCGAAGCCGTTTTCCGCGGCGTACCTGACGAGGCGCCCGAACTTCATATATCTGTTGCAGTCGATGCAGGGGTTCGGCGTCTCTCCCGCCTCGTACACCCGCACAAACTTTTCGATTATCTCGCGGCGGAACTCCGCCTCGCAGTCGAGCACCCGATAGGGCATGTCCAGCTCGAACGCCACCTCCGCGGCGGCGTCTATGTCCTCCTCCGAGCAGCAGGTGCGGCCGTGCGTACCGGCGGTCTCGGTGCGCGTGAGGCGGAGCGTCACGCCCTCGCACTCGTAACCCGCCTCCCGCATGAGATAGGCCGCGACCGAGCTGTCCACCCCGCCGCTCATCGCTATGAGCGCGCGTCTCTTTTCCGACATTTTCTCTCCCCTAAAGCCGTGGTTTTTTTGTGAGCATTTCGTAACATTCGTCGAACGCGGCGAGAAATCCGTCTATCTCCGCGTCGGTCGTGAGATGGCTGAGACTTATGCGGAAGCTCGAAAGCGCCCGGCGGCTGTCTCCCGTCACCGCGAGCACCTCGCGGGAGGGAAGCCCGTCCGACGCGCACGCGCTCCTTACCGACACGCAGACGCCGCGCTCGTCGAGCGCGCGCTGCATCCGCGTACCCTTCACGCCCTCGACGCTGACGTTCAGGATGTGCGGAACGGCGTCCTCCGGGCTGTTCACGCGGAGGAGCGGATAGCGCGTGAGCTCCGAACGCAGACGCGCGTTCAGCGCGGCGACGCGCTCCCGCCGCGCGGGAAGCTCGCCGATCGCCGACCTCAGCGCCGGGACTATCGACGCGGCGAGCGCCGCCGCCGGAGTCCCGCTCCTGTACGCCGTCGTGCTCGCACCGCCGTCCATCTGCGGTTCGAGCTCGGCTCCGTAACGCTTGTACAGCACGCCGACGCCGGTAAGACCGTAGAACTTGTGCGGCGAAAAGCTCACCGTGTCCGCAAGGCGGACATCCAGCTCGGTCTTTCCCACCGCCTGCGCCGCGTCTACATGCAGACGGCAGCCGGGGCGCCGCCGAACTATCTCGCTTATCTCCGCTATCGGCTGCACCGCGCCGAGCTCGCTCGATACGGTGCTCACCGTCACGAGCGCCGTATCCGGGCGGATGATGCGTTCGAGCGCGTCGAGGTCTACCTTTCCGTCGCGCCCGACGTCCGCAAGCTCTACCTCCCAACCGTTCCTTTCGAGTACGGCGAGGGACGCGCTCACCGAGGAGTGCTCCATGGGCGTGCTCACTATGTGCCGCCCGGTGCGGAGGTTCGCGAGGGCGAGTCCCTTCACCGCGAGGTTGTTTGACTCGGTCGCGCCGGAGGTGAAGATTATCTCCGTCGGATCCGCGCCGAGGAGCGCCGCTATGTCCGAGGCGGCGGCGTCCACGACGGCGCGCGCCGCGTATCCCGCGGCGTGGCGCGCGTTCGCGCTGCCGAGCGTCCCCGCCGCCTCGCAGAAGCGCTCAAACGCCTCGCGGCTCACCGGCGTATCCGCGCAGTAGTCGAGGTATATCATTCTTTGCCACCGCCGAAGCCCGAGAGGTCGCGCACGACCTCCGCCGCCATGATGAGCCCCGCCGCCGCGGGGACGAACGCGTTCGAGCCGGGCGTCGCGCGCTTCCGGTGCGCCGTCGGCTCCTCCGCGTCCCCCGAGGACGCGCGCGGCGTTATCGCCGGCTCCTTTGAGTAGACGACTTTAAGGTGCTCTATGCCGCGCCGGCGGCACTCGCTCCGCATAACGCGCGCGAGCGGGCAGACCGAGGTCTCGTATATATCCGCTACCTCGAGGCGCGTGGGATCCATCTTGTTGCCCGCGCCCATGCAGCAGATTATCGGCACGCCCGCCGCCTTCGCCTGCGTGACGAGGGCGAGCTTGCCCGCGACGGTGTCTATCGCATCGACGACGTAGTCGTACAGCGTGAAGTCAAACTCTCCGGCGGTCTCGGGCAGGTAGAAGCACCGGTGCGCGTTCACCCGTATGTCCGGGTCGATGTCATGTATCCTCCGCGCCGCCGCCTCTACCTTCGGCAGCCCCACGGTCGAGCGGACGGCGATTATCTGGCGGTTGAGGTTGGAAAGCGCCACCGTGTCGTCATCCACTATGTCGAGCGTGCCTATTCCGCTCCGCGCGAGCGCTTCGACGGCGTAGCCGCCGACTCCGCCGACGCCGAACACCGCGACGCGCGCGCGGCGAAGCCGCTCCATCCCCTCGTCGCCGAGCAGGAGCCTTGTGCGAGCGTATTGATCCTGCATCCGACCGCCTCCTGTCTGCGTATTCTCCGTCACCGACGCGCGGCGCGGAGCTGTGTACGCCATCTGTTTTTCAAATAGTCCCCGTACTCCCCGCGCGGCGCGAGTATGAGCCCCGTCCGGCTCGCGACGGTCTCCGCCGCCGTCGGTATGCTCATGCCGTCGGTGTTGATGTATCCCTCAAACGGCGGACGCGCGAGCGCGCGCAGGCACTCGTCCGCGTGCCGCGCCGCCCACGACCACGGCATTTCGAGGCGCGAGCGCAGTCGCCGCCGCAGCTCGCGCGCGGACACGCCGAGCGTGACGTGGCGCACGTCTATCCCCTCCGCGCGGAGGCCGCCTATCAGCTCCGCGTAGTGGCGCGGGTCTGTAAGCGTCATCGGGACGAGTATGACCTTCCGCGTGGACGCGGCGAGCGCCGTGAGCGCGCGGAGGTTCAGCTCGCGCCAGACGGGGTCGTCCCGAAAGTCGGGGTACTTCTTCTTTCTCGAGCGCGGCGCGCCGCGCCGGAGGGCGTACCCCACGTCCTCCGGGTCGTAGACGACGGAGTCCGGAAGGCGGCGGTGAATCTCGCCCGCCGTCAGCGTCTTTCCCGCGCCGAATGCGCCGTTTATCCAGACTATCATTCTGTCTCTCCCCAAGCCGCCGCGCGCGCTCTACTTCATCAGATAGGCGCGGCAGGGCGCGCCCTCGCACCGCCCGAGATATATCGGCGCGGCGCTGAGGAAGTATTTTCCCTCTTCGACGCCGCGCAGGACGGCGCCTTCGAGCAGGACGAGCCCCGCGCCGAGAAGGATGTGGTGGACAGTCTCCTGCGTCTCTCCCCATCCTACGGTCTGGCTCTCGTTGCCGTAGAGCTTTATCCCGGCCGTGGCGAAAACCTCCGCGCCCTCCGGCGTGAGCGTCGCCTCGCCTGCTATGAGTACGCGCTCCGACGCGCCCGCAGAGCGCGCCGCCGCGAGTATCCTCTCCGCGTCCCGGGCGAGGACGTCCCCGTCGTGGCGGGCGACATAGCAGTCGCCGACGAACGGCTCTATGCCGACCTCGCCGATGCTCTTTCCGCCGCGTATGAAGTGCAGCGGCGCATCGACGTGCGTGCCGTTGTGGACGCACATCGAAAACTCGGTGAGGTTGCAGAAGTCGCCGTTTTCAAAGCTGCGGACGAGCCGTGCCGACGGAGCCGGGTCCCCCTGGAAAACCTTGCATTAGTCAACCTTGCATAAAGCATGACGGGTTTACAGTTCCACAAAGCCTACAAAATTATAGTGGATGTTGATGTCCCGTTCCATGTGGTCGTCCACCTGATATTTCTCGCCGACCTCGATTTTCTGGATAAGCCGGACAAGGGTAGGACGGTCAAGCTCCTCAAGCTGGGTGTAGTCCTGTATCATGTCCAGCCAATCGTCAACCGACTGCTCGTTTGCCCGGCTGGTTGCCAACTTTGCGGAGATGTCCTTTTTGTGTTCCAGCTTCTCCGTCCGTTCCGCTTCGTACTTGTTCAGAAGCTGGATACAGACACTCTCCGGGATACGTCCCATAACCTTATCCTCATAGGCGGCTTGAATCAGCTTTTCAAGTTCGGCAAGACGTTTATCCAGTGCGGACAGCTCCGCTTTCAGGGTGTTCGCACGTTCCGCATTAGCAGATTCTTTCTTGGCGAGTATCCGCTCTTTAAGAGCTTCGCGGCTCTGTTGGGCGAAGAACGCTTTGTTCCGAATATCGGTCAGTACAACAGCTACCAGAGCCTTCTCGTTGATGTAGTGCGAGGAACAGGCAATTTTGCCACCCGACATAAAACGGTTGCAGGCATAAGCCTTATACTCGGATGCTTTTCGCTTTGTACGGTAATCCCTCACAAAGCGAAAAGAAGATCCGCAATCCATGCACCGCAGAAGCCCTCCGAATAGAGCAATCGTTCCGCTCTTGCCCGTCCTGCTTCTGGACGGGTGGTTGTCCATCCGCTGAACGGCATCCCACGTTTCCTGAGAGATGATAGGCTCATGGGTATTCTCAACCTTGATCCAATCCTCTTTTGGCTTGCTGACCTGCTTATGGTTTTTGTAGGACACCGTACCCGTCTTGTTCTGCACCATGTGACCGATGTAAACCTCGTTACGGAGAATCGTCTTTACTGTCACGTCATTCCAATACGGGGTCTCACCGCGAGGATTCTCTTTCCCCTCAGCCATGTAGTAGAAAGTTCTCGGAGCAGGAACACCCTCTGTGTTGAGTTGTATCGCTATCTTTCGGAATCCGTTGCCTTGCAGTCTGAGGTCGAAAATGTGGCGCACCACCGGCGCAGTCACCGGGTCGATCTCCAAAACGTGCTTGTCGTCCGCGCTCTTTTTGTAGCCCAATGGAGCGTAGCACCCGACATACTTGCCGCTCTTGAACGTGGATTGCTTTACCGCCTTGATCTTGTTGCTGGTATCCCGCGCATAGAGGTCGTTCATCACATTTTTCAGAATGACCAGCATTTCATTATTCTTGTGCATGGTATCCACGCCATCATTGAGTGCGATGAACCGGCAGCCGAGGCTTGGAAAAACGAAATCTGTGTAATTCAGTTAAGGATATAAATGCCTATAATCAGTCGATTTTACCGATGAAGCGGTAGTAAATTTCGATTTCCTGTTCTTTGCAGCCGTCTGCGTCTTCCATTGTTTCATGCACCAGAATCTTGTCAATCAGAGCGTTCAGCAGCTCGGCGGTCAACTCCGTGGGGTGCGCGTACTGCCGGATCAGCGCCAGCCACTTCTCTGCATCGCTCTCTGTCTGGCGCACCGCCTCGACCTCTGCGGTCAACGCTTCAATCTTCTCCGCCAGTTCACCCTGCTCCGTCTGGTATTTTGCGGTCAGCATATTGAAATTGTATTCGGTGATACGCCCCGCCGCCCAGTCCTCATAGAGCCTTGCGAACAGTCCGTCAACCTCGGCTTTCCGCTTTTCGGCCTTTTTCAAGTCCGAAAGCTGCTTCTTCCTCGCCGCATTCCGCTCTTTACTGCCGGAACTTAGCAGACGCTCCAACAGCTTGCCCTCGTCCTGCTCCGCCTGTGCCGCCCAATACTGTATCCGGGTCAGCACATAATTATATAACATTTCATAGCGGATATAGTGAGGGGTGCATCTTCTGCTTTCGTTTCGGTATTCCCGGTATCTCCCGCAGTTGTAATGGCGGTACATCCCCTTAGGTCTGGGATTGCAGGAATACCGCATCTTCCAGCCGCAGTCCGGGCATACCAGAAGCCCGGCGAAAATCTGTGTCGTTTTGTCCTTGCATTCCCTGCGCTTGCGTTTCCTCTGCTCCTGCACCGTATCAAAGACATCCTTGGAAATGATAGCTTCATGGGTGCCCTCGACCCGCAGCCATTCCTCCTGCGGCTTCCTCACCGTCTTTTTGTTCTTGTATGAGATTGTCCCCATACGATAGTGGACGGTATTGCCGATATAGGTTTCATCTTTCAGGATATTCTTTACCTGCGAATTTGACCAGAAATAGCGTTTTTCCTCCGGCTGCCCTTCAAAGTACCGTCCCTTTACTCCATACCGGGTGTACTGTATCCATGCGGGACACGGAATCTTTTCATCCGTCAGAAGCGCAGCAATCTTTGCCGCTCCCGTTCCATGCAGGGACAGGTCAAAAATCTTCTCAATGATCCAGCTTGTCTCCGGGTCTACCTTCAGCTTGTTCTTGATCTCCGGGTGTTTGATATATCCCAGAGGCGGCACACAGTTGACCCTCTCACCGTTGAGAAACTTTGCGCGGAAAGCAGCTTTTTCTTTGCGGCTGGTGTCCTTTGCCGTGAACTCGTTGATCAGGTTTTTGAAGGGTACAAAGTCTGACAGGCCCCTGTCCGTATCCTCATTGTCATTGACAGCGATATAGCGGACTTTCAACCGTGGGAACACAAATTCAAGATAATAGCCCATCATGATGTGTTCGCGGCCAAAACGCGATAGGTCTTTCGTAATCAGGCAGTTGATGTTCCCTGCCTCAATCTCGTCCATCATCCGCTTGAACTGGGGACGTTCAAAATTTGTACCGCTCCATCCGTCGTCTACAAACTCAGAAACCACATGAAATTCCGGGTGTTCGGCCACATACTGATGCAAGGTGGTGCGCTGTGTCTCGATGGAAACGCTATCGCCGTAATTCTCATCGTCACGGCTAAGCCTCATATAAAGTGCTGTATTGTACGGTTGTTTCACTGTTATTTAACCTCCTTCTGTTTGGAAACAACCCACGCTTACAATACGCTTATAATTATACCGTAAGCGCGGGCCCGAATCAATATGAATCCCGTTTATTTGCCGGGATCGTTTTTCGCGGCGTACC
>CANQDU010000013.1 GCA_947593925.1 uncultured Clostridia bacterium | reverse complement strand
TCCATTATAGAAGCTTTCCCCTCATGAGTCACCCCCTTTTCTTCCTGTTGCACTTATATTGTAAATCGACAATTTGAATTTATTTCGCGCCTGTCGGCGCGAAACTCTGCGAGGCTGGCGCGGGAAATCGCGGGCGGGACGAGATGTTCACAAAATGTTCAGAGAAAAGGGCTTGACAATTTGCGGAAGCGGCGCTAAAATAATTTTAGCACTCGAGGGAGTAGAGTGCTAACGGGGTGAAATTATGGCGCTGGGAGACAGAAAGAAAATAATACTCAAGGCGGTCGTTGACGACTACATCAAGACCGGCGAGCCGGTCGGCTCGAAGACGCTTGCGGAGCAGCTCGGCATCAAACTTTCCCCGGCTACGCTCAGAAACGAGATGAGCGAGCTCGAGAGCCTCGGCTTTCTCGAACAGCCGCACACCTCCGCCGGCAGGGTGCCGTCCCACAAGGGCTACAGGATGTATGTCGATGAGCTGATGGCGGTGTCCGCGCTCTCCAAGGCGGAGCGCGAGCGGATGGATAAGCTCGTAAAGAGCCGCGTCCGCGAGCTTGACCGGCTGATAAGCGAGGCGGCGGCTATCGTGAGCTATTTCACGAGCTACGCGGCGTATGCCGGCACCTTCCGCAGTGAGGACGCGAAGCTGAAAAAGCTCGAGATAATCACCCTCGACCGGAACACCTGCGTGCTTATTGCGGTGTTCAGCGCAAACGAGGTCAAGAACTCCACGGTGAAGCGCCCGGCGGGAACGGAGGACGAGACGCTTCACAGGCTCGCGGAGTCGGTGAACAAGAGGTTTGCGGGCTCGGAGGCGAGCGCTGTATCCGCCGTGGCGGTGTTCGAGATAGCGAGCGAGAGCGGCGCGCAGCCGGAGTTCTGCGCGGTCGTCATAGACTTCCTGCGCGAGAGCGCGGAGAGCCTCGTGCGCCGCGAGCTCACGGTTGACGGCGCGGCGAAGATGCTGTCCCTGCCGGACTTCCGCGAGCCGGAGCGCGCGCATCGGCTCATCTCCTACCTGTCCGACCGTTCGGCGCAGGATATGCTTCCCGCGCCGGAGGAAAACGGCAGGATAAAGATAATCATAGGCAAGGAGAACCTCGTGGAGGAGTTGAGCGATTCGAGCGTTGTGACCGCGAGCTACGACCTCGGAGACGGACTGCGCGGCGTCATCGGCGTCGTCGGGCCGACTCGGATGGACTACGCGAAGGTCGCGTCGCGGCTCGGATACTTCATGCGGGCGCTCGGAGGTCCCGCCGCGGAAAACGGCGAAGATAATACGGATGGAAGTGAGAACAAGTGACAAAGAAAAAGAAGAACCCGGAGCAGGACGAGGCAAAGGAAACGGCAAAGGCCGCCGCGGAGACAAAGCCCGAGCCCGAAGCAGAGGCGGATGATACGGCGGAGCCCGAAGCGCAGGACGCGCAGGAATCCGCGCCTGAGCAGAGCGAGGCGGAAAAGAAGCTCGCGGAGCTCCAGGACACGTACATGCGCCTCGCCGCCGAGTACGACAACTATCGCAAGCGCACTCAGCGCGAGCGCGAGCAGCTTTTCGGCTCGGTGAAGGCGTCCACCATAGAGGCGCTGCTCCCGGTCTACGACAACCTCGCGCGCGCGGCGGCGCAGGAGACGACGGACGAGGCGTTCAAGAAGGGCGTCGAGATGACGCTCCAGCAGTTCGACGCGAGCCTCGCGGCGCTCGGCGTCACAGAGATAGAGAGCGCGCCCGGAACGCCGTTCGACCCGGAGCGCCACAACGCGGTCATGCACGTTGACGACGAGACGCTCGGCGAGAGCGTTGTAGCGGAGACCTTCCAGAAGGGCTTCGAGACCGGCGGGCGTGTGATACGCCACGCGGTCGTGAAGGTCGCAAACTGAGCGGCCTATACCATGGGAACAAAACGGAAACGTTTTTGAATACACAGGCAATAAAACCTACAATAACGAACAGGAGGACAATATAATGAGCAAGATAATAGGCATAGATCTCGGCACCACGAACTCGTGTGTGGCGGTCATCGAGGGCGGCGAGCCGGTAGTCATCGCGAACGCCGAGGGCGACAGGACTACCCCGTCGGTCGTCGCGTTCTCAAAGGACGGCGAGCGCATGGTCGGCACCGTCGCGAAGCGTCAGGCGATAACGAACCCGGACCGCACCGTCTCCTCGATAAAGCGCGAGATGGGAAGCAACTACCGCGTCACGATAGGCGACAAGCAGTACACCCCGCAGGAGATAAGCGCGATGGTGCTCACGAAGCTCAAGACCGACGCGGAGAGCTACCTCGGCGGCCCCGTCACCGAGGCGGTGATAACCGTTCCGGCGTACTTCACCGACGCACAGCGTCAGGCCACCAAGGACGCGGGCAAGATTGCCGGCCTCGAGGTCAAGCGCATAATCAACGAGCCGACCGCGGCGGCGCTTGCATACGGCCTCGACAAGGAGAACGAGCAGAAGATCATGGTCTACGACTTCGGCGGCGGCACGTTCGACGTCTCGATACTCGAGATAGGCGACGGCGTCCTCGAGGTCCTCGCGACGGCGGGCAACAACCGCCTCGGCGGCGACGACTTCGATAAGCGCATCATGGACTACCTCGTCAGCGAGTTCAAGGCGAAGGAGGGCATCGACCTCTCCCACGACAACATCACCATGCAGCGCCTCAAGGAGGCCGCCGAGAAGGCGAAGATCGAGCTTTCGCAGGTGACGAGCTCCTCGATAAACCTGCCCTATATCACGGCGGACGTCAACGGCCCGAAGCACCTCGACGTCACCCTCACCCGCGCGAAGTTCAACGAGCTCACGGCAGACCTCGTCGAAGCGACCCTCGGGCCGATGCGTCAGGCAATGAGCGACTCCGGCCTCAAGCCCTCCGACATCTCGAAGGTGCTTCTCGTCGGCGGCTCGACCCGTATCCCCGCCGTCCAGGAGGCAGTCAAGAAGTTCACCGGCCGCGAGCCGTTCAAGGGCATCAACCCGGACGAGTGCGTCGCCGTCGGCGCGGCTATTCAGGCGGGCGTCCTCGGCGGAGACGTCAAGGGACTGCTCCTGCTCGACGTCACGCCGCTTTCCCTCGGCCTTGAGACGATGGGCGGCGTCTTCACCCGCCTCATAGAGCGCAACACCACCATACCGACAAAGAAGAGCCAGGTGTTCTCCACCGCCGCAGACGGACAGACCTCGGTCGAGGTACACGTCCTTCAGGGCGAGCGCGAGATGGCGCAGTACAACAAGACCCTCGGCCGCTTCCACCTCGACGGCATCGCTCCCGCCCCGCGCGGAGTGCCGCAGATAGAGGTCACGTTCGACATCGACGCGAACGGCATCGTCAACGTCTCGGCAAAGGACCTCGGCACCGGCCGCGAGCAGCACATCACGATAACCAGCTCGACCAACATGAGCAAGGAGGACATCGAGAAGGCCGTCCGCGAGAGCGAGCAGTACGCAAGCGAGGACAAGCAGCGCCGCGAGAACGCGGAGACCCGCAACAGCGCGGATCAGCTCGTCTACCAGACCGAGAAGACCCTCGGCGAGCTCGGCGACAAGCTGTCCGCCGACGATAAGACGAAGGTCCAGACCGCGTGCGACGCGCTGAAGGAAGCCCTGAAGGGCGAGGACTACGCCGCGATAAAGGAGAAGAGCGAGGCGCTCACCAAGGAGTTCTACGCCGTGAGCGAAAAGCTCTATCAGCAGGCCGCGCCGAGCGGCGGCGAGAACGGTCAGCCGAACGGCGGCGCGCAGGGCGGCTCCGACCCGAACGTCTATGACGCCGACTACCGCGTCGTCGATGACGACGAGAAGGACGGCGGAGAGAAGAAGTAATTCCCCGGCGAAAACACTATTGACAGGAATACCATGCGGGCGGGCCTCCGTCCGCATGCTTTCCGTGAGGGCGTGAGGAAATGGCGGAACAGAAACGCGATTATTACGAGGTGCTCGGCATAAGCAAGGGCGCAAGCGAGGAAGAGATAAAGCGCGCCTATCGCAATATGGCGCGGAAGTACCACCCGGATGTGAACCCCGGTAACAAGGAAGCCGAGGAAAAGTTCAAGGAGATAAACGAGGCCTACGAGGTCCTGAGCGACAGCGGGAAGCGCGAGCTCTACGACAACTACGGCCACGCGGGCGTAGACCCCAACTTCAACCCGAACGCTTACGGCGGAGGGGACTTCGGCGGCTTTGGCGGCTTCGGGGACATCGGCTCGATATTTGAGAGCTTCTTCGGCGGAATGGGCGGGTCGTCCGCCCGACGCACCGGCCCCTCAAAGGGCGAGAGCGTGCGCATCCGCATGGAGATAAGCTTCGAGGAGGCCGCCTTCGGCTGCGAAAAGACAATAGAGATAGGGCGCGTCGAGAACTGCGAGACCTGCGGCGGCACCGGCGCCGCCCCCGGCACTCATGCGGACACCTGTCCGCGCTGCGGCGGCACGGGTCAGGTGCGCACCACGCGGCGCACGCCGCTCGGCACCGTCACCATGAGCGACACCTGCCCCGAGTGCGGCGGGCGCGGCAAGAAGATAGCCTCGCCCTGCACGTCCTGCGGCGGCAGCGGCGTGAAGCGCGCAAAGCGTACGATAAAGGTGAAGGTGCCCGCCGGAATAGACGACGGACAGACCTTCGCCGTGCGCGGAGAGGGCCATGCGGGAGAAAACGGGGGCCCGTCCGGCGACCTGCTCGTCGACGTGACCGTCCGTCCGCACCCCGTTTTCGAGCGCGAGGGGACGTCGGTACATATCGAGATGCCGGTGTCCTTTGCTCAGGCCGCGCTCGGCGCGGAGCTTGAGGTCCCGACGATAGACGGCAAGGTGAAGTACACCATGCCGGAGGGGACGCAGACCGGCTCGGTGTACCGTCTGCGCGGAAAGGGCATACCGAGGGTAAATTCGAGCGTCCGAGGGGACGAGTTCGTCCACATCGTCGTCGAGACGCCGAGGAACCTCACCGCGCGCCAGAAGGAGCTGCTGCGCGAGTTCGACGGGACGCTCGGCGAAAAGCAGTCCGAGAAGCGCAAGCGCTTCTTCGACAAGTTCAAGAAATAGTATTAAGGAACCTCTGAACAAATGCGTCTTCGGCGTCTCGCGGCTCTTTTGCGCCGCAGCATCGTTGCGCTTTCTTGAAATACGGCAAGTATTCCTGCAAAATCGCGCCTTGCTGTAACGCAAAATATCTCACGACCCGCTCTCGCCGATTTATTCAGAGGTTCCTTAGAGCTTTATGAATAAAACGTAAACCCCGTGCGCGCTATTGACGCCGCGCGGGGTTTTCATTTGAAAAATTCTTCAAAATGCCGTTGACACGGAGCATATTGCATGGTATAATACATTCGCATAGGAATATGTGTTGATGTTTTTGCCGATTATTCAGAGGGAAGGGAGTGGATTACTATGGGCACACTTGGTTCTAACATATACGGTCGAATGGATGAGCGGATAGTGAAAAGAGGGAGAGAACGGTGAAAAGGAGAATATTGGCTCTTATGGTTGCCGCCGTTATGCTGGCGGGCATAGTATCTACGGCGTATGCCATGAACGACGAACGCGGCTCGATAGAACGCACACCCGCATACTGCCCGGCGTGCGGCGCTCCGCTGTGGTACGACAGGTATACCGTGACAAGCAATGTCAGCGGAGATCCCAAGGTGTGCTATGTAGAAATATCATATGAACAGCCGATGTGCTACTCGCACGGCAAGGTCTACGGCGCGCAGGAGCTGAGCCGCCATGAGTATTACCATAGCTGGGGAACCGACTATACCACCGGAAACATAAAATGCGGCAGGTGCGGAATGCTCTATGTTCTTGACGATGAGAGCGCGGAGTGCCCGGAGCCGTACACCGGTCACACATGGTTTACCGACTTCAGGAACGGATATCCGGAGTGTTCGGCCTGCGGCAAGTACGCCGTAAAGACGCCTAGGGGTGAAGACCTTGTTTGCCCGAACCACTCGAATTTCCACAGCTGGATCACCGACGAAGATACGGGACTCCCGGTCTGCGAGACCTGCGGACTTAAAATAGGGATCGAAGGCTGACCGAAGCGGTCGCGGCAAACAAAAAAACAGCCGGGGATTGGTTTCCCCGGCTGTTTTTTTATCCGAAAATCGGTTTACTCACATATTAGCCTGCTCGCATATTTTTGCGCCGCTTGAGGTACCTATCCTCGTCGCGCCGGCGGCTATCATCGCCTCCGCCGTCTCTCGGTCGCGGATACCTCCGCTCGCCTTGACGCCGACGTCCGGCCCTACCGTCTCGCGCATGAGGCGGACATCCGCCTCGGTCGCGCCGCCCTTCGAGAAGCCGGTCGACGTCTTGACGAATGCCGCGCCGCCTGCGACAGCTGCGCGGCAGGCGGCGCGCTTCTCGTCGTCAGTGAGAAGGCAGGTCTCGATTATAGCCTTGACCGCGCGCCCGTCCGCCGCGCGCACGACGGCGCGGACGTCACTCTCGACGGCGGCGAAGTCGCCCGCCTTCGCCGCGCCGATGTCTATCACCATGTCTATTTCACTTGCGCCGTCGCGCACGGCCTTCGCCGCTTCGAACGCCTTCGCCTCGGACGCCATCGCGCCGAGCGGGAAGCCCACCACACACGCGACACCCACGTCCGTCCCCGCCGTGAGGCGCGCGGCGAGCGGGACGTACTTCCCGTTCACGCACACCGAGGCGAAGCTGTACTCCACGGCTTCGCGGCAGAGCCGTTCTATCTCCTCCGGGACGGCATCCGCCCGCAGCAGCGTGTGGTCGATATACCTGCAGAGTTCCATAATGCGCTCCTTTCGTATTTCTGCGCGGCGAAGTCCCGCGCGTCAGACGTACTTCTCTATCTCTATCCTGAGCCGCCCTCGGCGGCTCTCGCCGAGCGTCTCGCCGACGGTGAGCTTGCCGCGCCCGCGAAGGCTCACGGTGTCGCCCTCGCGGACCTGCTTGGAGCAGTCGAGCGTCGGACGATGGTTGAGCTGCACGAGCCCGCGCGCGAGCTGCGTCTGCGCGTCCTCGCGCGAAAGACCCCACGCGGCGGCGACGAGAGCGTCAAGCCTCGGCGACGCGAGGCTTACGACGCTCCGCTCGGTCTTCCTCTCCGGCGGGGCGAAGTCTTCGAGCGGCAGCTCGGAGACCGTGAGCGGCGTTCTCCCCGCGCGCTCGAACTGCGAGAGGAGATAGGAGAGGTTCGCGCGGAGAACGACGAGCCTGCTTTCACTCTCACCCGCGACTATGTCGCCGACGACGCTTCTCTCAAGCCCGAGTCCGAGCACCGAGCCGAGAATGTCGCGGTGGGAGAGCGGAGTCTTGTGCTCGAGGCGGAGCGCGGCTATCGGCCGCTCGCCGTACTCGCCGAAGCAGACGACGGCGCGTTCCGCGCCCTCGAAGCCCCCGTCAAATACCGGCGGGCAGGGCAGGAGCGGCAAGATCATCCGGCAGAACTCCTGCTCGGAGGGCGAGAGGAACCCCGTCGAGACGAGGACACCGCTTCGCGCCGCTCGCTCCGAGAGGTCGCAGAGACGCCGCGCAAGCAGCCTCTCCGCATCGTCCGAGGCGCGCGAGGCGGCGCTTTCGCGAAAGTCCTTCATGCGTCCGAACCTCCTTACGGAGCGCGCCGGTCAGGGGAAAGGACCGCCGGCTCCGACAGCTTTTTTTCAGTATAGCATTTTTTGCCGCCCGCCACAAGGCATTAAATTTATTTTCGGGGCGAGACTAGCGGTAGTTGAACATCGACGCGCTTTGTGGTACAATATATCCGTAAAATTATGACCGGCGCAGGCACCGGCGCGTGGCGGAAAAGGAGGGCGAAGAATGAAAAGAACGCGGCTTATCGCGCTGTTTCTTGCGGTTTCGGCGCTCATGCTTTCGCTTGCCGCGCTTGCAAGCTCCGCCCCCGACGATGAGGACTGGTACTTCACCGTGCTCAACGACTCCGTTCAGCCGTTTGACGAGACGATGATGCCGGTGATAACCGGCGGAGAGATATACGCGCCCTACGCCCTTTTCTCGGATCGCTCGCTCGGGGTGTTTTACAGCTACAACAGCGAGATGTACCGCCTGACGCTGTACAACCGCGACTATATGATAACCTTTGACTCGCTCGCGCAGACCGCCTACGACCGCGAACAGCAGTACCAGATGCGCCTTATGACGAACGAGGCGGGGACTATCTGCGTGCCGCTCACGTTCGTGTGCGAAAAGTTCGGCCTCGAGCTCCAGATCCTCCGAAGCCATCCGATCGAAGCGGTGCGCATCGTGTCGGAGTCCGACCTGAGCGCGGATAGCTTCCTTGCGCGGTACCAGCCGGAGATGGTGGCGCTGTACCTCGCGTACATCTCGCGGCCGAGCGCCGAGCCCTCAAGCGAACCTCCGGCGTCGTCCGCCGCGCCGAGCGCGGAACCGTCGGAGGAGGCGTCCCCGCCGCCCGAACCGAAGGTGGTCTACATCACCTTTGACGACGGGCCGAACAGGAACACCGCCTCCATACTCGATACGCTCGACGAATACGGCATGAAGGCGACCTTCTTCCTGCTCGGCAGTGAGATAGAGCAGGAGCGGGACACGGTGCGGAGAATGGTGGGCGAGGGACACTCCGTCGGCCTGCATGCGTGGAGCCACATAGACAGTGAGATGTACTCCTCGCCGGAGGCTCTGCGGAGCGAGATCGAACGCGCTGCCGACGCGCTCGACTCCGTCGCGCAGATCCGAACGAGGATATTCCGCTTCCCATACGGCTCGAGCTACCGCGAGGTCACGCAGGAAATGAGAGACGCCGTGATAGGCGCGGGGTGCCGCTACTGGGACTGGACGGTGGACGCCCTCGACTACGAACAGCCCTCCGCCTCCGCCCTTGCAAGGACTGTAATACGCGGCCTTGACGAGGCAAACTCCACGGTCGTGATACTCATGCACGATACCGAGATGACGGCGGAGGCTCTTCCGACGATACTCAGGCATATTTCGGAGGGGAACTTCATCGTCCGCACGATAAGCGTGGGCGACATGCCGATAAACTTCTACGGCGACGTCCGCACGTCGCTCGTGGACTGAAGTACGAAGCAAAGCAGGTATAAGGATATGGAAATGATACTCGCGAAGATGGGCGAAGTCGTCCTCAAGGGCGGCAACCGCCGTCAGTTCGAATCGAAAATGCTCCGCGTCATACGCGCGCGGCTGCGTCCGCTCGGCAGGTTCAACGTCTACGCCATACAGTCCACGGTCTACGTGGAGCCGGAGGAGGAGACCTGCGACTGCGCCGCGGCGTTTGACACGGTGGGAAAGGTGTTCGGCATAGTCTCGCTCTCCCGCGCCTACGCGTGTGAGAAGGATATCGACGCGATATGCCGCGCCGCGTGCGAGCGCCTCGCGCCGGAGCTCTCGGCGGCAAAGACCTTCAAGGTGGAAAGCAAGCGCTCGGACAAGCGCTTCCCGCTGAAGTCGCCCGAGATAAGCAGCCTCGTCGGCGCCGCCGTGCTCGAGGCGTTCCCTCATCTGCGAGTGGACGTCTACGAGCCGGACAGGACGGTCTACGTCGAGGTGCGCGACCTCTCGGCTTACGTACATACCGACCCCGTCCCCGGCGCGGGAGGACTTCCGCAGGGGACGGCCGGCCGCGCCGCCGTGTTGCTCTCCGGCGGCATAGACAGCCCGGTCGCGGCGTGGATGATGGCGCGGCGCGGCCTCGAGCTCGAAGCCGTACACTTCTTCAGCTATCCCTACACGAGCGAGCGCGCAAAGCAGAAGGTGCTCGACCTCGCAAAGATACTCGTCCGCCACACCGGCTACATGACGGTGCATGTCGTTCCGTTCACGGCTATTCAGGAGAGGATACGGGACTGCTGCCCGGAGGAGTATTTCACGCTCGTCATGCGCCGCTCGATGATGCGTATAGCCGAGGCGATAGCGAAAAATAACGCCTGCTCCGCCATAATCACCGGCGAGAGCCTCGGCCAGGTCGCGAGCCAGACGACGCTCGCGATGGGCGTCACCGAGGCGGTCGTCGGCATGCCGGTCTTTCGTCCTCTGATAGGCATGGACAAGGAGGAGATAGTGAAGGTGTCACGCCGGATAGGGACTTACGACACTTCGATACTTCCCTACGAGGACTGCTGCACGGTATTCACGCCGAAGCACCCGCGCACCCGCCCGAAGCTGGAGCTTGTCGAGGAGGCGGAGGCTCCGGCGGAGCTCGCGGAGCTAGAGCGTATAGCCGTAGAGAACGTCGAGGAGATAAGAATATCGCGCTGAGGGGGAGACGGACATGTCAATAACCGCGGAAATACTTTCGATAGGCACCGAGCTGCTGCTCGGCGACATAATAAATACCGACGCGCAGGTGATAAGCGAGGGACTCAGCGAGCTCGGGATAAACCTCTACTACACGTCGGTCGTGGGCGACAATCCCGAGCGGATACGCCGCTCGGTCGAGCTTGCAAAGAGCCGCGCCGACCTGCTTATCACCACCGGCGGCCTCGGGCCGACTTACGACGATATAACGAAGGAGACCGTCTCACAGTGCTACGGGCGGCGGCTCGTCCGCCACGAGGAGACGGTGAGGCGGCTTGAGACCTACTTCAGCCGCCGCGGGATAACGCTCACCGAAAACAACTACTCGCAGGCGATGCTGCCGGAGGGATGCACCGTCTTCACAAACGAGTGGGGCACCGCGCCCGGCGTCGCGTTTGACACGGAGGACGGGAAGAGCGTCATCATGCTCCCCGGACCGCCGAGCGAGTGCTTCCCGATGTGGCGCGAGTGCGCCATGCCGTGGCTCGCGTCGAAGAGCGACGCGTGCCTCGTGAGCCGCACGATACGCGTCGTCGGCCTCGGGGAGGCGCCGATGGAGGCGATGCTCCGTCCGATAATAGAGAAGATGACAAACCCGACCGTCGCGCCCTACGCGAAGGTCGGCGAGTGCCTGCTCCGCGTGACGGCGAAGGCTGCGACGAAGGAAGAAGCGTTTGCCATGACCGAGCCGGTCGTTCGGGACATGTGCAGCCGCCTCGGGGACGTGGTCTACGGCGTGGACGCCGAGAGTCTCGAAGCGCGCGTCGTCGAACTGTTCGCCGAGAAGGGCAAGACGATAGCGACGGCGGAGAGCTGCACCGGCGGACTCGTCGGCGAGCGGATAACCTCCGTACCCGGCGCGAGCAGGGTATACCTCGGCGGCGCCGTCTGCTACTCGAACGAGATGAAGACGCGGCTCCTCGGCGTGAAGGAGGAGACGCTTGCGAGGTTCGGCGCGGTCTCGCGCGAGACCGCGGCGGAGATGGCGCGCGGCGCGCGGGAGAGGACGGGGGCGGACTTCGCCGTCGCGCTCACCGGCGTCGCGGGACCGTCCGAGAGCGAGTCGAAGCCGATGGGGCTCGTGTACATCGCCGTCGCGGGAGACGGCGTCGAGGTCGTGCGCGAGTGTACCTTCGGCCGCGCCGGAGGGCGCGAGCGAGTCCGCTCGAACGCCGCGACGACGGCGCTCGACATGCTGCGCCGCGCGCTGCTCGGCCTCAAGCTTGAAAAGTAACATTATCCGGGTGAACTGAAGTGGAAAGAAGAGCATTTGTAAGCGAAAAGGAACTGGAATACCAGCGCGAGTGCGCGGAGCGCGTCCGCGCCGTCCACGCGGGTGAGACCGCGTGGGTCGATACCTACGGCTGTCAGCAGAACGAGGCGGACAGCGAGCGGATGCGCGGTATGCTCCGCGACATGGGGTACATACTCGTCTCGGACGAGCACGCCGACGTTGTCGTCATAAACTCCTGCGCCGTGCGCGAGCACGCCGAGCAGCGGGTCTTCGGCAACATCGGCCACATGACCCACACAAAGAAGGAAAATCCGAACATGAAGATAATCCTCGCCGGATGTATGGCGGGCGAGGAGACCGTGCGCGAGAAGGTGAGGCGGAGCTACCGCCACGTCGATGCTCTGCTCGACACCACATCCTTCTGGCGCCTGCCGGAGACTCTGCTCCGCCTCTACGAGGACGGCGGGAGGATAATCGAGGACGGCGAGCCGGACAGCCGCATAGCGGAGGAGCTGCCGGTCGTGAGGACGTCGCCGTACAAGGCGCACGTCTCGATAATGTACGGCTGCAACAACTTCTGCTCCTACTGCATCGTCCCGTATGTGCGCGGGCGCGAGCGGAGCCGCCTTCCCGAGGACGTCATACGTGAGGTGCGCGAGCTCGCGGAGAGCGGCTGCCACGACATCATGCTCCTCGGGCAGAACGTCAACAGCTACTCCGGCGGCGGGAAGAGCTTCGCGGAACTGCTCGCCGCCTGCGCCGAGCTCGAGGGGGACTTCGTGCTCCGCTTTATGACGAGTCACCCCAAGGATTGCTCGCGCGAGCTCATCGACGTCATAGCCTCCCACCCGAAGGTGGAGCGGCACATACACCTGCCGGTTCAGTCCGGCTCGGACGAGATACTGCGCCGCATGAACCGCCGCTACACGGCGGAGCACTATATTTCGCTCATTGACTACGCGCGGGAGAAGATACCCGGCGTGATATTCACAAGCGACATCATAATCGGCTTCCCGGACGAGAGCGAGGAGGACTTCGAGCGGACGCTCGACCTTGTCCGCCGCGTCCGGTACGATTCGCTCTTTACGTTTATCTACTCCAAGCGCTCCGGAACCCCCGCCGCCGAGATGCCCGACCCCGTGACCCACGCGGAGAAGGTAGAACGCTTCCGCAGACTGAACGCCCTTCAGGACTCGATCACGCTCGAGGATCGCGCGCCGCTCGTCGGACGGACGATGCGCGTACACATAGACGGCGAGAGCCGCACGGGCGAACTCAACCTCACCGCCCGCACGCAGGACGGGCGGCTCGTAAGCCTCAAGGGCTCGACGGAGCTTATAGGCGGGTGGCATACGGTGAAGGTGACGGGAGTAAGCACCTTCTCGCTTTCGGCAGAGCTCGCATAAACGGAGGGAGGTGACGGTATGCCGGTAGATACCCCGATGATGAAGCAGTACGCCGCGATGAAGGCGCAGTACCCGGACAGCCTCCTGTTCTTCCGGCTCGGCGACTTCTACGAGATGTTCGACGAGGACGCCAAGACCGCGGCAAAGGAACTCGACCTCATGCTCACCACGCGCGACAGGAACGCGCCGAAGGAGCTTCAGGTGCCGATGTGCGGCGTTCCGGCGCACTCGGTGGACGGATACATAGCGCGCCTTATAACCAAGGGCTACAAGGTCGCGATATGCGAGCAGATGGAGGATCCGAAGCTCGCGAAGGGTCTCGTCGAGCGCGAGGTGCTGAGGACGGTCACGCCCGGCACCGCGACGATGGCGGGAGCCCTTGACGACGCGCGGAACAACTTCATCGGCGCGGTGGCGCTGAACAGGGCGAAGTGCACGGCGGGGCTCGCGTTCTGCGACTTCTCGACGGGCGAGTTCTACGCCACGTCTCTTTCCTCGGACTCGCTTGACGAGCTCGGCATATCGGTGCAGAACGAGATCTCGCGCTACGACCCGCGCGAGCTTATCCTCAGAGACGACGGGGAGCTTCCGAGGGTGAAGCGCTGGATAGAGCGCTTTGACAGGGCGCTCGTCACCGTCTCCCAGGCGGACAGGGACGCCGCCGAGCGCGCCTGCCGCGAGAAGTTCGGCGATGGCGCCGGCACGATAGAGAACACCCCCGCGCCGGAGGCGGTCGGGTCGCTCCTGCACTACATCTATCTCACGCAGAAGAGTACGGCGTCGCACATCCGCCGCCTCGAGTGCTACAGGTCGAGGAGCTTCATGGAGCTCGACCAGACCGCGCGGCGAAATCTCGAGCTCACGGCGTCCATGCGGACGGGCGAGAAGCACGGGAGCCTCCTGCACGTCCTAGACAGGACAAAGACCGCGATGGGCGCGCGGCTCCTCCGCTCGTGGATCGAGCGGCCGCTTGTGGACGTCGCGCGGATAACCCGCCGCCACGAGGCGGTGGGCGAGCTAGTCGCGGCCGCGCCGCTTCGGGACGCGCTTGCGGAGGAGCTGAAAAGCATCTGCGACCTCGAGCGCGTGATGACGCGGATAAGCGCCGGGACGGTCGGCGCGCGGGAGCTCCGCGCGCTCGCGGACTCGGCGCGCCACCTCGCGCCGGTGAAGGAGATGCTCGCGAAAACGGAAAGTCCGCTCCTGCGCGAGCTCTCCGAGCGGATAGACCCGCTCGAGGATCTTATCTCCGACATAGAGGCGACGCTTGTGGACGAGCCTCCCCTGCAGCTTCGGGAGGGAGGACTCATACGCGACGAGTTCTCGCCGGAGGTCGCGCGCCTGCGCCGCATATGCCAAGGCGGGCGCGGAGAGACGCTTGCAATAGAGGAGCGCGAGCGCGAGCGAACGGGCATCCGCACTCTGAAGATAGGCTACAACAAGGTCTTCGGCTACTACATAGAAGTGCGGCGCTCCGGGGCGGAGAAGGTCCCGGAGGACTACATACGCAAGCAGACGCTCGTGGATCGCGAGCGGTACATAACCGAGGAACTGAAAAACCTCGAAAGCGAGATACTGACGGCCTCCGAGCGCGTCTCCGCGCTCGAGTACGAGCTCTTCTGCAAGCTCCGCGACAGGATAGCGCTCGCGGCCGAGAGAGTGCAGGAGACGGCGCACGCCGTAGCGTCTGCGGACGCGCTCGCGAGCTTTGCCGCGGCCGCGCAGTCGGAGAACTACTGCCGCCCCACGGTAGACATGGGCGACAGGCTCGTCATTCGGGACGGGCGGCACCCGGTCGTCGAGAAGATGCTGGACGGCGGACTGTTCGTGCCGAACGACCTCGAGCTCGACTGCGGCGCGAACACCGTCGCGATAATCACGGGGCCCAACATGGCGGGCAAGAGCACGTACATGCGCCAGGCGGCGCTGATAGTCATAATGGCGCAGGCCGGAAGCTTCGTGCCGGCGCGCGAGGCTCAGATAGGCATAGTTGACCGCGTGTTCACGCGCATCGGCGCGTCGGACGACCTCGCGAGCGGGCGCTCGACCTTCATGGTCGAGATGAGCGAGGTGGCGGAGATACTGAAAAACGCCACGCGGCGGAGCCTGCTCATCCTTGACGAGATAGGGCGCGGGACCTCCACATTTGACGGTATGGCGATAGCCCGCGCGGTGCTCGAGTGGGTCGCCGACCGCACGCGCATCGGCGCAAAGACGATGTTTGCCACGCACTACCACGAGCTCACCGTCATGGAGGACGAGCTCGAGGGCGTGAAGAACTATAATATCGCCGTAAAGAAGCGCGGCGACGGCATAATCTTCCTCCGCAAGATAGTGCGCGGAGGCGCGGACGACAGCTACGGCGTGGAAGTCGCAAAGCTCGCGGGGCTTCCGGACGAGCTCATAGCGCGGGCGCGGAAGATACTCGGCTCGCTCGAGAGCGGCGCGAGGGACGAGTCCCGCGCAGCGCCGACGCGCAGAGAGGACGACGGACAGATGTCGCTCGGCGGCGTCGCGGCGTCCGCCCTCTCCGCGGAGCTTGCGAGGATAGACCCGAACGCCCTCTCGCCCTACGAGGCGTGGCAGAAGCTCGCGGAGTTCGTCTCGCGGGCAAAGGAGACCGAATAGGCGGCGCGCGCCGCCGCAAAGGAGCGTGATTTATGGGACGCATACATGAGCTGGAGCCGCACATAGCGGATCTTATAGCCGCGGGCGAGGTGGTCGAGAGACCCGCGTCGGTGGTAAAGGAGCTTGTCGAGAACTCGGTGGACGCGGGCGCGAAGCGCATTGCGGTGGAGATACGTCAGGGCGGGCTCCGCTATATCCGCGTCACCGACGACGGCGACGGGATACTCCCCGAGGACATCCCTACCGCGTTCCTGCGTCACGCGACCTCGAAGGTCCGCGAGGCACGGGACCTCGAGAAGATAGAGACTATGGGCTTTCGCGGCGAGGCGCTTGCGTCGATAGCCGCCGTCGCGAAGGTGAGGCTCCTCACCCGCACGCGCGGCGCGGCGGAGGGCGCGGAGTACCGCATAGCGGGCGGCGCGGGCGGCCCCGTAGAGAGCGCCGGCTGCCCGGAGGGGACGAGCATCATCGTCGAGGAGCTATTCTACAACACCCCGGCGCGGATGAAGTTCTTAAAGCGGGACATGAGCGAGGCGTCGAGAGTGGCGGCGGTGGTCTCATCCGCCGCGCTCGCGCACCCGGACATAGCGTTCCGCTTCATACGCGAGGGAGAGACCGAGTTCCAGACGCGCGGCACGGGCGACCCCGCCGCCGCTGTCTACGACGTGCTCGGCGCGACGTTCGCGGCGGGTCTCATGCCGGTGAAGAACAGCCAGGACGGCGTCACGGTCTCCGGCTTCATATCGAAGCCCGCGTTCGGACGCGGCAACCGCACAAAGCAGGAGTTTTTCGTCAACGGGAGGCCGATATCCTCGCGCCTGCTCTCCGCCGCCCTCGAGCAGGGCTACAGTAACAGCATGGTCCAGGGACGCTTCCCCGCGTGCGTCATATACATTGAGCTGAACCCGGCGGCGGTGGATGTGAACGTCCACCCCGCAAAGAGCGAGGTGAAGTTCGCGTTCGAGCGCGAGGTGTTCGGCGCGGTCTACACCGCCGTCCGCGCCGCGATAGACGAGGGCGACGTCCGCTCGCAGATAGGCTCGCGCGCGGCGCTGAAGTTCGACGCGGACACTCCGGGCGAGCAGCAGACCTTCGGCCTCGGCACCGGCTTCGTCAGAACGGTACACGGCAGCGCCGCCGCCCGCGCGCCGGAGAAGCGGGAGGACGTTCCCGCGCGGCGCGTCCCGGAGGAAAGCTTCCGCCCGGCGTACGGCGAAGCGGCGCGCCCCGCGCCGACTCGTCCGAGCCTCGGCGCGGACGGCGGAGGCGTCAGCTTCGGCGCGGGCGAGGTACACCTTATCCGCCCGGTCACGGTGGATGGGCCTCGGGAAGCGCCGTCCGACGCCGAAACGGAAGCCGCGCGGGAACGCGCGGAAGACGCGCCCGCGTTCCCGAGTGACAGTCGCGCGGAGGCGGACGCCGCGGGGAAGGAAAGCTCGCGGGACGTCGCGCCCGAGCCGCCGCAGTCCGTAGGGACGCCGCCGGCGCGTGCCGCCGAGGAACCGGCCATACCCGAGTGGCGGATACTCGGAGAGGTGTTCGGCACGTACATACTCGTGGAGGACGCGGAGGAGCTTGTATTCATAGACAAGCACGCCGCCCACGAGAGGATGATATTCGACCGCCTTGTCGCGGCGGGGGAGAAGCCGATGGTGCAGTACCTAATCTCACCGCTCGCGCTCACGTTCTCGCGTGAGGAGGCGGAGACGATAAACGAAAACATCGCGCTCATACGCGGCCTCGGGTTTGAGATGGAGCACATCGGCGGCGAGAGCTTCGCCGTCCGCGCCCTGCCGGGCGAGCTTGAACGCGACGACGCGCAGGGGACACTCGAGCAGATAGCGGACGACCTCGCGGCTCACCGAAAGGTGGACATGCTCGAACAGAGGGAGGAGCTGCTTCGGCTCATATCCTGCAAGGCGGCGATGAAGGCGGGCGCCGTGACCTCCGACGCGGAGCGCCGCGAGCTCGTCCGCCACGTCATGGGTTACAGGGACGTGAAGTTCTGCCCGCACGGACGTCCCGTCGCGGCGGTGCTCGGGCGCGCCGAGCTCGAGCGGCGGATAAACAGGAGAGTCTGATGCCGGATAGGATAATATGCGTATTGGGGCCTACCGCGTCCGGCAAGACGGCGCTCGCTGTCGAGCTCGCGCTCGCGCTTCACGGCGAGGTCGTCGGGTGCGACTCGATGCAGATATACCGCGGTCTCGACATCGGCACGGCAAAGCCGACGCGCGCGGAGATGCGCGGCGTCCCGCACCATATGATAGACGTCTGCGGCACGGACGAGAGCTACTCCGCCGCGCGCTACGTCGCGGAGGCGACCGTGGCGATAGAGGGGATACTCTCACGGGGACATGCCGCGATAGTCGCCGGAGGCACCGGTCTGTATATGGATTCACTAATTCTCGGACGGGGCTTTTCAACGGCGGAAAATTGTGATATAATACGAGAAAGACTCAATGATTTGGGAACAAAATACGGCTCCGAGAGACTGCACAGGCTCCTCCGCGCGAGGGACACGAAGGCCGCGGAACGCATACATCCCAACGATTTGAAGCGCATAGTCCGCGCGCTCGAGGTGTCGTTTTCGGGCGGGAGCATCTCCGGGCACGACGAGGCGTCCCGGAAACAGCCGCCCCGCTTCGAGGCGCTGAAGATAGGTCTTGACTTCCGCGACAGGGCGGAGCTGTACCGCAGGACGAACCTGCGCGTGGACGAAATGCTCCGCGCGGGACTCATGGATGAGGCGGCGCGCCTCCGGCGCGATGGCGCGGCGACCGCGCTCCAGGCGATAGGCTACAAGGAGATGCTGCCGGCGCTCGACCGTCCGGAGGAATACCCAGAGTGCGTCGAACGGCTGAAGCGCGCGACGCGGCGCTACGCGAAGCGTCAGCTGACGTGGTTCCGCCGGGACGGGGCGGTGAAGTGGTTCTACCGCGACGAGGAGGATTTCCCCTCGATAGTCCGCCGTTCGACGGCGTTTGCAGAAGATTTCCTGTATAATAGCGGCGTAGAACGCCGCGAAGAATAGCAGCCACACAAACGCAGAACAGTATTAGAGAAAGGAAAACCCGTATGAAGAAGCAGAACACGCAGGATTATTTCTTGAATCAGGCGCGCGTCCAGCGCATCCCGCTCACCATCTTCCTGATGAACGGGGTACAGATGAAGGGCAGAGTCGTGTGCTTTGACAGCTTTGTCGTCGTCATAGACTCGGACGGCAAGCAGCAGGTCATCTACAAGCACGCCATATCCACGATGATACCGGCCATGCCGATAAACTTTGCGGGCGCGGCCGAGGATGAGGACGGGGAATAAGATTGCGGAAAGCCGAGCTTGCAACAAAAATAATCAGCGCGGTGGTAGTGCTCGCCGTCGTGGCGTACATGACGGTGTACATAATCAGCGCGCTCTCAAACCCGCTTGAGACCGCCGAGGCAGTCCTTGCCACGGCGGAGGACACCGTCGCGATAGACGGGTGGTTCGCGCGCAACGAAAAGCGCCTCTACGCCGCCTCCGGCGGCGCGACGCTCGCCGTGCGCAACGAGGGCGAGAAGGTCGCGGAGGGCGAGAGCCTCATAGTAAGCTATACGAGCGTTGAGGGCCGGCGCGCAAGAGAGCGCATAAGCGAGCTCGACGCGAGGATAGCCGAGCTCGAGACCGCCAGGGGCGAGAGCGGCGTGGGCGACATCAACCGAATAAACGAGGAGCTGGAGAGCAAGATATCCGACCTCGCGTACAGAGTCTCGACCGGCGCGTTCGACGCCGCCGTCGAGGACGCCGGCGAGCTCGGAACGCTCATACTGCGCCGCGACTACTCCTCCGGCCGCTACGGCGAGGATATGCTCGAGGAGGCCGTCGAGGATCTCAAGGACGAGCGGAGCCGCCTCGAAGCAAACCTGAGCGGTTCGGAGACCTCCGTATACGCCGAGCGGAGCGGGTACTTCTCCTCCTCCGCGGACGGGTATGAGGAGCTGCTCACCCTTGACTCGGTGCTCGACATGACTCCGGCGGACGTCCACGCGCTCGAGACCGCCGGGGTGAACGGCGGGGGAAGCTGCGGAAGGCTCGTCACGAGCTTCGGATGGCGGTTCGTCTCCGCCATGAAGGAGGCGGACGCAAAGCAGCTCACCGAGGGAAGCTGGGTGACGATGCGCTTCAACGGCGAATTTACCGGCGAGGTGCGCGTCCGCGTGTACCAAATAGGCGAGCCGCAGGACGGCGAGTGCGCCGTCGTGTTCTCCTGCGCCACCGACATCACTCCGGTGATAGGACTTCGCCGTGAGCAGGCGGAGCTCGTCCTGCACGAGTACGAGGGCGTGCGCGTGCCGAAGACCGCCGTCCGTGTGGACGAGGACGGGAACGCCGGGGTCTACACTCTTGTGGCCATGCAGACGAACTTCGTGAAAATAGACATTGCCACGGCCTACGAAACCGAGAACTACTACATCGTGAGCTACGATGCGTCCGACGCGGGCTCCATACGCCCCGGCGACGAGATAATCGTGCATTCCAAGAACCTGTACGACGGCAAGGTCATAGAGTGAGCGGCGCTTTCCGACGGAATGCGCCGCCTACGCACGGGGCGCGAGAAATATTTTCTTGCGAAGCAAACTATTTGTTGACAATCAAGTAAAAAAATACGATAATATATGTGTATGTACGGTCGGCCGCCGGCGGCGGACCGTAAGGAGAAAGAAAAATCTGCGGGCAACTGCGAGGAGGAAGAAAGGAAATGGGAATTTTCGACAAGCTGAAGGAGATCGCAAGACCCTACGCGGAGGACTATGACTACGAGGACGAGAACGACCTCGACGAGGGCAAGAAGACGGACGACGAGCTGCCGACCCGCAGCCGTGCCTCGACGCGCCCGGTCTCCACGGAGACGAGCTTCGGAGAACAGCGCGATAAGGTCGTCAACATCCACGCGACCACCCAGCTTTCGGTCGTGGTGTTCCACCCGGACCGCTTTGACGTGGCGGGCGACGTCGCCGACCATCTGCGTGAGAAGCACACGGTCGTCCTCAACCTCGAGAACACCCAGAAGGAAGTCTCGCGGAGACTTCTCGACTTCCTCAGCGGCGTTGCATACGCCAACGACGGAAAGATAAAGCAGATAGCAAACGCGACCTACCTCATCACTCCGTTCAATGTCGAGATACTCGGCGACCTTATCGACGAGCTCGAAAACAACGGACTATACTTCTGAGCTTCGGAAGAAGCCGGGCAGGTAAAATCGGGAGAGGGAGGCGGAAGCTATGCTGACTCCGCAGGAGATACAGGAAAAGAAATTTTCAAAGGCAGTGTTCGGCGGATACGACATGGGCGAGGTGGATTCGTTTTTGGACGAGCTTTTCGCCGACTATGAGAGCCTGTTCAAGGACGCCGCCATTCTGAAGAGCAAGCTGAAGACGCTTGCGGAGAAGGTGGAGGAGTATCGCTCGGTAGACGAGGAAATGCGCCGCACGCTCGCTGCTGCGAAGCGCTCGGCGGAGGAGATGAAGAGCGAGGCGGAGAAGTACGCCGCCGCGACCCGCGCCGAGGCGGACAGGTATGCCGCCGAAGTGAAGGAGGCGGCCTCAAAGGAGGCCGAGCAGCTCGAAGCGAGCGTCCGCACGGAGAGTGAGAACGCCGTCTCAAAGGCGCGCGCCGAGGCGGAGGAGAAGATAGGGGACATACGGTTCAGGATAGAGCAGGAGCAGAAGCGCCTCGAGGAGGCTCGCGCGGAGTCGCGGCGTTTCGCCGCGGACGCCGTGGCGCTCAACCGCAGGCAGCTCGAGATACTGCGCAAGCTCATGGAGATGTCGCCCGCGCCCGCAAAGAGAGAACATGAGGAGCCGGAGGCCGCCGCCGCGTGGAGCGAGACGGCCGTGCCGTCGAGCCCCGCCGTGCCGGAACGTCCGGAGGAGGAGCGAATTACCGGGCGGCACGCGGAGGAAGACGCCGCCGGAGCCGCCGCGACAGCCGCTGAAGCGAAAAACTTCGGCTCGATGAACGAGCCGACAAAGCGCCTGCCCATCAAGGACGATCAGCCTACGAAGCGTTTTGACGCGGTGCGCCGCGTCGATGTGGGCGGAGAGACCGTGGAGATAGGCGACATGAACGGGGAGAAGCAGGAGGAAGACATACTGCGCGAACTGTTCGGCGGCGACAGAAAGAACGGCGAATGATGCTCCGATCCGACTAATGGAAAAACGTGAGGGTCGTGCGCCGCACGACCCTTGCTTTGTTTTAAGAGAGGAAGAAATAAAATGGCAAACGACTACAATTCCACCATCAATCTGCCAAAGACGGATTTTCCGATGCGGGCAAACCTCGCGCAGCGCGAGCTGGCCATGCTCGAGAAGCTGTACGAGGACCGCGTCTATGAGGAAATGCTGAAAAAGAACGAAGGAAAGCCGCAGTTCATCCTGCACGACGGGCCTCCCTTCTCGAACGGCAGCATACACATCGGCACAGCTATGAACAAGGTTTTGAAGGACTTCGTCATTCGCTACAAGGCGATGAGCGGCCACTACACTCCCTTCACCCCCGGCTGGGACAACCACGGCATGCCGATAGAGAGCGCCATAATCAAACAGAACAAGCTGAACCGCAAGGCGATGAGCATACCCGAGTTCCGGGACGCCTGCCGCGAGTTTGCCATGGACTTCGTCTCGCGTCAGCGCGAGCAGTTCAAGCGTCTCGGCGTGCTCGGCGACTGGGACCACCCCTACCTCACCATGGACAAGGAGTTCGAGGCTGAGGAAGTTAAGATATTCGGCGAGATGTTCCGCAAGGGCTACATCTACCGCGGCATGAAGCCGGTCTACTGGTGCCCGAACGACGAGACCGCCCTTGCCGAGGCCGAGATAGAGTATCAGGACATGCCCTGTACCTCCATCTACGTCCGCTTCAAGGTCGCGGACGACCTCGGAAAGCTCGGCGACGTCTCGAACACATGGTTCATCATCTGGACTACTACGCCGTGGACGCTTCCCGGCAACGTCGCGATAGCCCTCGCGCCGCAGGCGGACTACGTCATAGCCGAGACCGGCTCGGGCGAGCGCTACATCCTCGCCGAAGCCTTGCTCGAGAGGACGATGAAGCAGGGCGGCGTCTCCGACTACAAGATAGTCGAGCGTTTCGTCGGCTCCGACTTCGAGGGAATGACGGCCGAGCACCCGTTCCTTCCGCGCACAAGCGCCGTCGTGCTTGCGGACTACGTCACGACCGACAGCGGCACCGGCTGCGTCCACACCGCGCCGGGCTTCGGCGCGGACGACTACCTCACCGGCAGAAGGTACAACCTCCCGATGCTCGTCCCGGTAGACGACAGGGGATACCAGACCGAGGACGCCGGAATGTTCGCGGGGATGTACTACGAGAAGTCGAACACCGCGATAGTCGATCATCTTCGCGAGACCGGATACCTCTTCGCCTCCGAGGAGATGATACACAGCTATCCGCACTGCTGGCGCTGCAAGCACCCGATAATCTTCCGCGCGACGCCGCAGTGGTTCTGCTCGGTGAGCGACTTCCGCGACGAGACCCTCGCGGAGATAAAGAAGATAAAGTGGCTGCCCGTATGGGGTGAGGAGCGCATATCGAACATGGTCTCCGAGCGCGACGACTGGTGCATCTCCCGTCAGCGCCACTGGGGACTGCCGATACCCGTCTTCTACTGCGAGGACTGCGGCGAGCCGGTCTGCACGCCCGAGACGATAGCTCGCACGAGCGAGCTCTTCGGGCAGTACGGCTCGAACGTCTGGTACGAGAAGGAGGCGGAGGAGCTTCTGCCGGAGGGCTTTGTCTGCCCGCACTGCGGAAAGCGCCACTTCCGCAAGGAGACCGACACTCTCGACGGCTGGTTCGACTCCGGCTCCACCCACATCGCCTCTCTCCGCAGGAACAATGCGGAGCAGTGGCCCGCCGACCTCTATCAGGAGGGCAACGACCAGTACCGCGGATGGTTCCAGTCGTCGCTGCTCATCTCGATGGCGGTCACGGGTAAGAGCCCGTACAAGCAGGTCATAACCCACGGCTGGACGGTGGACGGAGAGGGACGCGCCATGCACAAGTCCCTCGGCAACGGCGTCGCCCCCGAGGAAGTGATAAAGGTCTACGGCGCGGATATGCTCCGTCTGTGGGTCGCGTCCTCCGACTACAAGCAGGACGTCCGCGTGAGCGACGCTATTTTGAAGCAGCTCTCGCAGGCGTATATGAAGATACGAAACACCGCGAGGTATATCCTCGGCAACCTCGGCGGCTTCGACCCGAACCACCCGGTCTCGCCGGAGGAGATGCTCCCGCTCGACCGCTGGGCGATGGGCGAGCTCTCGAAGCTCCTCGACCGCGCCATACGCGGCTACGAGGGCTACGAGTACCACATCGTCTACCATGCGGTGTATGACTTCTGCGTCGTCGAGCTGTCGAGCTTCTACCTCGACGTCATAAAGGACCGCCTCTACTGCGAGGACAGGGACGGAGTCGCGCGCCGCTCGGCGCAGACCGCCATGTGGTATATCCTCGACCGTCTCACGCGCCTCATAGCGCCGATACTCGCGTTCTCGTCGGACGAGATATGGCAGCAGCTCCCGCACCGCGCGGAGGACGACGCGCGCCATGTCGTGCTCAACGAGATGAAGGGCGTGCCCGCCGAGTATCTGCCCACCGAGGCGGAGTCGGCGCGCTGGGAGAAGATAATCGCCCTCCGCGACAAGGCAAACGTCGAGCTCGAGAAGGCTCGCGGCGCGGGCGAGATCGGCAAGCCGCTCGAGGCGAAGGTCATCTTCTCCGCCGAGGGCGAGGAGCTGAAGTTCATCCGCGCGAACGCGGAGGACCTGAAGGTCGCGCTCATCGTCTCGCAGGTCGAGGCGAAGGAGGGCGCGGAGCTCATCGAGGTCGCCCATGCGGACGGCGAGAAGTGCGAGCGCTGCTGGGCGTTCGACACGGGCGTCGGCCACGACCACGAGCATCCCGGACTCTGCCCGCGCTGCGCGGCCGTGGTGAAGAAGCTCTGATGAAGCGCTCCAAGCTGAACGCCGTCCTCACAGCGACAGCGGCGGCGGTCGTCATCATAGACCAGTCGGTAAAATATCTTGCGCGTGAGCACCTCGACGGCGGGGTGCTCACGCTGATACCCGGATTTTTGCAGGTACAGCTCCACATGAACAACGGAGCCTCGCTCGGCATACTCGGCGGGGCGAGGTGGCTGCTCGTTACGGTGAGCGTCGTGATGTCGCTCGTCGTGATATGGGCGGCGTTCTTCGCAAAGAACTTCTCCGCAAGGGAGAGGGTGTGCCTTTCGTTCGTCCTCGGCGGCGCCGTCGGGAACCTCATCGACCGCGCGGCGAGCGGGCTTGTCACCGACATGCTCTACTTCCCGTGGATTTCGAAGATACCGCTGCTGCCCGACTTCGTGTGCAACGTCGCGGATATAGCGATAGTCTTCGGCGTCGCGGCGTTCCTGATATTCTTCATCATCGAGGACAGAAAGCGCACCGCGGCAAAGAAAGCGACGGAGGCGAAAGATGCCGGAGCCGATTGAGTTTACCGTATCCGAGGCGGACGCCGGCGTCCGCCTCGACGTGTTTTTGGCGGCGAAGGCGGGTCTCACGCGTTCCGCCGCGCAGAAGGCGATAGAGGACGGGCTTGTCACCGACGCGAGCGGCGTCCCGACAAAGAAAAACCTCCGCGCGGAGGCGGGCGCGAGATACGTCTACACGCCGCCCGAGCCGAAGGAGACGGGACTTCTGCCGCTCGAAATGGAGCTCGACATAGTGTACGAGGACTCCGACCTCGCCGTCATAAACAAGCCGCGCGGGCTTGTCGTCCACCCGTCCGCGGGGCACGAGAACGATACGCTCGTAAACGCGCTTATGGCGCGGATGGGCGACTCTCTCTCCGGGATAAACGGCGAGCTGCGGCCGGGGATAGTACACCGGATAGATAAGGACACGTCCGGCCTCATCGTCGTTGCAAAGAACGACTTCGCGCATCTCTCCCTTGCGGAGCAGATAAAGGAGCACACCGCGCGGCGCACCTACGAGGCGGTCGTGCGCGGAGGTTTCCGTGAGGACAGCGGCACCGTAGACGCGCCGATAGCGCGCGACCCGCGCGAGCGGAAGCGGATGGCCGTCGTGCCGGACGGACGCGAGGCCGTCACGCACTGGCAGGTGCTCGCGCGCTACGGCGGCTGGACGCACGTCCGCTGCGTGCTCGAGACCGGCAGGACGCATCAGATCCGCGTCCACATGGCGCACATCGGCCACCCCGTCGCGGGCGACCCGCTCTACGGCGGGCGGGACGAGCTCGCCGTCGGCGGACAGTGTCTGCACGCGCGCGAGCTCGAGTTCACCCACCCGAGAAGCGGGGAACGTCTGCATTTTACCACAGAGCTGCCGGACTATTTCAAAAAGGTGTTGACAAAGCTCGAAAACAATGTAAAATAGAACTTGACCGTAAACGGAGCGCCCGTCCGGGAGCTCCGACAAGCGAATATGCGCAGGGGCGCTGGGGGCCATCCCCGGCTGTGATCGCGTCAAAATGCAGGCGCGGGTCCCTTTGACCTGATCCGGGTAATGCCGGCGTAGGGAAGTGCTAAGACTGCATTGATCTATACGGAAGAACAGTGTACCGCATGCACCTCATCGGGTTCGCTTGCGGTACATTTTATTTTGGGAGGCAGAATTATGTCTGCAAAGAACAGCACGGCTCCTGTAAATACCAGGAGACTGATAACCACCATCCTCGCGCTCTGCGAGGGCGCGCTCATGGTGGCGCTCGCCACCGGACTTGACTTCCTCAAGCTCTGGGAGATGCCGCAGGGCGGCTCGATCACTCTTGCGATGCTCCCGCTCTGCTTCTATGCGGTGCGCTGGGGCGTGCCGGAGGGACTTATCGCGTCGTTTGTTTACGGACTTATCCAGCTGATGTTCAACGGCGGCTTCGCGATTGGATGGCAGAGCGTCCTCGGCGACTATCTCGTCGCGTTCACGGCGGTCGGCCTCGCGGGTCTCGGCCACGGAAAGTCGGGCGGTATATTCTGGGGCTCGCTCGTGGGATGCCTCGCGCGCTACGCCGTCCACTACGTCGTCGGCGCGACCGTCTGGGCGGAGTACATGCCGGAGATATACTGCGGCCTCAAGATGAGTAGCCCGTGGTTCTACTCGCTCATATACAACGGCATCTATATGATACCCTGCACGGTGCTCGCGCTCGTCGTCCTCTGCCTGCTCAACAAGCCGATGCGCCGCTACCTGAACGGTGCTGACATGAGCCCGACCTTCGGCTTCACCTTCGGCGGACTGACCGCCGTCGTCGTCGGACTTATCGGTATCTGGTACGGCGTCGTCACGAATAACGACGCGGAGGTGTCCGGCGCCACCGGCACCGTCTTCCTCGTCCTCGGGATAATCTTTGCCGTGGGAGGGCTCGCGCTCCTCGTCACGGGTCTCATC
This sequence comes from uncultured Clostridia bacterium, assembly GCA_947593925.1. Classification (GTDB taxonomy): domain Bacteria; phylum Bacillota; class Clostridia; order Oscillospirales; family JAAYOS01; genus CANRIN01. The sequence goes on along the minus strand of CANQDU010000013.1, from coordinate 16,986 downwards.
CGCCGCAGGCAGCAGGCGTCCGCCGAGTAAGCGGAAAAACAAAAGTGCTGCCGCTGACGGCGGCAGAATGATCCGAAAAACAGGCCGTCGGCGCACCGGGGAACCGGTGCGCCGACGGTCTTTTTGCGTTATTCGGCTGCTGTCGGTGGGGCGGCAAACCCAAACTTGCCGGACTCATTTGAAAAATCGAAGATAAAATTGTGAGTTGCAGCTCGACTGTTCCGAAAGCACAAAACCCGTTTCCCGGCACATTTCTGCAAACAGTTCCATATTCTGCGTATCTCTTTTCACAATGCCGTAGGTGGTGTGTACGATATCTCCGTCCGCATCGACTTCAAGGCTTACGTTAAAAGGCGCGGGATATGCGCTCGGAATTGCGGCGTCCCAGATATGGAAAGTGCCGCCCTGCTTCAAAACTCGATATACTTCCCCAATCGCTTTCTTTTGTTCTTCCCGGGACATATACATCAGAGAATAAAAGGCGGTCACGTGGTCGAACGTACACTCGTCAAAAGAAAGCGCCGTCGCGTCCATCAATATTTTCGTGCAAATATCCGGAGCCTCGTCAAGCTCATCCCGGAGATTATCAATGGCTGTAACCTGCTGCCGATAAACCCGGCTGATAATGCCCTCGCCGCCGCCTCCGATATCCAAAATCTTGCCCGTGAGGGTCTTGTCGATCTTGATCTTATATTCTTCCGCCATTGCAGCAATTTTCCCTCGAATTTCGATTTCTTTAGTCCCATTTCTGGATAAGTATTGATACTGTCGGGTTGCACAATTATGTTTAAAAAAATCCCTGCCCGCAAAAATGCTGATAGGAAAATGACTGATAGTTATAATTTTGCTCCTTTTTGCTCCTTAAGGATATTATGAAGCATTGATATTTGCTGATAAACTTGAATTATTGCTGTTTTAACTTTTGTCGGATAATTAGCTTTATAATAATAGCTATAACCAAAACGATAGCCGTTACTATACCATATAATAAAATACTTGTGTACCACGGCGCAGACTGCATTGCATATAAATCGGGATGAGTCTTAAAATCCCATAATACATATATTCCATGCCCGATAAAAACTCCAATAAATGCACCTATGATTGTATTCAAAATCCGATTAAACGTTTTCATGTCTGTCACCTCCTATTCCGATTTTTCAAGATTTTCTTTAATTGATATTATACCAGATAAAACTATAATAGTCTTTTATCGACCAGCAGGTCAATTTGAGATAGTGTTGCGATGTTCATGTTGACGGACACCTTTTCACTTGTTTCCATGAATAAACCCTCCCGTTTACTGTATGCTCCGATTGAAGCATGTATAGAATATCACACGTTTTATCTTTTGTCGAGAGGAAGTGGAAAGAACTTTATTACAATGAAAACGCCCCGGCGGGTCTGCGGAGCTTTCCCGTCCGTCGTCTCGGCTCGTCTCCGCCGACGGCAGACAAGCTCCGCGAGATACCGCGTCCCCCCAGGACGCTTCATTTTTATATTACAGCGATATTGACAGAAGCGCCGATATGTGCTATATTGACCTGTGGCAGACACACCTATTTTTTCGGAGGACTGTATGGCACACACGCGCGACATGACATCCGGGAGCCCGGCGCGGCTCCTTACGGGCTTTGCCGTCCCGCTGATGCTCGGGAGCATCTGTCAGCAGCTGTATACTATGGTGGACGCGGCGGTCGTCGGCAAGTGCATCGGCCTCGAAGCGCTCGCGTCCATAGGCGCGGCGGATTGGCTCAACTGGCTCGTCCTCGGCATGATGATGGGCTTCACGCAGGGATTTACGATACTCACGGCGCAGCGCTTCGGCGCGGAGGACGGCGAGGGACTGCGGAAGTCTGTGACGCAGTCGATAATCATGACCGTCGTCATCTCCGCCGTCGTCACTGCCGTGAGCCTCGCCGCGATGCGCCCGGTGCTCCGTCTGCTGAAGACGCCGGAGGAGAGCTTCGCGGGCGCGGTGCAGTACCTCACGGTGATGTTCGGCGGGATAATCGTCATGGCGGGCTACAACGTCATGAGCTCGATACTCCGCGCCCTCGGCGACAGCCGCAACCCGCTCATCGCGATGATAATAGCGAGCGTGATGAACGTCGTGCTCGACCTGCTCTTTGTGCCGGTGTTCCATTGGGGGATACTCGGCGCGGGGATAGCGACCGTACTCGGGCAGGTGTTCAGCTGCGTATACTGCGCCGTCTGCGTCTTCCGCGTGCCTACGCTCGCGATGAAGAAGGAGGACTGGCGGTTCTCGAAGCCTGTCGTGCGCGAGATAATGCGCCTCGGCTCGCCGATGGCGTTCCAGAACGGCATCATCGGCGCGGGCGGACTTGCCGTGCAGTACGTCGTCAACGGCTTCGGTTACGTCTTTGTCGCGGGCTTCACCGCGACGAACAAGCTCTACGGACTGCTCGAACTCGCCGCGACGAGCTTCGGCTACTCGATGGCTACCTACTCCGGGCAGAACCTCGGCGCGGGGAAGTATGACAGGATCCGGCGCGGCCTCCGCACGGCGGCGCGGATAGGCTTCGGCGTGGCGGTCTGCATCGGCGCGGCGATGTTCCTTTTCGGCTCGAAGCTGATAGGGCTGTTCGTCTCCGATCCGGACCCGGAGGTCGTGCGCGAGGCGGTGCGCGTCGGGAATACATACCTCCGCTTCATGGCGGTGGGGCTGCCGATACTCTACATGCTCCACATCTACCGCTCGGCAAATCAGGGCATGGGGGACACGTTCATGCCGATGCTCAGCGGCATGGCGGAGCTCGCGATGCGCGTCTCGGTGGCGCTCCTCCTGCCGCTCGCCCTCGGCGAGACCGGCATCTATTTTGCGGAGGTCGTCGCGTGGGCGGGCGCGGTGTGCATACTCATCCCCGCCTACTACCGAAACATCCACAAGTACCCGCACGACGGCGCGGAGTGACGGCGCGCGGTTTCCACACGCAAATATGACATTCGGAGTGTGATTTTATGACCGAAAAGGAAAAGATGCTCGCGGGCGAGTGGCACGACGCAAACTTCGACGCGGATCTCCTCGCGGAGCGCGCGAAGGCCGAATCGCTCTGCTTCGACTTTAATATGTCGCGGCCGGGGAGCGCGGAGCAGCTCGCCGCGCTGAAAGCGCTGCTTGGCACGGAAATACCGGACGGGCTCACCGTCCTTGCGCCGGTCTACTTTGACTACGGCGCGCGCACGCGCTTCGGCGAGGATACGTTTGTCAACCACGGCTGCTACTTCATGGACGGCGGCATTATCGAGATAGGGAGGAACGTCTTCATCGGACCGTTCTGCGGCTTCTACACCGCGAGCCACCCGATGGACTACACAAACAGAAACAAGGGGTTGGAGCGGGCGCTGCCGATACGCATAGGCGACAACTGCTGGTTCGGCGCGAACGTGTCGGTCCTCCAGGGCGTGACGATAGGGAGCGGGTGCGTCATCGCGGCGGGTAGCGTCGTCACGCGCGACCTGCCGGACAACTGCCTCGCCGCAGGCGTCCCCGCCGTCGTGAAGAAGTACATTGAGCAGCAGGACGCGGGCATATAACGCCGCTTTTCGAAAATCGGGAAGGCACGGAGCGCCTTCCTTTTTTGTTTGCCGATTTCTACAAAGGCATTGACAAACGGAAGTAGTTGATGTATCATCTATCCTGATGGTTGACAGGTCAACGATTGGAAGGAGGCGTCTCTTTGGACATCACATATCGCGAGATAACGAAGATTGCGCGCGAGGTCGAGAAGTTCACCGTGAGGACGCTCCGCGCCGACGGGATAGGCTCCGGCGAGCTCGACGTTCTGCACGCCGTTCGGAAGTCGCCCGGCGTCACGCAGGCGGAGATCTGCCGGGAGCTCGGCATAGACAAGGGACTTGTCGCGCGGCAGACGCGCAGTCTCGAGGCGAAGGGATACATCATCCGGCGCGACGACCCGTCCGACGGGCGGAGCCGACGACTCTATCCCACCGAGGCGGCGGAACGGCTCAAGACCTCGAAGGCGCACATTGAGGCGGAGTTCTACTCGTGGCTCCTCGAGGGACTGGACGAGAGCGAGAGGGAGCAGTTTGCGCATTTGCTCGACACGCTGTACCGGCGGTGCAAGGAGGAGAGCCGCGGCGGATTCAAAGAGGTCGCCGCGAGACTGAGGGAGGGAGAAACGGAATGAGCGGAAAAAAGGGAAAGCGCCTCTCGAAGGCGATGATATTCATACTGCTTTTCGGGATAGTGAGCCTGTTTTCGGATATGACGCACGAGGGCGCGTCGAGCATACGCGGGGCGTATATGTCGCTCCTCGGTGCGTCGGCGGGCACGATAGGCTTCATATCCGGGCTGGGCGAGCTCATAGGATACTCGATGCGCTATGTCTTCGGCAAGCTCACCGACAGGACGAAGCGCTACTGGCCGATGACGATAGCGGGCTATGTGCTGGACGTCCTCGCGGTCCCGGCGCTCGCGCTCGTGGGGGAGCACGGATGGATTTTCGCGTGCCTTCTGCTCGTCATTCAGCGGATGGGCAAGGCGATAAAGAAGCCCGCCAAGGACACGATAATGTCGTTTGCCGCGTCGCAGGAGGGCGTGGGAAAGAGCTTCGGCATACAGGAGGCGCTCGACCAGATAGGCGCGTTCCTCGGCCCGGTCTTGCTCTACCTCGTCATGCTCTTCAAGACCGACGGAACGACGTTCGAGGTGTACTCGACCTGCTTTGCGGTGCTTGCGATACCCGGCGCGATAACGCTTATTCTGCTCCTCGTCACGCACCGCAGGTTCCCGAACCCCGAGAACTTCGAGCCGACGCCGAAGGAGTACATCCCGTTCAAAATGAAGAAGGAATTTGTCCTCTACATAGCGGGAATAAGCCTGTTTGCGTTCGGATTCATCGACTATTCGATAATCATAATGCACGTCTCGAACACCTACGCCGGCCTCGCGGAGGGACTTGCGGAGACCGGGTCGCTCGTCTCGAGCGGAACGCTGCCGCTGCTCTACGCCGGGGCGATGCTCGTGGACGCGGTCGCGGCGCTGTTCTTCGGGATGCTCTACGACAGGAAGGGCGCGAAGGCGCTGGTGCTCTCGACGGTTATATCCGCGCCGTTCGCGGTGCTCGTGTTCGCGGCGCACTCGGTACCGGCGGTGCTTGTCGGAATAGCCCTCTGGGGCGTCGGGATGGGCGCGCAGGAGTCGATACTCAAGGCCGCCGTCACGCGCATGGTGCCGAAGGACTCCCGCGCCACCGGGTGCGGCATCTTCGAGTGCTCGTTCGGGGCGTTCTGGTTCCTCGGGAGCTGGCTGCTCGGCGTGCTGTACGACATAAGCGTACCCGCTATGGTGGCGGTGTCTGTCGTGGCGCAGCTCGCGGCGATACCGCTTTACATCCTCTCCGCACGCGCGGAGAAGAGGTCCGCGCTTGCCTCCGCCGACCGCCGCTGAAGTGTATGAATAAAATTGGAGCTTCGTTTTTTCGAAGCTCCGCTTTGCTTGTCTTGGAGTTATCGGTTGAAGAAGCGCGCAACGCTTTCCGCGCCGCGCAGCGCCTCGGCGTCTTCATGCGCCGGAACCCTGTCGGTGTTGTGACTGAGCACGAGAGGGTGGATGTCATAACAATTCATCTGATGAAGGAGCGTGCGCGCGGTGGAGAACGCCCTCTCCGCGCTCCCGTCCCCGCCGCCGACAAGAATGACCGCGCCCCTCTTGGGTTTCGGTATCGGCGTCTCCTGCCGGAAGAAGCGCGCGCAGAAGTAGCGCTGAAGCCTGCTTCCCACGTCAAGCAGCCGCCCGGTGAGCTCGGAAAAGTATATCGGGGACGCGATGAGGATGTTGTCGCACGCTTCGATGTACTCGTAGACCTCCTGCATACCGTCGTCTATGGCGCAGCCGTCGTGGGTCTTGCAGTACCGGCAGTCGATGCAAGGCGAGATGCCGCCGCCGTAAGCGTCCACGATGCGGTACTCGCCACGAAGACCCTCGACGACCTTTTTCACGAGCGCCATTGTATCCCCGTCACCGTGCGGAGAACCGTTGAATATAAGAGTTTTCATTCCGTACTCCGATCTTGTGTGTTGTACGCCGCTCACGGACCCTTGTCAAAAAAGCGGACGACGCTTGCTGTCATAGAGGTCCCAAAGCTACATATCTGCCTCCGAAGTGGAAAGTGTTACTGCAAACTTACAAAATTTTCGTGCAGACGCCGTTTTCTATGCGGTAGACGTCGCCGAAGAACGTGACCTCGCCGTCCTTACAGACGATGGCGGCCTCGTCGCAGAGCCCGTAGAGGACGTACCCGCGCGAGAACTCAAGGAGCTCCGGCGCGACATGCTCCGGGTCGAAGTGCGGCTCGACCGTCGTGGAGACGAGTCCGAGAGCGGGGTAGACGAGTAGAGACGTGCCGCCGTCGAGCGTCTCGGTGGAGGCCGCCGTTTCCGCCATGTTTATCGACCCGGCGCTCATGCCTATCACGAGGCCGGCGTGAGCTCTCAGCGGCTCCACGAGGCCGTACTTCTCGAAGTAACCCCACTGGGTAGGCGTCCAACCTCCGCTGAGCCACACGACCTCGGCGGAGCGGACGGCGTCCTGCGCCTCGGCGGCGCTCATGCGCCCATCGACGACGCGGGCGCGGTCGAAGCAGAGCCCCGCGCCCTCGAGCAGAGCAAGGAAGAAATCGAAGTAGCGGTCGGTGCGCTCGGGACTCTGCTCAAACTCGCTGGCGACAAACGCGAGGTCGAGCTTTCCCGACTGCGACCGCGCGTCCGCGGCGGCGGCGCGGAGCACCCCGGCTATCGCCGGAGGTATAAAAGAGTTGTTGAACATGCTGGTTTGAACATAGACCGCCATGCGGACGTCCTCCTTCCTTTTGTCCCGCCGCGCGCCTCTCCGTGCGGCGCTTTTCGGGTAAGTGGGAAGATGATAACATACAGCATGGCGTTTGTCAACCTGCCCGGACGCGGGAGCGAGAACTTTCTGTTGCGAAATCCGCCGCGATGGGTTACAATGGTAAAAAGGCGGTCTGCCGCCGCGAAATCAAATTCGGCGCGCGAACGCGCCGGGAGATGAGGGAAAATATGCGCGCAGTCATAACCGTCGTCGGTAAGGACACCGTCGGCATCATAGCGGAGGTCACCGGCCTCCTGTCAAAGCACGGCGTGAACGTCATGGACATCTCGCAGAGCATTCTCCAGGAGCTCTTTGCTATGGTGATGCTCGTTGACTTCTCCGCAAGCGACGTCGCGTTTGACGAGCTTGCCCGCATGCTTGAGCGGCGCGGCGAGGAGCTCGGGGTGAAGATACACGTCATGCACGAGGATATTTTTACCTCGATGCACAAGATATAACGCGGACCACGCGGTTTGGAGAACAGATAATGCTTAATACGTTTGATATTCTTGAGACGATAAAGATGATCGAGGAGGAACACCTCGACATCCGCACCGTGACAATGGGCATATCCCTCCGCGACTGCATGTCGGACAGCTTGGTCCGTGCGACGCAGAGGATATACGACAAGATATGCCGCTCCGCCGAACGGCTCGTCCCCACGGCGGAGAGCATCGAGCGGGAGTACGGCATCCCGATAGTCAACAAGCGCATTTCGGTGACGCCGGTGTCGCTGCTCTGCGACGCGGTCGAGACTGACTATGTCGGCGCGTTCGCGCATACGCTCGAACGCGCGGCAAAGACCGTCGGCGTAAACTACGTCGGCGGCTACTCGGCGCTCGTACACAAGGGTTTCACTAAGGGCGACCGGCGGCTGATACTTTCGATACCCGAGGCGCTCACCGAGACCGACTGCGTCTGCGCCTCGATAAACGTCGCGACTACGCGCGCCGGGATAAACATGGACGCCGTTGCGCTCTGCGGCGAGATAATAAAGCGCGCAAGCGAGCTCACGGCCGACCGCGAGAGCGTCGCCTGCTCGAAGATAGTGGTGTTTGCCAACGCCCCCGAGGACAACCCGTTCATGGCGGGCGCGTTCCACGGCGTGGGTGAGGCGGAGTGCGCGATAAACGTCGGTGTCAGCGGGCCGGGCGTCGTCGCGGCGGCGGTGAAGCGCGCGGGCGACTGCTCGTTTACCGAGCTCGCCGAGACGATAAAGCGCACCGCCTTCAAGATAACCCGCATGGGGCAGCTCGTCGCGGCGGAGGCGAGCAGCCGCCTCGGCGCGGAGTTCGGCATAGTCGATCTCTCGCTCGCGCCGACGCCCGCCGTGGGCGACAGCGTCGCGGACGTCCTCGAGTCGATGGGTCTCGAGACGGTCGGCACGCACGGCACGACGGCGGCGCTCGCGCTGCTCAATGACGCGGTGAAAAAGGGCGGCGTCATGGCCTCGAACCACGTCGGCGGACTCAGCGGGGCGTTCATACCGGTGAGCGAGGACGCGGGAATGATAACCGCCGCCCGCTCGGGCGCGCTCACGCTCGACAAGCTCGAGGCGATGACCGCCGTCTGCTCGGTCGGACTCGACATGTTCGCCGTGCCGGGAGACACTCCCGCCTCGACTATCTCCGCCATCATAGCGGACGAGATCTCGATAGGCGTCATAAACAACAAGACCACCGCCGTGCGCATAATACCTGCCGCCGGTAAGACCGTCGGGGACGAGGTGAGCTACGGCGGGCTCTTCGGCAGCGCGCCGGTGATGCCGGTCCACACCGGCTCGAGCGAGCGGTTTGTGGCGCGCGGGGGAAGAATACCCGCGCCGATACACAGCCAGAAAAACTAAAGAAGTCGCGGAAAATCGCAGGAGCGGGCTTTGCCCGCTCCTTTACCAATTTTCCGCGAGCCGTCGGACAGAGCTTCGCTCTGCCGACGGCATGCGCTCCGCTACGCAATTCCCAAACGGCGCTCTGCGCCGTTTGGGAGCCCTTCCGATTTAACATGCTCGGCGGAAATGAATTCCGCCTGCGCGAAGTTAGCGGCTTTGCCGCTAACTTCAACCGCTGCGAACCGCGAGGGCGCGGGCCAATTCCTTATCCAGCATTTTACAGCCCTCGCTCGCAATATTCGCTTTGCGAATATTGCCCGACATTGAGCTAATTCGAATGCGGAACCGCCTTCGGCGGCGTAGACGGTCGGATGCGGTAAAGGTTGAGGGCGCATTCTCTGCGAGGCTTTGTCGGAATGTCGGCGCGAAACTATACAGAGAAGGACGATGCGGCGGAGCCGTATCGCCCTTTTGTTACTTTTGAGGGTAGGAGACGCGGGGAGTTCTGCGGTGATGTGCGTCACAGCAGGGACTTCAGGAAAATGAAAACTTCCCGGCCTCTTTTGTTGGTATAGCCGTAGCCGTCGGTCTCGAAGCCCAGACTTTTGTGAAGGGCGATGCTTGCGGCGTTGTCGCTCCTTATCTGTTGGGACACGATTTTGAAGCCTTTGCGTTTGGCGGCGTCCATGGCAAGAAGCATGGCTTCCTTCGCAAATCCCCGCCTCCGAAATTCCGGGAAGACTTCGGGACCTATCGAGACGACGCTGTCCGAGAGCCGGTACAGAGATAACGTGCCGACGATGCCGCCGCTTGTTATGGCGAACATTTCAAAATGCCCGCCGTGGGACTCGAGACTGCTCCATTCGCGGATCATCTTCGCGGCCTCGGGTATGCCGATGCCGGTGCGCTTCGACAGGACTTCGGCGTCCGAATTGTTAAAATGTCTCAAGGATACCATGCTCTGCCTCCGGTCTCTCAGAAATTCACGTTGCCGGCTGAGTCGCCGCTTCACGCGCGTCGGCCTCGAGCGCCTTCTTTTTCCAACCGCTGAAGAAGTAATACAGCGCGTTCGGGACGATGCCGAGCACCCAGCCTATCGGCGCCGCGAACCACACTCCGCGCGCGCCGAAGAAATACGCGAGGACTATCGAGAGCGCTATCTTGCTTATCAGTTCTACCATGCTTGAGACGACGGTGGGCGCGACCTTGCCCATTCCGCGCAGGCAGGAGGACGAGAGCCAGATGAGTCCGAGCGCCGGGAGGAAGCAGGCCTCGGTGCGGACCATATCGACGGCGCCGCTCACCGCGAGCGGACTTTCGTCCGCATCGACGAAGATGTTCGCGAGCGGCGGGGCAAACACGAGCATTATCGTCATAGAGACCGCGACGAGGCAGAGTATCAGCAGCGCCGCGCGCTTCAGGCCGTAGCCGATGCGGTCGTACTTCTTTGCGCCGTAGTTCTGACCCGAGTAGACCGAAAACGAGAACGCAAACTGCGAGAACGCCACGACGACGAGCTGTTCGACCTTGCTGCCTATCGTGAAGGACGCGACGGTGTCCGAGCCGAGCGAGTTTATAACGCGCGTTATGACGAGCATGCCGACGCTCAACGCGAGGCTCTGCAGAAGCATCGGCGTGGAGATGCGCGCGAAGGAGCCGAGGAGCTTTCCGTCCGGCCGGAAGTCGGAGCGGGAGACGCGGAGGTCGGGGTAGCGGAGCCACATATAGCCGAGGCAGAGCACGCTCGACACCGCCTGCGATATCACCGTCGCCCACGCGACGCCCGCGACACCGGCGTCGAGCGCGAGCACGAACAGCAGGTCGAGCGCGATATTAAGCAGACTGCAAAGTATGAGAAAGAAGAGCGGCGTGCGGCTGTCTCCGATGGAGCGGAGAATGGAGGAGGAGACGTTGTAGAGCATCACCGACACGCAGAGCCCGCAGGTTATCCGGATGTAGGTGACCGAGCCGTCGATAATGTCCGCCGGGGTGTCGAGCAGTTCCATGAGCGGACGCGCCGCGAAGAACGCGAGCAGTCCGAGCACGGCGCTCAGCGCGAGCGCGAGGTAAATGGAGTGCGCGACGGTCTTCTTTATTTTCGCGATGTTCCGCGCGCCCCACGACTGCGAGACGAGTATCGACACGGCGTTCGTGACGGCGTTTGCGACCATCGTAAAGAGGCTGTATGTGGAGCTCGTCGCGCCGACAGACGCAAGCGCCGACGTGCTGACGAACTTGCCGAGCGTGACGGTGTCCACCATGTTGTACATGAGCTGGAACACCGCGCCCACGAGCATCGGCAGAGCGAAGAAGACGAGCTGGCGGAGCGGATCGCCCTGCGAGAGATCGAGAGCGGGGGAGTTTCTGGTGTTTTTCATGACCGAACGTCCTTCCGAAAAAGTCTGAACAAAATCCTAACGAAGTATACCACAAAAAGAAAACGCTTGCAACACTTTTATGCTTTGGCGCGCAAAAATCCGCCGCGCGTATGCGCGGCGGATTTGCAGCATGCTCACGCGATTTCCCGCGATTTAGTAGCGTCTCCTTCTGCTCGACCCCCGATAGTTGGAGGCGGAGCGGCGGCGACGGCGGCGCTTGGAGTTTATCACCACGAGGAAGATTATGTAGAAGACTATCAGCGCGGCTGCCGCTATGACTATCCACAGCACCCACGGCCGCGCGAAGAAGTCCTTCACGTTCTGTATGAGGAGCAGAGTCTTGTCGAGGCTCGCGCTTCCGAGGGCGACAAGGTCTATCTCGCCGTAGCTTTTGCCGTTCCACGTCACTGACGCGGTGCCGAGCTTCTGTCCCTTCTCGACCGGCGCTTCGATGCCGTCCTCATAGTCGAGGTGAAGGTCGAGCTTCACCTCGTCGGGGTCGAAGTCGTTCGGGAGCAGCGCTTCTATCGAGCCGTTCGGGACGAGGGTGACGTAGTCCACCTCGCTCGAGAGCGACACCGGTATCTCCGCGACGACGGTGCTCTTCGTCACCATCTGCTGATAGCTGAAATTGTCGAACGCCCACTCATAGAGGGCGCGTGTGTCGTCAAAAGAGCCGATGCGGTTCGTTTCGGGGTCGCGCTCCGAGCCGAGAACGACGCAGATATAGAGAACATCGTCCTTCTCCGCCGTGGAGGTGAGACAGTAGCCCGCCGCCGAGGTGTGGCCGGTCTTGATGCCCTTGGCGTAGTAGTAGACGTAGTCCGGGACCTTCTGGGTGGAGATGAGATAGTTTGTGGAGAGAAACACCCGCGCGTCATGTATATTCGTCGCGGGTATTTCGACGCGCGCGGTGTTGCATATCTCGAGAAATTCCGGGTGCTTCAAGGCTTCGAGCGCTATCTTGTAGAGGTCGCGGGCGGAGGAGTAGTGCCCGTCCTCAGTGAGGCCGTGGGTGTTCATGAAGTGGGTGTTCGTGCAGCCGAGCTCGGCGGCGCGCTCGTTCATCCTCGCGACGAACGCCTCGATGCTGCCATACAGGTGCTCCGCGAGGACGTTGCATGCGTCGTTTGCGGACTGGATGAGCACGCATTTCAAGAGGTCCTCGACGCGCATCTCCTCGGAGGGACGGAGGTCCGCTATCGAGCTGTCCGGGTCGAGCGCGTCGAGAGCGGAGTAGCTCACCGTCGCCACCGAGTCCATGTCCGCCTCCTCGAGCACGATGAGGGCGGTCATCATCTTCGTGAGCGACGCTATGTCCACGCGGTCGTCCGCGTTCTTCTCATAGACCACCTCGCCGCTCTCCGGCTCGGCGATTATGACCGACTTGGCGGAGATCTCCGGCACGTCGTCAATGGCCGAGGCGAGCGGCGCGGCAAACGTCAGTATAAGGCAGAACAGCAGAAAAGAGGCGAAGAATTTCATCTTTGTCATTGTCTATACTCCCGAAATAGTGTATAATCGTAACAGAGACTGCGGATAAGACCGGCGCGGCCGGAAGAAGCGCGTGAAAACGCGGGATAGGTATGTTTGGGATATTCTTTTCCCGCTCGGAGGGATAAGTGCCGCCGGCGGAGCATAACTCATCCATTAAAGTATACCATATGGCGCGAAAAAAAGCACCATCAAAAACGAAAAACCCGCAAAATTTATTTTCGCTTAATATTTTCGGGCTTTCGGAGGGGTTGGTTCGATATGGGCGGCAAACGGACGCTCGCGGCGATAGCCGCGGCGACGGCGGCGTTCTGCATAGCCGTGACCGCGATATTCATAACACGGCTCGTACCGGACGGGAGCTACGAGGTCGCGGGCGAGCGCGGCGGAGCCGCCGCAAGCTCCACGCCGGTGCCGGAGGAGATGAAGGTGAACATAAACACCGCGTCGAAGGCGGAGCTCTCCCGGCTCAGCGGAATAGGCGAATCGCTCGCGGAGGCGATAATCGAGAGCCGAGAGACCGAGGGGCCGTTCGTGTCGCCGGAGGACATAATGCGCGTCAAGGGCATAGGCGAAGGAAAGTACGCCTTCATACGCGAATACATAACGACGGACGGTTGAGCCGCAGGCGGAGCCCCGGCTTCAGATGGAAGAAAACGCATATATACACAGACTATTGGGAGGAAAACCGTGAAAATTCTTGTGGTGGACGACGAGAGGACCATCGTCAAGGGGCTGAAGTTCAACCTCGAAAACGACGGCTACGAGGTCGAGTGCGCCTACGACGGCGCGGCAGCGGTCGAAGCCGTGCGGGCAGGGGGGATAGACCTCGTCCTGCTCGACCTGATGATGCCCGTCATGGACGGGCTCGAGGCCTGCGCGAAGATAAGAGAGATATCCAAGGTGCCGATAATCATGCTCACCGCGCGCGGCGAGGACACCGACAAGATAATCGGCTTCGAGTACGGCGCGGACGACTATATAACAAAGCCTTTCAACGTCATGGAGGTCAAGGTGCGCGTCCGCGCGATACTCCGCCGCGCCGCCTCGTCCGGCGCGTCCGCGCCGCAGACGCGGGAGAGCGCTCCGCCCGAGCCGGAGGAGGGCGGCGGACGTGTGGTACAGGGCCGCGTAGCGCTCGACCCGAATACCCGCAACGCATTCCTCGAGGACGAGGAGGTCCAGCTCACCGCAAAGGAGTACGACCTCATAGAGCTTATGATGAAAAATCCCGGCAGGGTGTACAGCCGTGAGAATTTGCTCAACGTCGTCTGGGGATACGAGTATCCCGGCGACATCCGCACCGTTGACGTGCATATTCGGCGGCTCCGGATGAAGCTCGAACGCGACCCGGCAAATCCCGAGCACATACTCCGCAAGTGGGGGGTCGGATACTATTTCAAGCCGTAGCGAGGGGGACGAGAAGCGCGAGCGGAGACGTCCGCGCTTCGGCATGCAGTTCAAGATGGCGATGGTTTACATCACCATCGTTATCGGCGTGCTCGCGGCTCTGAACTACTACCCCGTCTCCGTCAGCGAGGAGTTCGTGTTCCAGAGCAAGCAGGACGCGCTTTCCGCGCGCGCGGAGCTGTACTCCTCGACCATGTCCGGCGTGGACGAGCTCACGCCCGAGACCGCCGCGCACGTCATGAGCCTGCTTGACGCGGAGGAGACCCGCGTTCTCGTCACCGACCACCGTATGAGGGTGCTCTACGACAGCACGCAGGGGCGCAGCCTCGTCGGCTCGCTTGCCCTGCTCGGCGAGACCCGCGCGGCGCTCGAGGGTAACGACTACTTCTATGCCGAGAACGGCGGGGACGCGATAACGAGCGTCGCGAGCTGTCCCATAATGATAGGCGGCGTTCCGGCGGGCGCCGTGTGCGTCTACGACACCGACATGTCCCGCGCGGCGCTCATAGCGGACCTGAGGAGGAACTTCCGCGGCGTGTCGGTAGTGGTGCTCGTCATCGGCGTCGGTATCTGCGTCATAATCTCGCGGATATTCGGACGCAAGATATCCGAACTGCTCGAGACGATGCGTACGGTCCGGGACGGAGATTACGCCTGCCGCGCCGAGGAGCGTGGGGACGACGAATTTACATACCTCGCAAAGGAGCTGAACGCGCTCTCCGGCCACTTCGAAGCGGTGGAGAATATGCGCCGAAGGTTCGTAAGCGACGCCTCGCACGAGCTCAAGACGCCGCTCGCCTCGATAAAGCTCCTTGCCGACAGTATGGTGCAGAGCGACGACGTTCCGGCGGACACCATGCGCGAGTTCGCCATGGACATAGCCGAGGAGACCGAGCGGCTCGACCGCCTCGCGGAGCGTATGCTCGACATAACAAGAATAGACGCGGGCGTCGCCGACCCGGCGGAGACGGTCGATCTCACGGCGGCGGTCGAGCGCGCGGGACGGATGCTCGAGCCGCTTGCCGCGCAGCAGCGCATAAGGATAGAGCTTGAGCTGGAGGACGGCTGCGATATATTCGCAAGCGAGGACTACGCCTACCGCGTGGTCTTCAACCTCATTGAGAACGCGATAAAGTACAACCGCCCGGAGGGCGAGGTCCGCGTTTACCTCTACGACAAGGACGGCGAGGTCACGCTGATAATACAGGACACCGGAATAGGCATACCCTCGGAGGACGTGTCAAGGGTATTCGAACGCTTCTACCGAGTGGACAAGGCGCGCTCCCGCGCCGAGGGAGGAAGCGGCCTCGGACTCTCCATAGTCTACGACGCGGTGCGGCGCTACGGCGGAAACATAACGGTGGAGAGCGAGCAGGACGTCGGGACGAGGTTCACGGTCGTGTTCCCGTCGCTGAAGAAGCGGGAGGGCGCGGAGAAATGAGAAGGACTGTCTGTTTACTGCTCGCGGCGGCGCTGATACTCGGCTTTGCCGCCGGGTGCCGGACCGGCGAGACCGTGACGGTGTGGCTGCTCGCGCCGGAGGGCTCCGGAAGCGGCGTGAGGTCTGTCGAGGCGCCCGTCCCGGAGGGGGAGGACGCGGGGCTTGCCGCCATGCGCGCGCTCATCGACCCGCCGGACTCCGCCGCGGCAAGCGGGCTCGAGAGCCCGCTTGCGGAGGGAGTGGAGTGCGTGGGCGTGGAGTACGCCGGAGGCACCGCGATAGTGAGTCTCAGCGAAGAATATCTTAGGATGAGCGGCTACGAGCTTTCCGAAGCGGAGGGATGCGTCGCGCTTACGATGCTCGAGATACCGCGCGTGAGCAGCGTGCGGATACTCGTGGGCGGAAGCCCGCACCCCGAGGGGGCGCAGGACGTTCTTTCCGCCTCGGATGTTACCTACGAGAACCCCGGAGAGGGTTCGTTTGAACGCGAACTCACGCTCTACTTCCGCTCGGACTCCACGGGAAGGCTCTCGGCGGAGACGCGCGGTATAGTCATGCCGGAGGGCGAGTCGGTCGAGCGTTATGTGATCGAGGAGCTGATAAAAGGGCCGACGCAGGACGGACTGCAGCCGGTCCTGCCGGATACGCTCGAGCTTCTTGAGGTGGACAGCGCCGACAGCGTCTGCCTGCTCGACTTCTCCGGCGACTTTGACGAGATAACCGAGGGCAGCCGCTCGGACGAGATGTTCGCGCTCGCGGCGATAGCGAACTCGCTCGCGGCGAGCTCGTCCGTGAAGACGGTGCTGTTTGCCGAGGAGGGCGTGGCACTGTACGGCGGAGCCGCGCTCGGGGAGTGCCGTGGGGAGTACGGCGACTCCGGCTACGCGGAGTTTACCGTCTACCTCCCCTCAAACGACGGGACACACGTGGAGCCGGTGCGCGCCATGCTCGACGTGAGCGGGGCCTACGGCCTCGACCGCCTGCTTGTAGAGTACCTGATGGGCGGGCTGGACGGCGCGGGCTTTGACTCGGCGCTCCCGACCGAGACACGTGTGGAGAGGATACGCAGCAATTCGACGCGCTGTATAATAAACTTTGCGGACGGCTTTGACGACAGCATAAACAGCGCGGGAGACGCGGGACGGCTGATGCTCGCCGCCCTCGCGCAAACGCTTTCGGCAAACGGCTACGGCACGTCCGAGATCGAGATACTGGTGGACGGCGAGCCCTTTACCGTCGTTTCCGCAAGCTCGGAGGAAACAGAGCGATAAGGCTCGCGGCTTTCGCCGCGAGCCTTTCGCGGGAAATCGCGCTCGCGGACACCAATTTCGCACAATGTTGGGACGTCGGTGCGAAGCGCCGAGGTCTGATGCGCCCGGTAGAGAGTGAAACGCGGTATATGTCGGCGGGCGCATTGTACACGCCGCCGAAATTTACGAATTTAACTTTATTCTCCGCCTTTCGGCGGCGAACTCTGCGAGGCATTCAATCGGAAGGGCTCCCAAACGGCGCTGTGCGCCGTTCCGCGCCGGTTCGCGCGGTTGATGTTGCCGAAGGCAAC
>CANQDU010000012.1 GCA_947593925.1 uncultured Clostridia bacterium | reverse complement strand
GCAAATGCCTTAATTGGCTTTCTCCTTTCGAAGTCTTCTCTCAATCACTGTTGCACTTAACTTGACAATTCACCAATTTGTTTTTCCCGGCGGCGTGTACGTCGGGAAAAACTCCTCTCGCGCAGCGTTGCCGTCGGCAGGGCTTTGCCCTGTCCGACGGCCTCGCGGGAAATAGGTCGCGGGCGAAGCCCGCGCGATTTCCCGCGAAAATCTTCATTTTAATGCTCGGAGGGCGTTGAGCACCGCGAGCAGGCAGACGCCCACGTCCGCGAACACCGCCGCCCACATCGGCGCGAAGCCGAACGCCGCGAGAATAAGCACGACGGCCTTCGCCGCGAGCGCGAACGCGGTGTTCTCTCTCACGATGCCGACGGTGCGCCGTCCGACGCGGACCGCGTCGGTGACGCGCGCGGGCGAGCCGCTCATGATGACGGCGTCCGCCGCCTCGACGCTTATGCGGTTCCCGCCGTTTGCCATGGCTATCGAGACGTCCGCCGCCGCGAGCACCGGCGCGTCGTTGAGGCCGTCCCCGACGAAGAGCACTTTCCCGCCGTTACTGCGGAGCTTTTCCACCTCCGCGACCTTGCCCTCCGGCAGGAGACCCGCGCGCACCGACGTTATGCCGAGCTGCTCCGCAGCCGCGCGCGCGGCGGCTTCCGCGTCGCCGGTGAGCATCGTGATGTCCTTCACGCCGAGCGTGCGAAGCGCCGCTATCGCGTCCGCCGCGCCGTCCTTCGGACGGTCGCCGAGGAGTATCACGCCGAGGTACTTCCCGTCCCGCGCGACGTGGACGGCGGTCGCGCCGGTCTCGGTGAGCCGCGCCGCGTCCACGCCGGCGCGCTCCATCAGCGCGGCGTTGCCGGCGGCGACCGTGCCGCCGTCGGTCTCGGCGATGAGGCCGAGACCCGCGAGCTCGGAGACGTCTTTTGCCGGAGGGACTTCGCCGGCGGCGGCGACTATCGCCGCCGCGAGCGGGTGCGCCGAACGGCTCTCCGCAGAGGCGGCGGCGCGGAGCAGCTCCTCGCGCGTCACACCGTCCTCGGGGAGGATATCCCGCACCTCGAACCTTCCCTCGGTGAGGGTGCCGGTCTTGTCAAAGACTACCGAAAGCGAGCGGTCCGCAAGCGTCTCGAGCGCCGCGCCGCCCTTGACCATTATGCCGCGCTTCGCCGCGCCGCCTATGCCGCCGAAGAAGCCGAGCGGTATCGACAGCACCAGCGCGCACGGACAGCTCGCGACAAGGAAGGTGAGCGCGCGGTCTATCCATTCTTTTGCGTCTCCCGAGGCAAAGCCGCCGATGACGGCGACGAGCACCGCGAGCCCCATCACCACCGGGGTGTAGATCTTCGCGAACCTCCGTATGAAGCTCTCGGTGGGCGCGCGGTTCTTCTCGGTCTCGTGGAGCAGGTCCTCGAGACGTGCGGCGGCGGACTCGCTTGCGAGGTGCAGAGCCTCGACCGTCACGGCGCCGTCCGTCGATATGAAGCCCGCGAGCAGCTCGCTCCCCTCGGCGGCGGCGAGAGGCAGGCTTTCGCCGGTGAGGGAGGAGGTGTCAAAGCTCGCGCGTCCGCTCACGACCCTGCCGTCCACCGGGATGCGCTCGCCCGCGCGGACGAGCACCCTGTCGCCGACGGCGACCTGCTCGGGTGTGACGACCTTTATCTCGCCCCGCGCGTCTAGGAGGTTCGCTGTCTCGGGGCGCAGGTCGAGCATCGCGGAGATGCTCGAGCGCGAGCGATCGACCGCGCGATCCTGGAGCCATTCGCCTATCTGGTAGAGTATCACGACGGCGAGCGCCTCCGGCGTCTCGCCGATGGCGAGCGCGCCGACGCTCGCGACGACCATCAGCATACACTCGCCGAAGATCTCGCCCTTCCTGATGTCGCGCGCCATGCCTATCGCGAGATCATAGGACGCGATAAGCCACGCGAGCACGCAGAGCGCGAGCGACGCGGGCCGCGGCATCGGGACGAACGTCCCGACAGCGCCAAGCGCCGCCGCTGCGGCCATCCTCACCCACAGCACCCACGCGGGACCCTCGTCCTCATCGCCGTCGCAGCAGCCGTCCCCGTCCTCCTCACAGCAGGAGCAGGAGCGGCCCTTGAACAGCGCGGCGAGACCGTGACGGTGCTCGTGGTCGTGGTCGCAGGAGCAGCCGCCGTCATGGCAGTGCCCGCACCCGTCGCCGTCGTGGTGATGCCCGTGATGTTCGTGTTCATGCTCATGCGTTCGCGTGAGCATTTGTTCACTCTTTGAAGCAAAAGTATCCTTCTCCGCCGCGGACGCGGCGTCATTTACGCTTGCCATATTTGCGCCTCACTTATTACCAATGTAGGTGCGCGCTCCGGCGCGCGGGGTCCGAACGTGTCTCAGGCGTGCTCGGTGTGGCCGATGTGCTCCCGCGCGAGGCGGAAGATGCCGTCCACATGGTCGTCGTCAAAGGAGTAGCAGATCATCTTGCCGTCCCGCCGGGCGCGCACGAGCCGCGCCGCGCGGAGTATGCGGAGCTGGTGGCTCACGGCCGTCCGCTCCATCCCGAGCGCCGCCGCAAGGTCGCTGACGCAGAGCTCGCCTTCGGCGAGCGCGGCGAGTATCCGCACGCGCGTCGGCTCGCCGAGCAGCTTGAAAAACTCCGCCATTCTCTCGACCGCCTCCGGCGCGGGAAGCGCCTCGCGGGTCTGTTCTATGAGGGCGCTCGCCTCGTCCGGTATATCGCGGTTCGGCATACGCTTCACTCCTTTCAAATCAAAAACGTGTGAATATCTGTTCACACGTTTAGTGTACCACACGCGCTCCGAAAATGCAATAGCTTATTTTGAATTTTCCGGAAAAATTTTTTGCACTGTACTCCGCGCGCGATATGTGGTATCATCAGTACATAACGGATGATCGAGGGTGAAAAACATGAAAGAATATCTCAAGACCTTCCTCCGCGCGGTGCTCGCGGGGCTGTGCATATCCGTGGGCGGCACGGTATACCTCATGTCGGAGAGCCGGATACTCGGCGCGGCGCTCTTCACCGTCGGACTTTTCACGATATGCGTCTTCGGCTTTGACCTCTTTACCGGCAAGGCGTGCTATCTCCCGGACAGGGGAGTGAAGTTCCTGCCGTCGCTTCTCGTGATATGGCTCGGGAACCTCGCGGGCACGTTCCTTACGGGTACGCTCGAGCTCTGTACGCGGAACGGAGCGGCGCTCCGCGCCGCCGCCGAGACCGTCGCGGCGGCGAAGCTTTCGGACGGCCTCTTCAGCATATTCATCCTCTCGTTCTTCTGCAACATGCTGATATACATAGCGGTCGAGAACTTCGCCCGCAACCCGCACGAGCTCGGAAAGTACGTCGCGCTGTTCCTCGGGGTGATGGGCTTCATATTCTGCGGGTTTGAGCACTGCGTCGCGAATATGTACTATTTCACCGTCGCGGGCGCGTGGAGCCTCCGCACGCTCGGCTACCTCGCCGTCATGAGCGTGGGGAACGCCCTCGGCGGTATGGCGCTGCATCTCCTAAAGAAGCTCGGAGCGTGATCCCAAACGGTCAGCAGACCGTTTGGGAACCCTTCCGATTTAAATGCTCGGGGCAAACACAAGGGCTCCTACCAATGCTTCATCGGCACATATTTAGCCCTCGTGAGCTTTACCCGCTTCGCGGGCAAAGCCCAACCTTGAATGTGATTTGCCTGCGCGAAGTTAGCGGCTCTGCCGTGGGCTTCAACCGCGCGAACCGGCGCGGAACGGCGCGATCCACCGTGAAAGTTCGTCAAAAAACGGGACGTTCCGAAAAGGAACGTCCCGTCGTTTTGCGGTTATTTTAAGCTATGGCGTTGATACGCTTAACGAGGCCGGACTTTTTGTTGGCCGCGTTATTCTTGTGAATGACGCCGGCCTGCGCCGCCTTGTCGATCGAAGCCGCAGCCTGCTTGTACAGCTCGGTCGCGAGAGCCTTGTCACCCGCCTCGGTCGCTATCTTGACCTTGCGGATAGAGGTCTTCATTATCGACTTGACTATCTTGTTCTGCTCGTTCTTGGTCTCGCTCACCTTAACACGCTTTTTCGCGGACTTGATGTTAGGCATCCTGTCCACCTCCGTTCTTTCATTCAATAAGTACCGAAGCACTCGGTCGGAAACATATTATATCATTTATTTTTCGGGATTGCAACAATAATTTTTGAAAAAGTGCAAAAACTTTATCAGCTGTCATTCAAGGCTTGTCGGGGAGGGGTGTTTTTATGCCGATACGCACCGATCTGGCGCTCGAAAGCCTGCGTCTCACGTCGCCGGAGGCCGGGGAGCTGGAGGGAGTTCGCTCGGAGGAGCGTCTGCGCGGCGGGACGCACATAGTCGAGGTTGAGGTTCTGGACGGGCGCGGCGCGGAGGCAATATCGAAGCCGGTGGGGAGGTACGTCACGGTGGAGGCGGGGCCGCTCCTGCCGGAGACGCTTCCCGCGCTCGCGGAGGCTCTTGCGGACGAGCTCGAGAGCTTTCTGCCGGAGGACAGGCTCGCGCCGGCGATGGTGGTCGGTCTCGGCAATCGCGCCGTCACGCCGGACGCGCTCGGACCTTTGGCGGCGGAGCGCACGATGGTCACGCGCCACCTTGTCGAGTTCACGGGAGACGGGCGGTTCCGCTCGCTCCGCCCGGTGTCAGTGCTGACGCCGGGCGTGCTCGGCACGACCGGCATCGAGTCCGCCGACCTGATAGCGGGCGCGGCGGAGCGGATGAAGCCCGCCGTCATCCTCGCCGTGGACGCGCTCGCGAGTCTGGACGTCACGCGCCTCTGCTCGACGGTGCAGATATCCTCCTCGGGGATAGTCCCCGGCTCGGGGGTGGGGAACAGCCGAGCGGCGCTCGACCGCGAGACGCTGGGGGTGCCGGTCATAGCAATCGGCGTGCCGACGGTGGTGGACGCCGCGACGGTGGCGGAGCAGCTCACCGGCTCCGCGCCGCGCGAGAGCCGCTACGGCTCGATGTTCGTCACGCCGAGAGACATAGACCGCCTCGTCGGGGGCGCGGCGCGGCTCGTCGGCGCGGCGATATCCATGGCGCTCCACGGCGTGGATTACGACTACGCCGTGGAGTGGACAGAGGGAAGGTAAGCCCTCATGGGAAATCGCGCGGGCAAATAAAATCGGGGCGGTGCATCTGCACCGCCCCGAACGATATTTTGTCTTACCGCCAGAGGTACTTTGCCGGGTTGACCTGAACGCCGTTTATCCGAATCTCAAAGTGGCAGTGCGGACCGGTCGTGTTGCCGGTCATACCGACGTAGGCTATCGTCTGCCCCTGCGAGACGTAGTCGCCGACGCTGACGGCGAGGCGGCTGTTGTGTCCGTAAAGGGTCTGGTAGCCGGAGCCGTGGTCGATGATGACGCACTTGCCGTAGCTGCCCTTCCAGCCGGCAAAGACGACCGTGCCGGAGTAGCTGGCCTGAACGCGGCCGCCGTAAGCTCCCGCGAAGTCGATGCCGGTGTGATTGTTCGGCCTGCCGCGCAGGGTGCGCCAGCCAAAGGAGCTCGAGATCATCTTGTAGCCGGGGAACGGGAGGATAAAGTTGCGGGTGCCGAGGGTGATGACCTCATCCTCCGGCTCGGTGAGGACTTCTTCGTTTATGACATTCTTCTCGCGGACCTTGCCGTCTATGCTCACTATCTCGCTCGTGACGCGCCTGAGTCCGTCAACGCCGCGCTTGGTGACGATGCTGTCGCCCGACCAGTAGGAGGAGGAGTAGACGTACTGGGTGCCGTGCTCTATTGTCACATCCTCGCTCACTATCTCGGTGCTGCGGACGCTCATCAGCGGGACAGCCTCGCTAATGACTATCTCGTCGCCCGCGAGTATCGCGGCGGGGTCAACGTCCGGGTTCATCGCGGCGAGCGTGTCCTCGCTCATGCCGTGGCGGGCGGCGATGTCGCTCCACAGGTCGCCCTCCTGCACGGTGTAGGTCATGGTCTCGACCGAGTTGGAGTGAATGATGTCGCTTATCTCGTCGAGCGACCGGCGGTTCTCGCTTGCGGTATACTGGAGGGTGATGCCGATGTTCTCAAGCAGCTCGACGCTGTCCGCGCCCCGCGCGGACGCTTTGGCGGAGGCGAGCACGTCGGCGGCCATCTTCTCGAGGGCTTCGCCGTCCTCGTTGGCGCCGATGATCTTGCCGTCCACCGTCATGACGTAGAGCTGGCTTATCTCGTCGATGTCGCCGAAGAGGGCGCGTTCGACCGACGCGGTGTCGAGTTCGCCGCCATCCTTGGCAAAGAGGTCGAGCCGATAGGTGACGTCGGTATCGAGGAAGTAGGGCCTGCCGAGTATCGCGCCGGCCTTTGCCTCGACGCTCTCTATGACTTCGTTGAACTGCTCGCGGTCGCGGACGTAGCCGACCGGCTCCCCGTCCACGAGCACCTCGAGGCCGACGCCGACGAACGCGCCGGTGACGACGAGCGCCACCGCCGCGAACAGCACCGCGACGCCCGCCGTGCGCGGAAGGGTCTCACGCCGGCCGCCGCCGGAAACGGCGGAGACGGTGCGGAACGCGGCGCGGCGAAGCGCCCCGCCGACGGACACGGCCTTCTCGCGGACGACAGCCGCCGCCGCGCGGGCCTTCATGCCGACGGCGCGGAGCGGACGAGCCGCCGCGCGGTTCTTTCTCGATATTTCTCTATTTTCTTTTCCATCGGGGGCGGATACGGTATTGAAATTTTCCGCGTCCTGATGTATAATTCTCTCGACCATAATTTTCTCCTTTTGTGCCAGCCCGCGTCATTTTCTCCCGTTTACGAGAGATTTATCTCTGTTTTATGACACAAAGCTCAAAAAGTTACAAACAGTATCAAAACAGTTACAAAACGGTTACAAAAATATAATACCCCACATTTCACATAATGTCAAGCATTACCGCATAAATTTTTCTTCAGGCCGCCGGATTTCGCGGAATATCCCGCTTTTCCACAATATTTTCCACAATCCGTATGTGCAAAGGAGCCTCGGAGCCGCGCGCCGGCGCGGCGGAGTGAGCGCCGTTCTGTTACGGTTTTTGTAACAATCACCTCACCGAGCCGCTATCCCGCGGCGCGGTGAGGTTCGGATATCCCCGATATTATAATGTATAAGGAGCTGCGTACATGGACACCACAACTAACTTTCATTCTCTGGACGCCTCAGAGGCGCTTGCGGCGGAGAAGTCCTCTCCGCGCGGGCTTGACACCTCCGAGGCGGACGGACGCCTCGCCCGGTACGGCGAGAACCGGCTCGAGGAGGGGAAGAAGAAGTCCCTCTTCTCGCGCATCATCGAGCAGTTGAAGAACCCGATGATAATCGTCCTCATCGTCGCGGGCGCAATAAGCGGAGCCTTCGGCGAGTGGGTGGATATGCTGATAATCTTTGCCGTCGTCGCGCTGAACACCGTCATGGGCATCGTCCAGGAGGGTAAGGCGGACGCGGCGATAGCCGCTCTCAAGAGCATGACGAGCTCGACGGCGAAGGTCCGCCGCGACGGAACGACCGTCCTGCTCCCGGTGGAGCGGATAGTCCCGGGCGACATAGTGGAGCTCGAGGCGGGCGACTGCGTCGCGGCCGACCTGCGGCTCATCGAGTCTGCGTCGCTGAAGATAGAGGAGGCCGCGCTCACCGGTGAGAGCGTCCCCGCGGAGAAGGACGCCTCGGCGCGTGTGGACGCATCCGCCGTCCTCGGCGACAGGGTGAACATGGCGTACAACGGCACCTCGGTCGTCTACGGACGCGGAGCGGGCGTCGTCGTCGCGACCGGCATGAATACCCAGATGGGTCACATAGCCGGCTCGCTCCTCGCGGCGGAGGAGAAGCAGACGCCGATACAGAAGAAGCTCGCCGAGCTCTCGAAGGTGCTCACCGTCCTCGTCCTCGCGATATGCGTCGTCATAATGGCGGCGACGCTTATACGCGACTGGCGCTCCGGCGTATTAAGCGCCGTCTCCGCGATAGACGCGTTCCTGCTCTCGGTGTCGCTTGCGGTGGCGGCGATACCGGAGGGACTTCCGGCGGTCGTCACGATAGTCATGGCGCTCGGCGTCGAGCGGATGGCCGACCGTGGCGCGATAATCCGCAAGCTCCCGGCTGTCGAGACGCTCGGATGCACGCAGATAATCTGCTCGGACAAGACCGGAACGCTCACCCAGAACCGCATGACCGTCGTGAAGGTCGCGACGGCGGCGGGGCTGCATGAGGCGGAAGGGATATCGGCGGGGCTTGTTGTAGAGCGCCTTGTCGAGGCGATGGCCTTCTGCAACGACACGCACCGTTCCCCCGAGGGCCTTGTCGGCGACCCGACCGAGACCGCGCTCGTGGCTTTTGCCGACAAGCTCGGTTACCCCGTGGACAAGAAGCTCGCCGCCGCCCCGCGCTCGGGAGAGTACCCGTTCGACTCGGAGCGCAAGCTGATGACCACGTTCCACGCGACGCACGGGCAGTTCATCCAGTACACTAAGGGCGCGCCGGACGTACTGCTCGACCGCTGCGACCGCATCCTCACCGAGAACGGCATCGCGGATATGGACGACGAGACCCGCGCCCTCATACGCGGCATGAACGATCAGATGGCGGGGGAGGCTCTGCGCGTCCTCGCCGCCGCGATGGAGCTCCGCGAGGACGTGCCCGCCTCGAACGAGCTCGGAGAGTACGGGCTCGTGTTCCTCGGTATGTACGGCATGATAGACCCAGCGCGTCCCGAGGTGAAGGACGCGGTCGAGGTCTGCCGCCGCGCCGGCGTCCGTCCGATAATGATAACCGGCGACCACAAGACCACCGCCGTCGCGATAGCGCGCGAGCTCGGCATTCTCCGCGAAGGGCAGCTTGCCCTCACCGGCGCGGAGCTCGACAGGATAAGCGACGAGGAGTTCAAGGCGACGGTCGAGCGCTACTCGGTCTACGCGCGCGTGAGCCCGGAGCACAAGGTCAGGATAGTTGAGGCCTGGCAGTCGCGCGGCAAGGTCTGCGCCATGACGGGCGACGGCGTCAACGACGCGCCCGCGCTCTCCCGCGCGGACATCGGCGTCGGCATGGGAATAACCGGCACCGATGTTACAAAGAACGTAGCGGACATGGTCCTCACCGACGACAACTTTGCCACGATAATCGTCGCCGTCGAAGAGGGACGCAAGATATATGCGAATATGCGTAAGTGCGTCCAGTTCCTGCTCGGCTGCAATCTCGCGGAAGTGCTGAGCGTGCTTGTAGCGACGCTCTCCGGTTTCTCGCTTCTGCACACCGTCCAGATACTCTGGATAAACCTTGTCAGCGACACCTTCCCCGCGCTCGCGCTCGGCATCGAGCCGGCGGAGCCGGACTCGATGAACACCCCGCCGCGCAGTGCGGACGAGGGAGTGTTCTCCGGCGGCGTCGGCATAAGCGTCGCTTATCAGGGCCTCTTCCTCACGGCGATGACGCTTATCGCCTACTTCATCGGGCGCGCGCACTCCCCCGAGACCGCGACGACGATGGCGTTCTGCACCCTCACGCTCTCGCAGATGTTCCACTCGCTGAACGTCCGCAGTCTCTCGGGAAGCCTCTTCAAGATAGGCTTCTTCGGTAACCGCTTCGCGTGGGGAGCAATCGTCCTCTCGGTGGTGCTCACCGTGCTTATCACCATGGTTCCCGGCCTCAACGCGATATTCCACCTCCAGGCGCTCAGCCTCGGAGAGTGGGCGGCGGTGTTCGGACTTTCGATAGCGCTCATCCCGGTCGTGGAGCTCGTGAAGATACTCAAGCGGCGGCTCGGCATCGGTCACCGCGGCTGAGGTTTGACAGCAGTCTTTCTTTGACAGCAGTTTCCGAATAGATTATAATGATACGGCGGGGCGAAATCGCCCCGCCGTATTCGATGAATGGAGGATATTGCAATGTCCGCTCTCACAAAAAACGCATCCAGAACGCGGCGGCTCACCGCCTGCGCTGTCATGGCCGCCGTCTGCTGCCTGCTCGGCCCGGTATCCGTGCCGATAGGCCCGGTCCCGATCTCGCTCGGTACGCTCGGGATATATATGTCGGTTACGCTGCTCGGGTGGCGTCTCGGCTCGCTTTCGACGCTCGTGTACCTGCTCCTCGGACTTGTGGGGCTGCCGGTCTTTACCGGCTTCATGGGCGGCGCGGGACGGCTCTTCGGCCCGACCGGCGGCTACCTCATGGGCTACCTGCCGATGGCCCTCGTGAGCGGCGCCGTCATAGACGCGGCGGCGCGCCGCTTCGCGGGCAGGGGAGGGAAGCTCGCCGTCATCTCGGCGGCGGTGCAGATCCTTGGGATGATGCTCGGCACCGCCGTGCTGTACGTCTTCGGGACGGCGTGGTTCTGCGTGCAGAGCGGCTCGGCGCTTGGTCACGCGATAGCCGTCTGCGTCACGCCGTTCATACCGTTCGACATAGTAAAGATCGTGGTCGCCGCGACTGTCTGCGGGACGATACGCCGCCGCCTCGAACAGGCGGAGCTGTTATAACCGATAGGAGCAAAGCGTTTACGGCGCTTCCGTTTGCCGTAGCGATTTTGCGGCGAGCCGCCGAAAAAACACTTTTATAATGTACGCGCGGCGCGGACAGACTCCGCACCGCGCGCTCCGACGGAGGCTGAAGTCATGGGTATCCGCACCGCCGCGAATACGGGCGAGCTGTTCACGAACCGCGACCTGCGCAATATGATAATCCCGCTGCTCCTCGAGCAGCTGCTTGTTATGCTCGTCGGTATAGCGGACACGCTGATAATAAGCTACGCCGGGGAGGCGGCGGTATCCGGCGTCGCGCTCGTAAACCAGTTCAACACGATATTCATATACGTTTTCACCGCGCTTGCGGGCGGCGGGGCGGTCGTGATAAGCCAGTACATCGGAAGGGGAGAGAACGACCTCGCCTGCGTCTCGGCAAGCCAGCTCCTGATGTTCTCCGCACTCTTTTCGGCGGCGATGGGCGCGGCCGTACTGCTCGGACGCCGCGCGATATTCGGGCTCCTGTTCGGACAGGTCGAGCCGGACGTCATGGACGCCTGCATGACCTACAGCCGCATCCTCGCCTTCTCCTACCCGGCGATCGCGATATACAACGCGGGCGCGGCGGTCTACCGAAGCATGGGGCGCACGAACGTGACGATGTACATCTCCTTTGCCGCAAACGTGATAAACGTCTCCGGCAACCTCATCGGCGTGTTTCTGCTGCACGCGGGCGTCGCGGGCGTGGCGTATCCGTCGCTCATAGCGCACTGCTTCTCCGCCGTCACGGTCACTGTGCTCTGCTTCCGGGGGAAGCGGCCGGTGCATTACCGCCTCCGCTCGATATTCGCGTGGGATGCTAACATGCTGAAAAACATACTTCGCATCGCCATACCGAACAGTGCCGAGAACGGCGTCTTCCAGCTTGTGAAGGTCGCGCTCACGAGCATCGTCGCGCTTTTCGGTACGAGCCAGATAGCCGCGAACGGCGTCGCGCAGACGCTCTGGTCGCTCTCCGCCTCCGCCTCGAACTCGATGGGCACGGCGTACATAACCGTCATCGGACGCTGCATGGGCGCGGGCGATACCGACGCCGCCGACTTCTACTTCAAGAAGCTCACCAAATGGACGATACTCATATCTACCGCGTGGAACGCCGTCTCCTTTGCCATTACGCCGATAGTGTGCGCGCTCTCGGCGCTCAAGCCGGAGACGCAGCACCTCGTGCTCATTCTCGTGCTGATACACAACGTGTTCAATGCGTTTGTGTTCCCGTTCTCCGGCGGCTTCAGCAACGGGCTCCGCGCCGCGGGCGACGTGAAGTACACGATGTACGTTACGATATTCTCCACGATAGTCGGACGGTTCGCGCTCTCCTACCTCTTCTGCATAGTCTTTGACTGGCAGGTCATCGGCGTCGCGCTCGCGATGTGCTGCGACTGGGTGATCCGCGCGGTGCTGTTCATATACCGCCAGCGCTCGGGAAAGTGGAAGAACTTCAAAGTCATATAACTTTGCGGGGCAAAGCTAAATCAGCGGGCAGAGCCCGCGACCTCTTTATTTTACGAAGTAAAACTTCGAGGGATTATGCGGAACCTGGCGGTTCCGACACCATTGCGGGGCTGTGCCGCCCCGCACACTCTAGCGGGGAAGCCCCGCGAGCATTCGCGGGGCGAAACCCCGCGTCCTTGGTAGAGCAGAGCTCTACCGACACCTTGCGGGGGCGCTGCCCCCGCACCCCCGGCGGGGCTGTGCCGCCCCGCACCCCTGCGATACTTTTTGCTCGCGCAAAAAGTATCCAAAAAGCGCGCTTAAGGGAGAGGGCAAAGCCCTCTCCCTTAAAAATCCCTCTCCCAATACAGACACACAACCGCAATCCACATAACAGGGCACACCCTGTATCCAACAAATCCATCATCCGACTGGGTGAGTTTCTGGGGTGACCATCAAACTTTCCCACTCAATTTGACGACATCGAACAGTTCCTGCGTAGTAGAAATAAAAGTCCGATCCTACGCTCACACTATAAGCGTAATGCAGAGGCTTTCCCGAGAAAACGGAGCTTTCGGTTCTAGTCGAAAGTATAAGCGTAGACGCTTGTACTAAGCTACGCACGGGTGTCCTGCGTGGCAGAAACCTTCCGATTAAGGAAAGAGGGGTACAAAGGGGAGAAAACCGTTGGTTTTCTCCCCTTTGTGTGCTTTTTGGTTACTTTTTGCACAAGCAAAAATGTAACGAGTGCGTGCTCGAACCTTTTCCGCATAGATACATTCTACAGCACGCACCAGCATTGTCCGCTTCGCGGACAATGCCCAACATTTTCTTTACGAAACAGTGTGGGGCTGCAAAGCCCCACATAGGGGGCGCGGGGGCGCAGCCCCCGCAAAGTACCGGTGAGGCTCTGCCTCACTTAGGGACGCGGGGCTCCGCCCGCAAAGCAGCGGTCTTGACACATTCGCCTTTGCGTTATATAATTCAGTAGTTTGGAATATGTATGCGCTCTGCGGCGCAAATCCGGAATTTGAGGTGATATTTATGGTACCGACTCCCGAGGAGGCTCTGCGCCTTGTCGAGGAATACAACGAGGGTGAATTTCACAGAAAGCACGCGCGGATAGTGGGCGACGTGATGCGGTGGTTCGCGGTCGAGCTCGGGTACGGAGACGAGGCGGACTTCTGGCAGACGGTCGGCATACTGCACGACCTTGACTTCGAGCGCTGGCCGGAGGAGCACTGCGTAAAGAGTCAGGAAATAATGCGCGGGCTCGGGATAGACGAGCGCGTCGTCCGCGCGACCGCGAGCCACGGCTACGGCATGTGCGTCGATATCAAGCCGGAGCACGAGATGGAGAAGGTGCTGTACGCGACCGACGAGCTCACCGGCCTTATCGGCGCGGCCGCAATGATGCGCCCCTCGAAGAGCGTGAGCGACCTCGAGGTCTCGTCGCTGAAGAAAAAGTTCAAGGACAAGAAGTTTGCCGCCGGCTGTTCCCGCGACGTGATACGCGACGGCGCGGAGATGCTCGGCTGGGATCTCGACACGCTCTTTGAGCGCACGATACTTGCCATGCGCGCAAGCGAAAACGTAGACTGATAAAATCGGGGCGGTGCTTTTGCACCGCCCCGAACCGCTTTATCGGCCTTCCTTACGGCGCTTCATGAGCTCCCGCGCCTCCTTGCCGGTGACATGCTCCGGCGTGAGTTCGATGACGGCGACGGCCGCGAGCTCGCGGTCTATCGCACCGGCGAGACCCTCCGGAGTGTCCGACGGGTGGTACCTCCGCCCGAGCTTTTCGAGCGCCGCGCGGATCTCCGCCGCGTCCTCGAGCACGCGGGCGCGCCCGAAGACTATCACGCTGCGGAAGTAGGTCGTGTACTCCTCCGACACCACGTCGTCCCTGTCCACGACGCAGAAGGACACCTTGTCGTACGCGCGGATCGCGTCCGTTTTGTGCCCCTGCTTTGCGCAGTGGAAGTACAGCTTCCCGTCCGTGAATACGTAGCTCAGCGGAACGGCGTATGGATACCCCTCGTCGCCGAGGACGGCGAGCACGCCGCTCGTCCCGCGCGAAAGCACTTCCTCGCAGACCTCGCGGCCGAGCTCCTGCGCGCTTCTTCTCATCTTACGAAACATAAGTCTTCTCCTCTTTTCCGTGCGGCGGGCGGTTCCCGCCGAATAGCGTACAGGCCGGCAGCTCGTGCCGGCCTGTTTTTCTTACTTTTGCGGATCGCGCGGGCTCAGAATATCTTCGAGTAGACGCTTTTCTCCTGCGTCCAGCCCTCTATCTCCTTCGCGCCGACCGCGCGGACGTAGAACGGCTTCGCGTCCTCCGCCGCCCAGCCGATTATGGCGTAGCCGTAGCCCATGTCCCGCATCGAGCGGAGGCAGAGCCGCAGGAGCGCCGCGCCGATGCCGCGCTTGCGCATATCCTCCCGGACGCCCGTCGGGCCGAAGTAGCCGCGCGCCGTCGCGTCATAGCACGCAAAGCCGACGACCTCGCCCTCCGCGACCGCTATCCAGCATCGCGCGGGCGACTCGGAAAACGCCGCCTCGCACTCGTGCGCCCATCCCTCCGAGAAGTTCTCGCGGATGAACTCCAGCACCTTGCCCTTGCTCGGCGCTATCGGGCGAAGGAACCGCACTCCCTCGAGCGAGCGCCGCGCAAGGTCGGGCTCGAGCTCGGCGTCGTAAAGGTTGACAAGCATATCACTCATGGCTTTACCTCCTCCGTAACGTCCTGCGGATGCGGACGGCTTTACTCCTCCTCGACGGCGGTGATGGCGATGTGCAGCTCGTCGAGCTGCTTCTGCGTCACTTCGCTCGGAGCGCTCATCATCAGGTCCTGCGCGTTCTTGTTCATCGGGAAGGGTATGACCTCGCGTATCGACTCCTCGCCCGCCATCAGCATCACCATGCGGTCTACGCCGGGGGCTATGCCCGCATGAGGCGGCGCGCCGTAGCAGAACGCGTTGTACATCGCGGGGAACTTGCTCTTGACGGCGTCCTCGTCGAGCCGGACAAATTTGAACGCCTCTATCATTATCTCGGGCTCGTGGTTTCTCACCGCGCCGCTCGAAAGCTCAACGCCGTTGCAGACGAGATCGTACTGGTACGCGAGTATCGAGAGCGGGGCTATCTCGCCCGCCTCGGCCTTCTTCAGTACCTCGAGGCCGCCCTGCGGCATCGAGAACGGGTTGTGGCAGAACTCCAGCTCGCCGGACTCCTCGCCTATCTCGTACATCGGGAAGTCCACTATCCAGCAGAACTCGTAGCGTTCGCGGTCGATGTACTCGTCGCAGGCGCTGCCGAGGAGCTTCAGCAGCGCGCCGGCGGTCTTCTGCGCCGTGAGGCGCGCGGGGGACGCGGCTATACCCACAAAGTCGCCCGGCTTCAGACCGAGCGCCGCCGTGACGGCGTCCTTTATCGGCGCGACGAACTTCGCTATGCCGCCGACCGGCTCGCCGTTCTCGTCGAGGCGGAACCAGTAGGTCTTCTCGGCGGTCTGCACCTCCACGTCGCTAATGAGCTTGTCTATGAACTTGCGCGGGTGGTTAAATCCCGGCGCGACGACGGCGTAGATGCTCGCGCCCTCGAACGGTCCGAAGCCGCAGCCGCCGAGCGCCTCCGTCGCGTTTGTGAGCTCGAGGTGTATGCGGAGGTCGGGCTTGTCCGAGCCGTACTTCTCGAGCGCCTCGAGGTAGGGTATCCTCTTGAACGGCGCGGACGCGGGGTACTTTCCGAACTTCGTGAATATCGGGGGAAGGACCGCTTCGAGCACGCCGAACACGTCCTCCTGAGAAGCGAAGGCCATCTCCATATCGAGCTGGTAGAACTCGCCGGGGGAGCGGTCGGCGCGCGCGTCCTCATCGCGGAAGCAGGGCGCTATCTGGAAGTAGCGGTCAAAGCCGGAAGCCATAAGGAGCTGCTTGAACTGCTGCGGCGCCTGCGGAAGCGCGTAGAACTTGCCGGGGTGGTTACGGCTCGGAACAAGGTAGTCGCGCGCACCCTCGGGGCTCGACGCGGTGAGTATCGGCGTCGTTATCTCGAGAAATCCCTGCTCGGTCATCGCCGCGCGGAGCGCCGCGACGACCTGACAGCGGAGCACGATGTTCTTCTTGACGTCGGGGTTCCGAAGGTCGAGGAAGCGGTACCTGAGACGCGCGGTCTCGTCCGCCTCCTTCGAGCGGTTTATCTGGAAGGGAAGCTCGTTGTAGCGGCAGCGGCCGAGGACCTCCATCCTCGTCGGGACGACCTCAATGTCGCCCGTCGGCTGCTTGGGGTTCTTGCTCGCGCGCTCGCGCACCGCGCCGTCCACCGCGACGGTGGACTCCTTGTTGAGCGCTTTGAACTCGGCTATGAGCTCCGGGGTCTCGAGCACGACCTGGGTCGTGCCGTAGAAGTCGCGAAGCACCGCGAATGCAAGCTCCGAGCCCACCTCGCGAAGATTTTCGAGCCACCCGCAAATACGGACGGTCTCGCCCACGTTCTCCATGCGGAGCTCGCCGCAGTTGTGTGTTCTGGACTGTACCATGGTCTTAACGCCTCCAATATATTTCGGCCGGCGGGGCGGCGAAGTGCCTTTCCGCCGGAAATTCCGTCATTTTTCCGCCACTATCGGGCGTTTCTTCTCCGCGGACAGAATATCCGCCGCGAGTTTTGCCGCTTCCTCCGGACGGAGCCGCTGCTGCTCGCCCGAGCGCATATCCTTCAGGGAAACCTCGCCCGCGGCGAGCTCGTCCTCGCCGATGATTGCGATGAAAGGCACGCCGAGCCGATTTGCGTAGTTCATCTTGCCCTTGAACTTCTTCTCCTCGAAGTACACCTGAGCCTTCACGCCGACGCGGCGGAACGCCTCCGCCGCCGCTATCGCCCCGGCGCGGTCGGAGGTCATCGGTATCACGAGAACGTCCGCCGTCGAGCGCCGGGTCTCGGTATCGACAAGCCCCATGTCGCAGAGCGCCCAGTAGAGCCGCGAGAGACCTATTGAAATGCCCACGCCGGGCAGGCGGCGCTCGGTGTAGTTTGAGGCGAGGTTGTCGTAACGTCCGCCGGAGCAGGGCGAGCCTATCTCCGGGTAGTCGAGCAGCGTCGTCTCATACACCGTGCCGGTGTAGTAGTCGAGGCCGCGCGAAATGGTGAGGTCGACGGCGAAGTTGTCATCCGGTACGCCGAACGCGCGGACTCCCTCGACGACCCGGCGGAGCTCGTCGAGACCTTCGTCGTAAAGCTCGTTCGAACCGCGCAGGGTCTCGAGAAACTCAAGCGTCTCACCACCCGTGCCGGAGTGCGCCATAAACGACAGTATCCCGTCCGCCTTGTCGGCGGGAATGCCGAGGTCGTCCGTGAAGATGGCGCGAACCTTCTCCTCGCCTATCTTTTCGAGCTTGTCCGCCGTCCTCATTATCTCCGCCGAGAGACTGCCGAGGCCGAGGCTCTCGTAGAACCCGCCGAGCAGCTTGCGGTTGTTTATGCGTATGCGGAAGCGGGTAATTCCCCAGCGGGTGAAGACCTTGTATATTATCGCGGGCATCTCGGCGTCGTTCATAATGTCGAGCGAGCCGTCGCCCACAACGTCGATATCCGCCTGATAGAACTCGCGGAAGCGTCCCCTCTGCGGCCGCTCGCCGCGGTAGACCTTCCCGATGTGATAGCGCTTGAAGGGGAAGGAGAGCTCCCCCGCATGCTGCGCGACGTACCGCGCGAGCGGCACGGTGAGGTCGAAGCGGAGCGCGAGGTCGTTTTCGCCCTTCGTGAAGCGGTACATCTGCTTGTCGGTCTCGCCGCCGCCCTTCGCGAGAAGTATCTCGCTGAGTTCTATAGCGGGCGTGTCGAGCGGCACGAAGCCGAAGGATTCGTACACCTCCTCGGCTATCCTCCGCATCTCGTCAAAACGGAGCTGCGCCCCCGGCAGCAGCTCTATAAAGCCGCTGAGAATACGCGGCGTCATTATCTCACCCATCACATATCCTCCATAAGATCGTCTTTCCTGTGCTCCTCCGCGCGGCGGTGTTCGAGCTCCTCCGCGCTCCGGGCGTAGTCGAAGCGGCGGCGTCCGTCTCCGTTGTACTCCTCCCGCAGGGGACGGTAGACGTGCGAAAAGTCGTCCTCGCGCGGGCCGCCGCAGTACCGGCAGTAGCCGTACCAGCGCAGGCCGTCCGGATCTCTGCACGCGCCGACAAGCCGGCATCCGTAGGTGCTGAACACACGGCTTGTCGGCATATCGTCGCAGATATTTCTTGTCCTGAGCTCGTAAATGCCGCAGCTCCGCGCGAGCATCGCCGAGAGAAGCGTTATCTCGCCCACCCGCCATTCTCTGCCCGGACCGGGCTTTGCGGCCTGCCTCAGCGCGCTGACGCAGTTCTGTCCCGGGCGGAACCAGTTCTCGCCGGGGAAGCGCCCGAGATGCTCGTCGCGCTCCTCGACCTCCCACTCGAGGCCGAATACCGGCTCCGGCGTCACGGCGCAGGCCGCCGTCAGCGCTCCGTCGCGGCGGGTGTACCACAAGAGACCCTCCTCGACGTCCCGCTCAACGCGGTCATACATCGGCAGAGCCTCCGCAAGCTCCCGAGGCGCGGCATTCCGCGCCTCGCGGTAGAGTGCGATGACTGCGTCGAGGTCACTTCGCTCCGCGCGGATAAAGTCCGGACGTTTCATTCGGATGTGATCCGTGTCCACGACCATCCGCACATTTTCCGGTATTCCCGACATGTGACCCCTCCGAAACGCCGGCCTATCTGCCGACGGTGATGTTGCGCCAGTCGAGGTCGCCCCTCTCGAGGCCGAGTATGAGCATTTCCGCCGTGGCGACGTTCGTCGCCATCGGTATCGTGTTAAGGTCGCAGAGGCGAAGAAGCCCCTGAATATCCGTGTCGCTCATCGGGTCGAGCGGATCGCGGAGGAAGATGACCATATCTATCTCGTTGTAGGTTATCCGCGCGCCGATCTGCTGATCGCCGCCCTGACGGCCGGTGAGGAACCTCTGCACCTGAAGGCCGGTCGCCTCGCTCACGAGCTTTCCGGTAGTGCCGGTGGCGCAGAGCGAGTGCTTGGAAAGTATCCCGCAGTAGGCGATGCAGAACTGCACCATAAGCTCCTTCTTCTCGTCATGTGCGATAAGCGCGATATTCATCTGTTCTGTTCCCCTCTCGTTTTATGTTTATCGGGTCGCGCCGGAACCGTATCCCTTTTTCGGGTCAGGTCTGCCGCCAACCTATGTACCTATGTATTTGTACCGTGTCCGTGTGCGGCTTCCCGCACGGCGCGGGCTATCTCAGGAATTCCTTTGCTATCGGCACGCTCTCACCCACGAGCCGCTTCGCGATACGCAGATACGCGGCCGCCGCGCCGTCCGAAGCGGTGAGCACGAGAGCTTCGCCGCGGTTCGAGCTCGCTATCACCCGCTCGTCCTCGGGCACGACCCCGATGAGCGGGATGCCGACCGCGTCCATCGCGTCATCCGCATTGGGCGCTCCGCCGGACGCCATGAGCGACGGCCTCGCGCGGTTCAGCGCGAGCCGGAGCTCGAGGTGCCGGCCGCCAACGCGCTCGAAGAGCCGCGCCGCCGCCTCCGCGTCCCGCAGGCTTGTCCTGTCCGGAGTGGTGACGATTATCCCGGTTCCGGACACCTTCGAGCAGCTCTGCACTATCGACCCGAGCCCCGCGGGGCCGTCCACCAGGCAGAAATCGTATGCTGAGGCGGCGTAGCTGATAAGCGCCGGAAGAAGCTTCAGCTCCTCGTCGTCCATGCTTGGCGGAGCGGCGAGGAGGTAGAGACCGGGTATATCCGGGTGCTCCGCCGCCGCGTCTCCGAGAGCCGCGTCCCTGCGGAGGACGTCTCCCAGGTCGAGCGCCGTGATGTCATTCATCCCGAGCGGGATGTCGAGGTTGCGGAGCCCGACGTCCGCGTCGATGCAAAGCGTCCGAAAGCGCATCGCCGCAAGGCAGGACGCGACTCCCGCCGTAAAGGACGTCTTTCCGACGCCGCCCTTTCCGCTTGCGACGAAAACAGCCTTGCCCACCTTCGCGACCTCCGACCGAAACCTCGAATAGAAATTTTACCACTTTGTTATTATAACAAACAAGCCGTTTTCCTGCAACCCCTTTTTATGCAGAAAGTCGGTTTTTTCAAGGGCTTGCAATGCTTCCGGCGATGTGCTATCATAATATCCGTAACGAATGGCACATATAGGAAATTCTTCCCCGCCGCGGGCGTCCTTTTGTTTTCTCCCGGCGGCGAGGGATTTCCTCCGGCGGTAAAATGTCGATAAGCAAAGGTGGTCATATCTATGTCAAAATGGACTACGGCGTTCGCACTCGCACAGCGCGAACAGCCCCAGAATTTCTTCGATTTCGGACAGGTGCGGCTGAAGGACAGCACCGTGCGCTTCGGATTTCCCGCGCGCTTCGATGGCGCGGCGCTCCGCGTCACGCTCTCCAACTGCGAAAACCCCAAGCCCTACGGAATAGGCGGCTTTGCGGCGCACGTCCTGCGCGGCGGCAGGACCGTCGCGAGCGTCGAGATCGCTTTCCCCGCGGGCGAGATACCGGCGGGCGGCACGCTCACCTCCGAGCCCGCCGCCGTCGACGTGAAGTACACCGACACTGTCATCCTCTCCTACTTCCTGCCCGAGACGCCGCGCACCTGCTCGAACGTGTTCCAGTCGGTCGTGGGGGACGGCGACCTGCACTCCGAGCCGTCGTTTGAGGGGCAGGACTTCGAGTCGATACCCCTCGTCGCCGCGGTCGATCTCCTCACCGAGGACGACTGCCGCGCCATCGCCGTGTTCGGCGACTCGATAACGCAGATGCGCCTCTGGACCGACTTCGCCGCCGAGCGCTCGGCGGCGCTCGCCCCCGGCAAGGTGAGCTTCCTCAACCTTGGCATCGGCGGGAACCGCCTGCTCCGCGATACTCACTTTGCGCGCAGTACGAAGGTGCAGTTCTTCGGCCGCGCGGGACTCACGCGCTTTGAGCCGGATACGTCGATCCTCTCCGGCGTTACGCGCATATTCGCCGCTCTCGGCTGCAACGACATAAGCCAGCCGGACGACAAGGTGAAGCTTGCCCCGCCGCTCTCCGAGCGCTGCACCGCGCCCGAGCTCATCGAGGGCATGGACAGGCTCGCGGAGATGATACGCTCTGCCGGTGCGGAGCCGGTGTTCTGCACGATAACCCCGTTCGGCGGACTTTCGAGCTTCTGCGAGGAGGCGGAGAGCATCCGCCTCGCCGCCAACGCGCACATTCGTGAGTCCGGGGCTTACGTAGACTTCGCCGCGGCGGTCGAGGATACGGCAAAGCCGGGCTGGTACGTCCCCGAGGCGAACAGCGGCGACAACCTCCACCCGAGCAAGGCCGGCGGCAAGATGATGGCCGACGCCATCCCGGACGAGTTGTTGAAGTAAACAAAAAGTATACTTTTTGTCAAAATATCCTGAATGTTGTACAAATATATCAAAATAAGTGGGCTCCGAACCGAAGGTTCGGAGCCCGCATTGTTTCCGCACGCAGTCCTCTACCGGGCGCGTTGAAATCCCAAACGGCGCGGAGCGCCGTTTGGGGACCCCTTTGATTGAAATGCTCGCCCGGAAACACGAGGGCGCCCACCAATTCTTCGTCGGAACATATTCAGCCCTCGTGCGCTTTACCCGCTTCGCGGGCAAAGCCCAACTTTGAATGTGATTCGGCTGCGCAAATTCGGCGCGTAGCGCCAAATTTAACCGCGCGACCCGGCGCTTCGCGCCGACGTCCCAACTACAGCCTCGCAGAGTTTCGCGCCGATAGGCGCGAAATGAGGTCAAATCATTTTTCCCGACGGCGTGTACGTCGGGAAAAATACCTCTCGCGGAGCGTGCGTCGATTTTCCGCCGAAGGCGGAAAACTCGGCGCGTAGCGGAGCGCTGCCGCCGGCAGGACTTTGTCCTGTCCGGCGGCTTCGCCTGAAATTGCGCCTGCGCAATTTCAGGCGAATTTTTCGGAAAGCCACTTGCAGTCGTCCGCGATGCACTGGTCGTGGTCGCCGTAGAACTCCTCACGCTCGACTATCCAGAACGCGTCCGGGCTGGTCTCGTCGAGAGCCTTCTTGATATCGACCCAGTCGATGTTCGACTCGGGCGCGCCTATCGGGCACTGGGTATGCGCGCGCTGGGCATCCATCTCCGCCATATGCTTCTCCATGTCGTCAAGCATCTTCTGGCGCTGCTCGACCGGCAGCTCCATGATGTTCTGGAACGGATTGCCGTGGTCCTCCTGAACGGCGTGGCGCGAACGCGGCTGCGGGCCGGGGCCCATGACCTTCGAGTTCTCCTTGATATGTATCGAGACGAAGCGGCCCGGATAGCGGCGGATGAAGTTTGCGGGGGAGTGGCCGCCGTACATCGCCCAGCCGCAGTCGAGCTGGAAGAAGCACTTCGAGCTGTTCTCTATGACATGCTCGAGCAGAGCCTTGCCCTCGTCTACATAGAACTCCTTGTTGTGGTTGTGGTATGCGACCTTGATGCCGTAGGGCGCGGCCATCTCGGCCATCTCATCGAGGATGTGCGCGACCTCTATCGCCTCGGCCTTGTTGCAGAAGTCGGTGCTTGCCCAGATGACGGCCATGCCGCCGAGGGCGGCCATCTTCTTCACTATCTCCTCGGTGGGCTCCGCATGGACGGAGGTGACCTCGAGGCCGGTCTCCGCGAGCCACTTCTTGATGTCCTCGATGTCATTGTCGAGGTCCGCGGGCAGCAGCTCGACCGTCTTGAAGCCAAGCGAGGCTATGGTTTGGAACTTTTCGAGCAGCGTCGGCCCGAGACCGAGATAGCTCGCCATTCCGCCGAAGGAATAGGTTCCGATTCCGATTCCGATTTTCATATTGAACTCCTCCTTTTGTGCGCGCTTCGGCGCAGTTATTGCATTGCAAAATCAATATAGCACAGCGGCGCGGGTTTGTCAACTATGTAGACAAATACGCGCCGCTCTTTTCATGACATTTTATCGATTTTGCACAAGCGTCAGTTCAGAAGTCCGCCCTCCGCCTCCGCCGTGTGGAAGGCGCTGTCGGTGCGGAAGTACGCATCCATGACGTCCCGCGCGACGACCGCGAGCCACGAGCCCTTGTTCGCGTGCTCGACGACGACCGCCACCGCTATCTGCGGATCCTCATACGGCGCGAACGCGACGAATATTCCCGTCGCGGAGCCCTGACCGGTCTGCGCCGAGCCGGTCTTTGCGCCGACGGCTATCGGGTAATTGCCGAAGGTGCCGTTCGCGGAGCCGCCGAACTGCGTGACGGCGCGCATGCCCGCGAGAACGGTCGCGCGCGTCTCCTCCGAGATGTCCACCCGCGCGAGGACGGTGCTGCGGTGCTCGCTCACCGTGCCCTGATAGTCGTAGCTCCGAACGGACTTCAGTAGGTGCGCGTCGAGGCGCACGCCGTCCGGGTTCGCGAGCGACGCGATGTACACCGCGAGCTGGAGGGGAGAGAAGTTGTTGTCCGACTGACCTATCGCCGCCTGTATGGTGTCGCCGCCGTACCACGTCCCGCCGGCGGCCTCGCGCTCCTCCGGTCCCGCGAGCACACCCGTGTACTCCGGCAGCTCGACGCCGGTGGGCTGTCCCAGTCCGAGCGCACGACCGAAGCGGTTCATGTTTTCGATGCCGGTGAGCCGCCCCGCCTCGTAGAAGAAGTAGTTGCAGCTCACGCGGAGCGCGCCTATCACATCGACGTTGCCGTGCGAGCCGGGGTACACCTCGCACACAGGGGTGTAGCTCGGGGCGTAGTAGGTGTAGATGCCCTTGTCGTATATACGTGTCGAGGGCTCGATGGCGCCGGTCTCGAGCGCCGCCACGGCGGTACTCATCTTGAAGGTGGAGCCCGGCGCGTAGTGACCGACAAATGCGCGGTTGACCATCGGCGTCAGTGGGTCGCTTATGAGCTTCTCCTGATCCT
Organism: uncultured Clostridia bacterium; assembly: GCA_947593925.1. Taxonomy (GTDB): domain Bacteria; phylum Bacillota; class Clostridia; order Oscillospirales; family JAAYOS01; genus CANRIN01. Next base: position 34,961 of record CANQDU010000012.1, on the reverse strand, counting down.
CGTAGTAGGTCGAGAGCGAGAAGGTCGGGTAGTTCGCGGCGGCGAGTATGTCGAAGTTCTTCACGTCCACGACGACGACCGCGCCGCCGCCGACGTCCTTCGAGCCGTAGTAGCCGCCCGCCTCGCCGGTTTCCTTGAGGGACTGTATGCGGCTTGCGAGCGCCTTCTCCGCCGCCTCCTGGAGGCGGATGTCTATCGTGAGCATGACGTTGTCGCCCGGCTTCGGCTCGCGGGAGTACATGACGTTTGTGACGCTTCCGGACTCGCTCCGTTCCTCGACCCGCACGCCGTCCACGCCGCGCAGGATGTCCTCGAAGGCGGCCTCGGCTCCGTCGCGGCCTATCATGTCGTCGAGCGCGTAGCCCTTCTCCTTCAGGGCGTCGTAGTCGTCGGTGTCGTATATCGGCGTGACGCGCCCGAGGAGGTTTGCGGCATACTCGGTCTCGTACTGCCGGACGGTGTCGGTGAGTATCTCCACGCCCGGAAGATCGCGCTCCGCGACGGAGGCGATGAACTCGCCCGGCACGTCGTTTGCGAACACATACGGCGCGATGTTGAGACCTATCCGCGGCGTCCTCAGGTCGAGCTCCCAGCGGAGCGCGAGCACCTCCCGCGCGCGCTCCGACTCCGGCTCGACGCCGTACTCCTCGCAGAGCTTTCCCGCGAGCTCGTCCGCCGAGAAAACGCTCTGCCACTCGGCGTCAGGCTCGTCTCCGTCGGTCCAGCCCATCGCCGCGAGGAACCGCGCCATGCGGTTCTTGCCGGTGGTGCTCGACGTATAGCGCCACCGCCCGGCGGACGTGCGCTCGAGAGGGAAGAAGGTATCGTGACTTACGGAAAATTCGTCCGCCGTCTCGAGCAGGCGGGCGATTATCTCATTCTCGCGCCCGTCCGGCAGGAGCGTCATGTCAAAGCCGACGTTGTAGGCTATGCGGTTCGTGACGAGCTTCCGCCCGTAGCGGTCTACCATCTCGCCGCGCGCGGCCTTTACCTCGACCGTGCGGGTTATCCGCTTCTCGCTCTCCTCCGAGTAGCTGAGACCGTGGACTATCTGCATGTCGTACAGCCGCACGACCATCACTAGCGCGAGCGCCGCCGTGAGCGCCGCTATTGCCGTGAGGCGGAAATACAGCTTCTTGCCTTCCATCTGACGCTCACACCTCCCACCCGGCGGCCGACTGTCCGCCGCCGAAAATCGCCCGCGCTCCGCGCGAAAATACGTTGTATAGACCCGGCTTTATGCCGGCGTAAAAAAACCGCCGCTACTCCTCCGCGCCGGGATTTGCGGCAAGCGATATTCCCCGCGCCGCCGGCCAGATAAAGAGCGCCCCCGCCGTGGAGTATACAACTTCGACCGCGCCGACCTTTACGAGCGCGGAGACATCGGCGCGGCCCGGTATCCACATCACGAATACGAAAAATATGACCGTCGCCGCGGCGTTTGCCGCAAGCGAGAGAAGCAGAGCGCCGGGAAGCCCGCGCGACAGGATGTTTTCGCATAGCACCCCCGCCGCCGCGCCGCCCGCGGCGTAGACAAGCATGTTTATGAGCTCGCTCGAGCCGGAGGAGGCGTACATCATCGCCCCGCACACCGCGCCGAACACCGCGCCCGCCGCCGCGCCCTCGCACATCCCGACGCAGACCGCAAGCGTCCCCATGAACACCGGCGCAACGCCGAATATCCGAAGCGCGGGGAACAGGTACTCCTGCACGACGAACACCGCGAGCAGGAGCAGTACGTAGACCACCCACTTCACTATCGCCCTTCGTGCGTCCGCCATTCTCATTCGCTTATATCAAAGTCGGTGACGACGAACACCTGCACGAGGTCGTCCAGCTCCGCCGACGGCTCCACCGAGGCGTAGCTGCCGACGTTGCCCTCGGAGGCGTAAACGTCCACTATCTTGCCTATCACTATGCCGGAGGGGTACACGCCGCCGACGCCGCTCGTGAGCACCGTGTCGCCGTTCAGCAGGACCGCGTCCTCGGGGAAGTACGCGAGGCGGAGCAGACCTTCGCGCATCAGCTCGAAGTCGCCCTCCGCCGCGGCGGTGTCGCCCGTGCGCTGTATGACGGCGCCGAGCTCGGTCGTCGTGTCGATAAGCGTCGAGACGACGGCCCAGTTCTCGCCCACCTCGCTCACCTGTCCCACGAGGAAGCCCTCCTCGTTTATCACGCAGTCGAACTTCTCTATGCCGCCGGAGCGCCCCTTCGATATGGTGAAAGCCGACTCCCAGTTGGAGCTGCTGCGGCTGACGACGTTTGCCATGCAGAGCGTTAGGTCGCGGCGGGACTCGGTGAGCCCGGAGAGCTCCCTCAGCCGCTCGTTCTCGGCGATAAGCTGTTCGCCGATACGGATGTCCTCCTCCATGGCGGCTATCGTCTTTTTCAGGCGCTCGTTCTCCTCAAGCAGCTCGTCATACTCGTACATGCGCGAATAGAACCGCCCTATCGCGCCGCTTATCGAGCTTGCGGCCGCGCGGAACGGTTTTGTCACTATCCCGAAGAAGTTGCTCACGGGCGAGGACGAACCCTGCGCCGCAAACGATATTATCGCCATGACAAGTATCACCGCAAGCACCGCCGCGCACGCTATTACGGTCTTGCTCCGCAGGAAACGCTTCACGCCGTCCGTCCCTCCCTTCGAAATTTTCCCGGCGGAGCCGCGCCCCGCCGCCATACTCTCTACAACAATGTCACGCCGAACTCCGCGAGCAGCCGCGCCGAAAGCACGAGCGGCAGACCCACGACGTTCGGGTAGTCGCCGCATATCCCCTCGACGAGCAGAGCGCCCCGGAGCTGTATGCCGTAGGCTCCCGCCTTGTCCATCGGCTCGCCGCTTGCGACGTAGCGCTCTATCTCGCCTTCTGTGAGGCGGCGGAACCGAACCCTCGTCTCCTTGCGCGAATAGACCTCGCGCTCCCCGCGCCGCACCGCGACGCCGGTAAATACCGAGTGCTCCCTGCCGCTGAGCCGCCGCAGCATCGCGGCGGCGTCCTCCGGGGAGGACGGCTTTCCCAAGGCCACACCGTCTATCGCGACGAGCGTATCCGCCGCGAGCACCACGCGCTCCGGCGCGAGCGCCGCCGCCGACGCGCACTTGCGCCGCGCGAGCAGGACGACCGCCTCCTCCGGCGGCGTCCCCTCGGGAACGGTCTCGTCCGCATGGGAGACCATCACCTCAAAGTCGCATCCCACCGCCGCGAGCAGCTCGCGCCGCCTCGGCGACGAGGACGCGAGTATTATCCTCTCGTTTTCCATTTTACCCTCATTTTAAGCTGTTTACATCATTGGCTTTGCCGCACCGGCGGCAAAGCCCCGGCATCTGTCACTTACCGGTGGAGCCGTAGCCGCCCGCGCCGCGCTCGGTATCCTCCAGCGTCTCGGCTTCCGTGAGCTCCGCCGCAGAGTAGGGGACGAGCACAAGCTGGCATATCCTGTCTCCCGGCTCTATCGTGTACGCCTCCGCGCCGTGGTTGATGACGGCGGCCTTCAGCTCGCCGCGATAGTCCTCGTCTATGACGCCGACGGCGTTCGCGAGCGTCACCCCGTACTTCATGCCGAGGCCGCTCCTGCCGAATATCAGCCCGACATACCCGCGCGGTATCTCGACCGCGAGGCCGCAGGGAACGAGCGCCCTCTCGCCCGGCAGGAGCGTCACCGCCGCGTCGAGCGAGGCGTGGAGGTCGAGCCCCGCCGCGCCCTTCGAGCCGCGCTCCGGCGCGGGCGTCGTATATCCTCCCTCGGTAGGTATTACCTTGTAACGGAGCTTCAACGTCATTTTACTCCACTCCCCTGAAATATAGTCCGCGTGTGAACTGCGCGGGCGCGGTCCCGCTCCCGCGATACGCCGAGAGCACGTTTTCCGCCTCGCGCGGGTTCTCGGTGGTAAACATCAGCCGTATCGTTTCGAGGCCGAGCGGCGCAAGCTCCCCGAGCTTGTCCGCAAGCCACAGCTTCTGCGAGTTGAATATCTCGCTCCGTCCGCCCTCGACGCGCTCGAACGGGAACCGCGCGCCGGTCCTGTCCACGAGCGTCTTTGCGGAGGAACCGTTGACGCCGAGCCGCCGTTCGGTTATCATCAGCGGCAGACGTCCGTAGGCTATGATCTCGAGCGGGAGCGGGCTCGAAAGCCCGCGTATCTGCGCCGCCGTCAGCTCGAAGCTCGCCGTGACGGACGAGAGACCGAGCGCCGCGAGCGTCTCGAGCGAGAGAGAGTTTGTTATGTTCAGTCCGTAGTCCCCGCGCACCTCGAAGCCCCGGCTCCGCGCAAAGTCGATATACCCGATGTTTCCCGCGAGCACCGTCCGCACCCCGAGCTCGGAGACTCGTCCGAGCATGTCGGATATCTCGTCCATCTCGCTCGGATGCGCCACCCTCGGGAGCTTCGCCGCGACCTTCGCGGCGGAGAGAAATTCCTTCGTGCGCTCCGGCTCGCGGACGAGCATTTCGAGCGGCATGTATATCCACTCGGGCGGGTCCGAGAGCATCCTGTCGCTCACCTGGAGTATGCTGTGCGCGTCCACCGAGACGGCGGGGAACGCCGTCTCGCGCCGCCGCACCGGAACGCGCGGCTGCTCGAACACGCGCCGCGCCGGTATCTCGAGCCGCTTTTCGGAGAGCTTTTCGAGCACCGTGCGGCGCATGGCGTTTATCTCGGAAAGCGGCATCGTGAGCCCCGGCGCGATCTTCGCGCGCGCGAAGTCGCAGCGGTAGGGCGTGCCGCCGGTCTTGTAGAGCTGTGTCGTTACCTCGGCGGGGGAGAGGGCGCGGTTCCGCGCGCGCTCCGCCCGGGCGCCCTCGATGTAGAGGCCGTGCCCGTCCTCGTCCTCGACGGCGAGGAGCGAGGGCGAGTTCTCCCGCACGAGCATCGCGAATTTCACCCCGACCCTCTGCGGCTCGCGCGCGCCCTCGGCGTAGCTCCGCCGAGCCTCCGCGAAAATCCGGTCGTTCGTCTTTTTCTCCTCCGAACGCCTGCCGAGCATCGCGGGAGAGTTCTTCTTTCCTATGAAGTAGCCGTCGGTGAAGCCGTCCCGCGAGAAAACGGCGGCGAGCGTCTCAAGCTCCTCGCGCGTGGGCTCTCTGCCCTCCTTCAGGGCGTTTGCGTATATGCGGGTGGTGATGGCGGCGTATTCGGGGCGCTTGAGCCGTCCCTCGATCTTCAGCGACTTCACGCCCATCTCCCGGAGCTCCGCGAGGTGCCCAGCGAGGCTCATGTCCTTCAGCGACAGCGGGTACTCGTCCGCGCGGTCGCCGAAGCCGTATGCGAGGCGGCAGGGCTGGGCGCAGCAGCCCCGGTTGCCGCTTCGGCCGCCTATCACGGCGGAGAAGCAGCACTGCCCCGAGTAGCAGAAGCAGTACGCGCCGTGTATGAAAACCTCGGTCTCGATGGGGCTCTCCGCCGTGAGGCGGCGGAGCTCGTCCCGGCTGAGCTCCCGCGCCGCGACGGCGCGCGTGCATCCGAGCGACGCGGCGAGCTTCGCGCCCTCCGCGTTCGTTATGCTCATCTGCGTGGAGGCGTGCAGCTCCATGTCGGGAAAGCACTCGTGGAGCATTTTCAGCGCGCCGAGGTCCTGCACGAGCACCGCGTCCACGCCGGCGGAGTTCAGCTCCCGCGCCTGAGCGTAGAAGTCGTCAAGCTCGCGGTCGAAGACGAGGGTGTTCATCGTCACATACGCCTTCACCCCGCGCAGATGGCAAAACTCCACCGCCTCGCGTGCCTCCGCTGCGGTGAAGTTTTTGGCGCTGCGGCGCGCCCCGAAGTCTTTAAGCGCGAAATATACGGCGTCCGCGCCGTTCATAACGGCGGCGCGGAGCCCCTCCGGCGAGCCCGCCGGTGCGAGAAGTTCCATCAGTATCCTCCGAAACGGCTAGTCGTCCTCTCCGAGATCGAGCTTGGACTGGCGCTCCTCCCACGCGGGCGGAACGTCGCGCTCCGGCGCGAGGCGCGCGAGCTCGTGGCGGAGGTCGGCGCACTCGTCCTTGAGGGCGCTTATCTCGTCAAAGTATTCGCGCATCTGCTCGCGCTGTTCGTCCATGGTCTTTTCGAGCTTTATTCCCTCGTCCGCGAGGTTCATCGCGGCGAGTATGGCGGCCGCGAGCGCGGAGAGACCGCTGCCGTCCTTGACGGCGCGTATCCTCCCGTCCACAAGCTCCGCGACATGCTGCATATACTCCTCGCTCTCATCGCTGAGAAGCGTGAAGTTCATATCACATATGGTGATGTTCACCCGGTTTTTCATCGCGTACCGCTCCCTCCTCCGCGCGCATGCGCCGCGCCGTTTGTTTGAGTTAAGTATATCACTTTATTTCGCGCTTGTCTATTCCAAGCGCGAAAAAATGAGAAAATGCGGGAGCGGGGGGTGTTTCTCCTGTCCGGCGCCGCGCCGCCCGCCGAGAATTTTCTTCCGGCGCAAAAACCCGCCTGTCACCGACAGGCGGGTTTTGGGAATCTTTCGGACGGGAAAATTTGCGAAAACCTCTACTTTTTCGCAAAACATAAGAAGGTCGGAACGGCCTGAAAATCCCCGAAAATTTTTATGAAAAAGGGCATGGTATTTTCAATTTAATAGTGATATAATTAGGCGAAACGATAAACAAATCGTTTTGCCAAAACGTAGACTATTATGCAGGTCAATGTCTACCGGCACGCTCCCGCCGGTCAACGGGAACGCCGTCTCCCGGATTTTTCCGGGAGGACACTGTTTTTGAGGAGGAAGACCCATGAAAAAAGTGTTTTGGAAACGGGCTCTTGCAGCCCTTTTGGCGGTGTGTTTGGTGACCGTTTTCGTCCCCGATGCCCTCCCGCGGGCCGCAGCCGCCGATTCGGAAGTCCACACCCACGCGGACGACCCCGATGCGGAGTGGATCCCGCTGACGTTGGAGAGCCAAGGCGAGGGCGAAAAAGATGTACTCAAGGCCGGGGAGACTCTCGTAAATAACAACAGGTTCCCCGAAGGGCACTATTACCTGGCGGAAGATATGACTCTGTCAGGCGCTACTACGGCGGGCGGTTTTGCTCTGTATTTCGCCGGTACGTCCGTGCTGTGCCTGAACGGGCACATCTTGGACGGCAAGGTTTACGCAGAGAGTGAGTGCGATTTGACTATCTGCGACTGTGGGGATGACGGAGCTATCACCCGCACCTCTTCCTCCGCGGCTTATATCAAGAGCGGCGGCACTCTCCATCTGCTCAGCGGGACGTTGAGCAGCAAAGACGGGAGCGGTGGTGGCGACCAGAATGTGTACGTTGGTGGCGGCGGAACATTTGAGATGCGTGGCGGAACGGTGAGCGCAACGAATCAGAATGGTGTGAGCGGAAGAGGCACAATAGTGATTTCCGGCGGAACTATCACCTCAAACCGTGACGCTGTCCAAGCAAGCGGGGCGTTTACACTCTCCGGTTCCCCTGTCATTATCGGCGGGGAGGCGAAAGATACCGCCAGTATCTACCTGGGCGAGGACACGCTTATTAACCTGAAAGACTTTACCGGCGCGCCGCACGGGCAGCCCTATACAGTGCGTACCCCCGACACCTCGGTACACCAATTCGCCGAAGGCGCGGTCAGCACTGACGCCGACTCCTTTGTGCCCAGGACCGCAGGTCTCGTGACGGAGTACCGGGAGGGCGGCGAACTCTGGTTTGGGGAGCACGTCCACCAGTGGGACAAGGGCTGGACATATAACGACAAGAAGCATTGGCACGTCTGTCTTGGCGCCGGCGCCTGCGGCGTGGATAAATATGAAGCGGCGGAACACACCGCCGACCCGGATGAATGGAAGGTTGATGAAGCAACCGACCAGCATTACAAGACGTGCTCGGTCTGCGGCGCGGAGTTCAGCCGCGCCGACCACGAGTGGGAAAAGGGAGAGGTGGCCGCAGACGGTACGCGCGTTGACACCTGCAAGACGTGCAAGGCAACCCGCACGGTGACTCTCTGCGGCATTTCCGGCAAAGTCACCACGGAGGCGGAGGAGCCCGTCGTCGGCGCGACCGTAGCGCTCAAGCAAGGCAAAAACCAAGTGGGTGAGTCCGTCACCGATACAAGCGGCGCGTATACCTTCTCCAATGTGAATCCCGGTGTCTACAATGTGGTTGCGACTGTCGATGGCAAAACAGTAACTATCCTTGTGACGGTATCCGACGCCGCTTTGCAGGATCAGGATCTGGTGGTACCTCAGAGCGACGTAAGCTCTGCGCTTACTGTGAGCGGCAGCTCCGCTCCGGACATAGTGGTAGACGGATTGCAGGCGGAAGCTGTCGAGCAGGCGGAGGATAATGTATCCGTCTCTGTCACAATGAGCATCACATGTAAGGACATGATTTTCAAACCCGACGTGGAAGCAGGCTTTATCAATGATGAGGTTCGAGGGGGATTTACCGAAGCTGAAAAGGAAGAAATAGATCTCCGGTACTTCGAAATTGACGTGAAGAAAGAGGTTACAACAACCGCCGGTGCGACCACTTCCACAAAAACAGAAAATATTGGAGAAACCAAACACGTCCTCACCATCGTCATCCCGTACTCCATGGGCGGCAGGACAAACGTCGCCGTCCACCGTTACCACGACAGCGCGGTAGAGAAGCTCGAAAGGCTCTGGTCGGAGCCCTCCGAGCCGGAGGACGGCACCTTCCGGGCCGACCTTGAGCACAACCTTATCTACATCTACGCAAACAAATTCTCCACCTACGCCATCAGCTCCACCAACGGCAACAACGCCCCCGAGAAGGAGCCGGAGCCCGTGCAGGAGAATGTCAACCCGTACTACCCCGTCGCCGTCCCCGCAAATCCGAACGGCACCGTCTCGGTCTCGCCCACGAGCGCGGCCGCCGGCATGACGGTAACCGTCACCGTCACGCCGAGCGAGGGATACGTCCTCGACACTCTGAAGGTCACGCAGGTCGGCACCGGCACGGCCGTTGAAGTCACAGCCGGCGCGGACGGCACCTACACATTTGCGATGCCCGCCGGCGGCGCGACCGTCACGGCGGCGTTCAAGGAAAAAGAGCAGGAAGTCGAACCGCCCGTCTGCCCGAGCGAGCAGTTCACCGACATCGAAGAGACCGCGTGGTACTATGACGCGGTAGACTACGTCGTCGAGAAGGGTCTGATGGACGGCGTGGACGATACGACATTCGCGCCGAACGACTCGACCACCCGCGCAATGCTCGTGACTATCCTCTACCGTCTCGACGGCGAGCCCGCTGTCACGAAGAACATCCCGTTCAGCGACGTTGCTTCCGGTCTGTGGTACAGCGACGCTATCAACTGGGCGGCGGCAAACGAGATCGTCGGCGGCTACGGCGACGACACGTTCTGCCCCGACCGCGACCTCACCCGTGAGGAAGCGGCGACCATCCTGTATCGCTACGCCTCGTACAAGAAGTACGACGTCACGACCACCGCTGCGCTCACCGGCTACACCGACGCGGCGAGCGTCCGGAGCTACGCGACCGCCCCGATGAGCTGGGCTGTCGGAACCGAGCTCATCAACGGCACGACCGCGACGACGCTCGCGCCGAACGGCGGAGCGATCCGCGCACAGATCGCGACGATACTCATGCGCTTCTGCGAGAACGTCGTGAAGTAAACAAAACAGCAAAAATACGGCAAAAAGGGAGGGGCTTTCGCCCCTCCCTTTTTGCGGAAAAACCTACACTGTTGCGGCACAGCGTGACATAAAATAGTGCGAAATTCGGCGCGTTACGCACACAGCACAATAAAAATGCGCAAAGCGGGAGGGGCGAAAAGCCCCTCCCGCTTTATCCTTTTATCCACGGCGACGGAGTCCCGCGAACCCCGCAAAACCTCCGAGCCCCGCACAAAGTCTCGAGCTGCGAACTCAGCCCGCAGAGGGCGGCTCGGGTCTATCTCCTGTCTCACCAGAGGGCGGTTCGGGAGCCTCGCCCGGCTCTCCCGAGGGCGGCGCGGCCTCACCCGGTTCTCCCGAAGGCGGCGCGGGAGGCTCGCCGTTCGTTCCGCCGAAGCCGCCGTCCGGCGGCTCGGGCCTGTCTCCCGCCTCTCCCGCGGGCGGTTCGGGCATCTCGCCCGGCTCGCCGGAGGGAAGTGCCGGCGGCTCGCCGAGTCCTCCGAAGGGAGACGCGGGTCTGTTACCGTCCGCTCCGCCCGGGAAAGTAGTCTCGCCGGGCACGGCCTGACACTGAAGGGCGCCGTCGGCGTAGAGAGAGTAGGTCTCATCGAACGCGAGGCCGGGCGACGTGAGCGTCACCGACGCGCAGCGCTTAATGGTGACGGCGCTCCACACGACCTCGTCGTCTTCGTTTCTCACCTCAAGCGAACTCCCGGCCGGGAGCGCCGAGGCAAGGTTCAGCTCCAGATACGGAGCCTCGGAGTCGGCGGACACCGCGTCGTTCCGCGTGCCGAACGCCGCGAGCGTTCCGCCGTTCAGGTATATCGGGCCGTCGGCGTCGATGCCGCCGTCCGGCGAGGTCTCGTTTGCCGCGGTCGTGACCGTCCCGCCGTTTATGACGATGTAGCCGTTTGAGTCGATGCCGTCGCCCTCCGCGCCGAAACCGGCGTTGATGTTGAGAACGCCGCCGTTTATCGCCGTCACGGAAACGCCGTCCTCGTTCGTGTTTATGCCGTCGTTTTCGGAGGTGATGTTGACGGTGCCGCCGTTTATCGTGAGGTGCAGCTCGCTGTCAAGACCCTCGTTGTCCGCGACGATATTCAGCACGCCGCTGTCGTCGCCGGAGATGTTCATAGACTGCTTGGAGTAGAACGCCCCGTCGTACTTGTGCAGCTTCTTGTCGGTGCCAGGTTCGTATATGCGCGCGACGTAGGAGCCGGTGAAGGTGTTCGTCGTGCCCGCGCCGATGACGACGTTCGCCCCGGCGGCGGAGGTATCGACGTCCGGCGTGGCGGTTTCCGCGTCGGTGCTGCCGCACTCGTAAACGTTGTAGAATATCAGCGCCGGCGCGACGGTGCAGGTGACGTCTACGCCGCCGAGTATCAGCGTCACTACGGCGTCCGGATCCTCCGCCGCGTCCTCTCCGAGATTGACCGCGATCTGACCCTTCGGGAGAGTGCCGCGCAGGAAGTACGTCCCCGGCTCGGTTATCGTGACGACGGTGTGCTCCGCCGCCTCCGCCTCGGAGTGCATGTCGGCCTCGGTACCCTCGCCGTAGGTCTCGTCGGTGCCGTCGCGGTAGTAGATTATCTCCGCGCCTACGTAGACTGCGGCGGCCGCGTCGGAGGAAGCAGCCGCGCCGTCCACGAGGACGCCGTCCGCGCCGAGCTCAATGAGCGTCGCGCCATCCGGCACGGAGAGCTCCGCCGGTGCGGACGCTTCTGCGGACGGCTCCGCAGAGATGTTGGGGGATGCGTCCGGGGACGCGGCCGGAGCGGGCGAACAGCCCGCGAGCAGCAGCGCGGCGGACAGTATGAGTAACAGTGCTCTTTTCATAAGAAAGGTTTCCTTTCGGTTGGGATAGGGTCATTATACATTTTTCCACTCTCGGAAAAAAGCGCGGTTCGATGAACGAAATATAAACTTTCCGTGAACCCGCGAAATGTGCGGATATGGAGCCTCCTAAATCCTTTCGGACTGGCATATTTTACGAAGGTGTGCTATAATAGCCGCAAGGCGGCTCGCGGCAAATCGCGCTCGCTTCGCTCGCTTACCAATTTGCCGCGAGGCCGTCGGACAGAGCACAGCTCTGCCGACGGCATGCGCTACGCTTCGCGCCTCGACGGCTTCGCCGTCTTCGACGCGCGCTCCGCGTAAGGAGTTTTTTCCGACGTACACGCCGCCGGAAAAAACTAGTTGAAATCTTTCGCGGCTACGCCGCGAAACTCTGCGAGGCATTTAATAAGCTGTGGCATATCGCTCCGCGATATGATATAATAGCCGCAGGAGCGGCTATTATATTTATTCAAAGCCGTTTTGCTCCCGTCCTTCGGACGGAACCGCAAAACATGGCAATTATATCATATCGCTCCGCAATATGATATAATAACATTATCTGCTGAGTATACGGCAAAATGATTGTGAAAGAAGTGATCTCATGCTTGACAGGTCCAGACTTTATCGCATAACCGAAAAAATGCGGGAGAAGGGTATCCCGCAGATAATCATTTCGGACTCCGTCTCTATTTTCTATCTGCTCGGAAAGAGGTACTACAGCGGCGAGCGGATGCTCGCGCTCTATGTGAACGAAAGCGGCGACTGCCGGCTCGTTATCAACCGCCTCACTCCCGTAACTGAGGATCTCGGCGTCTTTGTCCGCTCCTACGACGACGTGGAGGATCCGGTGGCTATACTCGCGGAATATGTGGAGAAGGGGAAGCCGGTGGGCGTAGACAAGACGTGGCCGGCGATGTTCCTGCTGCGCCTGCAGAAGCTCTGCCCGAGCTGCACCTTTGAAAATGCGTCCGTGATAGTGGACAAGGTGCGTCAGATAAAGGACAAGGCCGAGCAGGAGCTGATGATAGAGTCCTCGCGGATAAACGACGCGGTCATGGCGGAGGTCATCCCGTGGGCCGGCCGGCACCTCTCGGAGCGGGAGTACGAGGCGAAGGTGCGCGAGATATACCGGGCGCACGGCATCGAGCGCGTCTCGTTCCCGCCGATATGCGCTTACGGAAAGGACGCGGCCGACCCGCACCACATGGGCGACGGAACGCGGCCTAAGCGGGGCGACTGCGTGGTGCTCGACATCGGCGGGTTCTACAGGGACTACGCCTCCGACATGACGAGGACGGTCTTTGTCGGCGAGGTGAGCCCGCGCCAACGCGAGATATACAACATAGTGCTCGAGGCCAACCTGCGCGGCATCGCCGCAGCGAAGCCCGGCAACAGAATGAAGGACGTGGACGCGGCGGCACGGAGCTATATCGAGGAGATGGGCTTCGGGGAGTATTTCATCCACCGCACCGGGCACTCCATCGGTCTCGAGGACCACGAGCCGGGGGACGCCGGCGCGCTGAACGACGAGGTGATAGAGGTCGGTCAGTGCTTCTCGGTCGAGCCGGGCATCTACCTGCCGGACGAGGGCATCGGCGTGAGGATAGAGGACCTGGTGCTCATCACCGAGGACGGCTGCCGCGTGCTGAACTCCTACCCGAAGGACATCATCGTCGTGGAAGAGGAGTAGGCGGTGCGGCGGTGCGACCGTCGGACGCGGCTGTCAGGCGCGCGACAGTGAGCGGTGTATACCGAAATACATATTGGATGACAAAGCAGCAAGGATATCCGCACCGACAAAAGATGGGAGGTACAGTACGTGACCATTGAAGAGAAGATGAACAGAGCTCTAGCCGCTGAACAAACTAAAACTCGTAATGAATTGCTTCTCAAACTTGTACGCGAGTCTATCATCACCGTTGAGCAGGCTGCGGTAGAAGCTAACCTTAGTGTAGACGAGTTCAAAAAGCTCATGGCTGAGAACAACAAAACACAGCTGTTATTCTGCAAGAATTCACCGAAGCCGGCAAACAATTCAGACTCATTTTGAAGATGACAAAGCAGCAAAGATATCCGCACCGACAAAAGATGGGAGGTACAATACGTGACCATTGAAGAGAAGATGAACAGGGCACAAACTAAAACTCGTAATGAATTGCTTCTCAACCTTGTACGCAAGTCTATCATCACCGTTGAGCAGGCTGCTGTAGAAGCTAACCTTAGTGTAGACGAGTTCAAAAAGCTCATGGCTGAGAACAACAAAACACAGCTGTTATTCTGCAAGAATTCACCGAAGCCGGCAAACATTTCAGACTCATTTTAAAACCGGAAATAGAAGGTGACGATGAATATAAGAAAAATTCAATTATCACGTTCTTAAAATCAGCGGGAGAAATTTAAAAAATATCTTCGGAATAAAGTCCTTTACAAATCTGAATAAGGGGCTGCAATATTAGTAGAATAGATGGGCACTTTGAGAGGGACTTCGGGGCTTCGGCTCCGAAGTCCTTTTTTGCGCTAAACTAACACCAAACTAACACTTGAAAATACGTCTCTATTTTTTACACGGAAAAGCAATAAAAAAGTACCGAAACACTTGCGGTTTCGGTACTTTCTTGGTGGAGACTGCTGGACTCGAACCAGTGACCTCCTGCGTGTGAAGCAGGCGCTCTAACCAGCTGAGCTAAGCCTCCGAATATATCAAGCCTAAAGGCGTGGTATCGTGGTGACCCGTAGGAGAATCGAACTCCTGTTTCCGCCGTGAAAGGGCGGTGTCTTAGCCGCTTGACCAACGGGCCTCAACGGAGCGCGGGGCGAGGAAACTCGCCCCGCGTTCTTTGGTAGCGGCGATCGGACTTGAACCTATGACCTACCGGGTATGAACCGGTTGCTCTAGCCAACTGAGCTACGCCGCCAGCTGCTCCGCCAAAGCTCTTGCTCCGACGGGCAAAGTATATTATAACCAATAAAAGGCGGCTTGTCAACTATATTTTCTGCCCGCGGCCGATATTTTTTGCCGCTCGGCATGAAAGGCAAAATACTATTCTGCTCCGCCGCCGAGCCAGCGCGTAAGACCCGCGCGCCGCAGTCCGCTCTTCAGCGCCACGGCAAGCGGGACCGACGCCACAATGGCGATTACCGCGTTGACAAGCGAGGTCACGGTCTTGACCTTTGCGGAGAGCAGAGCCGTTTCGACCTCCGCGCGGAGGAAGAATATGTCCTCGATGAGTCCCTTGCCGACGTACAGCGCGACGTAGGTGAGCGCGCCCGCCGCCGCGGCGATTATCAGCCGGGCGAGCTTCGCGCGGCCTTCGGCCGAGGCGTAGCTGCGGATGACGCCGCCCGCGATGCAGCCGCACACGAAGCCCATCATGAACTTGTTGATGAAGGTTATGGGCGAGGACGCGATGTATTTGGGATTTGTGAAGTCGTAGAGCATCGAGCCGAGGCCGGCGGCAAATCCGCCCTTCGCGCCGCCGAGCATGAAGCCCGCGAGCAGGCAGAAGATGTTGCCGAGGTGGATGCGGCTCACGTCGAGCACGGTCGGGATGGGTATGCTTATCATCGAGCCGACGAAAACCAGCGCGCTCATGAACGCGATACCGACTATGGTGGTAAGAGCCTTGTTGTTCTTTGTCATCTGTCACATCTCCTTTGATGTTGTACACATAATATACTTTCGGCGCGGCGGGTTTTCAAGTGCCAGATAAACAATAAAAAGTAGTGTCAGATTTGCATTTATGTGGTATAATAGTCGCAGGAAATCGCGCGCGATTTCCTGCGAGTCGTCGGACAGAGCGGAGCTCTGCCGACGACAAGCGCTGCGCTACGCAATTCCCACGCGGTCGGCGACCGCGTGGGAGCCCTTCCGATTGAAATGCTCGGGGCAAATGAATTGCCCCTACGCAAATTCGACGCTTCGCGCCGAATTTAACCGCGCGAACAGGCGCGGAAGCGGCTTCGCCGTCTTCGACGCACGCTTCGCGCAAAGTATTTTCGGCGACGTACACGCCGCCGCCGAAAATGATTTGACTCTATTTCGCGCCAGAGGCGCGAAACTCTGCGAGGCTGAAGCGGGAAATTTTAGGAATGGGCAAAGCCGTACCGCGAGAACCGCGAGGGCACCAACATATTCCTCACCCGACATTTTACAGCCCTCGCTCGCAATATTCGCTTTGCGAATATTGCCCGACATTGAGCTGATTAGAATGCGGAAGCGGCTTCGCCGCTCGACACGCGCTCCGCGCTGTACAATGTCGGGACGTCGGCGCAAAGCGCCGTTTGGGGCGCGGCGAACTCTGCGAGGCTGACACAAAAACTTTCGGCTCCCGTACGGTTTTTGCCGGGAAGATGCAACGGAGGTAAATATGAGCGAGAAAATACTTATTGTGGAGGATGAGCGCTCTATAGCGGACATCCTTGCGTTCAACATATCCCGCGCGGGGTACGACCCCGTCTGCGCCTACGACGGCGCGGAGGGACTGCGCCGCGCCCTCGCGGACGACCCGGACATAATACTTCTCGACGTGATGCTGCCCGAGATGGACGGCTTCGAGGTCTGCCGGAGGGTGCGCGAGAGCGGCTCCGCCGTGCCGATAATCATGCTCACCGCGCGCGAGGAGGAGGCGGACAAGGTGCTCGGCCTCGACCTCGGCGCGGACGACTACATAACGAAGCCGTTCTCCATGGCGGAGCTGATGGCGCGGGTGCGCGCGAACCTCCGCCGCGGAAGCATGACGCCCGCGCCGGCCGCCGGCGACCCGGACGTCATCTCGGTGGGCGAGCTCCGCATAGACCCGCACGCGGAGGACGTCTTCCGCGACGGGAAGGCCGTCGGCCTCACGCACAGGGAATTTGAGCTCATATACTTCCTCGCGCAGGCGCGCGGAAGGGTCGTCACGCGCGAAGACCTCATGAACAAGGTCTGGGAGTTCGGCGGCTACGGAGACGCGCGCACGGTGGACGTGACGATACGCCGCCTCCGCGAGAAGGTCGAGACCGACCCGGCCGAGCCGACGTATATCCTCACAAAGCGCGGCCTCGGCTACATGATGGCGTAGCCCGCAAAGAGGCGAAGAATGTTCCGATGAATAACAAAAGGTAAGGAGGTGCCGGCAGAGTGTTCCACAATCTGCACTTCAAGCTCGTGCTCGTGCTCGTGCTGTTGATGGTGTCGATAATGACGGTCGTCGGCACCTTCCTTCTCAACAGCGTTGCGGTGTATCACCTCAACGAGTTTTCGGAGCGGATGGAGTCGGTCTTCACGACGAATACGGACTTCGTCTCCTCTCTGCGCCTCGCAAGCGAGGATCCCGACGGAGCGGAGGCGATAGCGGACGTGCTCGGCGCGTACTCCGGCACCCTCGGCGTAGACCTCTACAACCGCAACTACTTCGTCCTCGACGGCAGGAGCGGCGAATACATCACCGGCTCCGACCCGTCCATCGGCGCGCGCCTCGACGTGACGCCGAACATACTCACCGCGATAGACGGCGAGATAGGCTCGGCGCGGTCGCTCTCTGCAAAGTATATCGACATCGCCGTGCCGGTGTCCGGCAGCGGCGGAAGCTACATAGTCTACATACGCGACGCGAAGATAAGCGCGGGCGAGCTCTCGACCGAGCTCTTTATGATAATCCTCGAGAGCCTGATGTTCGGCCTCGCCATCTCCGTGCTGCTCTCGTTCCTGCTCTCAAAGACCATCACCACGCCTATCGAGGGGCTTATCCGCTCCGCGCAGGAGATAGCGGAGGGCGACTTCGAGGGGAGACTGGAGGTCCACTCCACCGACGAGATAGGCACGTTGAGCGAGACCTTCAACGACATGGCGGCGCGCCTCGCGCAGACGATGGCGGAGGTTCGGGGCGAGCGCGACAAGCTCGACGCGCTGTTCCTGTATATGACCGACGGCGTCTGCGCGTTCGACCGTGACCGGCGCGTGACGCAGATGAACCCCGCCGCGCGGAGAATGCTCGACTGCGAGCCGGACGGTCTCGCATACGCCGACCTCTTTGAGGAGCCCGAGTGGGAGGAGCTTGAAAAGCTGAAGTACCCAGCCTACCGCGAGACGAATATCGAGCGCGGCGGACGGTCTATCGAGCTCTACCTCACCCCGATAGGCGAGGAGAGCGAGGGCGGCATCATGGCGGTGCTGCACGACGTCACCGAGCAGGCAAAGCTCGACGCGACGCGGCGCGAGTTCGTCGCGAACGTCTCCCACGAGCTCCGCACACCGCTCACGAACGTCAAGAGCTACACCGAGACCTTGCTCGACGCGCCGGATATAGACGAGGAGACGAGAAGGAGCTTCCTCACGGTCATCCTCGGCGAGGCGGACAGGATGACGCGCATCGTCTCCGACCTGCTCACGCTCTCAAAGTTCGACTACGGCGCGGAGGAGCTGAAGCCGGTGAGAACGCAGCTCCGTCCGCTCATAGAGCGCGTGGTGGAGGCCATGCGCCTCGAGGCGGAGAAGCACTCCCACGTAATGACGGTGGAGTTTGCGGAGGAACCGCCGGAGATACTCTGCGACGAGGGACGGATAGAGCAGGTCATAACGAACATACTCTCAAACGCCATAAAGTACACCCCGGACGGCGGACGCATTGAGACGGTCGTGCGCCGCGAGGAGGGGTTTGTCTGCATACAGATAACCGACAACGGCATCGGCATACCCGAGGACGCGCTGAAGCGCCTCGGCGAGCGGTTCTACCGCGTCGATAAGGCGCGGAGCCGCGCCGCGGGCGGCTCGGGCCTCGGCCTCTCGATAGCGCGCGAGATAGTCGAGCGCCACGGCGGCGACCTTGAGATAAAGTCCATCTACGGACAGGGCACGAGCGTCTTCATACGCCTGCCCGTGCCTAAGGAGGACGCAAAGTGAGCCGGCGCGCGCGTGTGGTCGAAATATTCAAGAGCGTGCTTATCGTGCTGCTTATGGCGGCGATGCTGCTCCTGTTCCTGCTCACATGGTCTACCGACCCGGACTCGCTTCCGGAGGGAGTCGGCAGAGTGGTGAGCGCGGTGAGCGGCTTCTTCGGCGGCGGCTTCGAGGCCGCGCCGGTGGTAGAGGGCTCGCGCGCCGACACCTACGGGGAGGCTTCGCCTCCGAACACGGTGGCGGTCATGCGGAACGGCTCGCTCGAAGGCTTCTTTGCCTGCGAGGGGACGCTTGACGAGGCGTATTCCCACGTTCAGCTCACCCTTGCCGACTGCCTCGGCAGTGCGGAGGGACAGTCAAACGTCTCGCAGAGGGAGTTCCTGCTCGCGGCAAACGAACCGGGAGCGGTGTTTATCAGATACTCCGGCGCGCAGCCGCTCTCGCTGATAGCTCTGAGCCACGGCGTGGAGGCTTACGGCGTGGGCGGAGAGATGGTGGCGAGCCTGCTTCTCGCCCCGGGCGGAGAGAACGTCATACTGTACGCCGCGGGCGGCGGACAGTATATGCGGATGGCGACGGCGGTCGCGGACTCCCGCCTCGGGCCGCTGTTCGATGGAATAAGCGGCGCTGACGCCGCGTACTCGTCCGACCTCGGCTTTGACGGCGCGGAGCTCGCGGTCTACCCCGCGCGGGAGCTCCGCGTGCCGGTGATAACCGTCCAGCCGAGCGCGATGAGCGAGAGCGCCGTCACCGGACTGATGAGCGCTTTCGGGATGAACACCGAGTCGAACTACCGCTACGTCTCGTCGGACGGGACGCAGTATGCGGTCGAAAACGGAGTGACACTCGCCGTCGGGTCGGACGGCTCGATAGCGTATAGCTCGGGCGAGGACGGAGGCATCGGCCTCCGGCCGGACGCAGCGGACGCGGGTGTGATAGAGTTCTGCCGCGCGATACTCGAGAGCGGCTCCGCCGGCGTCGTTGGAGACGCGGAGTGGACGCTTCGCGGCTTTGAGCGGACGGAGGAACGCGCCGAGGTGCGGTTCGGCTACACGGTAAACGGATTGCCGCTGTACGTCGGCGAGTACGAGTCGGCGGCGGAGTTTGTCATAGAGGAAGGCCGGCTCACCGAAGCGCATATCGCGCTCCTGCGGTGCGCTTCCGGTGCGGAGAGCGCGCTGATGATGCCGCCCGCGTCCGCGGCGGTCGTCGGACTGAGCGAGCCGGCGTACTTCACCGGCGGCGGATACGGCGAAGTAGTTCCGCAGTGGAGCCGGTGAGCTTTGAGACGCGGCGCGGATACGGCAAAGGAGATACGGCGTGAAGATATCGCGGCTGAAAAACATAATAATCGCGATGCTGCTCGCGGCGGACCTCGTGCTCGCGGCGGTGCTCGGCGCGCGCGCGTTTGAGACGTGGCGGCTCGAGGAGGACGCGGCGGCCCGCGCATCCGAAGCGCTCGCGGCGCTCGGCGCGGAGGTCGGGCGGGACATGCTCGGCGACGAGCCGCCGCCGCTGTACATAGTTGAGATCGAGCGCGACCTCACGGCGGAGCGCGCGCTCGCGGAGACGTTTGTGGGCGCGGGGGCGCTCGTGCGGGACGGCAGCGGTTCATATCGCATAGAGGGCGAGCGCGGGACGGCGCGCCTGCACGGCGCGGGACGCTTTGAGGCGGAGATCACCGCTCCGGCCGCCTGCCCGGACGCGAGCACTTTCATCGAGCTCGCGGGTCTCGGCGGCATCGAGACGGTCACGGGGGAGGATACGGTGACTCAGCTCGTGCGCGGAGCGCCGGTGTTCGGCGGCGAGCTCGCACTCGACATAGAGAACGGGGAGCTGCGCGGCGTAAGCGGCATAGTCCTGCTCGGGGACGACTATATCATCGACGGGACGCCGTCGAAGAGCCTTGACGCGGCTCTGCTCAGCCTCGCGGAGGAGCTGCACGACGCGGGCACACCGGCGGGGAAGATACTCTCGGCGGAGCTGGGGTACGCGGCGTCGCTCGCGGCGCCGGGCTACATGCAGATGGCTCCGACCTGGCGCATAGAGACCGAAAGCGCCGGAACGTGGTACGTGGACGCGTTCACACTCGAAAGCTCCGCACGTCTGCGGTAGGCTTTAAACGAAATTTTCGGCCGCGGATCTGCGGATATCCGGCAAAAAGCGGAACAAAATCCGCCGGTTTCGCAAAATCGGAAAAGTTACAATTGGTTACAAAAGGCAAAAAGAGCTTGAATTTACGGTAAACTGTGTTATAATGACATGGGTCAAAAATGGTTGATTGTCTCTATTTGCGCCCAAAATGCGCGCAAAAGAAGAAAAATCTGCATATCCGGATCCCGAGGCGTTTGACTCTGCGCCGTCGGGACATACTATATACATATTAAACGGGTTGGGTGCTCTCTCGACCGGAATGGAGGAGCTTATAATGCTGAAATACGTTGTTACGGGCGGCAGACGGCTGCACGGCGACGTTGCGATAGGCGGCGCGAAAAACGCGGCGGTAGCCATAATCCCGGCCGCGCTGATGGCTTCGGAGCCGTGCGTGATAGAGAATGTTCCGCGCATCAACGACGTGACGGTGATGCTCGAGATAATACGCGAGCTCGGCGCAAAGGTGCGCCTCATAGGCAAAAACACGATAGAGATAGACCCGCGCGGCGTGAAGAACGTCTCGCCGAGCTACGAGCTCGTCCGTAAGACCAGAGCCGGATACTATATCCTCGGCGTGCAGCTCGGGATGTACGGCTCGTCGGTCGTGAGCATGCCCGGCGGGTGCGACATAGGCGTCCGCGCCATAGACCAGCACATCAAGGGCTTCAACGCCCTCGGCGCGGAGGTCAAAGTGGAGAGCGGATTTATACACGCGGCGAGCGCCGAGGGAAAGCTCCACCCCGCGCACATATACCTCGACCAGCCCTCCGTCGGCGCGACGGTCAACATCATCCTCGCCGCGGTCCTTGCGGAGGGGCAGACGATAATAGAAAACGTCGCCAAGGAGCCGCACATCGTGGACCTCGCGAACTTCCTAAACACCATGGGCGCGAACATACGCGGCGCCGGTACCGACGTCATAAAGATACAGGGCGTGAAGCGCCTCGGCGGCTGCACCTACTCGATAATCCCCGACCAGATAGAGGCCGGCACCTTCATCTCGGCGGTCACGGCGACCGGCGGCGAGATAACGCTTCGCGGCGTCATACCGAAGCACCTCGAGTGCATAACGGCGAAGTTCCAGGAGATGGGCGTCGAGTTCTTTGACGATCCGAACGACCCCGACGCGATAGTCTGCCGCGCGGAGCACCGCCCCATGCGGACGAATATAAAGACGCTGCCGTATCCGGGATTTCCCACCGACATGCAGGCCGTGACTACCGCCGCGCTCTGCACCGCGGTAGGAGCCTCCATGGTAAGCGAGACGATATTTGAGAACCGCTTCCGCTATGTCGAGGAGCTGAAGCGCATGGGCGCTCAGATACAGGTCGAGGGCAAGGTCGCCGTCGTCGAAGGCGTGGACAGGCTCACCGGCGCGCCGGTGCGCGCCTGTGACCTCCGCGCGGGCGCGGCGCTCATGGTCGCGGCTCTCGGCGCGGACGGTGTGACCGAGATAGAGGGCGTGAACTTCATCGAGCGCGGATATGAGGACTTCCCCGGCAAGCTCGGCGGCCTCGGCGCGAACATAAAGGTACTGACCGTGCCGGACGTTGAGACGGCGGAGGTCGGCTGAGCGGATGTTTATGGCAACTCTTGCCTCCGGCTCGCGCGGCAACGCCGCCGTTATCGGAGACGGACTTACGAATATACTGATAGACGCGGGCGTGAGCTGTCGCCGCATATGCGGCGGACTCACGCTTTTCGACGTCCGGCCGGAGGACGTGAGCGCTATTCTTATAACCCACGAGCACATCGACCACGTCGCGGGTCTCGAGCGCTTCGCCGCGAAGTCCGGCGCGAAGGTCTACCTCACCGCCGGGACGGCGGAGGCGCTTGAGAGGAAGGGCATAGCGCGCGGCGCGGACTTCGAGATAATCCGCGCGGGCGAGAGCTTCGAGGTCGGGAGCTTCGGCGTGACCCCGCTCGCTACCTCGCATGACGCGGCGGAGAGCGTCGCGTACCGCTTCGAGGCGCACGCAAAGAGCGCGCTCTTTGCCACCGACCTCGGGTACGTGCCGGACGAGGTCCGCCGGGCGGCGCTCGAGAGCGAGTGTGTGTTCATCGAATCAAATCACGACGTCTACGCGCTCCTGCGCGGGAGTTACCCGGAGCCGCTGAAGCAGAGGATACTTTCGCCGCGCGGGCATCTCTCAAACGACGACTGCGCCGACCTCATCCGCGCGGCGGCGGAGCACGGCACGCGCCGCTTCACGCTCTGTCACCTCTCGCGGGAGAACAACACGCCGGAGCTTGCGGAGTCCGCGAGCCGCGCGGCGCTCGCAAAGCTCGGCGCGCGGATAGAACAGGACGTGCGCCTGACGGTCGCGCCGGAGGCGGAGGCGTCCGAGCCGTACATATTCGAGTTATGCTAGGGGTAACGCTGATATGCGTGGGCAAGCTCGGCGAGAAGTACTACGCCGACGCCTGCGCCGAGTACCTGAAGCGCCTCGGCGCGTTCTGCCGTCCGAACGTCGTGGAGATCCCGGAGGAGCGGCTGAGGCAGGACCCGTCCCCGGGCGAAATATCGGCGGCGCTGAAGGTCGAAGCGGGGAAGATACTCACGGCGGCGGACAGAAGGTCGCTCATAGTGCCGCTCTGCGTCGAGGGCGAGGAGCTGTCAAGCGAGGAACTCGCGGGAAAGCTCACCGGGTGGACGAACGCCGGACACTCGCGCCTGACCTTCATCATCGGCGGCTCGTTCGGGCTCGCGGACGAGGTGAAGCGCCTCGGCGCGTTCCGGCTCAGCATGTCTCGTATGACCCTGCCGCACCACCTCGCGCGGGTGTTCCTGCTCGAACAGCTCTACCGCGCGTTCAGCATAAATTCCGGCGGAAAATACCACAAATAGGGAGAAAATATATGCTTCTCGTTATAAGCAGAGTGAAGGACGCATATGTCGAGGTCGCGGGCGAGCGCGTCAGCGAGACCGGGAAGGGCTTCCTGATACTCGCGGGAGTAATAGAAGGCGACACGGCGGAGGACGCGGAGTGGCTTGCGCGCAAGACCGCCGCCATGCGCATCTTCGAGGACGAGGACGGTAAGATGAACCGCAGTCTTCTCGACGTCGGCGGCGCGGCGCTCGTCGTGAGCAACTTCACCCTCGCGGCGGACTGCCGCCGCGGCAACCGTCCCAGCTTCTCGGCGGCCATGGAGCCGTCCGGGGCAAACGACCTGTATCTGTACTTCTGTGAGAAGCTGCGGGGCGAGGGTGTTTCGGATGTGCAGACCGGCGTCTTCCGCGCGGACATGACCGTCGGCTCTACGGGCGACGGCCCGGTGACGATAGTGCTCGACAGCAGGGTGAGAAACGAACCGAGAAGATAGGCGTTTCGCGAGAAATCGCGCTCGCTTCGCTCGCTTACCAATTTCCCGCGAAGCTGTCGGACAAGGCAAAGCCTTGCCGACAGCAAGTGCTCCGCTACGCGCCGAGTTTTCCGCCTTCGGCGGCAAATCGACGCATTCCCACGCAGTCGGCGACCGCGTGGGAACCCTTCCGATTGAAATGCTCGCCCCGAATGAATCGGGGCTCCGCGAAGTTGGCGGCACAGCCGCCAACTTCAACCGCGCGAACCGGCGCGGTGCGGCTTCGCCGCTCGCCGCGCGCTCCGCGCAGTACAAAGTCGGGACGTCGGCGCAAAGCGCCGAGGTCTGATGCGCCCGATAGGAAGTGGCGGCGCGGAACAGGTCGAGGGGCGCATTCACGCCGCCGAAATTTACGAGTTTGACTTTATTTCGCGCCTTTGGTGCGAAACTCTGCGAGGCATATAACAAGGTCACCCCGCCGAAAGAGAGGACGTTTTGGGTCCCTCATAAACAAAAAAATAGGCCGCTCCGCAGAAAAATCTGCGAAACGGCTTACTTGGCATAATATGAAATTTTATACCATATTCAACATTTGACACGGTAGCAAGTCTTTCTTAGTGGATATGGAAAAGCGTTAGGTAAAATTGCGAATTTGAAATATTGTAATTCTTAATATTATCTTGATTTTTTTCTTGATTTGCGATATAATGATAAAAACGCAAGAGGGACAATTGCAGTGGCCGTAAGTTATAACCAGTTGTGGAAGTTACTCATCAGTCAAAATATGAATCAAACTCAGCTTCGCTGTGCTTCACATATCAACACAAACGCTGTAGCTAAACTCGAAAGAAATGAGGCCGTCTCGGCAGATACTTTGGAAAAGATATGCAGAGTGTTAAAATGTGATGTGGGTGATATAATGGGAATTGATTCTTCTACTCCTTCGGAAGGGAGTGAAATATAGAGATGAAGTTGTATACCCATATTGACTGTTTTAGCGGCCCGGGAGGCATTTGTACCGGATTTCATGCTGCAGGATTAAAAACATTAGTGGCAATAGAATGTATAAAAAGTTGTGTGGACACATACTCTGCAAATCACCCTGATGTTCATGTAATTCATTCAGATATACGAGATGTTAAGCCAGAGCAAATCCTTCCATTCATTCCAAAGGGCGGGGTGGATATTGTCACATCTGGTATGCCCTGCGAAACTTTCTCGACTGCAGGTAATCGATCACGTTCTTTTTATGATGACAGGCAGTTCCTCTTCAGAGAGGGTATTCGTATTGCAAAAATTTGCAATGCCAAAATGATCCTTTTCGAGAATGTGCCGGCAATTACAACAAAAACAGCAGAAAAAGGTTCAGAAGTGCTAATTGTATCTATGTTGAAAAAAGAACTGGCAGATGCCGGCTACAAAAACATGAAAGAATTCACTTTGGATTCTACGCAGTTCGGTGTTCCTCAGAAGAGAAATCGGTTCTTTATTTTGGCCGCCAGAGACCCTAAATTTATTTTAGGCGCGCCTGCCCCTACCTCAGATAGGGTTGTTAGTGTACGAGAAGCATTTGTTGACATTCCCAATGTTATACCAAATTCCAACAGGGCCCGAACCACTTATTTAAAATCGCACTCTGCATACTCTGACCTAATGCGCAACGACGCTTTCTGGAAACGGAAAACAAAATCTAAAGGCCTTACATACCATATGCCGATGAAACATCGCGCTTGCACGATTGAACGGTTTGGGTTGCTTAATCCGGGAGAGAGCCTTAAAGATTTATTTGATCGATACACGGGTGAGGAACGAAAAGCATTACAGGACCGGCATGTACTGCCAAAAAAGATGTTCATTAAACGCAACTATCGATTGATTGCGGACGAACCGTCACCGACAGTAACCAGCCATTGCCTGGATGAATTTGTACACCCTACTTATAATCGTGCCCTTACAGTTAGGGAATGCGCCAGACTGCAATCCTTCCCGGATTCATATGACTTTTGTGGAGGCCCCTATCTTGTCCCCCATGTTGATCGTACGGTACAGGATAAATACGAACAAATCGGAGATGCAGTACCGCCTTTGCTTGCCTATGCATGGGGGAAAAAAATTATATCGATCCTTGAGTCTGAAGAGTAATTAGTTATATTTTTCAGTTCTTGCGAACCTATGGGAAACTTTGAATTCGCTGCACTCGTTATACAGAAAGTTTAGGAGGACAATTATGCCATATACTGAGTTTTGCCAACAGACATACAATGACCTGTACTATCAGACCTATAATCAGATTCTAAACGGCAGAACTTCCCAAGCCGCCCAGACTGCGGCAGAGCGTGATGCCCAGAAAATCGCAATCAAAGAAACACTTAAAGGCGCTTTGGAAAGATATGCTCCTACCCACGAGGCGGCTGAGTTATGGCGTGCCATATATGTTGCTCATCTCAAAAGGAAAGCCGGCATTGCTGATCTTAACATTATTGACGAAGAAATCATTTCGAAGGTCATTTCGGCAGACCAAAGCTGGAAGAAAGCCAGCGGACATGCATTTGAGGCATTCATTGGCGAAGTTGCAAATCCAGCATTACAGCAATACGGTGTAAAATTTGCCCTTCAGAGTGAGTTGAGTGAAATGATTCACAATGGCGATATCCATAATGACGAGGTTGACATGACTTGGATCAATCAGCGGATACATACTGACGTTTTTGATTTGTACGCCATTTCCTCATGGCAGAATCATAACTATGTTTTTGGATGCATTCAATCTAAGACAAGCATTCGCGATCGTGTCACCCGTGACCGCGAGCCGTCTCAGCAAGCGATGAATGCATCGTTTTGGTCTATCGCTGTTACTCTTGACGGTGCATTTTTGACCCTTCCAAAATTTCAAGAGATGGTAAATGGCGGCGGTGAGGACTATGAGGAAAATGGATGGCACGGTCTTTACGTAATGTCCGAGCGATATACACGAGATCGTATCTATCCTATTGACAGAAATCTTTCTTTGCTTATTGACCATGCACGCCAGGCATCTGAGGCATTTTCTAGGGCGCGCCAGTGTTTTGATAGGACTTGGCGTCCGCAATAAATATATGGGGGCTTTTGATATGGAGTATGAAGAATACTGCAGCAAACAATATAACAGATTGTATAAGAAGCATCGCAAAAAATATGAGGAAACGCATCGGGGTAAGAATCTTCAAAAAAACGCAGAACTCTATGCGCAGAAAAAAGCCATAAAAGAGTCATTTATTGCCGCCGCTGAGCGGTACCCGGATACTGATGCCGTATTGCTCTGGCGTTCTATCGAAACAGCCCATATGAGAAGAAAAACGCGCTATGGAAAGCATGTTATTGTCGATGACGCTTTAATTGCGGATATTAATTCTGCTGCCCAGAGCTGGAAAAAATCAAGCGGTCACGCTTTCGAAGAATTAATTTGTGATACGGTCAACCCCGTGTTAAGAAAATCCCATATCAAAATTATGTTACAAAAAGATCTCACCAAAATGATCAAAAAGAATCAGATAAATAATTCTGACAATGCAATCAAATGGTTGCGCTCAAAGACAGCAAAGAACACTTTCGATTTATATGTTGTTTATTCAAGCGCCGCTGATTTTAACCTTGTTGTCGGTTGTGTGCAGTCAAAAACAAGCATACGCGACCGAGTCGGCAGAGATTATCCCTTCTCTAAAGAAGCAATGAATAATAGATTGTGGTCAGCTGCGATAACGTTAGATGGCGCTTTTTTAACGCTTCCCAAATTTAAAGGGATGGTAAATGGAGGTACTTCCGATTACGGAGAAAACGGGTGGCATGGCATGTATGTTTTATCCGAAATCGAGACGGCAGGGCGTATTTTCCACATGGATCGCAATTTCGATGTTTTCATTAAACATGCCGTTGAGGCAACAAGAAGTATAGAAGCTGCAAAAGACGAATTTGACCACACATGGGTTCCAAAAACATAGTAATAAGCGGCTCTGATATTGTGAAACAGAGCCACTTTATCAATCGGACATTAGTGCGAATAAGACGTTGATGTGTTGAGTATTTCAGCCTTATATATCACATAGCCTCGTTTTATGATTGAGATACCGAGGACAAGAAGAAAGACCATGTGTGCTATGCCAGACAAAGAATACAAAGACATGATACATACCCTTGTGGTACCTGAAAATCTCCTGGATGAAGAAAAAAGAAAGAGAGATACCGGCTGTTAATTCCCGCCTATAAAATGATGATATCCGACGACAATCAAACCTATAGTTTATATCCACAATTGCTTTGATTCGCAAACAAAAAACGACCATGCAAGAGCATTGATGCCCTAACATGGTCGTTTTGTTTTTTGCCTCCGCTTGAAGAGAGTAGGCTAAAATTTGCTTGTTTCTGCAAATTTCCAAATCCAATCCTCTAACCGTGGCGGCTGTTCGTTGTAAGTTTGAGGTTGGCGTTACAGCTCTATCTCTGTCTCGAAAATATTTTTCTCGGCCTGCTTCGGGACGTCCATCGGGTAGCGGCCGGTGAAGCACGCGTCGCAGAGCGAGAGGCGGCAGTGGCGGGCGCTCTCGAGCACGCCCTCCTCCGAGAGGAAGCCGAGCGAGTCCGCGCCGATGAGCCCGCACATATCCTCGACTGTCCGCTCGTAGGCGAAAAGATGCTCGCTTGCGGGGATGTCCACGCCGAAGAAGCAGGGATAGCGGTAGGGCGGCGCGGCTATGCGGACGTGTACCTCCGCCGCGCCGGCGTCCCGCACGAGACGGACGAGCTGCGCAAACGTCGTGCCGCGTACGATAGAGTCGTCAACCATTATTACGCGCTTGCCGCGCACGGCTGCGCGGAGGACGTTGAGCTTCATGCGGACCGAGCGTTCGCGCTTCTCCTGACCCGGCTGGATAAAGGTGCGCGCGATGTAGCGGTTCTTTATCAGGCCGACGCCGTAGGGTATGCCGCTCGCCTTGGCGTAGCCTATCGCGGCGGGTATGCCCGAGTCGGGCACGCCGATGACCATGTCCGCCTCGACGGGGTGCTCCCGCGAGAGAATCTTTCCCGCGTCCTGCCGAGCAAGCTCGACAAGTGAGCCGTCTATTACCGAGTCGGGGCGGGCGAAGTAGATGTACTCGAATATGCAGAGAGCGCTCTGCGGCCGCTCCGCCGCGTGGAGCGAGCGGACGGAGCCATCCGGATCGACGATGACGACCTCGCCGGGGTCGATGTCCCGCACGAACTCCGCGCCGAGCGAGTCGAGCGCGCAGGACTCGGAGGCGAACACGACTGCGTCTCCGAGGCGGCCCATGCAGAGCGGACGCATCCCGCGCGGGTCGCGCGCGGCGATGAGCTTCCTTGCGGACATGAGGCAGAGCGAGTACGCGCCCTGCACGACGTTCATGGCGTTCACGACCGCTTCCTCTATCGAGTGGACCTTCAGCCGCTCGCGGACTATCGTGTAGATAAGAACCTCCGTGTCCGACGAGGAGCGGAATATCGCGCCGTGCAGCTCGAGCTCGCGCCGGAGCGCGCCGGCGTTGACGAGGTTTCCGTTGTGCGCAAGCGCGAGGTTGCCCTTGACGTGCGTTATCGCGATAGGCTGAGCGTTCTCACGGCGCGGGTCGCCGGTGGTGGAGTAGCGGACGTGGCCTATCGCCATCCGCCCCGGCATGGAGGCAAGCTTTTCCTCGTCAAAAACATCGCCCACGAGCCCGACGTCCCGGTGGCAGCGTATGACGCCGCGGTTGTTTACGGCTATTCCGCACGCCTCCTGCCCGCGGTGCTGGAGCGAGAACAGAGCGGAGTACGCCTCATGCGCGGGGCTGAGGGTGCTCCCCTCCGGCGTCCAGATACCGAAGACGCCGCACTCCTCGTGCAGGCTGTCCTCAAACGGCGAGGACGTGAACATACTGCGGTCGATAACCATAGATCACTCTCCGAAGACGCGGCGCATCATCTCCTGATATGCCTCCTCCACGTTCCCGAGGTCGCGGCGGAAGCGGTCCTTGTCCAGCTTCTCGCCGGTCTTCGCGTCCCAGAAGCGGCAGGTGTCCGGGCTTATCTCGTCGGCGAGGACTATCGTGCCGTCCGGCAGGCGGCCGAACTCGAGCTTGAAGTCGATGAGCCGAACGCCGCAGGAGAGGAAAAATTCCTTGAGTATTTCATTGACCTTGAGCGCCATCGTGCGTATCGTCTCTATCTCGTCCCTGGTGGCGAGCTTCAGCGCGAGGGCGTGTGAGGTGTTGAGGAGCGGGTCGTGGAGGTCGTCGTTCTTGTAGGAGAACTCGAAGGTGGGCTCGTCGAAGGGAATACCCTCCTCGACGCCGTAGCGCTTTGCAAACGACCCGGCGGAGACGTTGCGGATTATCACCTCGAGCGGGACGATCGTGACCTTCTTTACGAGGGTCTCGCGGTCGTTCAGCTCCTCGACGAAGTGGGTGGGAATGCCCTGCTCCGCGAGCTTTTTCATCAGGAAGTTCGACATGCGGTTGTTGACCGAGCCCTTGCCGCGTATTGTGCCGCGCTTGGTGCCGTCAAAGGCGGTCGCGTCGTCCTTATAGGAGACGATGACGAGAGTGGGATCCTCGGTGGCGTAGACCTTCTTTGCTTTGCCCTCATAGAGCTGGACTGTCTTTTCCATAGAGATGACCTCCGCAAAATAGTTTCCGCGCGACGCCGGAGCTCCGCGCGGACAATTCTCCTTATACAGATAGAATAACATTTTCCGCGTAAAACTGCAAGTCGGAGTATTGTATGAATTGGGGGCGGTTTTCTCCGTCTTTTTTTGTGATACTCCTTGCGTTTTCCCGCGCCTTGCTATATAATTATTCGGTTGAATTTTTTGACAAGGGGTTTTTGATGGATATGCTGGTATTGATACAGCTCTCTGTGGCCATGATAGGCGGACTGCTCATGAGCCGCCTTGCAAAGAAGCTGAACCTCCCCGCCGTGACGAGCTATCTCGTCGCCGGCCTCGTCCTCGGGCCGTTCTGCATAGGCGCGCTCGGGCTCGGAAAATTGGGCGTCGGCTTCGGCTCGCTTGAGGACGTGGCGTCGCTCGACATAATCAGCCAGACGGCGCTCGGCTTCATCGCGTTCAGCATCGGAAACGAGTTCCGCCTCGAGCAGCTGAAAAGCATGGGTCGCCAGGCCATAACCGTCGGCATCCTCCAGGCCGTCATAACGACGGCGATGGTCGATATAGCGCTCGTCGCGCTGCATTTTATAGCGCCGTCGGTCATATCGGTGTCCTCGGCGATAACTCTCGGCGCCATCGCCGCCGCGACCGCGCCGGCCGCGACGCTGATGGTCGTCCGCCAGTACAAGGCGGACGGACCGATGACGAAGCTCCTGCTCCTCGTCGTCGCGATAGACGACGCTGTGGGTCTCGTCCTGTTCTCGGCCTCCTTCGGCGTCGCGCAGGCGCTCGAGAGCGGCTCGGTGAGCCTCACGACGGTCATACTCGAGCCGATACTTGAGATAGTGGCGTCGCTCGCGCTCGGAGCCGCCGCCGGAGGACTGCTCCACGTCATAGAGAAGTTCTTCCACTCGCGGAGCAAGCGCCTCTCCATCTCGATAGGCTTCGTCCTGCTCACCGTAGGTATCTCGATGGTCGAGTTCGAGGCGGGCGGGATACACGTCGGCTTCAGCCTGCTGCTCGTCTGCATGATGACGGGAACGGTCTTCTGCAACGTCTGCGACACCTCCGAGGAGCTGATGGAGCGCGTGGACGGCTGGACGGCGCCGCTCTTCGTGCTCTTCTTTGTGCTCTCCGGTGCGGAGCTCGACCTGAAGATACTCTCAAATCCGCTCGTGCTGCTCGTGGGCGTCGTCTACATCATCTTCCGCTCGGCGGGCAAGTATTTAGGCGCGTACTCGAGCTGCTCGCTCACGCACTGCGCGCCGAACATCACAAAGCACCTCGGCATAACGCTTCTGCCGCAGGCGGGTGTGGCGCTCGGAATGGCGCTCACCGCGCAGCAGCTCTCGGACGGGAGCATGGTGCGGAGCGTCGTGCTCTTCTCGGTGCTTGTGTATGAGCTCATCGGGCCGGCGCTCACGAAGCGCTCGCTCATCGCCGCGGGCGAGATCAAGGTCGAGGGACGCACAAGCGCCCGCCGCCAGAACACAAAAAAGGAGCCGGTCGTTTTGACGGACTCCGCCAAATAAGCATAGCGGCATAAAGTATAACAGCGGGGCGGTACAAGCGTACCGTCCCGCTGCTGTCCCGCGGATTCAATAGCGCAGAGCCGAACCCATTTCATGCAGCCTCAGCTTGAGGGTCAGCGTGTAGCAGTCACCGAAACCGTCTTCGCCGGTGTAGAACTGAAGCGTCAGGCGGTAGTCGCCGGGCTCCGGCGTCTTCTCGTAAAACTTAAAACTATATGAATAGGTCGTGGCATCCAAACCGCCTCCCGGACGTGTGTATCGGGGCTCGGATTCCGGGTCGTCGTCATAGTATGAGTTATGATATCCGCGCATGACCTCGGTGTAGCCGCCGCTTTCCTCTTTCTTCTCAAGCAGGAACGAGTCCCGGTCGAGCCAGAGTTTTATGTCCTCACCCGTGTTGTTTCGTATATAGAGCGTTCCCCGGTCAGAGAAAACAAAGTCAAACGCGACGACATCGAACATACTGCGGCTCTGCTTCGGCAGGTCCATCTCGAACACCGCAGAAAGCAGCTCGCCTACGGAAGTCACTGCTCCGTTTAGCTCGCTGCGGATGCACTCCCGGAAGTAAAGAGTGATCCTGACCTTGCCGCTGTATTCATACAGCGGCAGCCTTAACAGAAAGGCACAGCCGCCGCTGTCGCTGCGCCAGAGGCAAAAATCCTGTCCGCGAACTAAGGAGAATGCTCCAATGACAGCTATGTCCTCCGGTTCTGACCATTTGCCGTTTATCCTTTCGCTGAAGGTCCCGCTGACAAGACTGCCCCATATCTGTTCATCTGACCTCCATTCTGCGGAGGTCAAGGTGTAATCCGCGTCGCTCCTTTTAGGAACGACCCTGAAAAACGGACAGTCCGTAGATATGCCGCAGTAAGAAATGTCGAACAGGTCCCCGCCCTCGATGAGCTCAAGCGGCTGTGGGGCCATGTCGTACAGCTTGTCGGCGTAGCCGAAGGTCGGCACGGGCAGCAGGCACCACAGGACGAACGGCAGAACTATCGCCACTGTTGCTGTCCACGCTGCGATCTTGCGTCTCTTTAACCTCTTTGCGTTATCCATTTCTTCAGTACCTCCCGGAGATGAAATTGCCCTGTATGCCTGTATATGTCCGCACACCCGGAAGTCGGGACAAAAACTTTTATTTTGCGGAAAAATTTTTTGTAACGCAGTCGCCGCGCCGGAATATCCGGCGCGGCGGCTCAAACGGGGCTGTGCCGCGGGGCGGCACAGCCCCGCCGAGGGTGCGGGCAGCGCCCCGCATGGTGCCGGGGGAGGCTCTGCCTCACTCAGGGGCGCGGGGGTTGCTCAAAGCCTCTGATAGCTGTATAATAATACAGAAAAAGCGCGCGGCGGGACGCCTCCGCCGCAGAAAAGGGGAGAGAGCGGATGAAAGTCCTGTTTATCGGCAACAGCCACACCTTTGTACACTATGTGCCCGCGCGGGTCGCGCACTTCTGCGCGGAGCGTGGGGCGTCGGTCGATGCGGTGATGCTTACCCATCCCGGCATGGGGCTCGACTGGCACCTCAAACAGTCGCAGACGTATTTCAACCTTATATGCGGAGGGTATGACGCTGTGGTGCTTCAGCACAACGCCCACCCCTTCCCCGGGCGCGACTCGCTGCTTGCCGCCGGCAGGGCGATGGCGGCCATCACCCCCGAGAAAACGAAGATCTACCTCTACATGACCTGGACCGAGAAGCGCAACCCCGAGGGACAGGCCGCGATGTGCGAGGCATACGAAGCCCTCGCGGCAGAGGTCGGCGCCACGGTCTGCCCGGTAGGACGTGTGTGGTGGCCTCTCGTGCAGGCGCACCCGTCCGAGGAGTTCTACTTTGCCGACGGAGAGCACACCTCGCCGCTCGGCGCATCGCTCGCGGCGGCGGTCATAGGCCGGACGCTGCTCGGGCTCGACGCCGACCCCGAGTCCTGCTACGCGGACGCGAAGGAGCTCGAGAAGCTCGAACTCGACCCGCGCATGATCGACCTCGTTCTGCGGGACGGAAAGTACGGCATGGAATAAGACGCACGGTTTCGGTGCGCGGCAGATAAAGCGGGAGAGGCGAAAAGCCTCTCCCGCTTTATCCGTAAATTGTGAACTTTCCGTTAACTCTTGTAAACTGTCTTGACAATTTTTGCCCCGGGGGTTATACTATTGATAGTACAACATTAAATCTTGCGTAATGAATGGAGGCAGCACAATGAATGTTTATGATTTCAGCGTTACGGCGCAGGACGGCAGCGAGGTCTCGCTTGCCGGGTACAAGGGCAAGGTCCTTCTCATCGTGAACACGGCGACCGGCTGCGGCTTCACTCCGCAGTATGCCGACCTTCAGAAGCTCTACGAGCTTCACGAAAAGGACGGGTTGGAGATACTTGACTTCCCGTGCAATCAGTTCGGCGAGCAGGCTCCGGGCAGCGACGAGGAGATCCACACCTTCTGCACGGGGAGGTTCGGAATCACGTTCCCGCAGTTTGCAAAGATCGACGTAAACGGGGAAAACGCGATACCGCTCTACAAGTACCTGACGGAGAACACCGAGTTCGGCGGTTTTTCCGGCCCGATGGGGCTGATACTGAAGGGCGTAGCGAAAAAGATGGACAAGGACTACAAGACTAACGGCAAGATAAAGTGGAACTTCACGAAGTTCCTCATTGACCGCAGCGGGGAGATCGCGGCCCGCTTTGAGCCGACCGATTCGCTCGACGAGGTAAAAGCGAAAGTAGAAGCGCTGCTCTGATGTGCGGGCGAGACCCCGCACCAGAGCGGGCAGAGCCCACTCTCATCCAGCGGGGAAGCCCCGCGAGCATTCGCGGGGTGACCCCGCGTCCCTGAGTGAGGCAGAGCCTCACGGGCAGATGTGGGGCATGCCGCCCCCACTCCTCTAGCGGGGCAGACCCCGCGGGCATCCGCGGGGGCGACCCCCGCGTCCTTGGTAGAGCGGAGCTCTACCGACACCATGCGGGGGCTGCGCCCCCGCGCCCCCATGTGGGGCTTTGCAGCCCCACACCCTTGCGTTACTTTTTGCTTGTGCAAA
>CANQDU010000011.1 GCA_947593925.1 uncultured Clostridia bacterium | reverse complement strand
AAAGTATCTGCATTACGCTTATAGTGTGAGCGTAGGACCGGATTTTTATTTCTACTACGCAGGAACTGTTCGATGTCGTCGAATGGAGTGGGAAAGTTTGATGGTCTCCCCAGAAACTCACCCGGTGGGATGATAGATTTGTTGGATACGGAGTGGGTCCTGCTATGAGGGTTGCGGTTGTGTGTCTGTATTGGGAGAGGGATTTTTAAGGGAGAGGGCGGAGCCCTCTCCCTTAAGCGCGCTTTTTGGTTACTTTTTGCGCGAGCAAAAAGTAACGCAGGGGTGCGGGGCGGCACAGCCCCGCGAAGGTCTCGGAACCGCCAGGTTCCGCATATTCATACGGGGTTTTACCCCGTAACAGGGACGCGGGGCTCGCCCCGCAGATTCCTGCGGGGCTTCCCCGCTAGATGGGTGCGGGGCGGCAAAGCCCCGCGAAGGTGTCGGTGAGGCTCTGCCTCACTTCAGGACGCGGTGCGGGGCGGCACAGCCCCGCAATCTATATCGGGAACTGTATGATATGATGAAAGCTCCGCCCCGCCTCGTCGTAGTACATCTTGTCAATGCCGTTGTAGCTCTGCACGACGCGGGAGATGCTTTTCAGCCCGACGCCGTGGAGCCGACTGTCCCGCTTGTTTGAGACGTAGCCCGTGCGGTCGGAGCGCTCGGGCGCGGTGTCGCAGGAGTTGACGATGATTATCGTGCAGCTCCGCTGCTCCTCGTCGTAGCGCGTCGAGAGCTCTATCCATTTTTCGGCCGAACTCTCGGACGCCTCGAGGGCATTCGAGAGGAGGTTCCCAAAGAGCATCGTCGTGCTCGTCGCGTCGAGAAAGCTCCGCCCGCCCTCGTCAAGCTCGAGGCGGAGGTCTATCCCACGCGCTTCGCATTCCGTCTCGTAGCGGATGAGTATCGCGTTCAGTATCGGATCGACCGAGACCTGAACCGGGGAGGCGGGGAGAAAACCGTCCTCAAGCCCGGAGATATATTTCACGACCTCGTCCGCCCTGCTATCCGCCGCGAGACCCTCTATCGCGCGGAAGTGGTTCTTTATGTCGTGGACGAGTATGCGCTCGTCGCTGTATTTTTCCTGAAGGGTGCGGTAGTAGCTGAGGTCGGAGGTCTCCTGCTGGATGCTGAGCTGGAGGGCGGTGTACTCCGCGTTAGTCCGCCGCATGCGCTCGTGCTGCATGAGGAGCAGGATATTCATAAAGAGCAGTGAGAGAATGAAAAGGACGGTCATCGTCCCTCCCGTGCCGTTCGTATCGCCGCCGAAGCCGAAGAACACCGATACGGCCGAGACGATAATGCAGACCGAGGGAAGCACGACAAACAGCCGGGAGTTTTGCTCCGCGCCGCGAGCTTCCGCGCGCGGAGAGAAGATACGCGCCGCAGCGAACGTGAGCAGGAAGTATAGCAGGCGGCTTATCGCGTCGAGCGCCGCCGAATACAGCGCGCCGTCCGCCGGAGGCACGAAAAGCGCGAAGACTCCCCACACCGCGGCCTCCGAAAAAAGCATAGCGGCGGTGAGTACGGCGGCGCAGAGCGCCGTCGTTTTTACGTCTCGGCGGTGACAGAAGCGGACGAGTGCCGCGCAGGTCAGGGCGAACGCGGCGAAGTCAAGCACGGCGGAGCCGAGCAAGCTTATTCCGAATAGCGCGCCATAGCAGACGAGGTACGCGCCGAGGACGGCGATGAGCGGCCTCTCGCGGCCGAAGCAGCGTTCGAGGCAGAGCCACGTCGTAAGCGCGGTAAAGACGTAAAGCAGGGCACGGAGCAGTTCCGCCATCATTTCACACTTTCCAGATACATGAGGTATGCGTCCTTGAACCGAGAATATCTCCGCCGGGACAGATAGACTTCCTTCCTCGTCCCGGCGAAGTTCAGCTGCACGCTGTCGTGCTCTATCGAGTACACATAGCGCATGTTTACGATGTAGCTGCGGTGCGTTGCAAAGAAGCACGGCAGCGTCAGGGTGCTCCGCCAGTGGTCCAAGGTCTCGGAGCTTGTGAAGGCGCCGTCCGTCGTGTAGACGGTGACCTTCCGTCCCGCCGCCTCTACGCAGACTATCTCCTCCGCGCGGCGCGTATACACGCCGTCGGCGGTGAGAATGGCAAACTCGCGGCTCGCGAGGCTTATCTGTGACACCGCGTCGCGAAGGTTTCGGAAGAGCCGGTCGCGATCGACCGGCTTCGTGAGGAAGCGAAAGACCTGACTTCTCATCGCCTCGTCGAGGTAGTCCGGGTAGGAGGTGACGATGAATATCTTGATGTAGGGATTGCGCTTTTTCAGCTCGTCCCCGGCGGAAATGCCGCTCATGCCCGGCATCTCGACGTCGAGGAAGGCGATGTCCGCGCGGGTCTCGCCCGCGAGCATCGCCTCGCCGCTGTCGTAGACCGCAAGCTCCGGCTCCGGCGCGCCGATGGAGCGGAAGAACTCCGCGACGAGCCGCGTAAGCTCGTCCGTTATCTGACGGTTGTCGTCACAGAAGACTACTCTCAAGGCGTCCGACCTCCTCCCCCACGGTATACGTTTATTATACCACTCGCCGGGAGAATTGTCACCCCGGCGCGGCGCTCCGTCAAGACCGTTCATGTCAAAATAATTGCATTTCGTTCAAGCGGGGTTGCTTTGCTCGGATAAAAGGCGTAAAGTGAGATTACGGGATACCGGAGGCGGCGGCGCATCGCCGCGAGATATCCGAACAGCATGAAGGAGGCGCTGTTATGCCGGCGATATCACTTGAGTCCGTAACATACTTCTATAAGAATGCGCCGAAGCCGGCGGTTTCGGGCGTGACCTGTTCCTTTGAGGAGGGCACGCTGTACGCCGTCATCGGCCCGAGCGGGTCGGGAAAGAGCACGCTCCTGTCGCTGCTCGCGGGGCTCGATCTGCCCACCGGCGGCGACGTACTGCTCGACGGTGTGCCGATACGCACGCTCGACCTTGACCGCTATCGCCGCGAGTCGGTCTCGATGATCTTTCAGGCGTTCCAGCTTTTCCCACTGCTCACCGTAACCGAGAACGTCGCGTTCCCGCTCGAGCTTCTGGGGAAAAGGTCGGACGAGGCGAAGGCGCGTGCGCGCGAGCTTCTCGAGAGCGTCGGCATAGAGCCGGACGAGATGCGGCGCTTTCCCGCAAACCTCTCCGGCGGACAGCAGCAGCGCGTCGCGATAGCACGGTCGCTCGCCTCCGGCGCGAAGGTCATACTCGCCGACGAGCCGACGGGCAACCTCGACGTCGAGAACACCCGCACCGTCATGGAGATACTGAAAAGCCTCGCGTCCGGGCAGGACCGCTGCGTCATCGTCGTCACGCATGACAGCGAGGTCGCAGACGTCGCGGACGTCGTCTATCGGATGACGGACGGCGTCCTCACGCGGGAGAGGTAGGGTGAGCGGTATGGTAAAGCTCGCCTTGCTGATTATACGCCGGTGCGAAGGGAGGAGAACGGAATGGTGATGCGCTATGTGCTTCGGCACATCCGCCGCGCGGCGCTGAAGTCCATACTCTGCTTCCTGCTCGCGGCGGCGCTGATAGGCGCGTTCGGACAGTTCACGGTGGTCGTGAAGCAGTCGGGCGAAACCGTGGAGGACATGTATTCCAAGCTGGAGGTGGACGCCACGGTCGTCTCGGCGGACGGCGCGGGCGGCGGCGTTCTGCCGTTCGACGCGCTGCACGGCCTTCTCGACACCGGCTTTGCGGAGAGCTTCTACGCCTCCGCAAGCGCCTTTTTCTACTGGGTAAATACCAACGGCGGAGACAGCTCGGACAGATTTTATGCGGAGTCGTATGTTCTGCACGCGGCAAACGATCCGAAGCGCGTCGGCCTTGAGTCGATAGAGTATGCGCCGGGGTATGACGGCGGCGTGTTCTCCGGGGAGGGTGAAAGCGTCTGCTTTGTCAGCCGCAGAGCGAGCGAGCTGTACGGCATCTCCCTCGGAAGTACGGTGCTTCTCACCGGCGTCATGCCGGCCGCCCGGGACGGAATATCGGAGGAAGACCTGGGCGCACCGCTTACGGTCGCGGGGATATACGATAAGGAGACGGTCGAGACGGAGTTTTCCTCGACCCTGGGGGACGTATACATGCCGCTGTGGACGCTCGAACGGATAAGCGGAAGACTGTATGCCGGCGGCACGCCGCAGCCGCTCCGCGCCGACTTCTGCACCTTCCACGTGAAGAACGAACTGCTGCGGGACGACAGGGCGTACCGCGACGCGCCGCTCGCCGTCCTCGAGGGCTCGCCCGACCCGGAAGCAAAGGGCTGCACGCTCCGCTTCACCGACGAAGAGCTGCAAAAGGTTATCCGCCCGCTCGAGTCGAACACGAGGACGCTCAGAATGCTGATACCCGTCATAGCGGCGCTCGCCGCGGTGATAGGCGCGGCGATACCCGCGCTCGTCGTCATACAGTCGTCAAAGGACGCGGCGCTGCTTCGCGTGCTCGGGATGTCCTGCGCGAAGGTGCGGCTTGTCCTCACGCTCGAGCAGGTGATGCTTTCGCTTCTGGGACTTCTCGCGGGGGCGGCGGTGCTTGCACTCGTCCACGGCTCCGGGTTCGGCGCGGGCGCTGGAGACGTCTCGCCGGCGAGCCTCACCGCGAGCCTCGCCGCCGCATATTTCGCGCTCGCCGCCGCCGCGTCGCTCGCGGGCTCGATAGTCGTCACGGCGAGAAAGCCGCTCGAGCTGCTGCAAACCAAAGAATAAGTCGCGGCAAATCGCGCGGGCTTCGCCCGCTTACCAATTTGCCGCGAGACCGTCGGACAGAGCGAAGCTCTGCCGACGGCAAGCGCTCCGCTTCGCAATTCCCACGCGGTCGGCGACCGCGTGGGAGCCCTTCCGAATAAACGTGCTCGGGCGAATGAATCGCCCTGCGCGATGTTGCCTGCGGCAACATCAACCGCGCGAACAGGCGCGGTGCGGCTTCGCCGTCTTCGACGCGCGCTACGCGCAGTACAAAATCGGGACGTCGGCGCGGAGCGCCGAGGTCTGATGCGCCCGGTAGTCGGTCGGATGCGGTATAGGTTCGCGGGCGCATTCTCTGCGAGGCAAAAAACATTGAACGGAGGAAAGAATATGAAGCTGCGGAAGTTTTTGGCGGCGGCGCTTGCCGCGTCGCTGCTGCTTGCATCGGGCTGTGATGCGTCGGTGACGGCGGGGGCTCCCTCCGCGCCGCCGTCGGAAGAACCGGCCGACCCGACGCTTGTCGTCATTCCCGCGGGTGAGGACGAGTCCGCCGGTCTCATCCTCGACGAATACGCCATGCGGGCCGGTACGTCCACACCGGTGACCTTTGACCACTGCGAGGGCGACACCGACATCCTGAACCCCACCGGAATAAGACGCAAAGAGTACGACGTGACCGGGATCGGTGGCTCTGTCCTGTTTGAGTTCGTGTTCGACGCGAAGAAGCCGGTGGTGTTCACCGCAGAGAAGTGGGTGGACGGCGCGGTAGTGGAGGACGCCGCCGCGGAGGAGATAACGGCGGCGAACAGAGCCGGCTTTGTGGAGAAATATCTGGGAGACAACAGATGGGCGTGGCATACCTTCGCGGGCTTCCGGGACGCCGCAAAGGTAAAGAACAACCGCCTGCTGATGTCGAGCGACGAGAACTATATGCCGCAGGGCGAGACGCCGGTGGGGCTCGGTGAGGACGGAGAGGTGTGCTTCACCCTGCCCGCCGCCGGCATATACCGCTATACGCTCTACTTCCGCGAAAGTCTCGACAACACCCCCGAACACTGCACGACGGGCGACGAGCTGTATTCGATAACCTTCAGGCTGACC
Organism: uncultured Clostridia bacterium; assembly: GCA_947593925.1. GTDB lineage: Bacteria > Bacillota > Clostridia > Oscillospirales > JAAYOS01 > CANRIN01. The sequence continues at coordinate 56,136 of CANQDU010000011.1, read as the reverse complement.
GTTCCGAAAAGCGACCGCGACTTTGACGTGCTGTCGGTCACGGGAGTGTGGTCGGACGAGCCGCAGCTGGTTCACGGAGGCCCCGGATACGGATTTGACGAGTTCCTCTCGAACTGCGACGTGTATATTGTCGTGTCGTACAATTTTACGCCGGCGTTGGGCGAAGATATGTATTTGGGGCTGGTAGGCAGAAAAAGCTCCGTCGAGATGCTGGAGAACGGCGAGTGGAAGACGCTGAAGGACGCAGTTCGGCCTGACACTCTTATGACTGAACCGGGTTTATATGCAGGTCACATCGCGATGAATCTGCCAGACCCCGAGGGGACGTACCGGCTGACGGTACACTTTGAAGGCTGCGGCGATTTCCCGCTTATCCTCAACTGGGCGGAGTAGGGCTTCAAGGCTGGAAAACATACTGTGGAAAGAGGGCGGAAACGATGAATTTGCGGTTTTCGTTTGCGGCGCTTGTGCGTTCGCCGCTGAGGACGGCTGTCACCTTCGCGCTGCTGATAGCGGTGAGCTTTGCGTTTATCAGCCGCGGCGCGGAATACTATCAGACGAAGAACCTGCTGCTTCGCACCGAGTCGGAGTACACGGCCGTCGGTACGCTCGTCGCCGCCGAGAGCAAGATAGCGGAGACGAGCGGGCTTGAGGACGCGGAGTATGACATCGGGCTCTACTTTGCGGGTGGTCTGGAGACGGCGCAGTATTACAGCCCGATAAGCGACGAGGCGGCGGAGCTGATACGCTCGAGCAGATACGTCAAGGACGTGGAGACCCGCCACGTCGCGGGCGGGTTTTCGGACGAGTACGAGACGGTGATGGAGCAGCCGTACAGCGACGAGGCGCTGAGGCTCGACGCGGCGGTGGTGATAGCCGAGTGCCACACCACCATGCCGTCCGCAGAGGAGCTGCTGGAGGGCACCGACTTCTACTCGCCGAACACGGAAATAGACATCCCGCACTATGTGTATTACAGCATAGAGAAGGTGCTTGCCGGGGACGGGGAGCTCTACCCGCCGGGCGATCCTCCTCTCGACGAGGGGGGAATGCCCTCCCGATGGATAGGCTATACCACGCCCTTCTGGGACAGAGAGGCGGAGATATACAGCATGTTCAGGGAGGGACACCGCTATATCATCGCGCTGCAGAGCTCGAGTACTTTCAACGGCACGGGTATAGCTCAAGTGATATGCGGCGGGGGGACATGGCACGACACCACCGAGGTGGCCTATCCCCTTGTGGACCTTACGCTCATGGAGGAGGAGAAGGGCGCTCCGCTCACCGAGGAGGACTACGCCTTCGTCCTTGAGGACCGCTTCACGCAGGTAACGCGGGACAATCACAAAAAAGAGGACCTTGTCTACACCTCCGATATGTCGAAGCTGCAGGGCTTCCACGACGGAACGCTCTACCTCGCCTCGGGGCGGATGATAACCCCGGAGGACGACGGCGACGTCTGCGTGATAAACGCGGAGTACGCCGAGCGGAACGGCATTTCGCTTGGGGACAGGATAACCTTCGACGTTGACCCGAACACCGGCGCGTGCTGCGGCGAAGTGCTTGCGCGGGAGGTCTATGACCCCTACCCGGTAAATGTCGGCGCGGAGTACACGCATTACGGCCTCGAGCGGGTGGAGAAGACCTACGAGGTCATAGGCATCTGGACGCAGGACCCGCGCGAGGGGTACACCTTCCACTCCGGCACGGAGGACCTGAGCTGGTACACCGATGCCGACCCGAACAGTCCGCTCATAAGCGCGCGGAACACCGTCTTTGTCCCGGCGGGCACATATCCGTGGAGCGATGAGGCGGTTCCGGCACAGCGCCTGCCCTCGACCTTCACCTTTACGCTGAAGCACCCGGGCGATATGCGGAAGATAGAGGAGGAGCTTTCGGATAAGCTCGCGGAGCTGGGGTACATCCTGCAGATAGACGACGAGGGGTACTCGCGCATGGCGGAGGGCTTCAAAACGATGAAGACCGGCGCGCTTATCAGCTTCCTCTCGATGGCGCTCGCGATGCTTCTCTCGCTTGCGCTGATAGTTTACCTGTTTATCATGCGGCGCAAGAGCGAGTACGCGATAATGCGCGCGCTCGGAGTGCCGGAGACGCGCGCGGGCGCGTCGCTCCTCGTGGGACTGACGGCGCTCGGCGTCGTCTCGGCGGCGGCGGGCTGCCTGCTCTCCTTTCTTACGATGCGCGGCTTTGCCGCGCGGCTCGCGACGACGCTCGCGGAGATGAAGGGCGAGGCGGTGACGGTGACGGTGAGCGTCCTGCCGATACTCGCCTTCGGCGTGGCGACGGTGGTGCTGCTCCTGCTCGGCGCGGTGTACGGACTGCATCGGATAGGGAGCAAGCCTCCTTTAAGCCTGCTCCAGAACGGCAAGAAGTGACGTTCGGCGGACAAAGTATGCAAATCCCCGGCGGGACGCTTTGTCCCGCCGGGGATTTCGTTCTCTCGATGCGCCGCACCGTTTTGTCAGCTTATGAGATCGTTCAGCTGCCGAATATAACTCGAGGTGTTCATCGGGAACGGATTGTCGATGATTATGATGTCGTCTATCGGGTGCTCCGCGATGAAGCTCACAAGGTCGCCGGAGGGCAGCCCGTCGCCGTTGTACTTGCGCGGATCGACGATATAGACTTTCTCGTAGTGGTTTATCAGGTAGGGGCAGAAGGCGTTGCCGTAGCTCTCCTTGAGGACGAGGACGCTCTTTCCGTTCCCGACGTCGGTGGAGACGTGAATGAGCGGCTGGTCGCCCGACATGAACGCCATGTACTTGTTCGCTATGCCCTGAACGGTGGAGCTTATCGCGTAGCCGTTCCACGCGGTCGCCTCATTCATCGTGAGGTCGGAGTATATCCGCGTCGTGAAGTCGCGGACGGGGCGCCAGAAGTACACCTTGTCCGGATTTTCCGCTATCACCGAGGACTGCGGGTAGCTTGCCGACCAGTTGTAGAGCGTTCCGAGGAAGTCGCCGCTCACCTCGCCCTGCTCGAACTCGTCGAGCTCATAGGGCGTCTCTCCTATGGCGTCCATCACGGCGCGGTAGGCGTAGTAGGCGCCGAGCTGTGTCCAATGGTGGTCGCTCCTGAAGTAGATGTACTCGTCGATGTGGGGACGGAGCGCGTCGTAGCCGTTTACCGCCACGACCGAGTCGCTGAGCTTTGACTGCATTGTCGCGATCGCCGCCTGCTGGTCGTATGCCCCGGTGCGGTACTCCTCCGGCGCGTAGAAGCCGCCGGCGTTCGGGACGACGATGTTTATCACGCGCGAATCCGGGAAGGTCTCGGCGTAGAGGTTCACGGCGTCCACATACTTCTCGGTGGAGGCCTCCGAGCTCGCGCAGAGCTCCATCGCGCGTCCGCCGGCGATTATTATGCCGCTCGAGGTCCTGACGTCGAGCTCGTTGTCCGCGAGGTCGGGAAGCTCGGGCGTGGGAGTCGGAGTAGGTTCCTCGCTCGGCTCGGCGCTCGGAAGCGCGCTCGTCGAGGGAGAGGGCGAGGCGAGCATCGTCGGCGCGGACGGCTCCTCCGTCAAGTCGGAGGGCGGGGGCGTCGCGCCCTCGCCGGTGTCGTTCTCGTGGTCGATGCCGGGCACGAAAAGTATGACCTCGTCGCCGTTACCCTTGTTCACGCCGGACGGCGTGAAGTAGTAGAAGCGGTTCAGCTCACGGTTCACTTCAAGCAGGCTCTCGCGCCGGGGGAAGGTGTCCGCATAGTATTTGTCAAACGCCGCTGCCCACTCGCCGGAAAGCCAGCTCTCGGCGGTGAGGGGAGGCGGGCTCTCAAAATCGCGTCGTTCGCTCTCGCTGCCCGTCGGGTCCTTGTCGACAAGGGAGTACACTCCTATAGCGATAAGCGGCAGGACGAAAACGGCTATTATAGCTATATACCATCCGGTGTGGCGCTTTCTGCCCCTGTATACGTGTTTTGGCATATTGCCGCCTCCTTAAAAGTTCCAGTAGATGAAGGGATTGAAGCTCGAACCCGCGAGGCTCACGGCGCACGCCGAGAGAATTGCCGCGATAAACAGCATCGCGGGTACGGCGTACAGTCCGAAGGGGAGCGCGCCGCGCTCGGCGGAGTTCTGCAGAGCCCTTCCGCAGAGCGACGCGAGCGGCGTCGCGCCGACGGCGCAGAGCGCGAGAAGCGGAAGGTTCTGCATCAGCGCAAGCCGCGCCTCGCCGTTGATGAAGCCGTTCGCGCCGAACATATCCCGTATGCACTCCCACGCCGAGCCGAGGTCGGTGAAGTAAAAGAGCACCCACCCGAGCAGAACGAGGAAGAAGGTGCAGGCAAGGCGTATCGGCGAGGGTATGACCTCTAGCCGCTTGAGACCGATAAGCTTCTCGACAGAGAGAAACACGAAGAACCACAGTCCCCACAGCACGAAGTTCCAGCTCGCGCCGTGCCAGAAGCCGGTGAGCGCCCAGACGACGAGCATATTGAGAAGCTGACGCGGCAGCCCCTTGCGGTTGCCGCCGAGCGGGATATATACGTAGTCGCGGAAGAAGGAGCCGAGAGTCATGTGCCACCTGCGCCAGAACTCGGTGATGCTCCGAGAGACGTAGGGGTGGTCGAAGTTTTCGGCATATCGGAAGCCGAAGATGCGGCCGAGACCTATCGCCATGTCGCTGTAACCCGAGAAGTCGAAGTATATCTGGAAGGCGTAGAGAAGTATCCCGAGCCAGCCGCTCACCGCCGTTCCGCCGGTGACGGTGCCCTCGAGGAGCAACGACGCGGCGGAGCCGGCGTAGTTTGCGATGAGGACCTTCTTTGCAAGCCCGCACGCGAAGCGGATGGCGCCCCGCGAGAAGTCGCGGAGCGATGTGTGCCTGTCCGCAAGCTGCGGCGCTACCTCGCTGTACCGGACTATCGGTCCCGCTATCAGCTGCGGGAAAAGAGACACGAAGAGCAGGAAGCGGAGAAAGGAGCGCTGTACCTCCAACCGTCCGCGCCGGACATCTATTACATAGGAGAGGGTCTGGAAGGTGTAGAACGATATGCCTATCGGCAGGGCAAGCGGACTTTTCGGTACGGAAAGCCCGAAAAGCAGGTTGATGTTCCCTATAAAGAAGTTGAGGTACTTGAAGCCCGCGAGTATCCCGAGGTCTACCACGAGCGCGAGCACGAACGCGAACGTCCCGAACCATCTTCCGCGGAAGCGGTTCACGGCAAGCCCGCAGAGGTAGGCTATTACGGCGCTGAACACAAGCAAGGCGACCCACACCGGCTCGCCCCATGCGTAGAAAAAGAGCGAGAGGAGGGTGAGTACGACGTTTTTCGCGGTAATTCCGGGCGCAAGAAAATACAGCGCAAGCGCTGCCGGAAGAAAAAGAAACAGAAATGTGAAGCTGGAAAAGACCACTCGACCTGACCCTCTCAGCCCTCCGGACGGGTATTGACCGGACGGCAAACATATATTATAATGTATATCCGGCACGCGGGACGCGCGTCTGCGTCCGTCGTGCGGATGTAAGTCAAAAGCGACCGAGCCCGCGCCGCGGGAAACGGTGCGCCGGGACGCGGCTCAAATCAAACGGGGTATCTTATATACTACCACTATCGGGCGAAAATTACAAGTGCGTCCGGAGTCGCGCGGCGATTTTTCTCGGGAAAAATTTTTTCAAAATTCCAAAAATACACTTGACACGCACGGGACGGTGTGATATTCTAGTAGAGCGCCTGACGGGGCGCACTATGCGATGAAGCGGGAGATTGCCGTCATATACCGATAATTCAGCGGTATTCGCCGAAAATCGGAGGAGGCGGGTCACTTCTGCGGAGTATGTCCGATAATCGGGCGGAGCGGAGACCGTAGCAGTATTGCGTGCGTGTTGCCGGCTCACCGGGCCGGCTTTATTTCTGCAAAGGATGAGAAACACACGGCAAAGTGTACGGATTTTCCCTCCCGTATGCGGACGGATTTGTCAGTATCCACCAAAAAATCCAAAGCCACAAAAATCTGCATAATGGAGGAAGAAAACAAATGGCGAAGGACATCATTCGTATCAGGCTCAAGGCTTACGACCATCAGCTTATCGACCAGGCGGCCGAGCGTATCGTTGAAACGGCGACCCGCACGGGGGCGCGCGTCAGCGGCCCGGTACCGCTGCCGACCAAGCGTGAGATAGTCACCATCCTGCGTTCGCCGCATGTCAATAAGGACAGCCGCGAGCAGTTCGAGCGCAGGACGCACAAGCGCCTCATCGACATCCTGAACCCGTCCCAGAAGGCTCTCGAGGCTCTGACCTCTCTCGAGCTCCCGGCGGGCGTCGCGATAGAGATAAGGCTGTAAATCAGTATGTCCCTTGCTGCGGGGCCCAAGGGTACGCCGCAGCGGGTCAAGTTGGCGAAGAGTCAACCAATAACCTTTAAGGAGGAAGATCGAAGTGAATCTTCAGAAAGCAATCATCGGCAAGAAGGTCGGCATGACGCAGATCTTCGACGAGAGCGGCAAGGTAGTCCCCGTCACCGTTATCGAGGCCGGCCCCTGCGTAGTCACGAAGCTCCTCACCGCGGAGCAGGACGGCTATCAGGCGGTGCAGCTCGGTTTTGAGGACGTCGCCGAAAAGAAGCTCTCGAAGCCGGAAGCGGGTCATCTCAAGAAGAACGACCTGCCTCTCAAGCGCCACCTGCACGAGTTCCGCCTCGAGGATACCTCGATGCTCGACATCGGCGACACCCTGACGGTCGATATGTTCGGCGAGGGCGAGTACGTTGACGTCACCGGAACCTCGAAGGGCAAGGGCTTCCAGGGCACCATCAAGCGCTGGAACGGCCAGCGCACCCCCACCTCTCACGGCGGCGGCCCGGTCCACCGTCACGCGGGCTCGATGGGCGCTAACTCCACCCCGTCCCGCATCATGAAGGGCAAGAAAATGCCGGGTCACATGGGCTCCGAGCAGGTCACGGCTCAAAATCTCGTAGTCGTCAAGGTCGATCCCGAGCTGAACCTCATCGCGATACGCGGCGCGGTCCCCGGCCCGAAGGGCGGTCTCGTCTATATCAAGAACACCGTCAAGACCCACCGCGAGAAGAACGTTTCCAATCAGCCCAGGCGCATCAACCCGCAGAAGGCCTCTGCGCGTCGCTGATGAAAGGAGAGTCAAGAAATGCCTAAAGCAACTGTTTACGATATGTCCGGCAAGCAGGTCGGCGAGATCGAGCTTTCCGAGAGCATATTCGGCATCGAGCCGAACGTACCGGCGATGCACGCGGTGGTCGTCAATCATCTGGCCAATCGCCGTCACGGCACTCAGTCCACGCTCACCCGTACCGAGGTCTCCGGCGGCGGCCGCAAGCCGTGGCGCCAGAAGGACACCGGCCGCGCCCGTCAGGGCAGCATCCGCGCCCCGCAGTGGACTCACGGCGGCATAGCGCTCGGACCGAAGCCCCGCTCCTACCGCTACACCCTCAACAAGAAGCTCCGCAGGCTCGCGCTGAAGAGCGCGCTTTCGAGCAAGGCCGCGGCGGGCGAGCTCATCGTCATCGACGAGCTCAAGATGGACGAGATAAAGACGAAGAGCTTTGTGAAGTTCCTCGGAGCGGTCGGAGCCGCCAACGGAGCTCTCGTAGTTACCTCCGAGCCGAAGGAGAACGTGATAAAGAGCGCGCGCAACATTCCCGGCGTCTACACCACGATAGCGCCCGTGCTGAACGTCTACGACGTGCTGAACGGCGACAAGCTCATCGTTGACCGCGCCGCCGTTGCCTGCATAGAGGAGGTCTACGCGTAAAATGAAGACTGCTTACGATATCATCAAGCGCCCGATAGTCACCGAGCAATCCATGGAAGGCGCGGCCGACAAGCGCTATGCCTTTGAGGTCGCGCGCGACGCGGGCAAGATCGAGATAAAGAAGGCCGTCGAAGAGGTCTTCGGGGTCAAGGTCTCCAAGGTCAACACACTGAACTACACCGGCAAGCTCAAGAGGCAGGGTTACACCCAGGGCCGCCGTCCGAACTGGAAGAAGGCCTACGTCACTCTCGCTCCCGACTCCAAGCCGATAGAGTTCTTCGAAGGCATGTATTAAGGAAGGAGTTAAGAAATGGCTATCAAAGCGTTTAAGCCGACGACGCCGTCGCGCCGTCACATGACCGTGATAGACTACTCCGGCCTTTCCAAGGTCAAGCCGGAGAAGAGCCTTATCGCCACCATAAAGAAGACCGCCGGACGCAACAGCTACGGCCGCATCACCGTCCGTCACCACGGCGGCGGAGAGAAGCGCAAGTACCGCATCATCGACTTCAAGCGGAACAAGCTCGATATGCCCGCCACCGTCGAGACGCTCGAGTACGATCCCAACCGTTCGGCGCACATCGCAAAGATAAAGTATGAGGACGGCACCCTTGCCTACATCCTCGCGCCCATTGGCCTCTCGGTCGGCGACACCGTCGTCAGCTCCGCCTCTGCGGACATCAAGCCCGGCAACTGCCTGCCGATAGAGAACATCCCGCTCGGCACCTTTATCCACAACATCGAGATGCATCCCGGCAAGGGCGCTCAGCTCGTCCGCACCGCCGGCACCGCCGCCCAGCTCATGGCAAAGGAAGGAAAGCTCGCTCAGGTCCGTCTTCCCTCCGGCGAAGTCCGTATGATCCCCATGAACTGCAAGGCCACGATAGGCCAGGTCGGCAATCTCGAGCATGAGAACGTGCAGGTCGGCAAGGCCGGCCGCAAGCGCCACATGGGCGTCCGTCCCACGGTTCGCGGCTCGGTCATGAACCCGAACGACCATCCGCACGGCGGCGGCGAGGGCAAGAGCCCGGTCGGCCGTCCCGGACCTGTCACTCCGTGGGGCAAGCCCACTCTGGGTTACAAGACCCGCAAGAAGAAGAACCCGACCGATAAGTTTATCGTTCGCCGCAGGAACGCCAAGTGAGGGAGGTAACTGAGAAGCTATGAGCAGAAGCATTAAGAAAGGGCCTTTCGTTGCCCCCGAGCTCTTCAAGCGCATCGAGGAGATGAACGAGAGCGGCGACAAGAAGGTCGTTCGTACCTGGTCGCGTGCCTCCACCATCTTCCCGCAGTTCGTCGGGCACACGATAGCCGTCCATGACGGACGCAAGCACGTCCCGGTTTATATCACCGAGGATATGGTCGGCCATAAGCTGGGTGAGTTTGCCCCGACCCGCACCTTCAGGGGTCACGCGGGCAGCAAGACCACGAAGTGAGGGAGGATAAACATGGAAGCGAAAGCAACACTTAAGTATTTGCGCATCTCCCCGCGCAAGGCGCAGATCGTCTGCGACCTCATTCGGGGAAAGGACGCCTCCACCGCCCGCGCGATACTCATGCAGACCCCCAAGGCTGCGAGCGAGAGCGTCATAAAGCTCCTCGACAGCGCGGTCGCTAACGCCGAAAATAATCACGAAATGGATACCGAGAAGCTTTACGTCTCCTACATCCATGTCGGCCCCGGCCCGATACTCAAGCGTATCCAGCCGGTCTCGCACGGCAGGGCGTACAGGATAAACAAGCGCACCTCTCATATATCCATCACGCTTTCGGAGAAGGAGTAAGGCTATGGGACAGAAAGTTAATCCGCACGGACTGCGCGTAGGCGTCATCAAAGACTGGGACAGCCGCTGGTACGCCTCCAACGAGAAGGTCGGCGACCTCCTCGTTGAGGACAACAAGATCCGCAAGTACCTCAAGGGCAGCCTCTACGCCGCAGGTATACCGAAGGTCGAGATCGAGCGCGACAGCGCACGTGTCCGCGTGTTCCTGCACTGCGCGCGTCCCGGCATGGTAATCGGCAAGGGCGGCGCCGACATCGAGGTCCTCCGCAAGAAGCTCGAGGACATGATCTCGAAGCCGGTCGCGCTCAACATCATCGAGATACGCAACCCCGACCTCAACGCGCAGCTCGTGGCCGAGAACGTCGCCGCTCAGATAGAGAAGCGCGTCAGCTACCGCCGCGCGATGAAGCAGGCCATCGGCCGCGCCATGCGCATGGGCGCGCGCGGCATCAAGATAGCGGCCTCCGGCCGTCTCGGCGGCGCCGAGATCGCCCGTTACGAGCACTATCACGAGGGCACCATTCCGCTTCAGACCATCCGCGCCGACATCGATTACGGCTTTGCCGAGGCGCAGTCCTCCGGCAAGATCGGCATCAAGGTGTGGATATACAAGGGCGAAGTGCTCCAGACCACCGGCCGCAAGCTCTCGCGTTCGCTCGAGGCTCCGCGTCCTCCGCGCAGCGACCGCCGCGGTGACCGCCGCGACCGTCGGAACGGAGACCGCAGGGGCGGCGACCGTCGGAACGGCGACCGCAGCAACGGCGGCGAGCGCCGCGGCTACAACAACAATAATCGCCAGGGCGGCTACAACCGTCAGGGCGGCTCGCGTCCGGCGGCGCCGGGCGGCAACAGGGAAGGAGGAGAGCGCTGATGCTGCTTCCTAAGCGCGTCAAATACCGCAGGGTACACCGCGGCCGCATGACCGGCAAGGCTACCCGCGGAAACACCGTCACCTACGGTGATTACGGCCTCGTGGCCGTCGAGCCCGCATGGGTCACCTCCCGCCAGATAGAGGCGGCGCGTGTCGCAATGACCCGCTACACCCGCCGCGGCGGTCAGGTCTGGATAAAGATATTCCCGGACAAGCCGGTAACTCAGAAGCCGGCCGAGACCCGAATGGGTTCCGGCAAGGGCTCTCCCGAGTACTGGGTCGCAGTCGTCAAGCCCGGCCGCGTGATGTTTGAGATCGCCGGCGTCGGTGACGACATAGCGCGCGAGGCGCTCCGTCTCGCTTCGCACAAGCTCCCGCTCAAGTGCAAGATAGTCAAGCGGGAAGATTCGACTGGTGGTGACGAAAATGAAGGCTAAAGAGTTAAGGAACCTTACCACGGCGCAGCTCGAAGAGCAGCTCGGCAGCCTCAAGAAGGACCTCTTTCAGCTCAGGCTCCAGCACGCCACGAATCAGCTCGATAATCCGCAGCGGATCGCCGCGATAAAGAAGGACATCGCAAGGGTCCAGACCGTCATCAGCGAGCACCGCGTCGCGGGCGCGTAAGGAGGATAAGACATGAGCGAGAGAGCTTTCCGAAAGACCATGGTAGGTATGGTCACGTCCGACAAGATGGACAAGACGATAGTCGTCGCCATAGAGGACCGCGTAAAGCACCCCCTGTATGGCAAGATAGTCAAGCGCACCTACAAGCTCAAGGCGCATGACGAGAAGAACGAGTGCGGCGTCGGCGACCGCGTCCGGGTCATGGAGACCCGCCCGCTGTCGAAGGATAAGCGTTGGCGCCTCGTTGAGATAATCGAAAAGGCTAAGTAAAGGAGGGAACCGAAGTGATACAGCAGGAAACAAGACTGCGCGTTGCCGATAACAGCGGCGCAAAGGAACTCAAGTGCATCCGTGTACTCGGCGGTTCCGGCCGTAAATACGGCAGCATTGGCGACGTTATAGTTGCCTCGGTGCGCAAGGTCACCCCCGGCGGCGGCGTCAAGAAGGGCGAAGTCGTCCGCGCGGTCATAGTCCGCACCGCCAAGCCGATCCGCCGTGCGGACGGCAGCTACGTCCGCTTTGACGACAACGCCGCGGTTCTCATCCGCGAGGATAAGAACCCGAGGGGCACCCGTATCTTTGGGCCGATCGCCCGCGAGCTTCGCGAGCACGAGTTCATGAGGATACTGTCGCTTGCTCCGGAAGTTATATAAGGAGGGTATACGGAATGAATAACCTGCATGTCCGCAAGGACGACACCGTCGTAGTGCTCTCCGGCAAGGATGTCGGCAAGCAGGGCAAGGTCCTCGCGACCGAGCCCAAGACCGGAATGGTGCTTGTCGAAGGCGTCAACATCGTCCACCGCCACACCAAGCCGCGCCGTCAGGGCGAGACCGGCGGTATAATCGAGCGCGAGGGCTACATCAACGCCTCCAAGGTGATGCGCGTCTGCCCGAAGTGCAACAAGCCCACCCGTCTTGCTCACAAGATAAAGGAAGACGGAACAAAGACCCGCGTCTGCAAAAAGTGCGGCGCGGAGATATGAGGGAGGAGGAACCGAAGCTATGGCACGTTTGAACGATAAGTATAAGGCAGAGGCAGTCCCCGCCCTTCAGAAGAAGTTCGAGTATCCGAACGTCATGATGATCCCGAAGATCGAGAAGGTCGTTATCAACGTCGGCTGCGGCGACTGCCGCGACAACCCGAAGGGTCTCGAGGCCGTCGTGAACGACGTCACCGCCATCTCCGGACAGAAGGCTGTCATCACCCGCGCGAAGAAGTCGGTGGCAAACTTCAAGCTCCGTGAGGGTATGCCGATAGGCGTCAAGGTCACTCTCCGCCACGACAGGATGTGGGAGTTCCTCGACAGGCTCTTCAACGTAGCGCTTCCGCGTGTCCGCGACTTCCGCGGCATCAACCCCAACTCCTTTGACGGGCGCGGCAACTACGCTTTCGGCCTTACCGAACAGCTCATCTTCCCGGAGATTGAGTACGACAAGATCGACAAGATACGCGGCATGGACATCGTCATATGCACCACCGCAAAGACGGACGAGGAAGCGCGTGAGCTCCTTTCGCTCATCGGCGCCCCGTTCGCCCGCTCGTAAGGGAGGCAGCGACAAATGGCTAAGAAATCTATGATCCTTAAGCAGCAGCGCGAGCCGAAGTTCTCGACCCGCAAGTACAACCGCTGCAAGCTCTGCGGCCGCCCGCACGCGTATCTGCGCGACTACGGCATCTGCCGCATCTGCTTCCGGGAGCTGGCGTACAAGGGCCAGATCCCCGGAGTTCGTAAAGCAAGCTGGTAAAAGGAGGAGAGAATTATGCATATCACCGACCCGATTGCGGATATGCTCACCCGTATTCGCAACGCAGGTTCCGCGAAGCACGCGACGGTTGACGTGCCGGCTTCCAAGATGAAGAAGTCGATTGCGGAAATACTCGCAAATGAGGGCTATATCTCCGCTTACCAGCTCATCGAGGACGGAGGACAGGGAGTTATCCGCATAACCCTCAAGTACAACAACAAGGTCCATTCCATCAGCGGCATCCGCCGCGTGTCCAAGCCGGGTCTCCGCATCTACGTCGGCACCGACGAGCTTCCGAAGGTGCTCCGCGGCCTCGGCATAGCCATCATTTCGACATCCAAGGGCATCATGACCGACAAGCAGGCTCGCAGCGAGCATGTGGGCGGCGAAGTCCTTGCGTTCGTCTGGTAAGGAGGGAGAAAACCATGTCTAGAATCGGCAGATCGCCCATCACCGTACCGGCCGGCGTCGAAGTCAAGGTCGATGGACACACCGTCACGGTCAAGGGCCCGAAGGGCACTCTCTCACAGAGCTTTGACCCGAACATGGGCATCACGGTGGACGAGGGCGTGATACACGTCACCCGTCCCGATGACGAGAAGGAGAACCGTGCTCTCCACGGCCTCACCCGCTCGCTCATACACAACATGGTCGTCGGCGTGACCGAGGGGTACAGCAAGGAGCTCCAGATCGAGGGCACCGGCTACCGTGCCGCCAAGGAAGGCAAGAAGCTCGTCATGAACCTCGGCTTTTCGCATCAGGTGTTCTTTGAGGACACCGACGAGATAACCATTGACGTTCCCGCCCCGAACCGCGTCATCATCAACGGCATCGACAAGCAGAAGGTCGGTCAGTTTGCCGCCGAGGTGCGCGAGAAGCGTCCGCCCGAGCCGTACAAGGGCAAGGGTATCCGCTATGCGGGCGAGCATGTCCGTCGTCTGGCCGGTAAGGCCGGCGGCAAGAAGAAGTAAAGGAAGGTGTGCCTAGATGATTAACAGACCGAATACAAAGGCCGCGCGCCTCAAGAGGCATAAGCGCGTCCGCGGTAAGATTTCGGGCACGCCCGAGACACCGCGCCTGTGCGTTTTCCGCAGCCTTAACCACATCTACGCGCAGGTCATAGACGACGTCGCCGGCAAGACCCTCGCCGCCGCCTCGAGCCTTGACATCAAGGACGCCGAGGGCACGAAGAAGGAAGTCAGCCGCGAGGTCGGAAAGCTCGTAGCCGAGCGCGCCCGTGAGAAGGGCGTCGAGACGGTCGTGTTCGACCGCGGCGGCTATATCTACCATGGCCGCGTTCAGGAACTCGCAGACGGCGCCCGTGAGGGCGGCCTCAAATTCTAAAGGAGGGACGACATTATGGCTTACAACAGACTGCTCGGGCTCGACCCGGACACTCTCGAACTGACCGAGAAGGTCGTCTCTTTGAACCGCGTCAGCAAGACGGTCAAGGGCGGCCGCGTCATCAAGTTCTCGGCGCTCGTCGTCGTCGGAAACGGCGCGGGTCTCGTGGGCTTCGGACTCGGTAAGGCGGCGGAGGTGCCGGACGCTATACGCAAGGGCATCGAAGACGCAAAGAAGAACCTCGTGCGCGTGAACCTCTACGGTACCACGATCCCGCACGAGATAGTCGGCAAGTTCGGCGCGGGTGAAGTTCTCCTCAAGCCGGCGGCTCCCGGTACCGGCGTTATCGCCGGCGGCGCCGTCCGCGCCGTCGCTGAGGCGGCGGGGATCCATGACATCCGCTCGAAGTGCCTGCGCTCCAACAACCCCCAGAACGTCGTCTCGGCGGCGATGGAGGGTCTGAAGGGGCTGAAGAGCGTGGAGGAAGTCGCGCAGACGCGCGGCAAGACCGCCGCCTCGATACTCGGTTAAGGAGGAGCGCTGAAATGGCTAACAAGGAAACGCTTCTTAAAATCACCCTGAAGAAGAGCACGTCCGGCCGCCTCAAGAACCATCAGGCGACCGCGGAGTCGCTCGGACTCAGGCATATCGGCGACACCGTGTGCCAGCCGAAGAACGCCGCCACTCTCGGCAAGGTAGCCCTCATCGGCTACATGCTCGAGGTGGAGGAAGTCACAAAGTAAGGAGGAGAGCAAGCAAAATGAAACTTCACGATCTTGCACCCGCCTCCGGTTCGACGCAGGAGTCGAAGCGCAAAGGACGCGGCATAGGCACCGGCAACGGCAAGACCGCCGGTCGTGGTCACAAGGGCCAGTGGGCCCGCAGCGGCGGCGGTGTCCGCCGTGGTTTCGAGGGTGGTCAGCTCCCGATGGCGCGCCGCCTCCCGAAGCGCGGATTCAACAATATATTCGCACGCCCGCTGGAGTCGGTCAACGTCTCCTCCCTTGAGGTGTTTGACAACGGCGCTACCGTCGATGCAAACACTCTTCTTGAGCGCGGCATCATCTCCAAGTGCCGCTACGGTGTCAAAATACTCGGTGACGGAGAGCTCACGAAGAAGCTCAACGTCAATGCGGCTGCCTTCTCCGGCTCGGCTCGCCAGAAGATAGAAGCCGCCGGGGGAAAGGCAGAGGTGGTCTAAGTGTTTACTACCATGCGGAATGCGTGGAAGGTGAAGGACCTTCGCAGGAAGATACTCTTCACCCTCTTCATACTGCTGATATACCGCCTCGGTTCCGCAATACCGGTGCCCTACATTCATACGAATGTCCTCGGCACGGCCTTCAGCCGGTATGACAACACGCTCTTCGGAATGATGAACATGATGAGCGGCGGCGCGTTCTCACTTGCAACGCTGTTCGCGCTCGGCATCCAGCCGTATATCAACAGCTCGATCATCATGCAGCTTCTGACCATCGCCATCCCCGCCCTCGAGCGTATGCAGAAGGAAGGCGGCGAGGAAGGCCAGAAGAAGATAGCCTCGATGACCCGCTACGTCACGGTCCTCCTCGGCCTGCTCCTCGGCTTCGCGTACTACACCATGATACGCAACGCCGGCGCGCTTGCAAACGAGGGCGTCTGGGCGGCGATAGTCATCATCCTGAGCTTCACCGCGGGCTCCGCGTTCGTGATGTGGCTCGGCGAGCAGATTACCGAGTTCGGTATCGGCAACGGCATTTCGATAATCCTCTTCGCGTCGATAGTCTCCCGCATCCCGTCGATTATCGGCAGCTTTGCTTCCGGCGTCTCGAACTGGGCAAACCACGTCGAGCTTACCGATGAGCTGAGAGCTTCGGGCGTGCAGGTCATCCACCCCGTCGCCATTCCGATAATCCTTATCGTTATGGTGCTGATGATAGCGTTCGTCGTATTCATCACTCAGGCGGAGCGCAGGATACCGGTCCAGTACGCCAAGCGCGTTGTCGGCCGCAAGATGTACGGCGGTCAGTCGTCGCACATTCCGATCAAGGTCAACATGAGCGGCGTCATGCCGATAATCTTCGCTCAGTCGATAGCCTCCTTCCCGGCGACCATCGCGGCGTTCTTCCCGCAGCCGGCGGAAGGGACTTTCTGGTACAACTTCCTGGAGGGCATCTCCAACGAGTCGATAGTCTACGCCATAGTGCTGCTCGTGCTCATCGTGGCGTTCAGCTATTTCTATGCAGCTATCCAGTTCAACCCCGTAGAGATCGCGAACAACCTGCGCCAGAACGGCGGCTTCATCCCCGGCTTCCGCGCGGGACGTCCTACGGCGGATTTCATTGCTCGTGTGCTTAACAAAGTGACGCTCTTCGGTGCGTTCTTCCTCGGCATCATCGCGATAATCCCGATTATTGCCAACAAGTTCGTCTCGATAAACGGCCTCGCGCTCGGCGGCACCTCGCTGCTGATAGTCGTCGGAGTCGCGCTTGAGACGGTGCAGCAGCTGGAGTCGCAGATGCTCATGCGCAACTACAAGGGCTTCCTCGAATAAGAAGGAGACAAAGCATGAGAGTAGTGTTGCTCGGTGCGCCCGGCTCGGGCAAGGGCACGCAGGCGGCGAGGATAGTCGAGGAATTCGGCATTCCCGCCATCTCGACCGGAGATATGCTCCGCGCGCATCTGCACGCGGAGGATGAGCTGGGACGCAAAGCCAAGGCGTTCATGGACGGGGGAGAGCTCGTCCCGGACGATCTGATCCTTGAAATGATAGGTGTTCGGCTTGCCGAACCGGACTGTGCGAACGGGTTCCTGCTTGACGGGTTCCCCCGCACCATCCCGCAGGCCGAAGCGCTCGAGAAGGTCGCGCCGCCCGACTGTGCGCTCCTTCTCGACGTACCGGACGAGGTCATAATTGAACGTATGACCGGCCGCCGCGTCTGCCCCAAGTGCGGACACACCTATCATGTTACCAACATTCCGCCGAAGGTCGAAGGTATCTGCGACAACTGCGGCGAGAAGCTCGTGCAGCGTGACGACGACAAGCCCGAGACCGTCCGGGAGCGCCTTCACGTATATCACACTCAGACGGAGCCCCTCGTGGATTTCTATAAGGGGCGCGGCATCCTGAAGAGCGTTGACGGCACGCAGAAGCTCGACAAGGCGGCGGCGGAGATATTCGCCGCTTTGAGGGGCTAATAATGATCAGTATAAAAAACGAGCAGGAGATCGCGCTTATGCGCGAGGCGGGGCGCATTTCCAAGAACGCGCTCATAGCAGGCGGCCATGCCGTCCGCGCCGGTGCGACCACTGCGGAGGTCAACGCCGTTGTGGAGCGGTTCATAACTTCACACGGTGCGACCCCTTCCTTCAAGGGCTACAACGGGTTTCCCGCAGGAGCCTGCATATCTGTCAACGACGAGGTGATCCACGGCATCCCCGGACACCGCAGACTTGAGCCGGGCGACGTTGTGTCGCTCGACGTAGGAGCGAAGTACAAGGGCTTTCACGGCGACAACGCCGCCACCTTCATCGTCGAGGGCGGCCGCGATATGGAGCAGAAGCAGCGCCTTGTGCGCGTCACGCGCGAGAGCTTCTATGAGGGACTCAAGTTCTGCCGCGCCGGGAACCGGATAGGCGACATCTCACACGCTGTTCAGACGCACGTTGAAAAGAACGGATTCTCGGTAGTCCGCCCCTACGTCGGTCACGGCATAGGACGCGAGCTGCACGAGGAACCGGAAGTTCCGAATTACGGACGCCCGGGTCACGGTCCGCGCCTAATGCCGGGGATGGTGATATGCGTCGAACCCATGGTCAACATGGGCACGCACCTCATCCGCCAGCTGCCGGACGGTTGGACCGTGATAACGGAGGACGGACTGCCCGCAGCGCACTATGAGAACATGATCCTCATAACGCGCGGCGAGCCGGAGATCCTCACCGTCGGCGATGAGGAGCTTTGAGATGGAACCTAAAGCAGGCGATGTAGTGTTGTCGCTCGCGGGCCGCGACTCGGGCAGGATGTTCTTCGTGCTCGGAGTCGAAAACGGATACGCGTTCATTGCGGACGGACGTATGCGGCGCGCGGGCGCACCGAAGCGTAAAAAGCTGAAGCATCTGCGCCGGATAGGCGCTCCCGACTGTAAGGTTTCGATGAAGCTGCGCGCGGGAGAGACCGTCCATTCGGCGGAGCTGCGGAAAGGTATGGCAGAGTTCTTGGGTGAAGCGCAAGAAGGAGGGTAATTCTTGGCAAAAGAAGATGTAATAGAACTGGAGGGCACGGTCGTCGAAAGCCTGCCCAACGCTACGTTCAAAGTTGAAATAGGTAACGGACATCAGATCCTCGCCCACATCTCGGGCAAGCTCCGGATGAATTTCATCCGCATACTTCCCGGCGACAAGGTGACGGTGCAGATGTCCCCCTACGACCTGACCAAGGGACGCATCACTTGGCGGTCGAAGTGATAGGAGGTTATATCCAATGAAAGTCAGACCGTCGGTCAAGCCCATGTGCGAAAAGTGCAAGGTAATTCGCCGCAAGGGCAAAGTTATGGTCATCTGCGAGAACCCGAAGCATAAGCAGAGGCAGGGCTAACAGGAGGTGCTTGAGTAAATGGCTCGTATAGCAGGCATAGACCTTCCGCGCGACAAGCGTATCGAGATAGGTCTCACTTATATCTACGGCATCGGCCGTAAGTTCGCGAGCGAAGCGCTCGCGGCCACCGGTATCAATCCGGACACCCGCGTAAAAGACCTCACCGAGGACGAGGCTTCCCAGCTCCGTGAGTTCATCGAGCATCACTACACGGTCGAGGGCGACCTCCGCCGCGAGGTCGCGATGAACATCAAGCGCCTCACCGAGATCGGATGCTATCGCGGCGTCCGCCATCGCCGCGGACTCCCGGTACACGGCCAGCGTACCAAGACCAACGCCCGCACCCGCAAGGGTCCGAAGCGCACGGTCGCCGGCAAGAAGAAGTAAGGAGGGGAATGTAAATGCCAGCAGCACGCAAAGGTAAGGCGGTCATCAAGCGCCGCCGCGAACGTAAAAATGTTGAGCGTGGAGCGGTCCACATCCATTCCAGCTTCAATAACACGATGGTGACTATCACCGATCTCGAAGGCAATACCCTCTCTTGGGCCAGCGCGGGCGGCCTCGGCTTCCGCGGCAACCGCAAGAGCACTCCGTTCGCCGCTCAGTCGGCCGCGGAGACCGCCGCCAAGGCAGCGATGGAGCATGGTCTGAAGACCGTTGAAGTCTATGTCAAGGGACCCGGCGCCGGCCGTGAGGCCGCTATCCGCGCACTGCAGTCCGCAGGGCTCGAGGTCAACATGATAAAGGACGTTACCCCGATCCCGCACAACGGCTGCCGTCCGCCCAAGCGCCGCCGCGTCTGATACAGGAGGTATAGAAGAATGGCAAAGATCATGCAGCCTGTCGCAAAGCGCTGCAAAGCGCTCGGCATCTCGCCCGCGACAATGGGCTATGCTAAGAAGACCACGACCCGCGACCCGAAGGGTCAGTCCCGCCGCAAGCAGAGCGAGTACGCGATGCAGATGGCCGAGAAGCAGAAGGTCAAGTTCGTGTACGGCATACTCGAGAAGCAGTTCCGCGCTTACTACGAGAAGGCCGCCCGCGCTCACGGCAACACCGGAGAGATCCTGCTTACCATGATAGAGCGCCGTCTCGACAACGTCGTGTACCGTCTCGGATTTGCCATGACCCGCCGCGAGGCGCGTCAGGCGGTCACCCACGGTCACTTCACCGTCAACGGCAAGCGGGTCAACATCCCGTCCTACCTTGTCAAGGTCGGCGACGTCATCGAAGTCTGTGAGAAGAGCCGCCAGTCGCCGAAGTTCAAGCGCTTCGTCGGCGAGGACGCTATCATAGTGACTACTCCCCAGTGGCTTGACAGGGGCGATAAGAACCAGCTGCGCGGCACCGTTATACAGGCTCCGGCGCGTGAGGATATCGACCTGCCGATCGAGGAGCACTTCATCGTCGAGTTGTACTCCAAGTAATAGGCGGATACCCTCGACCCAAGGACGCTTACAGGGCGGGGCTCTCGCCCCGCACAGGACAAGGAGGGTCTTCAATGGTAGAAATCGAAAAGCCGCGAATAGAGTGCGTTTCGGACGAAGAAAACCCGAGCTACGGCAAATTCGTGATCGAGCCGCTCGAGCGTGGCTACGGCACAACGCTGGGAAACTCCCTTCGCCGCGTGCTGCTGTCCTCTCTGCCCGGTACCGCGCCGACCAATCTGAAGATAGCCGGTGTTCAGCATGAATTTTCCACCATCCCCGGCGTCAAGGAGGACGTGACCGAGATAGTGCTCAACATCAAGGGCATTATCGCAAAGCTCCATTCTCCCGAGCCGCGCAAGGTCTATATCGACGCTGTCGGGCCGTGCGTCGTCACGGCGGGCTCGATAAAGGGCTCGAGCGAGGTGGAGATACTGAACCCGGAGCACTGCATTGCCACGCTTGGCGAGAACGCTTCCCTCTCCCTCGAGCTCACGCTCAATCAGGGACGCGGATATGTCCCCGCGGAGCAGAACAAGGGTGCTCAGACCATAATCGGCGATATTCCGGTGGACAGCTTCTATTCCCCGGTGCGCAAGGTCAACTACACGGTTGACAACACGCGCGTCGGCGGAATGACCGATTACGACAAGCTCACTCTCGAGGTCTGGACGAACGGCACGATCTCCGCGCGCGACGCGGTGTCGCTCGGCGCAAAGATAATCTGCGACCTGCTCAGCCTGTTCACCGACCTCAGTGAGTCGATAGGCGCAACATCCACCGTTGTTGAGAAGACCGAGGCGCGCAAGGACAAGGTGCTTGAAATGACCATCGAGGAGCTCGACCTCTCGGTGCGCTCGTTCAACTGCCTCAAGCGCGCGGGCATCAACACGGTACAGGATCTCATCAACCGCACCGAGTCGGATATGATGAAGGTCCGCAACCTCGGCAGGAAGTCTCTGGACGAGGTCATTCAGAAGCTGGAGAACATGGGTCTCTCGCTTGCACACGAGGACAACTGACGTGTCGCCGGGAAAAATTCCCGACAAGAGTTTCACCCGGCGCACCGCCGTCCGCTCCGGCAGACGGCAAGGTGCGCGGCGCGCGGGAAAGCTTCCCGCCGCGCGGGCTGAGATCAGAAGCTGATAGGAGGTTTTTAGTATGGCAAGGAAGCTCGGGCGTCTCACCGCCCACCGTCGCGCCGACCTGCGCGGAATGGTGACGAGCCTCTTCGAGCACGGTCGTATCCAGACCACGTTCACCCGTGCCAAGGAAGTCGCTCCGCTCGCCGAGCGTATGATCACCGTCGGCAAGACCGGTACATTGGCGGCGCGCCGCCGTGCACTCGGCTATATAACCAAGGAGGACGTCGTGACGAAGCTGTTCAGCGAAATCGCACCGTCCTTCAGCGACCGCAACGGCGGCTATACGCGCATCATGCGTACCGGCCCGCGCCGTGGCGACGCTGCGGAAATGGCCATCCTCGAGCTCGTGAACTACGAGCTGCCCAAGCAGGATACCGGCCGCCGCAACAGGAACGCGAAGTAAACGGAAGACAGGCAAGGTGAACCCGGGCACGGCTCGGGTTCTTTTGCTATACCGTTGTGATACTTTAAGGAGAAATCATGAACGAGAGAAAGGACGGGAAGACGCCTGTCTGGAAGCGGGCGGCGGCGCTCATTGGTGTGGCGGCGGTGCTGTGCTTTGTCATGTGGCTGTTCTTCTCGATGACAGGCGTATGGTAAGGGTAGAGACGGAGGGCCGTTCACTGCGTATCCGCGTGGGCGACAGGACGGTCGCGGAGCACAGCCCGACCGCGCCGCTGTTCTCAACAGGCACTTCCGTGCCGGAGGTGCGCGACACGACGGTCGGACGGTCGTTCCGGAGCAGAGGTCTTCCTACAAAGCCGCTGCCCCACGCCGAGTGGGACGAGGAGAGCTCGAGCATCACCTTCTCGAGCACGAGAAGGTGGCTGCGCTTCGTCCTCGCGGAGCGGGACGGAGCGGCGGAGCTGAGATTGGACGACGCTTCGCAGGACTTCGGGCGCGTCGTCCTGCATCTGCACGGCTCGGAACGGGCGGAGGTGCGCGGCGGCGGAGACGCCGCCGCGGACGGTCTGCGCGGACGGCGCGCCGTCCTCTGGGCGGCGGATCCGGGACGGTACGGCGGCGTGAACATTCGGGAAGCGCTCGGCTCGCGCCGGGGACGTTCCGAGAGCGGCAGCGCCGCTCCGCAGCCACTTTTCCATGATTCGGACGGATATTTCGCCGCGGCAAAACATGCGGGCGGACTCGCGGTTGAGGCGTCCAAGAGCGGCCGCCGCGACATAGAGCTCTGGGGACTTCCCGAGAGTATCTTCCTCGGATATGAGGAGTCGGCGGAGGCGATATACCGGCGCTCGGCTCTGCTCGGCGCGAAGCGCGGCCGTCCGCCGAGATGGAGTATCGAAGGAGTGACGGTCGGCGTTGTCGGAGGCGAGGAGGAGCTTCTTCTCCGGCTCGACCGCGCGGTGCGCGGCGGCGCGCGCCCCTCGGCGGTGTATATCCGCGACTGGAGCGGCATCGGCGCGAGCGGAGCGATGTTCGAGGACTACACGCCCTCCGCCGCGCTCTATCCGCGAATGAGCGAGATACTCGAGCGCCTGCGCGCGCGGGGGATACAGGGCATAGCCCGCGTGGCGCCGCTGCTGTCGGTGGACGGCGAGGGGTACGCGGAAGCCGCCGCCGGAGGGTACCTGCTCCTCGGCGCGGACGGTATGCCCGCGCTGAGCGACCGGGGCGGAATGACCGCCCACCTCGACCTCGAAAATCCCGAGGCGAGGGCGTGGGCGGCGGAGAAGCTGAGACGCGGAGTGTTCGGACGCGGCTTCGCGGCGGTCCAGGCGGAGTGCGCGGAGGTCGAGCCCGCAAACGCGGCCTCGATAGCAGGCAGAGCGTCGCTGTTTCACAACCGCCGCGCCGCGCGCTGGATAGAAGTCTGCCGCGAGGCGGCGGAGAAGTCCGGCGGGACGGTGTTTGCGTCGAGCGGAGCGGGTCTCGGCCTCGCGGACGCGGGTGAGGTCAGCGGATCGGGCGCGGACTGGGAGCTCGGCGTCGGACTAAGGTCGGTGCTCGGCGGGCTGCTCGGCCTTGCGGACGTGGGCGTCGGCGTCGCTTACTGCGACGCGGGCGCGCAGTTCCACCGCACGCCGAAGGAGCTGCGGGCAAAGCAGCTCGTGCGCTGGGCGGAGCTCGCCGCGTTCACGCCGCACTTCCGTCTGCCGGCGCTGAAGGACGACTTTGTGACGCTCGAACAGTCCGACATGGCGCTCGTGTGGAGCATGGCGCGGCTTCATTCCCTGCTCGCGCCGTACATCGCGGTCTGTATCAACGAGTTTGTGGACGGCGGGCTTCCGCCGATACGCCGCACCGTGGAGGCATACCCGGAGCTGAAGGGCAAGGTGCCGGCAAACCAGTTCATGCTCGGGCGTGACCTCATCGTCGCGCCGGTGTGCGACATCGAGCAGGGAACGGTTGAGGTCGCGCTCCCCGAGGGCTCGTGGGTACACCTGATGAGCGGAGGAGACTACATCGGCGCGCCGCATACCGTGGAGTCTCTGCCGGGGAACCCGGCGGCCTTCTTCCGACGGGACGGAGGGAGCGCGGGCTTCTTCCGCTCGATAGCGGAGGAGCTGGAGTGACCCTAGCGGAGGACGCCGAGACCGCGACAGAGTGCCTGACGAAGGCACAGCGGAGCGCCGCGACGCTGTTGGTTCTGCCGTTTTCGACCGTAAAACGATAATAAGGCCGCCGCGAAACGGAAGTTTCGCGGCGGCCTGCTTTGTCCTGTGTGCCGTGAAGATAGCCCGGCAGATGACGTCGAACGGCAAAAGCGGCGGCGAACTAGCCCTACCTGCCCTCGAGCGCGTCCGCAACGTTCTTTTCCATACGCGCTATAACCTCGTGCGCGTTCCGAAGCTCCTCGTCGCTGAACCCCACGGTGAGCAGACGGTTCCAGTCCGCGAGGTGGGTGAATATCTCCTTCATGCCCTCCTCGCCCTTCTCGGTGAGAAAGATGCGGTTCTGACGGCGGTCGGCGCTGTCCGGCTCGCGGCGGATGTACCCCTCGTCCTCGAGCTTCTTTACGGCCCGCGCGACGTTGCCCTTGTCCGCGCAGAAGTACCCGACAAGAAAGTCCTGACTTGCTCCGGGGTTGCGGTTTATCGCGAGCATGTAGTTATACAGCGCCCCGCCGAGCCCCTTCGACGCGAGCCGCGCCGTCATGAAACGCTTTTTCCGCCGCTGTATCCTGTTTATCATTCTTCCGAACTCGTGCGAGAACTCACTTTCCATTTTACTTTCCTTTCCGTTCAATGAAGAAGAGCGAGCTGTTCACGGGCTGACCCGCCTCTGTAGCTCTCTGCTTCAGCTCCCGGCTGACTCGCACCGCGAGCGGCAGCGTCAGCGCAAACGAGAGTATGTCCGCCACGGCCTGTGCGCTCGCGAGGCCGTACACACCGAATATGAGCGGAAGCAGCGCCACCGCCGGGATGAAGAATATCCCCTGACGCGAAAGGCTGAGAACCGCCGCTCCGGCGGCCTTGCCGAGCGCGGCGTAGGTCATGTTCGTGACGATGCACCATGCGTGTATCGGCAGCGCGACGCACTGGAGGACAAGCGAGAACACGCCGACACGTATCGTCTCCTCATTTGTGCTGAACACGCCGATAATAGGCCGCGCAAAGATGCCCACCGCCAGCGCGAGCACGCTTATCGCGACGGTGCCGGTCCACTGCATGAAGTGCATCGCGTCGAGCACGCGGTCATAGCGCTTCGCGCCCCAGTTGAAGCCCGCCACCGGCTGGTAGCCCTGTCCGTAGCCGAGTATCGCGGAGGTTATGAACATCATTATGCGGTTGACTATCGAGATGGCCGCGAGCGCCGCGACGGAGAAGCCGGACGCCATGTTGTTTGTGATGATGGTCGCTATCGTCGTGAGTCCGTTGCGGAAGAGGCCGGGGCTGCCCATCTTCGTGACCTCGCCCACGATCTCACGCGAGAAGTGTACCTTGCGTATGCTTATCCGCAGGAGCGACTTGCCGCGGAGGTATGTTGACAGAAGTATCGAGAAGCTCACGAGCTGGGATATAGCCGTCGCTATCGCGGCGCCGCGGACGCCGAGCCCGCAGACGTGTATCAGCAGCGGGTCGAGCGCGATATTCAGCACCGCGCCGCTCACGAGCCCCACCATCGAGAAGAAGGCGTTGCCCTCCGCCCGCAGACATTGGTTCATCACGAACTGCGAGGCGTAGATGGGCGCGGCGAAGAGCATGAAGCTCGCGTAGTCCTTGGCGTATCCCTCGAGCGCAGAATAGAGCGCGTACTGCTCCGCATCGACGCCGAGGAACGGCGTGGGATCCTTTGCTCCGAGCAGCCGCACCAGCGGGTCCATGAATATGAGTCCCGCCGCCGTCAGCAGAAGCCCTATCCCGAACGCCGTGAAAAACGACGTGGAGAGGGTCTGCTGCGCCTGCTCGTCCCGGTTCGCGCCGAGAAGGCGCGCTATGTAGCTGTTTGCGCCGACCGCTATGGCCATGCCTATCATGCTTATCATGCTCGTAAGCGACATATTCACGCCGACCGCGCCGGTCGCCGCGTCGCCGAGCTTGGACACAAAGAAGGTGTCCGCCATATTATAGAAGCTTGTAACGAGCATCGAAACTATCGTCGGGACCGCCATGCGCGGCACGAGCGACGGTATCGGCATCGTGAGCATCATTGTTCTGCGGCGTTCCTGTTTGGAGTCGCTCATAGGGTATCACACTTTCACTGATATTTTTATTTATGATACCACATTTTCGCTTCTCTTGTCAATCGCGCGCGGCTACATGAAGAGCGCCGCGGCGCACAGCACGAGCCCAAATCCCGGCACTCCGAGCGCGCCGCAGGCGGCGGCGGTGAGCGGGTTTACCGCGACGCTCACGCCGGTATACGGCGCGGCGAGGTCGAAGGCGAGCAGCGCCGCCGCCCATCCCGCCGAACGAAGTATGAACCGCGCCGCAAGCCCAGGAAGACGCTCCGGACGCAGCCTGCTCCATATGCCGTTCCCGGCGCGGACTCCCGCGCGGGAGACGCGGGAGATATGTCCGTTTTCCATTACGCCCTCCTATCTCAGCGGTTTGAAGGCCGGCCGGTTGTCGTATCCTTCCTCGCGCACGCGGCGCAGCAGGTAGCTGTACCGCGCCTCGAGCGACTTTATCTCAAACGCCGTCGCATCCACGAGCTCCGGCTCGCAGACGTACTCGAAGCAGTTCCTCGCGGTCTCGAGGCGCTGCTTGGTGTCGGCAAGCGCGTCGAGCAGCTCCCGGCGCTCGTCCTCCTCCGGGGCGGGCGGCCGCAGTCTGAATATACCCATGGGTTCGACCTCCTTTGTCTTCTCGGTATCTCGCTATCATTATATGTCCGTCTGGCCGGCAATATAATTTTTTCCTCTAAAGGCAGAGTTTAACCCAAATATTCTAGGCTGAGGCGGTCATACTATGCTCGGACGGTGAAGAAACGGCAATCAGACCGGTGGAGACTATCTCTCCGAATGGTCACCTGAGTCACCGTCAAGGGTGTCCCGCCCGCGCGATGCGGACGAGGGCGCGGTAAAGACGGCGAAAATGCTCTGGAGGCATAGAGTAACCGCAAAGTGTGCGGCCGGGCTCTGGAGGCGCGGCGCGCGCCGGTCGGCAAGGTCGGGGCGAAGAAGTTCTGAAACACGGACTGTCCCCCGACAGCGCCGAGGCAGCAAAAGGGCGAGCGGATAATACCGCTCGCCCAAGCTGCCCCAAACGGTGCTTTCGCACCGTTTGGGGACCCCTTCAATTAAAATGCTCGGGGCAAATGAATTGCCCCTGCGCGAAGTTGCTTGCCTACGGCAAGCAACTTCAACCGCGCGAACAGGCGCGGTTGCCGCCTTCGGCGGCAAAAGTCCTGACGGACTTTTGTGCATCGCGGCAAATCGCGCTCGCATGGTGTGTATAGTGTCGGGCTTTCGGCGCTCTGCGCCGAAAGCTGATGCGCCCGGTAAACGGTTGGGCACAGTAAAAGCTGGCGGGCGCATTCTTACCAATTTGCCGCGAAGCCGTCGGACAGAGCGAAGCTCTGCCGGCGGCATGCGCTCCGCTACGCGCCGAGTTTTCCGCCTTCGGCGGAAAATCGACGCACGCTCCGCGAGAAGTATTTTTCCCGACGTACACGCCGTCGGAAAAAATGATTAGAATTTATTTCGCGCTAAAGGCGCGAAACTCTGCGAGGCTATAAAAGGCTCGGCGGAAATGAATTCCGCCTGCGCGAAGTTGCTTGCCTACGGCAAGCAACTTCAACCGCTGCGAACCGCGAGGGCACCAACATATTCCTCATCCGACATTTTACAGCCCTCGCTCGCAATATTCGCTTTGCGAGTATTGCCCGACATTGTGCATGTTCTAGCGCGGAACGGTGCGAAGCACCGTTTGGGGCTCCCTATCACCTCAAACCGTAATGTGAAAAAGCGGCGGCGCAAAGCGCCGCCGCTTGAGTTTCTTTTACTTCCCGAGTGCGTTTTCGACCTGAATGGCGGCAAGACCGTCGGCGACTCTGTCGCCCGTCATGTCGCGCTGCTCCACCGACTTCTCGTTGAGGTACATAGTCTGCGGGTTCGCGGCGGTGAACGCATCCCAGCGCGGGAGTCCCGCGCCGTTCGGGTCGCCGGTCCTTGCGAAGTTCGTCCAGTAGTCCGTCATGGCGCGGCTGAGAACGTAGTCGCCCGGTCCGAAGCCCGGCTCGAGCGAGCGCCAGCAGCGGTCGATCGTGCCGAAGACGTACCACAGCTCGCTCGAATGGAACGCGCCGGGGTCGTCGTCTCCCGGCATGTGCCGGTCGAAGTAGTAGATGTGGAGAGGCTTGCGCCCGTTCTTCTCCTCCGCTATCGCCCATGCGTAGGGCGTGACGCGGCCGCCGACGCGGGCGCGAGCCTCGTTTGCCGCGGGAACGTCCGCGTCGCTCTTCACGTCGAACAGCTCAAGGACGCGATCGGCGTCCGCGCCGTAGGTGCGGCGGACGAGAGCCTCGTGCTCCTCCTTGGTGCTCACGGGGAAGCCGCCGAAGAGCGCGCCGTCACCCGACACCGAGCCGGTCATTATATCTACCTTGTGGTGCTCGCCCGCGGCTATCGCCGCGCCGGGAGCCTTCTTCAGCAGGACGCCGTCAACACAGGGAGCCATCCCCATGAACATGCCCTTCTCCGCGAGTATCGCCTGCGCGCGGTTGTTGAACTCGTAGGCGTCCATCGCGATGACCTCGTCTATCGTCTTTCCGAGCCCCTCGCATATGATCTCGCCCGCGCGCTCTAGGTCCGCCATCGTCGTCTCACCGCCGAGGGTGTTTATCCCTCCGGCGGACTGGACTATTGCGCGGCGGAACAGTCCCTCGCTCGCGGGGCTCGTGAGCAGGACCTGAACCATCGCGCCGCCGGCGGACTGTCCGAAGACGGTGACGTTTTCCGGGTCGCCGCCGAAGGCCGCGATGTTCTTCTTCACCCACTTCAGACCCTCGATGCAGTCGGAGACCGCCATGTTGCCGCTGACGCCTATCGGGCAGCGCCGCGACAGCTCGGGGTGCGCGAAGAAGCCGAGCGCGCCGAGGCGGTAGGTCACCGTCACGAGTATGACGCCGCGGCGGCTCATCGCCTCGCCGTCCATCTCCATCTCGTAGCTGTAACCCGCGCTGAACGCGCCGCCGTGTATCCAGAACATGACCGGCAGCGGCTCCTCCGGCTCGACGGAGGGCGTCCAGATATTCAGGTACAGGCAGTCCTCGCTCTGCTCGACCTCGGCGGGGAAGAACTCCTTGTTGTAAAGACCCGCCTCACGGCCCTTGTCCTGAACCGCCGTGGGCGGGAAGGTGTCGCACTTCCTTACGCCCTCGAACGGCTCCGCCGGCTGAGCCCAGCGGAAGCGCCACTCGCCCACCGGCGGCTTCGCGTACGGAACGCCTTTAAAGACGGTGTAGGCGGGGTTGCCCTGCGGTATCCCCTCGAACGTCCCCTGTTCGACGGTGACGGTGCGCTTTATCTTCTTCGGCAGCATTTACTTCACCTCGTAACCGGCGGCGGTTATCGCGGCGCGGACGGCGCTGTCGCTTCCACCCTCGTAGACGACCTCGCCGCGCTCGTGGCTCGCCTTCACCATGGTGACGCCCTCGACGGCGCGGACGGCCTTCTCGACGCGCATCTCGCAGTGCGGGCAATGCATTCCGTTTACCTTGACAGTCATGGCATATATCCTCCTTTATAAAGCTTGATTTGGAACCTGAACTTATTATACATCTTTTCCCCGCGCGATACAAGGGAAACAGCTTACGCCGCCGCGTTCTCGCGCGTGAGCGGCTTTATCCACTTGAAGCGGTTCGTCTTTATGAATGCGACGGCGCACTTGTATATCTGGTCGCCCTTCAGCAGCGCGAACACGACCGCCGGGTGCGCGTGGAACACGAACGCCGCTATGCAGGCGGAGGGTATCACCACGCACCAGACCCAGAACGTGTCGTTGAGGAAGACAAAGTGCGTCGCGCCGCCCGCGCGGACTATCCCGGTGAGCGTACACGCCTGATAGCTCGAGCCGAAGCCGGTCACCGTGAGGACGAGGAGAAACAGCTTCACCATCTCGATGCTCTCCGCGTCGAGCCCGCTCCATATGAACCCGACGACCTGCCGCGATGCGAAGATAAGCGCGCTCGACACCGCGCCCATGCACAGGAAGATTATCTGCAGGGTCTTGGCGTAGAGCTTCACGCGCTCGACGTCCCCCTCGCCGACGGTCTTGCCTATGATTATCGCCGCCGCCGCGCTCACGCCGAACACCAGCACCGTGAGTATCGAGAACACGGTATTCGCGACGCTTATCGCGCTTATCGCCGCCTCGCTTCCGAGGTGGCCGATTATCGCGCCCTGGACGTTCATGTTGAGACCCCAGATCACCCCTCCGGCTATCACCGGAAGTCCGTAGCGCGCGTAGTCGCGCAGCAGCACGCCGGGACGCTTGAACAGGTCGCGGAGCCGCATCCGCAGCTTCTTATCTATGAAGCGGACGTACACCGAGATTATCACGAACTCGCTTATCCGCGCCGTGAGCGTCGCGACGGCCGCGCCGCGCACGCCCATCGCCGGCGCGCCGAGGTGCCCGAAGATGAGCACCCAGTTGAGCCCGACGTTTATCACAAAGGTGGATATGCTGAGTATCAGTCCTATGCGGACACTCTCGACGCAGCGCATACTCGCGACGAGCATCTCCGTCGCACAGAAGAAGAGGAACCCGACGCTTATCACCGGCAGGTATCTCATACCCTCGGCTATGACCGCCTCCTCCGGCGTGTAGAGGCGGAGCGTCGTCTCGGTAAAGAAGAAGCCCATCACGAACGCCGCGAGCCCCAGCACCATCGCTATCTTCAGACCTATGCCGACGATGCGCTTTATCGGCTCGACGTCGCGCTTGCCCCAGTACTGCGTGGAGAGTATCGCCGTCGCCGTCGCGACGTCTGCGACTATCGTCTGGAGGAGGTTCGTGAGCTGATTTGCCATGTACACGCCGCCGAGCGACGCATCCCCGAGGCTGCCGACCATCACGTTGTCCGCAAGACCCACGGACAGCGTTATGAGGTTCTTCAGCGCTATCGGCACCGCCAGCGCCGCGAGCGTCCTATAGAACGACCTGTCCCGAACCAGCACCGCCATTTCCATCCCCTCCGAAATGCTTTCGTAAACGTATACATTTTACCCCGCTCCAAAGCGGTTGTCAAGAGACGCCGTCCGCGCGGAAGCGCCGCATGTTGACAAGCTTCGCGCCGCATGCTAAAATAAATCACCGAAATATTTGAGGAAAGGGCGTTCTTTGTATGGATAATCAAGAACTTTGGCCGATGATACAGACTTGGCTCACAACGACCGGTATAAACATACTTATCGCGCTCGCGATACTCGGCGCGGGGATACTTCTCGCATACGCGGCGTCGCGGCTCGTCACGCGGGTGCTCTCGAAGAGCCATCTCGATGCGTCGTTTGTCGCGTTTATCGCGACGGCGCTGAGGATAGGCATAAGCGTCCTCGCGGCGATAACCGCGCTCTCCCAGCTCGGCATACCCACGACGAGCATCATAACGGCGTTCGCAAGCTGCGCCGTGGCGATAGGGCTTGCCATGCAGTCGAGCCTCGCGAACATAGCGGGCGGGATGTTCCTTCTGATAACCCGCCCGATACTTACCGGCGACTTTGTGGAGGTGGACGGGCGCGCCGGCACCGTCAAGAAGATAGACATCGTCTCGACCGTCTTTCTCACCCCTGACAACAGCCAGATAATCATTCCGAACGGACAGCTCATAAACAAGACGATAGTCAACTATTCCCGCGAGGATATACGCCGCCTCGACCTCACCTTCTCGGTGGCGTACACCGCGGACATCGCCGAGGCGAAGCGGGTCATCGCCTCGGAGCTTGCGAAGAACCCGATGGTTCTCGACGCTCCGGCGGCCGCCGTCACCGTCGA
The DNA here is from genome assembly GCA_947593925.1 of uncultured Clostridia bacterium. Taxonomy (GTDB): domain Bacteria; phylum Bacillota; class Clostridia; order Oscillospirales; family JAAYOS01; genus CANRIN01. Next base: position 24,475 of record CANQDU010000011.1, on the reverse strand, counting down.
TGCGCACGGCGACTCGGCCATAATCATCGGCGCGCGCCCGTGGTGCAAGGGCTCGGACTACCTCGCCCTCAAGTTCGACCTCAACGAGAAGATAAAGCTCAGCCTCGACGCCGCGGGCATCGAGATCCCCTACAACAAGCTCGACGTCTACGTCATGCGCGAGGACGGGAAAAAGGACTGACGCCGTTCTACCCTCAATACAGCAAAAATGAGCCGTATCTTGCGATACGGCTCGTTTTTTCAAAGCCTCGCAGAGTTTCGCCGCTTGAGCGGCGAAATAGAGTTAAATCTGTTTTTTGCCGCGGCGTGTACGTCGGAAAAAACTCTTTGCGCGGAGCGCGCGTCGATTTTCCGCCGGAGGCGGAAAACTCGGCGCGAAGCGCAGCGTTGCTGTCGGTAGGGCTTTGCCCTATCCGACAGCTTCGCGGAAAATTGGTAAAGGAGCGGGCAAAGCCCGCTCCTGCGATTTTCCGCGAATTATTTTATGTGCGTGTGGTTATTTATGTGCTCCGAGCAGTAGCAGGCGTAGCCCTTGCACTGCGAGCAGTAGCGGAACTCCTCCTCGGGGTTCGAGACGTCGGTCTTGCCGCAGACTATGCAGCGATGGGTGTAGCCGCGCTTCTTTATCTCCTTCGTTTTCTTCTGGAAATCTATCCTGTTCGAGTGCTCGAAATTTTTACGTCTCAGCGTGTGATATGCCTTGCCCGCGAAGAATATCGCGACGTTCAGTATCGCCACGAGCGGGAACATATTCGCGGGGAACGGGTTCAGCAGGACGCCCACAAGGATGTACACGAGGTCGATGAGCGCGAGCCACTTCATCTTGATCGGGATAAGGAAGTAGAGGCGCACCATGCCGTCCGGGTTCAGGACGGCGTACGCGAGAAAGAGCGACATGTTGAGGTAGTGCGCGCCGGTGAGCGTGTAGCTCGCAACGTTGTCGCCGTACCATATACTCATGACGCCCGCGAACGCCGCCTGGAGCAGTACGCCGGTGAAGTAGAAGATAGTGAACTTGAGGCGCCCCCACTCGTTCTCGAGCGCCCTGCCTACAAAGAAGTAGAAGAGCGAGGATATCGCGAGCGAGAAGATGTCGCCCACGTTCGGGATAAGCACGAACGTGATGACGCGCCAGATCTGTCCGCGCGCTATCTCGGACGGTATGAACGTCAGCCACCGGTAGACGAACGCCGCGCCGTACACCGTGCTGTTCAGCAGGAACAGGACGACGTTCGCGGCGATGACGAAAAGCATCAGGTTCGGCACGCCCCATCTCTCGTGACGCGCGCAGAAGCGTTCAAAACGGTTGTATTTCATGGTTTCCTCCGTAGGTGCGGGTAGTGGGATTTATTGATATTATACCCCTAAACCGGAAAGTTGTCCACACAGAGGAAAAATTTGCCCGAGGTGCGAAGGAGCGGCACGAATCTCCGTGCCGCTCCCATGTTTGCAAAAGTTATTTTTTAAACCTTGCGCTTCTTTCCGGCGTAGAAGTCGGTGCGCGGGAGCCATTCGAGCAGCCGCTCGAGCTCGAGGTCCCAGAAGCGCCACTCGTGGCCGTGCTCCTCGGTCTCATCCCAGGTCACGTCCGCACCGAGGCTGCGGAGCCTGTCGCGGAAGGCGATGTTCGCATCATAGAGGAAGTCCTGCTTGCCGCAGGCTATGTAGAACTTCGGGAACTTCCCACCGTTCTTCGCGATACGCTCGGCGAGCGTGGGCGGGTCGTAGTCGAGCGAGACGTCCGAATCCCCGTCGCGGCGCATCGAGACCGCCGCCGAGAGCGGGCAGATTGCGGCGAAGCGCTCGGGATGGCTGAGCCCGTGGACGAGGGTGCCGTAGCCGCCCATCGAAAGTCCGGCGATATATGTGTCCTCCGGACGCTTGGATATCGGGAACATCCCGCCGACGAAGTCCGGCAGCTCTTTTGCGAGGAAGTCATAGTGCTTGTCGCCGCCGTTCGGCTGGTTGATGTAGCCCTTGTTCTCGGCGGAGAGCATGACTACCGCTATCTGGTGCTCCTCCGCGAACAGCTCGACGCGGGCGTATCCCGCCCATGTAGCGTGGTTGTTGCCGAAGCCGTGCAGAAGGTAGAGCACGGGGTACGGATGCTCCGGCGTGTGCGAGAGCTTCGTGCCCTTCTGCGCCGCCATCATACTGTCCGGGATCGTAGGCGTCGGGACGACGACGGTGATGTCGACCGCGCGCGAGAGCGTGTATGAGATAAAGTTACAGGTGAAACGTGCCATATCTTCTTTCCATCCTTTCCGAGGGGTCTGCCCTGCTGAAAATATCATACACCCAAACGTCCGCGCAGTCAATCGCTTTTGTGTAAAGCGCGGATTGCTTTTCGCTCGGCGTCAGGCTATAATAACATTCAAAAACTCGGCGCCGATCCCTCCGTCTGCCGCGGCCCGAAATCATGACCCCGGCGCCCGATGAAAGGAGCTTTGAATGTACGGAACTCTTCTCTTCGACTTCGACGGTACGATAGGAAACTCGCTTCCCTCGGTGGGCGGAGCGTTTCTCGAGACGTTGAAGCGGTACGGCTTCGATAACCTCACCCTCGAGGATATGCGAAAGTGCATCGGCCCGCCGCTCCAATACTCCTTTTCGCACTTCTTCGGTCTCGACGAAAAGGAGTGCGAGGAAGCGATAGCGACCTACCGCGAGTATCACGCGAAATTTGCGCATCTCAACAAGCCGTTCGACGGGATTGAAGACGCCCTGCACACTCTGCGGAACCGCGGCTTCCGCCTTGCCGTCGCGACGACCAAGCGCGAGTCGAGCGCCGTCAGTCTGCTCGACCGCTTCGGATTGCTCCCGCTTTTCGACCTCGTCGCGGGCGAGGCGGAGGGACGTCGCTCGGAGAAGTCGGAGGTCGTGCAGTACGCGCTCACTGCTCTCGGCTCCGCGCCGGAGGACGCGCTGATGATAGGCGACCGTCTCTACGACGTGGAGGGCGCGGCGGCCGCAGGCGTCAAGACCCTCGGCGTGCTCTGGGGCTTCGGGACGCGCGAGGAGCTGATGGCGGCCGGAGCCGTCGCGACAGTCACGACGCCCGCCGAGCTCACGGACTACCTCACGCGCGGGCTCTGACAATATACATAGCGTTATAATCCTTCGATATTCGACAAAAAGCAATCCGCACGGCTCTGCCGCGCGGATGACTTTTATTCCCGTACTGCGTCTGCGGAGCGGGACGCTCCGCGTAAAGTGACGCGGCTTTACTTGTCGGTGAGCCTTCCGAGCACCTTCACTATGAGCTCCCACGTCTGCGCGTAGCTCGGGATATACAGCCGCTCCTCCGGGGTGTGCGCGCCGCGCGTCGTCGGCCCGAGGGCGACGACGTCGAGCCCCGGCAGACGGTCGCAGAAGATGCCGCACTCGAGACCGCCGTGGATGCTGAAGACGGTCATCGTGCCGCCGGTCATCTCGTGCCAGACCTCGCAGACCGTGTCGCGGAGCGGCGAGACCTCGGCGTATGCCCAGCCGGGATACTGCGCGCCGGGCTCGGCGGAGAAGCCGTAGCTTTCGGCGCACTTAGATACCTTTTCCTTCAATGCTTCGAGCTCGGCCGCTATCGACGAGCGGAGCGCGAAGGTGAGCGTCACCTTGCCGCCCTCGCTCTTTATCACGCCGCAGTTGAGGCTCGTCACGACGAAACCCTGCTGCTCGTTCTTCGACTGCACACCGCGCGGGACGTTCGCGATGAGTTCGAACAGATCCTCGGTGTCCGCATAGGACGGCTCGGGCTCGGCGCGGGTGACGCTGACCTCCGCCGTCGGCTCGCCCTCGACCTCGAGGGGGAGCAGGTCCATGAACCGCTTCTCGGCGGCGAGCATGAGAGCCTCGTTCGGATAGCAGACGAGCGCGGAGGCGCTGCGCGGGATGGCGTTGTCCGCCTCGCCGCCGCGTATCCACGCGAGACTTCCGCCTATCCGAAGAAGTCCCGCTATCCGACCGGCGAGCCATATCGCGTTCGTGTGCGGCTTGTCTATCGCGCCGCCGGAGTGGCCGCCCTTGAGGTTGGAGATGTCCACGCGGAGGGCGTACTTAGGCTCGTAGGGCGCGGGACGGAACTCGCGCTCGAGCTTCATCCGGCAGCCGCCGGCGCAGCTCACGGTGAGCGAACCCATCGACTCGCTGTCGAGATTTATCATCCGGCGGCCCTGAAGCCACGACGGGTCGAGCGCCTTCGCGCCGTCAAGACCGACCTCCTCCGAGACGGTGAAGACGCATTCGAGCGCGGGCGTCTCTATCTCGGGACTGTCGAGCAGAGCGAGCATCAGCGCAACGGCGACACCGTCGTCCGCGCCGAGAGTCGTGCCGTCCGCGTGAAGCCAGTCGCCGTCGAGGATAGGCGTCACGCCGTGCTCCGCGAGGTACGCCTTCGCGTCCGAAACGCCCTTCTCCGGCGCGACGGCGCTCACCATGTCGGTGTGTCCCTGAAGTATCACCGGCGCGCCCTTGCCCGGACGCTTGATGACGACGTTGTTTGAAGCGTCCCGCAGACACTCGAGGCCGCGCTCCTTCGCGAACGCCTCGAGGTAGTCCGCTATTTTCTCCTCGTTTCCGGAGGGGTGCGGGATGCGGCAGATCTCCTCAAAGAACCGGAGAGCCTTTGCGGGCTCGCGCCCGGCGGTCACATATTCCATAAAAACAGCTCCTTTACCTGAAAAGTTATTGCACACCGGCGGCGTCCGCCGCCGTTTTCTGCCCGAGATACCGTAAAAGCAGTACCGAGGTCATTACAACGAGCGCTATGCTTATCCACTGGCTCGTGGAGAGGAGAAACACGCCGCGAATGGCGTCTCCGCGCCAAAACTCGATGACAAAGCGCGCAGGCGCGTACATCAGCAGGTAGGCGGGGAGAACTATCCACTTCTCCCGCGCCCGGTGCTGTATTATGAGCAGTGTGATGAAGATCAGCGCCTCCGCGCACGCCTCCACGAGCTGAACGGGAAAGAGCGGAACACCGTTCGGTGCGGAGAGCGAGTCAGAAAACACCACGCCGCGCTCCCACGGAACGCCGTAGCAGCATCCGCCGAGGAAGCAGCCTATCCGTCCGAAGACGTGAAAGAGCGGTATCGACGGCGTCGCGGCGGCGGCCATGCCGAGGAAATCTTCCTTGAAGCTGCGGCAGTACATATATACTCCGACTATGCCGCCGATGAGCCCGCCGTAGAACACCCAGCCGTTCATGAACGCGGCGACGGCGCTCTCAACCGACGCGAATATCTCCTCGGCGTTCGCTGTGAAGAGCGGTATCTCGGTGATGAGCGCGAGCGCCTTTGCGCCGATGAGCATGCCCGCGAGGGCGTAGGCTCCGGCGAGACCGAGGTCGCGCTGCGCGATATAGCGGCTGTGCCGGTTGTGAAATACCGCAAACAGCACGGCGACTACCGCGCCGGCGAGCGCCATCGTGCCGTAGGCCGGGATATCATATCCGAAGATCCGGAAGTAGGGATGCATGGACTTCTCCTTATACGACAAAGAGCCGCGCACGGCGGCTCCCTGTCGATTTTATGTGCGTTTTTGCTCAGAACAGGCCGTAGTAGGATGCGGCGGTGCAGGCTGCGGCGCCCGCGACTATGCCGCAGATGGTGCCGACGGCGGAGAGAACGATGCCGATGATGCCGCAGACGAGACCTGCGGTGGCGGCGCCGGTCTGACCCTGGGGCAGGAGCTTCTTCGCCTTGGAGGCCTGGATGCACGCGACGATGCCGAGCACCAGAGCGACTATCGAGCCGATGCCGAGGGTGAAGGAGCCGAGCCACGAGCCGAACACCAGCGAGATGATACCGCAGACGAGCGCGCAGGTGGCGTTGCTCTTGCCCGGTACTACCGGCGGCTGCGGCTGATACTGGGGCTGATACTGGTTATTCTGATTGTTATCCATTCCGATTCCTCCCAACAAAATAGAACTCCGGGTATTACCCATATACCCGCTATTATATTAACGGTGTTTTGCTAAATTGTCAAGAGTCACGCCGAATTTTTTCGACACGGGCGCCAACGCTTCGGGTCGTGAGGGAAACATTTTCGGCAAAATTGCCCGGCGCCCGGGGTTGATTTTGAACGTATGTTCTGCTATAATGTTTATGCTGTGGAGGCGCACGGCGCGGAAGTCCGCGCCGCGCCGAAACGGAATAAAGAAAAGTGACATTTTTCCGATAATTGTGACATTCTCGCGCTCAAAGGAGCGCTATAATAGCGGTGCGGGAGAGCGCACGCGAGGGGAGGCAGACGCGGTGGCGAAGTTTGAGGTCGTGAGCAAATACGAGCCGGCGGGAGATCAGCCGCAGGCGATAGAAGCCCTCGCGGAGGGCGTCGAGAACGGTCTCGACGAGCAGACGCTGCTCGGCGTTACCGGCTCGGGCAAGACCTTCACGATGGCGAAGGTGATAGAGCGCGTCCAGCGGCCGACGCTCGTGCTCGCGCACAACAAGACCCTCGCGGCGCAGCTTTGCAGCGAGTTCCGCGAGTTCTTCCCGAAAAACGCGGTGGAGTACTTCGTCAGCTACTACGACTACTATCAGCCGGAGGCGTACATCCCGCACACCGACACATATATCGAGAAGGATATGTCGATAAACTCCGAGATAGAGCGCCTGCGCCACTCCGCGACGAGCGCGCTCTTCGAGCGGCGGGACGTGATAATCGTCGCCTCGGTGAGCTGCATATACACCCTCGGCGACCCGGAGGAGTACGCGGCGCAGGTCACCGGCGTCCGCGTGGGGCAGAACCTCGACCGCGACGTGTTCCTACGCCGCCTCGTCGATAACCACTATACGCGAAACGACATGGCGCAGGAGCGCGGAACCTTCCGCGTGCGCGGCGACATAGTCGAGATAGTGCCGCCGAGCTTTGCGGACGAGAGCTACCGCGTCGAGTTCTTCGGCGACGAGGTGGAGAGGATAAGCGAGATAAAGCTCGTCACGGGCGAGAGAATAGCGGACGTGAACTACGTCGCCTTCTACCCGAACTCGCACTACGTCACGTCGCTTGACAAGCTGAACGACGCGATACGCGACATTGAGGACGAGATGGAGGAGCGGGTGAAGTGGTTCGAGTCGCAGGACAAGCTCCTCGAGGCGCAGAGGATACGACAGCGCACCGAGTACGACGTCGAGATGCTCCGCGAGCTCGGCTTCTGCTCGGGCGTGGAGAACTACTCCCGCGTGCTCGCACGGCGCGCGCCCGGCTCCACGCCGACGACGCTGCTCGACTACTTCCCCAAGGACTTCCTGCTCTTTGTGGACGAGAGCCACGTCACCCTCCCGCAGGTGCGCGGGATGTTCAACGGCGACCGCGCGCGGAAGACCTCGCTCGTGGAGTACGGCTTCCGTCTCCCGTCCGCGCTCGACAACCGTCCGCTGAACTTCGACGAGTTCCGCGAGAAGCTCAATCAGGTGATATACGTCTCCGCGACGCCCTCGCAGTACGAGCGCGAGCGGTCGGGGCAGATAGTCGAGCAGGTCATACGTCCCACCGGGCTCGTTGACCCGGAGGTGGAGGTGCGTCCGGTAGACGGACAGATAGACGACCTCATCGGCGAGATAAACGAGCGCGCGGAGAAAAACGAGCGCGTGCTTGTCACGACGCTGACAAAGAAGATGGCGGAGGATCTCACGACCCACCTTCGCGGCGTGGGGATCCGCGTGCGGTACATGCACCACGCGGTGGAGACGCTCGAGCGCGCCGAGATAATCCGCGATCTCCGCGCGGGAGAGTTCGACGTTCTCGTGGGAATAAACCTCCTCCGCGAGGGGCTGGACATCCCGGAGGTGTCGCTTGTCGCGATACTCGACGCGGACAAGGAGGGCTTCCTGCGAAACGAGACCTCGCTCATTCAGACGATAGGCCGCGCGGCGCGGAACGCGGAGGGCAAGGTGATAATGTACGCGGACACCGTCACCGACTCGATGCACCGCGCCATCACCGAGACGAACCGCCGCCGCGAGATACAGATGAAGTTCAACGAGGAGCACGGCATCGTCCCGAAGACGATACGCAAGGACGTCCGCGAGCTTATCGACATAGCGAAGGCCGCGGAGGAGGAGCGCGACGAGGGCGAGATGCGCATGACCTCGGGCGAGCGCGCGGAGCTCATCGCGCAGCTCGAAAAGCAGATGCGCGAGGCGAGCCGGATGCTCGAGTTCGAGTATGCGGCGGTCCTGCGCGACAGGATAATAAAGCTGCGGGGCGGCGGAAGCGGTACGCCGTCCGCCGCGCCTAAGAGAAAGCCGGCGGGCGGGACAAAGCCCGCGTCGGACGGAAGGAAACGGGGTAGAAAAGGATATGCAAAATAAGCTGATAATACAGGGCGCGAGGGTCAACAACCTCAAGAACGTCTCGCTCGAGCTGCCGCGCGACAAGCTCATCGTCATGACCGGCATATCCGGCAGCGGCAAGAGCTCGCTCGCGTTCGACACGATCTACGCCGAGGGACAGCGCCGCTACGTCGAGAGCCTGTCGAGCTACGCGCGCCAGTTCCTCGGGCAGATGGACAAGCCGGACGTAGACTACATCGAGGGACTGAGCCCCGCCATTTCGATAGACCAGAAGACCACCTCGAAGAACCCGCGCTCGACCGTCGGAACGGTCACCGAGATATACGACTATCTCCGTTTGCTCTGGGCGCGCGCGGGCATACCGCACTGCCCGAAGTGCGGCAAGGAGATAAAGCAGCAGACGGTGGACCAGATAGTCGACCAGATCCTCGCACTCGGAGAGGGCACGAGGATACAGGTGCTCGCGCCGGTCGTCCGGCGCAGGAAGGGCGAGTACAAGAACGTCTTCGAGGACGCGCGGCACAACGGCTACGCCCGCGCGCGTGTGGACGGCGTTACCTACTCGCTCGACGAGGAGATAAAGCTCGACAAGCAGAAGAAGCACAACATCGAGATAGTCATCGACCGCCTCGTCATCCGCGCGGACGGCGCGCGGCGCGTCACCGACTCGGTGGAGACCGCGTCCGCGCTCGCGGGCGGGCTGGTGCTCATCGACATACCGGACGAGAAGCGCGAGATAATGTTCAGCCAGAACTACGCCTGCGAGGACTGCGGCATCTCGATAGAGGAGCTGTCGCCGCGCATGTTCTCCTTCAACACGCCCTACGGAGCCTGCCCGACCTGCGGCGGCCTCGGCTTCAAGCTCGAGCTCGACCCGGAGAAGATAATCCCGGATATGTCGCTCTCGCTCCGCGAGGGAGCCGTCCGCGCGTGGGGCAAGCCCACGGCGGGAACTATTGCGGAGATGAACTACCGCGCCCTCGGAGAGGAGTACGGCTTCACGCTCGACACGCCGCTCTCCGAGTTTTCCGAGGAGGCGATGCACGCCCTCCTCCACGGCACGACGAAGAAGCTCAAGATGCAGTACGGCAAGGACGGCCGCGCAGGTACGTATATGCACACGTTCGAGGGCATCATCCCCAACCTCGAGCGCCGCTATCAGGAGACGCAGAGCGACTGGTCGCGCGCGGACATCGAGCAGTACATGAGCGAGCACCCCTGCCCGGACTGCCATGGCAAGCGCCTCCGCAAGGAGACGCTCGCCGTCACCGTCGGCGGAATGTCCATCGCGGACTACTGCGACTTCTCGGTGGTGAAGGCGCTCGAGTTTATCGACACGCTCCGCTTCAGCGAATCGGAGCAGATAGTCACGCGGGAGATAGTAAAGGAGCTGAAGTCGCGGCTCGGGTTCCTGCGCTCGGTCGGCCTCGAGTATCTGACGCTCAGCCGCGCCGCGGGGACGCTCTCCGGCGGCGAGGCTCAGCGGATACGTCTCGCGACGCAGATAGGCTCGTCGCTCGCGGGCGTGTTGTACGTTCTCGACGAGCCGTCTATAGGACTCCATCAGCGGGACAACAACAAGCTGCTCGCGACGCTGAGGGAGCTCCGCGACCTCGGCAACACGCTGATAGTCGTCGAGCACGACGAGGATACCATGCGCGCCGCCGATTACATCGTCGACGTCGGCCCCGGCGCGGGCGTCCACGGCGGCGAGATAATCGCGGCGGGGAGCCTCGAGGACATCATCGCAAACCCGCGCTCGCTCACGGGGCAGTACCTCTCCGGCAAGCGGAAGATCGCCCTCCCCGAGAAGCGCCGTCCCGGCAGCGGGAAGAAGCTCACCATACGCGGCGCGAAGCAGAACAACCTGAAAAACATCGACGTGGAGATACCGCTCGGGACCTTCACGGTCGTCACCGGAGTCTCGGGCAGCGGCAAGAGCTCGCTCATAAACGAGATACTTTACAAGCGCCTCGCGCGCGACCTCAACGGCGCGCACACGACCTTCGGGCGACATGACCGCATCGAAGGGCTTGAAAACCTCGACAAGGTCATAAACGTCGATCAGTCCCCGATAGGGCGGACGCCGCGCTCCAACCCCGCGACCTACACCGGCCTTTTCGACGACATCCGAAACCTCTTTGCCTCCACTCAGGACGCGAAGGTGCGCGGCTACGGACCGGGACGGTTCAGCTTCAACACCCGCGGCGGACGCTGCGAGGCGTGCGCGGGCGACGGACTCGTCAAGATAGAGATGCACTTCCTGCCGGATGTGTTCGTGCCCTGCTCGGTCTGCCACGGCAAGCGCTACAACCGCGAAACTCTCGAGGTGAAGTACAAGGGTAAGAGCATAGCGGACGTGCTCGATATGACGGTCGAGGAGGCGCTCGACTTCTTTGACAGCCTGCCCCGCCTCAAGGGGAAGGTGCAGACGCTCTACGAGGTCGGTCTCGGTTACATCAAGCTCGGCCAGCCTTCGACGACGCTCTCCGGCGGCGAGGCGCAGCGCGTCAAGCTCGCGACATACCTCTCCCGCCGCTCGAACGAGAAGACGATATATATCCTCGACGAACCGACGACGGGGCTCCACATGGCGGACGTCCACCGGCTGATAAGTGTCCTTCAGAAGTTTGTTGACGCGGGGAGCACGGTCGTCGTCATAGAGCACAACCTCGATGTGATAAAGGTCGCGGACTACATCATCGACCTCGGCCCGGAGGGGGGAGACCTCGGCGGCGAAATCGTCGTCTGCGGCACGCCCGAGGAGGTCGCCGCGTGCGACAAGAGCTACACCGGGCAGTTCCTCAAAAAGTATCTCGCGGAATAAAGTCAATGTAAATCGCAGGAGCGGGCAGAGCCCGCTCCTGTGTTCTAAAGCGCCGGTTGGGAAACCTGTTGCATTTTATCTAAATCGGTCGGCGGAATAACGGGGAAAGCGGGTCGAAGTGCAGAAAAATACAAACAGTCCTTGACTTTGAAATTGCTATATGGTACAATGCCTAAAATCAACACGAGGCCACACCTTGAGGGAAACGGCAATACGGAAAGGAGAGAGCAAATGAACGGGTTTATGAACTCGGACAAGTTCGCCAAAGAGGGACTCACTTTTGACGACGTTCTGCTTGTACCCGCGGAGAGCGACGTGCTTCCGGCGGACGTCGATCTCGGCACGCATCTCACAAAGAAGATAAAGCTCAATATCCCGATAATGTCGGCGGCGATGGACACCGTCACCGAGAGCAGGATGGCGATAGCGATGGCGCGCGAGGGCGGCATCGGCATCATCCACAAGAATATGACCATAAGCGAGCAGGCGGATGAGGTAGACCTCGTCAAGCGCTCGGAGAACGGCGTCATCACCAACCCGTTCTTCCTCTCCCCGGACGATACTCTCGGCGACGCGGACGAGCTCATGGCGAAGTTCCGCATCTCCGGCGTGCCTATCTGCGAGAACGGAAAGCTCGTCGGCATCATCACGAACCGCGACCTCAAGTTTCAGGACGATATGACCCTGCCGATACGCGGCGAGATGACCTCCGGCAAGCTCGTCACCGCCCCCGTGGGGACGACACTTGACGAGGCGCGCGAGATACTCCGCAGGAACAAGATAGAGAAGCTCCCGATAGTGGACGAGAACTACGCCCTCAGGGGGCTCATCACCATAAAGGACATCGAGAAGGCGCTTACATATCCCAACACCGCCCGTGACGAGAAGGGAAGACTGCTCGTCGGCGCGGCCATCGGCGGCACGAAGGACGTGCTCGACCGCGCGGGGGCTCTGCTCGACGCCGGCGCGGACGTCCTCGTGCTCGACAGCGCGCACGGCCACTCCCTGAACATCGTCCGCACCGTCGAGAAGGTCAAGAACGCCTTCCCGGAGGCGCAGCTTATCGCCGGAAACGTCGCCACGGCAGAGGCGACCGAGGCGCTGATAAAGGCCGGCGCGGACTGCGTGAAGGTCGGCATCGGCCCCGGCTCGATATGCACGACGCGCGTCGTCGCCGGTATCGGCGTTCCGCAGATCACCGCCGTGTACGACGCGGTCTGCGCCGCCGCGAAGTACGGCATCCCGATAATATCGGACGGCGGCGTGAAGTACTCGGGCGACATAGTCAAGGCGATAGCCGCCGGAGCGTCGGTCGTAATGCTCGGCAGCCTCTTTGCCGGGTGCGACGAGAGCCCCGGAGAAGAGGAGATATATCAGGGCCGCAAGTTCAAGACCTATCGCGGCATGGGCTCCATCGCGGCGATGAACCGCGGCGGACGCGACCGCTACTTCCAGGAGAGCAACAAGAAGCTCGTCCCGGAGGGCGTCGAGGGTCGCGTACCGTACAAGGGAGCCGTCAGTGAGACGCTCTATCAGCTCTGCGGAGGTCTCCGCAGCGGCATGGGCTACTGCGGCGCCGCCACCATCGACGACCTGCGTGTGAAGGGCAAGTTCATCCGCATCACCGGCGCGGGTCTGCGTGAGAGCCATCCGCACGGCATCTTCATCACGAAGGAAGCGCCCAACTATTCCATGGGCGAATGATTTGAAAAACTCCCGCCGGAGGGCGGAGACGTCCTCCGGCGGACGCTGCCGAAGAAGCCCGGCTCCTTCGGCAGTTATGCTGTATACCCAGTGAAAAGGAGAACCGACAATGGATCATCGGCGCACCAAGCTCCCGTTCGTTACCAAGGAACAGCTCGACCGCATATGTGCGGAGTATCCCACCCCGTTCCATCTCTACGATGAGCGCGGCATCCGCGAAAATGCCCGCCGCCTGCTGAAGGCGTTCAGCTGGAACAAGGGCTTCAAGGAGTTCTTCGCGGTGAAGGCCACGCCCACCCCCGCCATTCTCAAGATACTGCATGAGGAGGGGTGCGGGGTGGACTGCTCGTCGATAATAGAGCTGAAGATGAGCGAGCAGTGCGGCTTTTCGGGAAGCGAGATAATGTTCTCCTCCAACGACACGCAGGCGCGCGAGTTTGCCTACTGCACGAAGCTCGGCGGCACGATAAACTTCGACGACTACACGCATATCGCCTACTATGAGAAGAACGTCGGCCCGCTGCCCGAGACCGTCTGCTGCCGGTACAATCCCGGCGGCGACTTCCTCGTCACAAACGACATCATGGACACCCCCGGCGACGCGAAGTACGGCATGACCTACGACCAGCTCTGCGACGCGTTCCACTATATGCAGACGAAGGGTGTGAAGCGGTTCGGGATACACGCATTCCTCGCCTCGAACGTCCTCGCGGACGAGTATTATCCGATGCTCGCGCGGGTGATGTTCGACCTCGCGGTGCGCCTCAAGCGCGACACCGGCATAGCGGTGAGCTTTGTCAACCTCTCCGGCGGCATCGGCGTGCCGTACAAGCCGAAGGACTGCCCCTGCAATATCGACGTGATAGGCGAGGGCGTCCGCCGTGCCTACGCGGAGACGCTCGTGCCGGAGGGCATGGACAACGTCGCGATATACACCGAGCTCGGCCGCTTCATGCTCGCGCCCTACGGCGTCCTCGTCGCCCACGCGCAGCACGAGAAGCACATCTACAAGGAGTACATAGGTCTCGACGCGTGCTGCGCCGACCTCATGCGTCCCGCGATGTACGGCGCGTACCACCACATCACCGTCGCGGGCAAGGAGGATGCGCCGCTCGACCATCTCTACGACATCACCGGTTCGCTCTGCGAGAACAACGACAAGTTCGCCATCGATCGCGCGCTGCCGAAGATAGACATCGGCGACATAGTCGTCATACACGACACCGGCGCCCACGGCCACGCCATGGGCTACAACTACAACGGCAAGCTCCGCTCCGCCGAGATACTGCTCTGCGAGGACGGCAGCACGAGGATGATCCGCCGCGCGGAGACCGAGGAGGACTACTTCGCGACGACGAAGGATTTCTTCTGATTTTGGTTTATCTTGCCCCCGCAGCCCATTCGGGCGGCGGGGGAACTTATGAAAGGACGTTTACGGAATGCGACACCTTATTGACTTCGCCGACATGACTAACGAGGAGTGGTACGACCTCTACGCGCTCGCAAAGGACATAATGGCGCGCCCGCTCGACTACAAGGACGCTCTGCGCGGCCGCGTCATGGCGAGCCTCTTCTACGAGCCGTCCACGCGCACAAACTTCTCCTTCCAGACCGCGATGCTCAAGCTCGGCGGCGGAGTGTTCGGCTTTGTGGACGCTAATACCTCGTCGGTCTCGAAGGGCGAGAAGCTGAAGGACACGATAACGATGTGCTCGACCTACGCCGACGTCATCGTCATGCGGACGCCGGTGGAGGGCATGTCGAAGGCGGCTTCGCTCTACTCCCGCGCGCCGCTGATAAACGCCGGGGACGGCGGCCACTTCCACCCGACGCAGACGCTCGCGGACCTCACCGCCATCACAGAGAGGCGCGGCTCGCTCGAGAACATGACGGTCGGACTGTGCGGCGACCTCAAGTACGGCAGGACGGTCCACTCGCTCGTGCGCGCGCTTTCGAGGTTCCCCGGCAACCGCTTCGTGCTCATCTCGCCGAAGGCGCTCGCCGCGCCGCAATATCTCTTGGACTTCCTCCGCGAGAAGGGGATAGAGTACCGCGAGACCGAGAGCCTCGAGCAGGCCATTCCCGAGCTCGACATCCTCTACATGACGCGCGTGCAGCGCGAGCGCTTCGACGACCCCGCGGAGTACGAGCGGTTGAAGAACGTGTATGTCCTCACCGCGTCTATGCTCGCGCCGGCGAAGAAGGACATGACGGTGCTGCATCCTCTGCCGCGTGTGGACGAGATAGCCATGGACGTGGACGGCGACGAGCGCGCCTACTACTTCCGCCAGGCGGAGTGCGGGCTGTATGTCCGCATGGCGCTGCTGCTGACGCTCGTGCGGGGCGGCAAGTTCGAGCCGGAGTACATCCCGCCCGAGACACGTCCGCACCGCTGCCGTAATCCCAAGTGCATCACGCGGAAGGAGCCCTATATACCGATACTCGAGGAGGACGGGCGCTGCGGGTACTGCGAGGCGGAGCTCTAAATTTTTCAAAGATTTTCGCTTTGGGTATTGACTTTTGAATGCGTTTTTGGTATAGTATTTGGGCGCGCGGGTGTAGTTCAATGGTAGAATTCCAGCCTTCCAAGCTGGCTACGTGGGTTCGATTCCCATCACCCGCTCCATTTCCGCAAATGCGAGAGATGCGCCTGTAGCTCAGGTGGATAGAGCAACTGCCTTCTAAGCAGTGGGCCGGGAGTTCGAGTCTCTCCAGGCGCGCCAGTTTCCGGCCTGAGCGGGTCAATATGGTGGGTGTGGCGTAGTTGGCTAACGCGTCGGATTGTGGTTCCGAAGACCGTGGGTTCGAGTCCCATCACCCACCCCAGAGAAAACGGAGAGGCGCGGACGAAATCGTCCCCGCCTCTCCGCTTTTTAACTCAAAGGCTCTATGCAAGTTCTGACGCCTCGGAGGCAAATGAAGCATAACAGCCTCGCAGAGTTTCGCCGCTTACGGCGGCGAAATAAATTCTGATTCGTAAATTTCGGCGGCATGTACGGCGAAATTTACACCTCTCGCCGTTCGCGCTTCGAAGCGGCAAAGCCGCGAGGAGCGAAGAACGGCGCCTTCCGTCGGCAGAGCTTCGCTCTGTCCGACGGCTTCACTTGGAATTGCGCCCGCGCAATTCCAAGTGAACTTCTCGCGGCAAATTGGTAAGCGAGCAAAGCGAGCGCGATTTGCCGCGAAAGTAGATGTTGGGGTGTAGCCAAGCGGTAAGGCACGAGACTTTGACTCTTGCATCGCAGGTTCGACTCCTGCCATCCCAGCCAACGGAAAATCCTCGCCTAAGGGCGAGGATTTTCATGTTTTATATGATTTTTTTGACTTACGGATTGCAGTTCTTGCAGGGGGAGTAGCCCTTCGCGATTATCGCGTCGCGGCTCTCGGACGAGTCGATGCGGTTCTTCGCCTTCATCTTCCCCACGCTGGAGCAGTCCGGCAGATGAAACTTCATCGTGTTTTTGTTGAGGACATAGAGCACGCCGGACGGAGCCGTGTCCTCCGGCGATGTGTCCGCGCCGGACGGCGCTTCCGCCGTGTTCTCCGGTTCCTCGTCCGAACCGGTTTCGGAGGACGGCTCCTCGATCTCAGGGCTGTCGGACGGCTCTGCGGCGTCCGGAGACGGCGTCTCGTCCGGGGCCGGATCGGGCGAGCTCTCCTCGGAGGGCTCGGACGCTGCCGGCGAGGCGGAGACCTCCGTTTTTTCGGACGGCTCGGCGCTGTCCCGAGGTATGTCGGACGGTTCCGCGTTCTCCCCGCCGGAGGGAGCGGAGGACGTCTCAACGGAGGTCTCGGGCGACCTGTTCACACTGTACGTCGCCGCGGTCTGACCGCACGCGCCGAGCGCGAGCAGCAGCGACGCGGCAAGCGTCAGCGCGGCGAGTCTCCTTGCGTGTGCGGCAAACGTCATACAAAACCCTCCAAAGAACGAATAAACACGGCCGAACCGTGTCAAAAACCGTCGGATACCGTATTATATTTTATCTAACGGGGCAAAGTCAAGACTTTTGGCGAAATTTCCCGAATTTTCGAGAAAACGGGGGCGGTTAGCATGGTGACGGCGGGAAGCGGGGCGCGGCCGCCATGCAAAACGGGTATTGCATTTCTGAAAAAGCCGCTGTATAATGGCCATAAAGGGAATGAAGTTCTCCCTAAGGCTTACGGCCTTGAACCGCTTTTGAAGCTGATGACTTCTGTGATTTTATTTCGCAGAAAGTCGTCGGCTTTTTGCGTGTGAGGAGTATATATTATGTTGACTTCCCTTGCGTTTATTTTCCTTGTCGGACTGATGATGGCGACGCTGTGCAGGAAAATAAAACTGCCGCGAATCGTCGGTATGCTCATTGCCGGGGTTCTGCTGGGGCCGTATATGTTAGACCTGCTTGATCCGTCGATACTCAACGTGTCAGCCGATCTTCGCCGGATGGCGCTCATCATAATACTGATAAAAGCGGGGCTCTCGCTTGACATCTCCGACCTCAAAAAGGTAGGCAGACCGGCACTTTTGATGTCTTTCCTCCCGGCCTGCTTCGAGATAGCGGCATTCGTGCTGTTCGCGCCCGCGCTTCTCGGCGTTACCCGGCTTGAGGCCGCTATAATCGGCGCGGTGCTCGGAGCCGTATCTCCGGCGGTGGTCGTGCCGAAGATGGTGCAGCTTATTGAGGACGGATGGGGAACCGATAAGGGGATACCGCAGCTCATACTTGCCGGCGCGTCCCTCGACGATGTGTTTGTGATAGTGCTGTTCTCGGCGCTTGTCGGCATGGCGCAGGGCGGCGCGGCGGAGCTTGCGGATTTTATCGCCATACCGGTTTCGATACTGCTTGGAATCATGCTCGGAATGATTGTCGGCTTTGTCCTTGCGGAGCTTTTCGAGCGGGCGCACAGGAGCGGCAAGAGCATCCGGGGCAGCAACAAGATGATAATCGTGCTTGGCACGGCATTCCTTCTGATGGCGGTCGAAACATGGCTTGAGGGTATCGTCTCGGTTTCCGGCCTCCTTGCGGTGATGAGTATGGCATGCGTGATAAGAATGCGGTGCAGACCGGAGGCAAGCGGAGATCTGGCGGAGAAGAGCGGAAAGCTTTGGCTCGCGGCAGAGCTTATCCTGTTCGTGCTCGTCGGCGCCGCGGTGGACATCCGTTACACGCTGGAAGCAGGGCCGATGGCCGTGGCGATGATATTCGCGGCGCTTGTTTTCCGCTCCGTGGGAGTGTGGCTCTGTATGCTCGGCGCGAAGCTGAGCTTCAGAGAGAAGCTGTTCTGCGTAATAGCGTACATCCCGAAAGCAACGGTCCAGGCGGCGATCGGCGGCGTGCCGTTGGCGCTCGGACTGGCGTGCGGAAATATCGTGCTCTCGGTAGCGGTGCTCTCAATAGTCATAACCGCGCCGCTCGGCGCTTTCGGTATGGATATTACGTATAAACTGCTTCTGAACAGATCGGAGCGGAAAGAATGAAAATACCTCTTGCGCATTTTCCTTTCGTGTGGTATGATAACAAATAGCCTCGGGGGTACTGTCTGCGCGGACGCTGCGGACGGCGCGCCGAGCGGTCGTGACTTAGTAGCTCAGTCGGCAGAGCACCTGCCTTTTAAGCAGGGTGTCCGGGGTTCGAATCCCCGCTAGGTCACCAAAACAAAAAGCAGCCGAACGGCTGCTTTTTGTTTTGGCTTCCCCAAACGGCGCGTTGCGCCGTTTGGGGACCCCTTCCGATTAAAATGCTCGGGGCAAACACGAGGGCGCCGACTAATTCTTCATCGGCACATATTCAGCCCTCGTGAGCTTTGTCCGCTTCGCGGGCAAAGCCCTACATTGCTATGGATCCCCTGCGCGAAGTTGCTTGCCTGCGGCAAGCAACTTCAACCGCGCGAACCGGCGCGGAAATGCGTTACAGCTGTTTCCGATAATTTGAGAATGTGTTCGAACCCCGGACACCCGTGTCCATCACTCGCGGTTGTGCGGCGAAGCCGCACGAGCGAGTGGGACATCTGCGCTCACGCGCGGACGCGCTGCGAAGCCGGCGCGTCCGGGGGGTTCGAATCCCCGCTAGGTCACCAAAACAAATGCCGCGACTTTTGGGGGTTGAACTTAGGGATTTACGAAAACAAGTAAATTTAGGCTGACAACCTTTCAAGCGAGGCAGAATAAAAGACCACACAACAGGCTACAAAGTCTGCTGTGTGGTCTTTTACCGTTATTACGTCATTAATTAAGCGTATTGGCCAAGTATTTCTCGCATTAAGAAAGAGCCTTATTAATTTTCGTAAATAAATCTTCTGCCTGCTTAATTTCATGAGGTTTTAGGTCATTCAAATCATGATCACGTGACCATCGGATAAACGCCTTTGCTAATTTGTATTTGGAAAAATCTTTTTTTGCAACGCTTGCCATAACATCAACAATAGGTCTCGACGGTTGAGCTTCAGCTATTGCAGTAGCTTCCCAGCCCAACTGTTGCTTGGCAATCGCCAGTAGCGTTTCACGTAGCATATCCTCAATTTCTGCATTTGCTACGCTACCGGCATATGCATCTTTCGTCCTTAATATCCGTTTGGTACCGAGTGCGTTTACCAATGTATCTTGCTTTGCTGCTTGTTCGCCCTCAGCGTCCGAATCCAACAGCGCCGCAACTTTTAGATTTTGCGCGTGAAGAATAGTCGCAAAATACACGACTTTGCTTGCGCAATTGGCAGGGATTAGCGCAATTTGATCATTGATGCCAATCTTCCCGTCGGCTTTCAATAAATCAGATAGTCCCTCCAAATACCACATATCCGTCAGACCTTCAAGAATAAGATTCTTCTTGTGGAAGAACATACTTTGCGCAAGATCATACCCTAACGCTTCTTGTAGCGGCAAAATAGCTCCACTATCAGATGCCGTTAAAGACAGATGAACCTTTGTGCCTGTTGACCTATCTACCATTTCAACAACACGAACCTTGTCCAACTCATTAGTCCCGACCAAAAATGGAGAGTGGGTAGTATACACTGTTTGATTCTTATTGCTCAGCTTCGTGAGGGTTTCTCTAAATTCAGCCTGCTTCAGAGCGTGCAAGCTTTGCCCGGGCTCATCCAAAAGTAATATAGCATTTTTATGCTTATCTGTTGCTTCCGCAAAAAATACCACATAGAAGGATACCATCCATTGAAATCCTTCCGAACGCTGGTCAAGTTCAACTTCAACACCCAAATCGTCTTCGACAACCACCTTGAGATACTGGCCATCAACTTTGATTCTTAATTTGTTCGCATCCCGACTATCTTGCGTAGGATTCCAAATCTCGCGGATAGCATTTGTCAAGCGAATTGTAGCTGCGTTCAGACGATAATCTCTATCGTCAAGCTGCGCTTTATACTTCTCAAACTGATCGGGTTTATTCAAATCATACTTGGATGTATCACCGGCATCCGCAAGCTCCTTTGCGGAGAATCCCAAAAACTTAAGTAAGCAAACATTACCATAATCATATTGATCATCATCCAGCATTTTCTTTTCAATCCGCTCTGAAAGCTTTCGTAAATGCAACACTGGTCTGATTCTGAAATAATTGCTAAACAAAATAAATTTTGGGAGACGTTCCTCACACTTTTTTAGTACACTTGCGTGGTCCATAGGCTGTGTAAGCAAATCAGTGATTTTATCATATCGCCGTTCTTCTGTGGCATTATTCTCATCAAGGTATTTCAGATTCTTCTTGAGCCACGCGATGACCTGCGCTGCCTTTTTTTCGGTGATAATACTGGTTTTTGACAACCCTTCTACAAGAGCAGCGTACTCTTTTTGAATGGTATCCTGCACCGAGCTTTGCTCACCTTTTGATGCTGCCGTAGCCTGATAATGCTGACATATTCTCAGAATATCTTTTTCAATTTCCGAATATACAAGTCTATCTGGACCTCCGTCCAGCCGATGCCAAGCAGAGTTGTCCAAGTGACGACCATAAACGTATGTAACACTATGATATGCTTCGGGCATATCGGCCTTATCTGCATCCTCTAAAGCGAAATGTCCTTCCACTACGGTAAAGGAAGAAGGGTCAATTTGACCGTTTTTGATATCTTCGTCATATCGCGCACGGGGATAATCGCGCAGTGGATCGAAAAGGTTGGTTCCCTCTGGCGGGTTCAGTTTTTGGAGCGCTTGCAAAATTGCTGTCTTGCCCGCCTCATTGGGACCCACCAAAATTGTTTTATCATTTTCAACATCGAAATATCCCGTGTCTATGATACTGCGGTATCCTTGGATACGTACTTTGCTCAAACGCATTTTCTATCCTCCTCTTTATCTGCGGATTATATTTTTTCCTACCGAAAATATAAACGTACAATTATCAGTAGCTGACTTCAATATGATTTAGGACTGCCTCAAAATCATTTTCAGGTAACTCCTCAAAAATGGGCTTTTTTAAGCCTACAGCCAAAACATGGGTAAAGCAATCAAAACTGTAAATTACCGGAGCGCCAGAGTTTTCCAGAATGTTTTTCTTGATGCTTTCTGTTTTACAAATCAAGCACAAGTACTGGAAGTCCCGATCGACCACCTGGGTATTCCCTTCGGGGTGAGCTTTTTGCAAATGCTGACCGGAAGTCAACGCAATCAGATTCTCCAAATAATCTGCTATTTCTTCAAAATCACTTCTGGGGAAAATATGGTGGATATGTGTTGCAGAGGTTCCAATTGCCATTGTATCAGTAACTTCGGAACGGGAGTTGTTATACTTGTCATTGAACTGCCGCAGTTTTTTGATAGCACGGTTAACTCGATACTTATAGTAGCCGTTTTCTTCGGAAAGGGCGGGAACATAATCCCGACGAGCCACGTTCTTGTCCTTACCACTCAACTCATCTCGCCAATTAACCTGGTTATACATGATTTTGTCAAATGTAATAAATGTTCGAGAGAGATGACCGCGTTCGGTACCACGTTTACGGTACTTACAAGCAATTCCTTTTGATTGCTATCTGCAGTGAATTCCAAAATATCATCTACACCACAATCAAGTGTGCAACAAATTTTCTCGATGGATTCCATTGATACATAACTATCGTTTTTTAGACGTGTCGTTATATTGGCACTATATCCAGCATTTTGCTGGAGTTGTGCGACCGTTATTCCTCTGTCGATCAGCAGATGGAACAGCCGTTTGTAACTGACAGCCATGCTTTATACCTCCCAGGACACTCTAAAAGTTTTTCTTAGTATATCACGAAATCGTGAAAAAATCAACCCTATAGAAGTCGTTTCGCAGATTTTTCTGCGAAGCGGCTTATTTTTTTGTTTATGAGGGGCCCCAAAATGTCCTCTCTTTCTGCGTATAGCGAGAAAGCAAAAAAGTTCTCTAAAGTACCCTGACAAAACGATCCCTTTTTCTGCGTATAGCGGAAAGCGGATCACTTGGGCAATTTCCCCCAATGGAACATCCAAGGACAAAAACGAAAGGAGACACACCGTGCAAGTTCAATGCGAAAATATACCGCCGTTCTTAAAAACCAATGGGCGTTTCTGCAACTGGAAATACGAACAGCGCGGAGGCAGGCAGACAAAGGTACCGTATATCCCCGGAACGACCCGCCGGGCCAGCGTGGACGATTTTTCCACTTTTACGGATTTTGAAACGGCAGTATCCGCGACCGGCTATGACGGCATCGGAATCTGCGTCTGCGGCGGGATCGTGGGTATCGACCTCGACCACTGCATCGAGGACGGCAAACCGCTCCCCTGGGCGCAGGAGATCATGGACAGATTCTCCGGCACCTATTCCGAAGTCAGCCCCTCCGGGGTCGGGGCGCGTATCTTCTGCTTGCTGCCGGACGGCTTTGCCTATGACCCTAAGACCTACTATATCAAAAAAGGGAACGTCGAAGTCTACATCCCCGGTCAAACTCATCGTTTCCTCACGGTGACAGGCAACGCCCTGAACAGTGCGGATGTTACGGAGACGGCGGAGGCGTTGAGATGGCTGCTCGACACCTATATGCGCCGTCCCATACAGCCCGTGTCCCGAACTTCCGCCCCCGGCGGCTTTCTCTCCGATGACAGTGTCATCACAAAAGCGTCTGGCGCGGTGAATGGAGAGAAGTTCCAACGCCTCTGGCACGGGGACATCACAGGCTTTGCCTCTCACAGCGAGGCGGACGCAGCCCTGTGTTCCATACTGGCTTTCTGGTGCGGCGGTGATCGTGAGCAGATGGACAGGCTGTTTCGGAAGTCCGGCTTGATGCGCGACAAGTGGGACGCCTATCGCGGTACGGATACTTATGGCGCTCTCACCATCTCCAAAGCGCTCTCCGGCATGACTTCTTTCTACACGCCGATTCGTGTCCCCTCCGCAAGCGAGGACTTCGGTATGGCGCGTCTCGCGGAACTTGACCCTATGGACGCTGCCAAATATCCGTGGAACGACATCGGTGCCGGACATATCTTCGCGGACTTTTATCAGGACTGCCTGCGCTATGTGCCGGAGCGGAAGATGTGGTTCTTCTACGGTGACGGCATCTGGCAGCCGGACACGGGCA
Organism: uncultured Clostridia bacterium; assembly: GCA_947593925.1. Lineage (GTDB taxonomy): Bacteria > Bacillota > Clostridia > Oscillospirales > JAAYOS01 > CANRIN01. Next base: position 1,132 of record CANQDU010000011.1, on the reverse strand, counting down.
GCCTCCGCGCCATGAAATACTGCATGGAACTGGCCAACCTCATGTACACCTTTGCCCTGGAGATCAGGGACGAGGACAAACGAAAGGCATACATGAAATACGCCAGCCGCTGGCAGAGCCATACCAACCGGGTCAACATCCTCAAGGACGCCCAGGTGCATCACCCCATCTCCTACGGCAGTTTCGACTCTGACATCTATATCTTCAACTGCAGGAACGGCACTCTGCACATCGACACGGGTGAGTTCACCGAGCATCGCGGCACGGACCTCCTCACTAAGAAAAGCCCGGTCATATATGACCCCACCGCTCGGTCGGAACGCTTCTCCGCCTATATCGACGAGATCATGAGCGGCGATAAGGAGCGGGCGAAATTCCTCCAGAAGATCATGGGATACGGACTCACCGGGGATACGCGGCATGAGTGCATGACCATCCTCTACGGCGTCACCACCCGCAACGGCAAAGGGACCCTCTGCGAGAGCGTGCTGAAGGTGCTGGGCGATTACGGCTGCGCCTCCCGCCCGGAGACGATCTCCATGAAGACCTATGCCAACAGTGCACAGCCCAGCGAGGACATCGCGCGCCTCGCCGGTATCCGCTTTGTGAACATCCCGGAGCCGGGGAAAGGGCTGGTCATGGATGCCGCCAAGGTCAAGGCAATGACGGGCAACGATACCCTCAACGCCCGTTTCCTGCATGAGAATAGCTTTGACTTCCGTCCTCAGTTCAAGATCTACATCAACACAAACTACCTGCCCGTGGTCAACGATATGACCCTGTTTTCCAGCGACCGCATCATCATCGTCCCGTTCGACCGCCATTTCGATGAGCAGTCCCGCGACACCACGCTGAAACGGCAGTTCGCCGAGGACGAGGCCCAGAGCGCCATTCTCAACTGGCTGCTGGAGGGTTACCGGCTCCTGCGGCAGGAAGGACTGTATCTGCCAAAGTCCGTGCGGGACGCTACAGACCGTTACCAGCACGACAGCGACAAAATGGCGCTGTTCTTCGAGGATAACCTTGTTGAGGACAAGGCTGCAGAGGTGCTGACTTCCACGGTCTATGCCCGGTACAAAAGCTGGTGCCAGGAGAACGGCTGTTTCCCGGAGGGGATGAAGAACTTCAAACA
>CANQDU010000010.1 GCA_947593925.1 uncultured Clostridia bacterium | reverse complement strand
ACAAGCAAAAAGTAACGCGGGGGTGTGGGCTGCAAAGCCCCACATGGGGGCGCGGGGGGCGCAACCCCCGCAAAGTGCCGGGAGGCTCTGCCTCACTTAGGGACGCGGGCTCGCCTCGCGAATGCTCACGGGGCTTCCCCGCTATACGGGTGCGGGCTTTGTCCGCAAAGTCTTTCAGTCCGTGTTGCTCATTATCGGGCAGCGGAAGATGCACTCCCCCGTCCCCAGGTCGTAGCGGCAGAACCACAGCGGTTCGCTTCCCGAGTACTGGCCGGGGATGAGCCCTATAGTGCCGTCCGCTATCAGCGGATACACGACGTCCGCCCAGTCGAAGTCCTTCCACATGACCTTTCCGTCCCCGTCGAGCAGGTCTACACCGCCGTCCGACCGGGTCGCCGTGTAGTATATCTCGCCCGTGACGGCGTCGGTCGCGCCTCCGTTCACGTCCTCATAGCCGGGGAAGGTCTTGGAGGGATATTCCTCGTAAGGTTCTTCCGCTTCGCTCGGGTACCCCTCCGGCGGGGACGCGAGCAGAGTCCCGCTCGCTATGTCGATGTACACCGGTTCCTCCGTCCATACGGTCGCGTCGTTCGGGTCGGGCACGCTGATTTTGCCGTAGACGACGCCCTCGTACACGCACACGAAGTACACGGCGTCCCACACGTCCTTCAGGTTCCCGGTGACGCCGAAGAACCCGGACGCCGCCTCCGCCGAGATCTCAACGGCGCGCTTTCCGTCCGAGTTTATCAGCGTAAGCTCTCCGTCATCGTCGTACATAACGGCATAGCCGCCTATCTCCCGGCTGAAGTAGAGCTTTTCGCCGAGTATCCAGCTTCCGTCCTTCGCCGCGAGGATGCGCGGCGGCTGCTCGTAGTGGCCGAGGCCGGGGTCGTAGTCCGAGCTGTCGGTGAGAAGCATGAAGTCCCCCACGAACGCCACGTCGGAGTAGACCGGGTCGGTGACTATCCCGCCGCTTCTTTCGGTGAGGCCGTATGTGTAGAACATATCCGCCGGGTAGTAGTCCTCATTGACCGTCCCGACGTACGGGAGCAGAGTGCCGTAGTCCTTCCCCGCCGCGAGCTCCGAGCCGCAGTAGAGGTCGGAGTAGTGCAGGATCGTGTCCGGGTACTCCGCCGGGTCGAGCTGCGACCAGTCGGTGTATACCGGCGGGCCGGACGGCGACGGCTCGGAAGAAGGAGTCCCCGACGGCTCCGCGCTCGGTTCGTCGGACTGTGCGGTGCTCGGCTCTGCGGACGGCGCGGAGCTCGCGGGCGCGGACGTCTCCGGGGACGCTGGAGCGCTCGCCGACGGTTCCGACGGCGTGCATCCCGCGAGGAGCGCGAGCGAGAGAATGACGGCGGTTATTTTCAGTTTCATGGTATTCGCCTCCAACAAATATGTGTGCTTTTTCGTGTTCAGTCGCTGTCAGAGCGCAGGACACAGCGGAAGATGCACTCGTGCGTCACGATGTCGTAGCGCGCAAAGCAGGTCACACCCGAATGCTTCTCGAAGAACGCCATCGTCCCACCGAGTATCAGCGGATAGACGATCTCCGCCGTCTCGTAGTCTTCCCAGACAGGGTTCCCGTCCCGGTCGAAGATGGAGTAGGTGACGCCGTCCCCGGCGTAGCCCTCGTAGTAGAGTTCGCCCGTCGCGTCGTCGTATGTCGCCCAGATGCTTGTCATGCCGGGCACGTCCGGCACGATGGGCTCTCCGTTCTCGTCCACAGGCTCGCGCGAGACGTAGACCGGCTCGGCGGCGTGACCCTCCGGCGGCGTGAGCGACGCCGCGCCGGTCGCGGGGTCGAGGTAGATGTAGAACGGTCCCTCCGCCTCCTGCCCGAACTCCGGCTCATCCTCCGTAAGCTTTGTCACTCTCAGGTAGCCAAGACCGTCATACACCTCAAGGTAGAGGAAGACGCTGCAGTCCTCCGGCATGGTGAAAAAGTTGAAACTAAATCTGTCCGTGCCGACAAGCGGCGCGTATGCCTCCCTTGTGACGATACTTGTTATCTCACCGTCCGAGTCCGAGTTTAGAAAGCTTATCTCTCCGTCGAGACCGATGCAGGCTATGAGGCCGCTGTCGTCTATGGCGTAGGAGGTGCTCTGCTGAAGTCCCATCTCCCGCACCCAGCGCCCGTCCTGCGCGGCGATGGTGACATCGCGCCAGCCCATATAGTCGTCCGGGGCGGGCGCCAGCTTGGTGAGTATGAGGTATCCGCCGTACAGCGACACATTGTCGTACGCCGGGTCGGTCACGACGCGGCCGCTCCTGTCCATCACGCCGTAGTAATAGGCGGTTTCGGGCTCCCAGTCGTCAAGGTCTACAAGAGCGCCGACATACGGAAGGAGCATACCGTAATTGTCCTGCGGCGTGAGCTTCTCGCCGGAATAGTGCGGCGAATATGTGTACATGTCCTCCGGGTAATCCGGCGGGTCGAGCTTTGACCAATCGGTATAGACCGGCGGTTCGGACGGCGCGGGTTTGGCAGACGGTGTGGGCGTCCCGGACGGCTCCGCGCTCGGTTCACCGGATGGCGCGGCGCTAGGCTCCGTCGAGGGCGAGGCGCTCGCGGACGTCTCCGGCGACGCCGGAGCGCTCGCCGCAGGCTCCGACGGCGCACATCCCGCGAGGAGCGCGAAGACGAGCGCCGCAGCGAGCAGGAGTGCGGTCGAACGGCGCTTCATCGTGCGCCGCCTCCCACGTCCGTCACCGAGACGTATCCCTCGTGCGCGACGAGGCGCTGTCCCTCGCTTCCGAGTATCCAGTTGTACATTATTCTCGCGGGATGGTCCTCGGCGATCCACGCCGGTATGACGACATAGTAGTTGTTGAGGAACGGATACTCCCCGCTGCGTATCGTGTAGGCGTTCGGCTCGACGCCGTTCACCTTGAGTATCTTGAGGCCGTCCGCCATCTTCATGTCGTTTGCGTAGTAGTAGACGGTGTAGCCTATCGCTGCGGCAGAGCCGTCGTAGGCGGCGACGCCCTCGATAAGTCCGCCCATCGAGCCCGCGACGTAGTCGGTCGGCGGGTCCATCATTTTGAGGTCCTTCATGACGAGGTTCTTCATGGCGGTCTGACTGCCCGCCTCCTCGTTGCGCTGGAATGGCACTATTTCGAGGTCGTTTCCGCCGACCTCCTTCCAGTTCGTTATCTCGCCGGTGTATATCTTCTGTATCTGCTCGGTGGTGAGGCTGTCAACAGGATTATTCGCGTTCGTGATGAACACAAGGCCGTCCACCGCGAAGGGCTCCATCTCCCACTCGAAGTCCCTCTTCTCCTTCTCGTCCCATATCGCGTCGGCTGGCTCGGCGGCGATGAGAATGTCCGACTCGCCGTACATCAGCGACCGATATGACATCGTGGTGCGCGAGAAGTTCACCAGATCCGCGACGTCCTCGCGGCTCTCGCCGAGCAGGACGCTCGCTATCCCCTCCGCGAGCGGGACGGTCGAGGTCGAACCGTTCATCACGGGGAAATTCTCCCTGGTGAAGCGAAAGAGCTCCTCCGGCTCCGTCGAGGGCGCCGCGCTCGGCGACTCGGACGGTTCCGCGCTCGGCTCCGCCGAGACTTCTTCGCTCGGCGCGGCGGACTCTATCGGCGAAGGCTCCGCCGAGGGCGACTCGGACGGGCTGCTTGTCCCGCCGGAACAGGACGCCGCGAGGCAAAGCGAAAGCGACAAAAGAAAAGCGACAAACTTTTTCATCGTACTACCCCCATTGTCCGCAGTTTCTGACATTCAGACGCTTTTGATACCGGGAAAGTTCCGCCACCCGGCCGCTTGCGCCGCGTCCGCCCGGGCGCGCGCGGACGCCGCCACCGCAGGCAAGCTAATTGTAGCACCTTGCGCGGAAAAAATCATCTCAAATCAATTACAATTTTATTACAATTCGGTAACATGCTCGGCGTAAAAAATCCCAAACGGCGCTCTGCGCCGTTTGGGTACGCAAGCTTGCACGATTTCCCGTGAACGCCCTCGCGGGCAAGTGGTAAAGGAGCGGGCTTTTCAGCCCGCTCCTTCAATTTTTCGCGACAGCATCAATGCCTCGCAGAGTTTCGCCGCCAAAGGCGGCGAATAAATTCAAATCCGTAAATTTCGGCGGCATGTACGGCGAAATTTACACCTCTCGCGTAGCGTGCGTCGATTTTCCGCCGAAGGCGGTTCCGCATTCTGATTAGCTCAATGTCGGGCAATATTTGCGAAGCAAATATTGTTAGCGAGGGCTGTAAAATGTCGGATGAGGAATTGGTTCGCGCCCTCGCGGTTCGCAGCGGCGAAAGTTGCTTGCCGCAGGCAAGCAACTTTGCGGAGCCCCGATTCACTCGGGGCGAGCATTTCAATCTAAAGGGCTCCCACGCGGTCGCCGACCGCGTGGGAATTGCGAAGCGGAGCGCATGCTGTCGGTAGGGCTTCGCCCTATCCGACAGCTTCACTTGAAATTGCGCCTGCGCAATTTCAAGTGAACTTCTCGCGGGAAATTGGTAAGGGGGCAGACAAAGTCTGCCCCCGCGATTTCCCGCGAAACTAGATCATTAGGCTCCTTATGTAGTCTATGGTGAACTTCACGCCCTTTTCTCCGAGCTCGCCGCGCCACGTCGAGGAGTGCGGCTCTATCGAGAGCATCCCGTCGTAGTGATGCTTGTAGAGTATCGCCATGAAGGCGCGCCAGTTTATGACGTCGAGGCCGGCGGGCGGGTTGTCGTAGTACTTCCCGTCCTCCTCGATCTCGGGGCGCATCTTATCCATGAGACCCGGGAAGTCGTGCGCCCAGTCCAGATACTTCCACATCTTGGGCTCGTCCTGCTTCGAACCCTGAACGACGCCCTTGACGTGGACGTACTTGAAGCGGTCGCCCCAGCCGAGGCCCTCCTCGATGTACGCGCCGTTCACGCCGCCGTGGACGAAACTGTGGGACGGGTCGTACTTTATCCCGAGCCCCGGCACCTCGTCGAGCACGAGCTTCCACTGCTCCGGCGTGCGGATGTAGTGGTCGCCCATGCAGCAGTTGACTATCGCGACGTCGAGGTCCTTCCCCGCCTCCGCGACGACCTTGTTGAGGTAGTTTATCGCGGCGGTGATGTTCTTGTAGTAGCTGAGCTCCTTCACGTAGTTGACGCTCACGCAGTACACGCCCGCGTGCGTCCTGTGACAGAACTCGATGAGGCGCTTCACCTCGTCAAACTCGCTCTCGATTATCCTTCCCTCCGAGTCGATGACGTGGCTTGCCCAGCGTCCCGCCGCGCCGACGGCGACGCCGGTGCGCTCCGTACCCTCGTTGAATGCGTCCGCCATCGAGAGGAGCATACCCGCGTTGGAATAAGGCGAGTCGTTCGGGCCGCCCATCCACGGGCAGTTGCAATCCATCTCGATGAATTCGAGGCCGAGGCTCTTCGCATAGTCGAGGCTCTTCACCTCGGGCGGTGTGATTATACCGAGCTTCATATATTTTCCTCCGTTCGTGGGGCGGCGTCCGGACGGGCGTCCGCGCGCCGCGATACAGGTTTCTATCCAGATTATACTTTGTCCCGGCGCGTTTTGCAAGAGCGCGGGGAAATAAAGTACGTCCGTTTTTTGCAAAAAGAGAGCGGGGCGAAAATCGCCCCGCTCCGATGTTGCTCTTATATCTTCGGCTTACTTGAACAGCAGGCTGAAGAGGTTGTAGTGGTTGAATACCGCGACCGCGACGAGCGCGACGGTGCTCATTATCTTGATGAAGATGTCCATGCAGGGGCCGACGGTGTCCTTGAGCGGGTCGCCGACGGTGTCGCCCACGACTGCGGCGTCATGCACCGGGCTGCCCTTGCCCGCGCCGGGGATGCCGCCCTGCTCGATGTACTTCTTGCCGTTGTCCCACGCGCCGCCGGAGTTGCCGGTGAAGATGGCTATCATGATAGAGCAGATGGTGGAGCCTATCAGAACGCCGCCGACGAACTCGGGCCCGAAGAGGAAGCCGCAGACGACCGGGATGACGACCGCGAGAAGCGCCGGGACCTTCATCTCGGCAATAGCGCCCTTCGAGGAGATGCCGATGCAGGTTTCGTAGTCCGGCATTTCGGTGCCGGCGAGGATGCCGGGACGCTCCTGGAACTGACGGCGAACCTCATCGACCATCTTGCGCGCGGCCTTCGCGACGGCGTCAATAAGCATGCCGCTGAAGAGGAACGGCAGCGCGCCGCCGACGATAGCGCCCGCGAGGGTCATCGGATGAATTATGTTGAGGACCGGGAGAAGCGTGCTCGCCTCTATGCCGTCGAGGCCGTAGGCGTACATGTAGCTTATCATCAGCGAGAGAGCTGCAAGCGCGCCCGAGCCGATGGCAAAGCCCTTGCCGATGGCGGCGGTGGTGTTGCCGACAGCGTCAAGAGTATCGGTGATGTCGCGAACCTCGGGATCGAGCTCGCTCATCTCGGCGATGCCGCCTGCGTTGTCCGAGATCGGGCCGTAGGTATCGACCGAGACGGTAGCCGTGACGAAGCTCAACATGCCCATGGCGCTCATCGCGACGCCGTAGAGTCCGGCGACATAGTACGCGACGATGATGCCCGCGCCGAGGATGATGCAGGGCGCCATGCAGGAACGCATGCCGAGCGCAAGGCCGCTCGTGATGGTGAGCGCGGAGCCTTCCTTGGAGGCTTCTGCGAGGCGCTTGGTCGGATTGTAGTCGGCGCTGGTGTAAATCTCGGCTATCATGCCGATGACGACGCCGGAGACGACGCCTATCGCCGCGCCTATCCACGGGGAGAGGAAGCCGGCGGCAAAGCCGGTGTTCTCAAGGCTGACCTTGCCGAACAGGAAGTAGGACGCTATGAAGCCGCCGACTATCGTGATGCCGGCCGCTATCCACGTAGCGCCGTTGAGCTGACCGTGGACATTCTTGGTCTTGCTCAGATCCTTGAGGAGCAGCCACGCGATGCCGATGCAGCACGCGATGAGGCCGATGCCCGCGAAGGCTATCGGGAAGAGGTAGAGCTTCTGGAGAAGCTCGGGCGGGATAAGCTTGCCGACCGACTCATTTGCGAGGAAGAGGTGATACGCGAGAACGACGGCGGAGACGATGGAAGCGACATAGCTCTCGAGCAGGTCGCTGCCGAGGCCGGCAACGTCGCCCACGTTGTCGCCGACGTTGTCGGCGATGGTGGCCGGGTTGCGAGGATCGTCCTCGGGTATGTGCGCCTCGGTCTTGCCGACGAGGTCTGCGCCCATGTCGGCAGCCTTGGTGTAGATGCCGCCGCCGATACGGTTGAACATCGCGACGAGCGAGCAGCCGAGGGCGTAGCCGGTGATGACGTTCGGGAAGCGCAGCATCGGTATCTTCGTGAGCCAGGACAGCGGCTCATCGGTCATGCCGAGCCAGTTAAAGCCGACGCCGAAGATCATGTACATAAGGAACAGGCCGAGCAGCGCGAAGCCGCCGACGCAGAGGCCCATGACCGAGCCGCCCTTGAAGGCGACCTTCAGGGTCTTGCCGAGGTTCTTGGTGGTGCGCGCCTCGTTGGTGACGCGGACGTTCGCGTAGGTCGCGATCTTCATGCCGATGAAGCCCGCGAGAGCGCTCATCACCGAACCGACGAGCAGCGCGACCGCAACGTACCACTCGAGCGCGAGCCATACGCATACGGCGACGATGACGACGACTATCGCCAGCACCTTGTACTCGTAGCGTATGAACGCATTTGCGCCCACCCGTATCGCCGCCGCGATCTCCTGCATCCTCGGCGTGCCTTCTTCAAGATGCTTGACGCTGAAGAAGTTGAACGCCGCGAAAGCGAGACCGAGGAGCGCGGCTACGATGGGCAGAACTAACCAAGCCATAACCAAACTCCCTTTCCTCCACCCTCCGGAGAAGGTGACTTAAATAATTGAAAAGTGTCGAGCCCGAAGACGGATCCCGACCAAAAATAATATACCAAATGCGGCGGATAATGTCAAGCGTAAGTTTCGCTATTGGCAAGAGCGCGGATGAAATCCGCGCTCTTGCCAATAGCGAGGCCGTCGGATAGGGCATAGCCCTACCGACGGCAGCGCTATGCTACGCAATTCCCACGCGGTCGGCGACCGCGTGGGAGCCCTTCCGATTAAAATGCTCGGCGGAAATGAATTCCGCCTGCGCAAAGTTGCTTGCCTATGGCAAGCAACTTTAACCGCGCGAACCGGCGCGGAACCGCCTTCGGCGGAAAATCAACGCCTTCCCACGCGGTCAGCGACAGCGTGGGAACCCTTCCGATTAAACGTGCTCGGGCGAATGAATCGCCCTGCGCGAAGTTGGCGGCTTTGCCGCCAACTTCCACCGCGCGAACCGGCGCGGACGCCGCCCTTGGCGGCGAAATTATACGAGGCTTTTGGTGCAAACACAAAATCACGGACGGCTTTGCCGTCCGTGATTTTAACAGCTTTGTGTTTACGCTCCCGCTCTTTCGCCGAAGAACTTGTGGTGTACGGCGCGGATGGCCATATCGCTGATTCCCCAAACGCTCCGATGGAGCGTTTGGGGACCCCTTCCGATTAAAATGCTCGCCCCGAATGAATCGGGGCTCCGCGAAGTTGGCGGCTTTGCCGCCAACTTCCACCGCGCGAACCGGCGCGGTATGTGTTTACGCCCCGGCGCGCTCGCCGAAGAACTTGTGGTGTACGGCGCGGATGGCCATATCGCTGTCCTTGGCGTCGATGAGGACCGAGACCTTTATCTCGCTTGTCGAGATCATGCGTATATTTATCCCGACGTTGTAAAGCGCCTCGAAGAGCTGGCTCGCTATGCCGGGATGGTTTATCATGCCCGAGCCGACTATCGAGATCTTCGCGACGTTCGTGTCGCAGGATATGTCCGCGAAGTTCAGCTCGTCCTTGTGCTCCATGAGCTCCTCTATCGCCTCGTCCGCGTAGCCCTTCGAGACGGTGAAGGTGATGTCCTTCGTGTTGTCGCGGCCTATCGACTGAAGGATGATGTCAACGTTTATCTTCCTCTGCGCGAGCAGCGAGAATATGCGGTACGCGACGCCCGGCTTATCCTCGAGGTGTGTTATCGCTATGCAGGCGACGTTCTCGTCGCGCGCGACTCCGCTGATGGCTGTGCTCTCCAATTTCTTTGCTACCTCCTTAACTATGGTTCCGGGCTTCGGGTCGAGGCTCGAGAGGACCTCGAGCTGTATGCCGAAGCGCTTTGCTATCTCTACCGAGCGGTTGTGGAGCACCTGCGCTCCGGCGCTCGCGAGCTCAAGCATCTCGTCGAAGGTTATCTCGTCGAGCTTGCGCGCCTCGGGGACGATGCGCGGGTCGCCGGTATACACTCCGTCCACGTCGGTGTATATCTGGCAGAGGTCGGCGCGGATACGCGCCGCGAGCGCCACGGCGGATGTGTCCGACCCTCCGCGGCCGAGCGTCGTTATATCGTAGCGGCGGTTTATCCCCTGAAAGCCGGTGACGATGACTATGTTCCTGCGGTCGAGCTCGGCGCGCAGGCGCTCGTCGTTTATCGTCTTGATGCTCGCGTTGGAGTAGTTCGAGTCGGTGCTTATCCCCGCCTGCCACGCGTTGAGCGAAATGACGGGGCAGCCGAGCTTTTCTATCGCCATGGCGCAGAGCGCCACCGATACCTGCTCCCCTGTCGAGAGCAGCATATCCATCTCGCGGCGGGAGGGCGACTCGTTTATCTCATGCGCCTTCTCGATGAGCTCGTCGGTGGTGTCTCCCTGAGCGGAGAGTACTACCACGACGTCGTTGTTTGCCCTGTATGTATCGGTTATGATACGGGCGACGTTGCGGATATGCTCGGCGTCCTTTACCGAGCTTCCGCCGAATTTCTGTACGATGAGTGCCATTTACATAAAACCTCCGTCGGTTTATAGACCGTATTGCGCGCCCGTGGCGCGGAAATCAAAGTGCGGGCGGACTCTATTCCTTTTCCACGGTGACGCCCGTCTCGTCGCAGTCGAGCATCCTCACGGTCCAGTTCGGGAATTCCTCCGCGAAGTGCTCCCGCACGCGCTTCTCGTAGTCGAGGCTCGCGCGATCGACGACCGCCATTATCGTCGGCCCCGCCCCGCTTATGAACGACCCGAGCGCGCCGAGCTCGCGCGCCCGCGCGGCCACCTCGCGCCCGCCCGGTATCATGTCGAAGCGGTAGGGCTGGTGAAGTCTGTCCTCGGTGGCCACGCCTATATTATGCAGCTCTCCCGCGACTAGACTTCCCGCGAGCAGAGCGGCGCGGCTGAGATTGAACACCGCGTCCCGCATGGTGACCTCCTTGGGAAGCGCCGCGCGCGCCTTCTCGGTCCGAAGCTCGAAATCCGGCACGAACGCGCAGAAGCGGAGCCTCCCGGATATCGGCACCCGCACCTGCCAGACGCGCCCGTTCTCGAGCATCGCCGCGACGAAGCCGCCGCGTATCGCCGGCGTCGAGTTGTCCGGGTGTCCCTCTATGATGGCGGCGAGGTTTATTATCGCCTCCTCGTCGAGCGGCTCCCCGAGAAGGGCGTTCGCGCCGACTATCCCCGCCACCGTACACGCCGACGAGCTGCCGAGCCCGCGCGTCATCGGGATATTGCACTCCTCGACTATCTTCAGCCCGGGCATCGGTACGCCCGCTATGTCGAAGACGTGCTTTGCGCAGCGGTAGATGAGGTTCGTCTCGTCCGCCGGGAGGTCTAGGCCGGACTTGTTCGTTATGTCTATGCGGTCGGAGAAGTCCATCTCGACGACGTTCCGTATCGAGAGAGCGATACCCATGCAGTCAAAGCCGCTTCCCATGTTCGCGCTCGTCGCCGGTACCTTTACCCTTACCATTCGTCCACCCCGCGTTCAAGAACGCGCATCTCGGAGAACACCTGCGCACGGCGGCGATACTCCGCCGTCTTTATTCTGCGCTCCTCCGGCGTGAGGCGGGGCGTTATGAACGCCGCGCCGCCCTCCTCCGAGATGAGGCGGATGTCGCCGAACACCTCGCGAGCGTCGCCCGCGCTGCCGGACGAGCCGACGTAGAACCTCCCGCCTATTTCCTCGGGCGGAACGTACTCCGCGCGCTCGGCGCTCCACACCGAGTGGAAGCGCGTCTTATAGAGATGCCGCGCCGCGTCGATGATGTCCGCCGCGACGGCCGAGGCCGTCGGCAGCTTTCCCGCTCCCGCGGCGAGGATGTCCACCTCGCCGACTATGTTTCCTATATACGTCACGCCGCCGAAGACGCCGTTCACGTTTGCGAGTATGCAGCTTTTCGGGATGAGGTGCGGTGCGACGAACGCGCTCACCCTCTTCTCACCGAGGCGGATGTACCGCGCGAGCAGCTTCACAGCGCATCCCGCTTCCGCCGCGCGGCGGACGTCCTCGCGGCGGAGACCGGTTATCCCTTCCGCCCGGACGTTCTCCACGCCGATGTCATATCCGCAGGCGAGGCTGCCGAGGATGCATATCTTCCTCGCGGGGTCAAGCCCCTCGATGTCCGCCGAAGGGTCGCGCTCGGCGTATCCGAGCGTCTGCGCCTCCGAAAGCGCCGCCGCGAGCGAAGCGCCGCCGCGCTCCATCCGGTCGAGGATGAAGTTTGTCGTGCCGTTGAGGATGCCGTATATCTCCTCTATGACGTTTGCGCCCATGCAGCTTACGAGCGGCCGTATCACCGGCGCGCCGCCGCCGACCGACGCTTCGAACATATAGTTTACGTCGTGCGCCTCCGCGAGCGCGATAAGCTCCGCGCCGTGCGCCGCCACAAGCTCCTTGTTGGAGGTGACGACGTTCTTTCCCGCGGCGAGCGCCCGCTTCGTGTAGTCGTAGGCGTATGTCGTGCCGCCCATCGTCTCGACGACTATTTTTACTTCGGGGTCTCGCTCGATGACGCCGAAATCGCGCACCAGCTTGTCCTCAAAGCCCGCGCCAGGAAAGTCGCGAAGGTCGAGGACGTATTTCACCTCGAGCGGGCCGAAGCTGCGGCGGGCTATCGTCTCCGCGTTGCTCTCAAGCGTCTCGTACACTCCGGTGCCGACGACGCCCATCCCGAGTATGGCTATTCCCGTCACTTTTCCACCTCCGTTCAGCCCGAGACGAGCTCGAGCTTCGTCACGCCTCTCAGCCCGCGCACCGAGTCCACCAGCTCGCCGACCTTGCTCGTGCCGCCGCTGAGACTCACAGACACCGTCACCGAGGCTATGCCGCCTATCGGTATCGACTGATTTATCGTGAGAATGTTTGCGCCCTTCGCACTGAGCGCCGCGAGAAGCGACGACAGCATTCCCGGCGAGTCCTCGAGCACCAGATGCAGAGTGAGCATCTCGCTTGCCGTCGCGTCATAGAACGGGCGGACGTAGTCGCGGTACTTGTAGAACGCGCTGCGGCTTATGCCCGCCTCGCGCACCGCGTCGCCCACAGACTCGCAGCGTCCGCTCTCCAAATTTTGCATCGCCTCCGCCACCTTGACTATCACCGGCGGAAGCGCGCTCTGTTCCACGAGATAGAATTTCAGCTTTTCCTGCATCTCGGATGTCCCCCACAGAAAATCATTTGTATCCGTATCACGGATTATTTTATCACAGTCCGCCCGGCTTTACAAGGCGCGGTATGCGCGTTTTTTGAATAATTTCGACGCTTCGCTTTGGTAAATACATACAAAACGGCGCACGGGAAGGCTCTCCCGCGCCGTTCCGCGCGGCATTTCGCGCCGCGTGCGCGAATATACTCACTCGGCGGGCGGCGCCGCCGTCCGCTCTTGAAAGCCGTCGGTTTTTGTAGTATAATTTGTTTATTACAGGTATTCCGGCGGCAAGCCGGACACGGGTTTTTCCGCGCCTCGGCGGGCGCGTGCCTCTTTCTATGGAGAATATTGTATGACAAAAAAGCTTTTGCGCCTCGTGGTCCCGCTCTGCATAGCGGCGCTCGTGGCGATACCGTTCTTTTTCCTCAGCGGCGGAGGCGGGGACGTTCCCGGCTCCGTCACTCTCACGCCGTCCGGCGTGGAGGCGGCCTCGCCTTTTCCCTCCGACGTGCCGGCAGTATCCGTCCCCGACATATCGGACGACTTTCGTGGCGTCTGGGTCTCCACGCTCATCAACCTCGACTATCCCTCCCGCACCGGCCTCGGCGACGACGAGCTGAAGCGCGAGGCGGACGAGGTCCTCGACCGCTGCGCCGCGCTCGGCTTCAATGCCGTCCTCTTTCAGGTGCGGCCGAGCGGAGACGCGCTCTACGAGTCGGACATATTTCCGTGGTCGGAGTATGTGAGCGGCACGCAGGGCGTGGGTCCCGGCTTCGACCTCCTCGAATACTGGACGGAGGGCGCGCACGCGCGCGGGATGCAGCTCCACGCATGGATAAACCCCTACCGCGTCGCGCGGAACTCGCACGACCTATCGGCTCTCGCGGAGTCGAACCCCGCGCGGCAGCACCCCGAGTGGGTAGTCACGCACACCGACGGACACATGTACCTCGACCCGGGGATAGAGGGCGCTCGCGAGCTCGTCGTGGACGGTGTGCGCGAGATATGCAAAAACTACGACGTTGACGGCATTCACTTCGACGACTACTTCTACCCCGACGGCGGTCTTGACGACGCGGCGACCTACGCCGCTTCCGGCAGCTCGCTCTCCCTTGAGGACTGGCGGCGCGAGAACATAAATACGCTGATACGCGAGGTGCGGGACGTCACGCGCGAGTACGGCAAGATCTTCGGCGTGAGCCCGTTCGGGATATGGGCGAACGCCTCGTCCGTCCCCGGCGGCAGCGACACGAACGGCAACCAGAGCTACCTCTATCACTTCGCAGACACTAAGAAGTGGGTCGAGGAGGGGTGGCTTGACTACATCTGCCCGCAGATATACTGGGAGATAGGCTACGCCCCCGCCGACTATAAGACGCTCGTGGAGTGGTGGTCGGACGTAGTGCGGGGCACCGGCGTCCGGCTGTACGTCGGCCACGCCTCCTACCGCTCCGGCGCGGAGAGCGGCGCGTGGAGCGGCACAAGCGAGCTTCGCCGGCAGCTCACCCTCAACCGCGAGACCGAGGAGGTAAGCGGTTCGATACACTTCCGCTACAAATTCTTTGTGGACTACGCCCCGCTCGGGACGTTTATAGCAAGCTGGAACGCCATGGAGAGCCTGCCGGAGGACTATCCCCTGCTCGACCCGGTAGAGTGGGACGGCGGCATATCGGTGGGACGCCCGTCGGGCGACATCACCGTGGGGTATTCCGAATACTACGTCCTCGGCCGCTGTGACCCGAACGTGCCGCTCTATCTGAACGGAACGCGCGTGGAGGAGGTCACCGAAAGCGGCTACTTCGGCGTGCTTGTAAGTCTCGAAAACGGAGAAAACGCCCTCCGCTTCACGCAGGGCGAGCGCGAGTTTACGCGCGTGATAACGCGCGGCGGCTCCGCCGCCCCGCCGACGCCGCTCGAGAGCGCGTCTATAGTCGCGGAGAGCGCGTATCCGTCCGAGGGAGACATCTACGTCGCCCCGGGTGAGAAGATAACCTTCCGCTGTACCGCGCCGATAGGCGCGTCGCTTTCGGTGACGATAAGCGGCGAGACCTTCCGCCTCACCCCCGCCGCCACCGAGCTGCCCGTGGAGGACGGCAAGGTCTACGGCACGAACTACTTCTACACCTACACCGTGAGCGACGGCTATCCCGAGGGCAAGGTCTCTACCGTCGGCAGGCCGGTCTACACCATGACCTACAACGGCAGGACCGAGACCGTCTCCGCCGAGGGTATGCTCTTCTGCATCGGGGACGGCGCGCCGTTCTACGCGACCGTCACGAGCGAGGCGGCGTTCATCTACCCCGGCTCCACCACCTCCGGCGGCCCGGTGGGCGAGCTCTGCCGGGGCATGACCGACTACGTCACCGCCGTCACGACGAACGGCGCGTGGGTGCGCCTCCGCTCCGGGTACTGGGCGGAGAGCGACGGGCTGGAGCTTTCGGACGGCGAGGGCGCGCTGTCAAGCGGTCTCTCCGCCGCCTCCTATGAGTTTGGGGACGGCTGGGACTATCTCCGCTTCAAGGTCTCGTCGGCGGCGCTGTCAACGGTCGATTACACCGGCGAAAGCGTCACCGTGCGGATACGCTACAGCGGCATCGCTCCGGCGCTCGCTCTGCCGCAGGGCTCGCTCTTCACCTCCTGCGCGCAGTGGTCGGAGGACGGCTCCGCGTACTACCGCCTCACGCTCCGCGACCGTGCTCTCCTTGACGGCTACATATTCGAGTACGACGAGAGCTCGGGCACGCTGTCGCTTGCCCTGAAGCGCCGTCCGACACTGAAGGAGGGCGCGCTTCCGCTCGAAGGGCTCACCATACTCCTCGACCCCGGCCACGGCGGGAGCGAGCTTGGCGCGCTCGGACCTCTCGGCGAGGAGATGAGCGAGCGGGTGCTCGTGCTCGCCATCGCGAAGAAGGTGGGCTACGAGCTCGAACGCCTCGGCGCGACGGTCGAATATCTCAGAAGCGACGACTCGACGGTCGATCTGCACGGGCGGCTCGTGACGGCGCGCGAAATGCGTCCCGACCTGCTCCTCTCGATACATCTGAACGCCGTTGACGAGAACGTTGACGCGACGAACATACGCGGCGTCTCGACGTGGTACCGCGAGGACATCTCCGAGGAATACTCCGAGACGCTCGCGCACTACACGGCGGAGGCCTTCGGGCTCTACGACCGGGGCGCGAACCAGTCGAACCTCTACATCTGCCGGGGGACGTTCTGTCCCTCTACGATAGTCGAGTGCGGGTTCGTGTGCTGTCCCTCCGAGTTTGAGTGGCTCGCAAACGACGCGGACGAGGCGCGCTTCGCGCGCGCCCTCGCAGACGCGGTGTGCGAATATTTCAGCTGATGCTGGCTCCTCTCGCGTAGTTATATGCGGTGGTAGGTACCGTCCTCGAAGCGGCGCACCGCGCCGTTCGGAAGATACTGCGTATAGCGGTTATCCATCGGCTCCGCGCGCTCGATTATCCGCGTCGGAGCGGAGACCGCCACCGAGTTCGGCGGCATGTCGCCGTACACGACGGCGCCCGCGCCTATCCGGCACCCGTCCCCTATCGTCACGCCGCCGACTATGACGGCGTTCGCGCCGATATACACGCAGTCGCCTATCGTGGGCGCGCCGGGCTTCGACGTACCCTCGAGGGTGTTCGAGCCGATCGTGACGTTCTGGAATATGACCGCGTCGCGGCCAATCTTTGCATCGTTCGAGATAAACACACCGAACGGCCCGTGCGGGAAGCACGGCTCGCCCGCGAACTCCGCAAGTCCCCCGACAAACCCGCACCGTTTGTCGAAGTAGCGGCCGTATGCGTCCCATATCAGCTTCTTTGTGTTCACTTTTCCGTTAGCGACGCACTTTTCGCGCATCTTCTCGCGGACACGCCATATCGTCTTATAGCGCAGCATGTAAAAAGCGAGCGCCGCAGGAGTTATCAGCTTTCGGAATATGCTCATCTCCGCTCCGCCTCCATCCGCTCTATCGCGTCGGCTATCGCGCCGGTCTTGCAGTCCGCGACGACTTCGTAGCCCATCGCGAGTATCTCCGGGTAGGCGCTCGAGGGCACGAACGCGCGGTCGGCGGCGCGGAGAAGCGCCGTGTCGTTCGGCGCGTCGCCCGCGCAGACGAGCTTCCGCCCGAGCTTGTCCGCAAGCCAGCGCGCGGAGGTTCCCTTGTCCACGCCGCCGGTCTGTATCTCGAGCATGAACGGCAGCGAGCGGACGCCGTTCAGCCCCTCCTCCTCGGCCTCCTTCGCGAGGGCGGGGATGTCGTCCGGGTGAGCGGTGAAGACCGCCTTCATCCAGTCGTCCGGTATCTCCTCCATCGGACACATGCGGCTCACCATCCCGACCCACTCGAAGTGGGCGCGGGTATAGTCGTTTGCCTGGACGGCGAGGGTGTCGTTCGGAAGGTAGACCTCAAGGCCGACCTCGAGGTCGAAGACCGCGCGGTCGCTGTGGCGGTCGCGTATGCGCCGGACGGCGGCCTTCTCCCAGTCCTTCATCGGAATTTGGAGCCAGGTCGTACCGTCCGCAAAGTCGTAGACGAGCGAACCGTTCGAGAGCACCACCGGCGCGTTGACGCTTATCTTTTCGAGCTGCGGTGTGAACGTCGGCTTCGAGCGTCCCGTCGCTATCGAGAACATCCCGCCGCCCGCCTTGAAGCGCTCTATCGCGTCGAGGTTGCGCTGCGGGATCTGCTGTCCGTCGCTCAGCGTGAGGTCGTAGTCGCTGAGAAAGAGTATGTCGGAGAAATCGGTCATCTCTTTACCTCCGTACCCGTTTTTCCTAATAATAGCACAAAGGACGGAGGCGCGCAAGCGGAAAACAAGGGAGGCGGGACCAGTCCCGCCTCCCTTTGTACAATGTTATGCTCCGCCGTGACCCGCCGCCGCTCAGCCCGCATTCACGAGCGGCGCGAGCCCCGCCATCCGCGCGACGATGGCCGCCGCCTCGCTCCGCAGGAGGACGTCCGAGCAGCCGAAAACCGCGTCGTCCGTCCCCTTTGCAGGCTTTCCGTTCACTATGCCCGCCTCCGCGAGGGCGTACACGGCGTCGCCCTTCGCGCCGGACGGCACGTCCGCGAAGTATCCCCTCGGGACGTCGTTCACCTTTTCCGCGTCCTCGCCGAGGACGGCGGCGAAGATCGCCGCCGCGTCCGCGCGGGTGATCTTTGCTTCCGGGTCGGACGGTACGCCGTCTATTACGCCCTGCTCCGTTAGGTAGTCCGCGTAGACGCTGTACCACTCGCCCTTCTGATCCGCCGCGCCGTAGACATGCTCGCCGTTCCGGTACTGCATGAGGCGCGCGGCGAAGGCGGCGGTGTGCGCCCATGTGAGCTCGCCGGACGGATCGAACGTCCCGTCGCCGTTCCCGAGGATTATCCCGGCCTCGGCGGCGGCGCGGACGGCTTCAGCATACCACGCGCCGGCGGCGACGTCGCTGAATCTCCCGCTCCCGAACCGCACCTCGGTCCATGCGGGGAGTCCGATGTCCTCTGCGGCGGTCAGCGCGTTCCACTGCTCCTCGCTGCCCGCGAAGCGGACGACGGCGAGTCTCTTACAGCCCGCAAACGCGCGTCCCAGCCGTTCGAGCGTCGCCGGAAGCGATACGGAAACGAGCAACCTGCAGTTTTCAAACGCGCCGTCCCCTATTCTCGTCACGCTGTCCGGCACGGTCACTTCGGTGACGTCGGAGCATCCGCGGAAGGCGCGCTCACCTATCTCGGTTATCTCGCCGCCGATGGCTATCGCGTCGAAGTCATACCCGCTCCACGGCGCGGGTTCCTCTGCGCCGTAGCTTGCCATAGCTCCCGAGCCGGAGAGCGCAAGGCGGCCGCCGGCAACTATCCATTTTACATTGTCCCCCTCGGCTCCGCAGACCCCGGCTCCGGCGGACGCCGCGAGAGCCGTCCCCGGCAGGAGCGCAAGTATCAGAGCAGTCATTACAACAAACGAAAGAACACGCCTCTTCATGCAAATTCTCCTCAAATAATGCGACTTACGTCTGTTTTCCGTACATTTTCGGACGGTGCTTCCCGCACGCTCCCGCGATTTCCGTTCGCGCAACAACGCATACGGGAAGGACGGCGCGTCGGCCGCCACCGTTTGCTTCAGTATATCACCGCGCGGATAACACGTCAATATTTTACCTGAGGTTTTGCTTTCCGAGGCACGGGACTCCTACTCGCACGCGATATACACGTCCATGCTCTCGCCGTCGGTTTCGAAGCAGGGTATCACGCCCCGCTCGGTGTGTTCGAGGCCGCTGAGACGCATATAGCTGTCAAGCGCCTTGTATGCGTTCGGTATCGACACGAAAGGGTTTGCGAACGGCTCGGGGATGTGTATCGCGGCGTAGCGGTGCTCCGGCTGTGAGGAGACATCGAGGCCGGGCGGCGTAAGTCCCTCCGGCAGTATCCACGCGGCCTCATAGCCGTGCATACCGAAGACGTTTACCTGCTCCTGCGACGCGAACGGGAAGTCCCACCCTATCACACGCGGCCTCTCGACGCCGTTCTGACGCGCGTATTCCGTCACGCGGCCGATGGCGTCGCTCTCCGGGTCGGCGCTTATCACCGCATACTTCACATAGCGGAACGCCGGTACGACTTCGACGCGGAGGTCGGTGTATGCGTCGGCATACGCCGCCATGTCCTCGCGGAAGAGCGCGTCGAGCGAACAGTTGAAGAGCCCGCAGAGCTCTATCGCCTTGTTTATATCGGGCTGCGCCGCGTCAAGCTCCCACTTCGAGACGGTCTGGCGGCTCACATCCAGCCGCTCCGCCAGCGTCTCCTGCGTCATGCCCCGGCGGAGCCCGCGCAGATACTGCAAATTCTTTCCGAAGCTCATAAGTTTTCCTCCCTATTGATATGTGTGAACGCTCACTACGGAGAGTATACCGCTTTTCCCGCCGAAGCTCAACCTCCCTCCGCGCGCGATTTTCCCCCGCCGCGCAACCCACAAGCGCGTGTGACCGATTTGCCGCATCTTACGCAAATTGCCCGGACGGTTCAGCCTGTTAAAAAAGTCCTTACAAACTTATTTAACAGGCTTTCGCGACGAATCGCAATCGCCCGCAACAAAATGGACAGGCACTTCCGTGCCTGTCCTTAAAGCCTCGCAGAGTTCGCCGCGCAAGCGGCGAACAAGTTCTAATCGTTTTTTCCGGCGGCGTGTACGTCGGAAAAAACTCCTCTCGCGGAGCGTGCGTCGATTTTTTGCCGGAGGCAAAAAAATCGGCGCGTAGCGGAGCGTTGCCGCCGGCAGAGATCCGCTCTGTCCGGCGGCTTCACTTGAAATTGCGCCTGCGCAATTTCAAGTGAAAGTCTCGCGGGAAATTGGTAAGCGAGCGAAGCGAGCGCGATTTCCCGCGAAAGCCTATCGGGAAAACCGGAACGGTTTTCCCGATAGGCGTCAGTGGTGGAACAGCCTCATCCCTGTAAACCCGAGCACCATGCCGTACTTGTTGCAGCAGTCTATGACCGCGTCGTCGCGTATCGACCCGCCCGGTTCGAGGACGTAGCGCACGCCGGAGCGCTTCGCGCGCTCGATGTTGTCGCTGAACGGGAAGAACGCATCCGAACCGAGGCTCACGCCGTCTATGTGCGACAGATACTCGCGCTTCTCGGGGACGGTAAAGGGCTCCGGCTTCTCGGAGAAGTAGTCCTGCCAGAGGTCGCTTGAGAGCATCGCCTCCCAGTCACCGTCGGTGAGGTAGACGTCTATCGCGTTGTCGCGCTCGGCACGGGCGAGACCCTTCTTGAACGGCAGGTTCAGTACCTTGTCCGAGCCGCGGAGGAAGAAGGTGTCCGCCTTCCCGCCCGCAAGGCGGACGCAGTGGATGCGGGACTGCTGCCCCGCGCCGATGCCTATCGCCATGCCGTTGTAGGCGTAGCAGACCGAGTTAGACTGCGTGTACTTGAGGGTTATCATCGCGATGAGGAGGTCGCGCTTCGCGCTCTCGGGGATGTCCTTGCGGTCAGAGACGATGTTGCCAAAGACGTCATTTGTGAGGCGGTAGTTGTTGTGACCCTGCTCGAAGGTGACGCCGTAGACGTCCTTGTACTCCTGCTCGGCGGGGCGGTAATCGGGGTCGATCTCTATGACGTTGTATCCGCCCTGACGCTTCTGCTTGAGTATTTCGAGCGCCGCGGGGGTGTAGCCGGGGGCAATTACACCGTCGCTCACCTCGGCGGCTATCAGATGGGCGGTCTCGGCGTCGCAGACGTCGGAGAGGCTCACGAAGTCTCCGTAGGAGCTCATGCGGTCGGCGCCGCGCGCGCGGGCGTAGGCGCAGGCGAGCGGTGAGAGCTCCGCGCTCTTCTTTATGCGGCAGACCTTCCGCTCCTTCGGCGTGAGCTCGAGGCCTATCGCCGCGCCGGCGGGGCTGACGTGCTTGAAGGAGGTCGCAGCGGGAAGTCCCGTCGCCTCCTTCAGCTCGCTTACGAGCTGGTAGCCGTTGAGCGCGTCGAGGAAGTTGATGTATCCGGGCTTGCCGGAGAGAACCTTCACCGGCAGGTCGCCGCCGTCGCGCATGAATATGCGGGAAGGCTTCTGGTTGGGGTTGCAGCCGTACTTCAGCTCTATCGAGTTCATTTTTCTTCTCCTCCGTTACGGTTTACTATGACGGTCTCTACCTTGCCCGAGGCGCAGTCGATATGCTTCACGAGCAGGCTCACGCGGTTCGAGCGGTCAAGCATGTCCCAGAACTTCTCGGCATTTTCGCGCGCGGTCTCGCAGAGCGAGACCTCATACGGCTCGCCGGAGAAGCTCGGAAGCGGACTGCCGTCCCCGTCGTAGGTGTGGATGCAGTGACCCGTGCCGTTTATCGGCGTTTTGTATGTGAAAAACGCCTTCTCCTCGCAGTTCTCGTCATTTCCGACGGTCTTGAGTATCGAGAGCGAGTACGCGCCGGTCGCGGCGTCGGTCATGCCGGAGATGCGCGGGGTGCAGTTGGGCGCGTCCGGCTCATAGCAGCGCGTGAGAAGCGCCGCCTCGAAGGTTCCGCCCTTCTTCAGGAAGTCCGCGACGGTGTCGGTCTGGTCGCCGTTTGTGACGATGTGTTTGTCGCCGACGGTGCGCGTGACGTAGTATATCACAAGCGACGGGTCTATCATCTTGGAGGGATCGAACGCCTCGGTCTTGACGCCATCCGCCGTCTCGACGAACACGCGGTTGCGGCTGTTCTCGCTGCGGCCCATAATCCAGTAGACCTGGACGAGCGCCGCGCCGGAGGGCGTCGCGCCGAGGACTATTCCCCGGCCGGGATACACGTTTTCGCGAAGATACTGCTCATTTTTCTGCATAAAGCGCTCCTTTTCCATAAAACGCAAAAATCCGCCCGGGTATCGGAAGGATTCCACCCAGACGGTCGGCTGCCGAGGACACGCGCTCCATGTGGTGCTCCACTTCCGTCAGTCACGCGCTCCGTTTGTATCGGCTGCGGGCGGACGGAAGCGCTCCGGGGGTTTCCGCTCCGCAATCGACTTTTTACGCATTTATGGTAACATATTTCCGCAGAGCCGTCAACCGACATATTTGACAAATCGAGACTTTTGTGGTATCATCATTTCGCACGGAGAAGTGCCCGAGTGGTCGAAGGGAGCGGTCTTGAAAACCGTCGATGTGAGAGCATCCGTGGGTTCGAATCCTACCTTCTCCGCCAAAACCAGGCGTGCGCATTTTGCGTGACACGGTAAAAAGATGGCAGACACGGAAGTGTCTGCCATCTTTTTGTCAGCCGGCGGTTCCCGCTCCTCTGACAAATCGGTCTCTTACTCTACCGGCTCAAAATCTTCCTTGCCGGCGCCGCAGAGCTCACAGACAAAGTCGTCCGAGAGATCCTCCCACTTCTTGCCCTGCTCCTCCTCGTCGTAGATCCAGCCGCAGACCTTGCAAATGTACTTCATTTCAACTTCCTCCTCAGATATTGATTCACGGCGCGCCCATGAGCGGGCTCCTCCGTTCGTTCCACTGTCAATTATATACGCCCGCGCGCGATATTGCAAGCGGCATTTGCTTCACCCGACGCGCGCTATTTTTCCGCTCATCACCTGGAGGTCGCCCGCCGCGCGGAAGCCGTAACTCTCAAGCGCGCTTTGCAGCGCTTCGTCGTCGAGCGGCGCGGTCGCGACGACCTGCGGCACCCCGCGTTCCGACCCGATTTTCACGGCGTAGTCCATGCACGCGCGGAGGCCGCCCGCCATGACCGCTATCTGCACCGAGCGCCGCTCGAGGAAGCGGTTGCCGAACACCATAACACTACCGCTCTCGCGGCTCACGAGGACTTTTCCTTCGCGCGCGAAGGCGCGGAACACGTCGTCATTCATCCGCATGAACGTGCGGTTCAGCACGGCGTATCCCTCGTACCGCTCCGCGAGCGGCGCGAGGAGCGCGCACGCTTCCGCCTCGCCCACCGGCTCGAACGTCTCGGCCTCCGGCGGCGTCACGCCGTCGAGGGAGAGTTGAAATTCGCGGTACTTCCCTGCCGTGTCAAGGCCGAACTTTCGCGCGAGCGTCGCGCTCGGGACGTTCCGGAGCCCCGTGTACATCGCGGCGGTCTCGATGCCGAGCGCGCGCGAGAGCGACACGAACTCCTCGTAGAGCCGCGTGCCGACGCCCTGCCTCTGATGCTCCGGCGCGACGCGCAGAGTCTCGAGCCACGCCGTCCTGTCCGGCAGGACGGTGTACTTCGCTATGCCGACGAGCTCCTCCCCCGTGAACGCGCCGAGCATCGCGCCGACGCTGTCCGAAAAGAACAGCTCCGCCGTGTCGCGCAGGTAGCCGAAGCCCTTTATCGCGCTTTCCTCCACGCGGACGGCCTCCTCAAGCTCCGACGGACGGAGCCTCCTCACGGTTATTTCCATCGTATTCCTCCGTTTCGCGGGATGCGAAAAATTTCCGGCAATCGCAAGAAAGGAACGGGCTTTGCCCGTTCCTTTCCGCAAATCGTTTGCTTACTTGAAGTAACGCTCGAGCAGTCCCTTGAGCGCCTTGCCGTGACGGGCCTCGTCACGAGCCATCTCGTGAACGGTGTCATGGATGGCGTCAAGGCCGTTCTTCTTCGCGCAGAGCGCGAGGTCGAACTTGCCCTGGGTCGCGCCGAACTCGCAGTCGACACGCCATGCAAGGTTCGCCTTGGTGTCGGCCTTCATGTTCTTCTCGAGATCCTCGCCGAGCAGCTCCGCGAACTTCGCGGCGTGCTCCGCCTCCTCATGCGCGGCCTTCTCCCAGTACAGGCCGATCTCGGGATAACCCTCGCGGTGCGCGATGCGCGCCATGCAGAGATACATGCCGACCTCGGCGCACTCGCCGTTGAAGTTGGCCATGAGCTGCTCGAAGATGTACTTCTTGTCCTCTTCGCTCACGTCGGGGTTGTTCTTGACGGTCTTCGCGTATATGCCGTACTCGTGCTCGGCGGCGAGCTTCGCGCCGGCCTTCATCTCGGTGAACTTGCTGCCGGGACACTTGCAGGTCGGGCAGAACTCGGGGGGCGTATCGCCCTCATGGACGTAACCGCATACGGGGCAGACCCACTTCTTTGCCATAACAAAATACCTCCATGTAATTAAACTGCTTTCACTCTCAAATCAGTAATTATTACTGTTTTGATGCTGTCTATACTATACCACATAAACATTCCTTTGTAAAGCGGTTTTTCCTAAAAATTTCTCGCGTCCCGCTCGAGCTGGAGCCGCCCCGCGCGCGGCGGTCCCCGCGAAAACCGGATTTACAAAATCCCGCCCGCGTGCTATAATTTTTCCGGGCGGACGCCCAAACGCTTGGACATTCGGAGGATATTCCTGTGAAATACGGATTTGTGAAATGCGCCGCCGCGACGCCGCGCGTGCGCGTCGCGGACTGCGAATACAACCTTGGCTCGATGCTCGCGCTCATTCGTGAGGCGGACGCGCGCGGTGCGCGCCTCGTCGTCTTCCCCGAGCTCTGCATCACCGGCTACACCTGCGGCGACCTGTTCGGCGCGAGCACCCTGCTCCGCGCCGCTTTGGACGCGCTCCGCCGCCTCTTGGAGGAGACCGCGCCGCTCGACATGCTCGTCGTCGCAGGACTTCCCTTCCCCAAGGACGGAAGCCTCTACAACTGCGCCGCCGTCCTGCATCGCGGACGGCTGCTCGGCCTCGTCCCAAAAACGAACATTCCGAATTACAACGAGTTCTACGAGCTCCGCAACTTCGCCCCCGCGCCGAAGGAGACCTCCACGGTGCGCGTCCTCGGCGAGGAGGTGCCGTTCGGGACGAATTTGCTTTTCCGCTGTGAGAAAGCGCCCGACTTCTGCCTTGGCGTAGAGATTTGCGAGGACGTGTGGGTCGCCTCGCCGCCCTCCGTCGGCCTCACCTCCGCCGGGGCGACGATAATAGCGAACCTCTCCGCCTCGAACGAGACCGTCGGCAAGGCGGACTACCGCCGCCTGCTTGTACAGAGCGAGTCCGGCCGCTGCGTCTGCGGCTACGTCTTTGCGGACGCGGGCGAGGGAGAGAGCACGACCGACGTCGTCTTCTCCGGCCACGACATGGTGGCGGAGAACGGCGTCCTGCTCGCGGAAAGCGAGCTCTTTACCACCGGCCTCACGATAAGCGAGATAGACGTCGAAATGCTCGCGGGCGAGCGCCGCAGGCTGAACACCTTCTCCGCCGCGCCCGAGGGGTACTCTACGGTTTGGTTTGACATGGAGCCCGCCGAGACCTCGCTCACGCGCACGGTGGAGCCGATGCCGTTCGTCCCCGCGTCCGGCGCGGAGCGGCGCGGGCGGTGCGAGACGATACTCTCGATACAGTCCGAAGGGCTTCGCAAGCGGCTCGAGCACACGAACGCCCGCACCGCCGTCGTCGGCGTGAGCGGCGGGCTCGACAGCACGCTCGCGCTGATAGTCGCGGCGCGCGCGTTCGACCTTCTCTCCCGCCCGCGCGGGGACATCATCGCCATCACCATGCCCGGCTTCGGTACGACCGGGCGCACGAAGTCGAACGCCACGCGCCTCGCGGAGCTGCTCGGCGTGACGCTCCGCGAGGTGGACATCGCGCCCGCCGTCCGCCGGCACTTCCTCGACATCGGTCAGGACGAGGGCACGCACGACGTCACCTACGAGAACTCGCAGGCGCGCGAGCGGACGCAGGTCCTCATGGACTACGCGAACCGAACCGGCGGCATCGTCGTCGGCACCGGCGACCTCTCCGAGCTCGCGCTGGGCTGGGCCACCTACAACGGCGACCACATGTCGATGTACGGCGTGAACGCCGGCGTCCCGAAGACGCTGATACGCCACATCATAGATTACTATGCCGACACCTGCGGCTCGGAGGATTTGGCGCTCGTGCTCCGCGACGTGCTCGCGACGCCGGTGAGCCCCGAGCTTCTTCCGCCGGAGGGCGGGAACATCTCGCAGAAGACGGAGGACCTCGTCGGCCCATACGAGCTGCACGACTTCTTCCTCTACCACATGGTGCGGCGCGGGTTCGGCCCCGCGAAGGTGCTCCGCCTCGCGGAGCACGCGTGGCGCGGGACGTACTCCCGCGAGGTCATCCTCGCGTGGCTCCGCGTGTTCTGCCGCCGCTTCTTCTCTCAGCAGTTCAAGCGTTCCTGCCTCCCGGACGGACCGAAGGTCGGCTCGGTGTCTCTCTCGCCGCGCGGCGACTGGCGGATGCCGTCCGACGCATCCGCCGCGCTCTGGCTTGCCGAGCTGGAGGAGATGTAAATACAAAAAATGCGCCCGGACGGTTTTCACCGCCCGGGCGCTCGTTTGTATGACGACAAAACTTGCGTAAACTTTGGAATTCGGTATTGCAATTCCCACCGATTTGATGTAGAATGACCTTGGGAACATAAAATGCGGCAGGCTTCGGGGTGCGCCAACACCCCGAAGCCCTGTACGAGTGAAGCACCACTCAGCACAGCGAAATAATCGCACCACGAGCTTATTATATCCGTTTTCTCTTTCCATTTCAAGAGTAAGCGGAAAATAGGTCGTGCTTTGCATTGACTTTGTCAAGGCGGTGTTGAGTTATATGCTCGACGCCGCCTTTTATGCTCCCGGAGACGCCGGCGAGGCGGGTTTTCCGCCCGCCTCGGGCGGTCTTCGGGAGAACCCGAAAAATATTTTGGGAGGTCAGAAAAAGAATGAAGAAACGTATAATGGCGGCGCTGCTCGCGGTGATGATGCTTGCCGCGCTGCTGCCGGCGGCGGCGTTTGCGGCGGACGAGGCTGAGGACGGGCAGGAAGAGGTCGAGCTTCTCAAGTCCGACGCGCCGACCGGCCTCGGCTGGGGCAGATCGCTCGACTACAAGTACGACGAGGAGACGGGGGAGCTTCTCTCCATCGAACCGGGTGACAGCATGCCCGGCGTCGCGTATTGGAAGACCGGCAGCGAAGGTCCTCAGATGTACTGCTCCGTCGAGCTCTACCGCAAGTCCGCAAACGGCGGAGCGGACGAGCTCGTCTATTCCCAGGAGGAATATTACATGGGCGGGCCGGACACATATAGCGCCTATTACTTCGCCAACAATACCGATGTGACGTGGGAGGACGGCACCTATTACTTCCGTGTGACCGCCCTTGGCGACGGCGAAACCTATGGAGACAGCGACACCGTAACGTCCGGCGACTTTGTCTATAAGAAGCCGGAGGCCAAGATGCCCACTCCCACCATCGACCCCGAGACCGGCGTCTGGCACCTGAATATCACGGACGAAAAGCTCGGCTATATGGAGATACACCTTCGCTACAAGGCCGAGGAAGACGCTGAGTGGAGAAAGCCCAACGGTATGAGCGGTTATACCAGCGGGAGCACCGATATTGACGGCATGAGCCTCTCCGAGTTCGGCGTCACTCTCGGTGAAAATCTGCAATTCTTTTCGCAGGATGTCGGGGTTGGCGGCGTCGGCTACTACTCCGCCCGTATCCGCCTGATGAGCGGCGACATAACGAAGTGGCAGCAGTGCGGCGACTACTCCGACTGGAGCGCCACCTATTATTTTGACGGCGAGACGGCAACGCTCGTGACCGAAACTCCTGCCGCCCCGACCTTCACGGACGTTCCCGATAATGCATGGTTTGCCGAAAACGTCTCCGCCGCCGCGAAGTCGGGCCTCATCGCCGGCTTCGGGGACGGCTCCTTCGACCCGGCGGGCAAGCTCACCTGGGCGCAGACCGTGACGTTTGCCGTCCGCGTCGCGCAGAAGAACGCGGGCGAGGATGTATACAGCCCGGAGGATCAGGGCGAATGGGCGCAGTGGTTTGAGGGATATGTAGACTACGCGAAGGAGCATGACATCATCGCCTCCGCCTCCGACGAGCCGAACGCCGTCATCACCCGCGCGGACGCGGCCGTGATATTTGCCGCCGCGCTAGGCAATGCCGCGAAGGTGAACGACATTCCGGAGGGACACTTCGCCGACGTCGCGGCGTCCGGCCCCGTCCATGACGCGGTTTACGCTCTCGCGGCAGCCGGAGTAATCAACGGCAAGTCCGCGAATGCGGACGGCACCGCGAACTTCGGCGTGGGCGACACGCTCCTCCGCAGCGAAGTGGCGACGATAATCGCCCGCATGGCGGGTCTTACCGACACGGTGAAGATCGGCTGACGCGCCGAAAAAGCGTCGTATTCAGACATAAAAACGCG
Organism: uncultured Clostridia bacterium; assembly: GCA_947593925.1. Classification (GTDB taxonomy): domain Bacteria; phylum Bacillota; class Clostridia; order Oscillospirales; family JAAYOS01; genus CANRIN01. The sequence continues at coordinate 40,482 of CANQDU010000010.1, read as the reverse complement.
CGGCGTTCCTTTCGGAACGTCGCGCATCTTAATATCCCGCTTTTCCTACTCTCCGAATAGCTCGACTGCCTTCCGTGCCATTCTCTTTCCGTAGACCTCGAAGTTCTCCGCGAACTGGTTTATGTCGAGCGTGTTGTCTATTCCCACCGGGCCGAGGTGGATGACCGGCTTTCCGAATGAGCCGCCGCCCGAGTAGACGAGCGCGCCCATCACCATGCAGTGATCGAGCAGCTCGCGAATTCCGAGCTCCGCGCCGCCGTGGACGTACTGCGCCGTCGTGTATGCGCCGACGAGCTTGCCCGCGAGCGCGAGCTTTCCCGCCTCCGCGAGCATGTAGTTCATCATCTGGCCCGTGATGTGCGCCGCGTATATCGGCGAGCCGAATACGATGCACTTCGCCTCATTCGCAAAGTCCGTATCCACGTTCTCTATCGGGAACGCCTTGGCCTCGACGCCCTCCACCGAGTTCATGCCCTTCGCTATCAGCTCGCCCATGTTCTTCGTGTTACCCGTGACCGAGTGATATATGACCGCCGCCTTCATTGGAACCGACCTCTTTTCGCAGTAGTATTTGCCGGATGTCCCGACAGAACAAATATACCACGCGGCGGCGCAAAATTCAAGCGGGCGGAACTTTTCCGCGCCGCGCGCGTCTAACGGGTAAAACGTCGAGGAGGTTTTACCATGAAACGCATACTTTCCGCCGTTCTGGCGCTTACGATGCTTCTCTGCTGCTTCGGCTGCGGTGCGACCCCGGAAAAGCCCGTCGAGAGTGCAAGTCCCTCCCCTACCGTCACGCCCGAGCCGAGCGGCAATCCCTCTACCGTTCCGCTGAAATCTGTGGACTACACGCCCTCCGGCGTGCCGGACGAGGCGGCGGGCGACCTCGGCGCGGCGCTGCTGCGGCTGTGCCGCCGCGAGGGTGAAAATACGCTCGTCTCGCCGCTCTCCATTCTCTCCGCGCTCGCCATGACGGCCGAGGGTGCGGACGGCGAAACTCTCCGCGAGATGGAAGCCGTCCTCGGCGGCTCTTTGGACGGGCTCCGCGAGCTGCTGCACGGCATTATCGTCTCCCTCCCGGACGAGGACGGGAACCGTCTGAGCCTCGCAAACTCGGTCTGGCTCCGCGACTATGGCGGGCTTGCCGTAAATCCCGACTTCCTCGCCGCCTGCCGCGACGGGTACGACACATCGGTCACGACCGCTCCGTTCGACGGTTCCACCGTGGACGCGATAAACTCCTGGTGCCGCGAGCACACCGACGGCATGATTGACGGGATAATCGACGACATCAACGAGGATACGATGATGTACCTCATAAACGCTCTCGCGTTCGAGGCCGAGTGGGAACATGTCTACGACGAGTACGACGTGCATGACGGTATCTTCACCCGCGAGGACGGCGCGCAGAGCGCCGTCGAGCTGATGCACTCGTCCGAGCACGACTACCTCTCGGACGACCTCGCCACCGGCTTTCTAAAGTATTACGGCGGCAGGAACTACGCCTTCGCGGCGCTGCTCCCGAACGAGGGCGTGAGCATCACCGAATACCTCGACACGCTCACTGGCGAGCGGATAAAGTTGCTCCTCGAAGGCGCGGAGGACGTGAAGGTGACGGCCGCGATACCCAAGTTTGAGTCGGAGTACTCCGTCTCGCTCGCGGAGCCGCTGGCGGCCATCGGAATGGAGGACGCTTTCGACCCGGACGCGGCGGACTTCTCCCGCATGGGCTCCTGTGCCGACGGGAACCTGTACGTCGGCGACGTGCTCCACAAGACCTTCATCTCGGTGGGCGAGCGCGGCACGAAGGCCGGCGCGGTCACGGCCGTCATGATGGCCGCCGAGAGTGCCATAATGATGCCCGAGGAGGTAAAGACGGTCATCCTCGACCGCCCCTTCGTGTATATGCTCATCGACTGCCGGAGCGGCACTCCGTTCTTCATCGGCTCTGTCGAGGACATCGGCGATCCCACGGGCGAGAGCGTCGCGCCGCTCGTCCGAAGCGTATCGTCGAGCGATACCGTGGAGAACTCGTGGGGCGGGCTCAGCCTCTCGCTCAAGCTGCCGGAGGGCTGGACGTACAGCCCGATACTCAGCACCGACGAGGGCAAGGACTTCGGCATAGAGTTCCGCCCGGAGGGGCGCGACGGTGTGATCTCGGTCACATACTACGAATTTTTCGGCGTCTGCGGCACCGGTCTCGAGGTGACGGAGACATGGCTTCCCGGCGGCCTCACAGCCTCCGCCGGGTACTACGACGGCTCGGACGACTGGAGTTACATGGTGCTCGGCGTGCCAAGCCCTGACGAAAGCGCGCCCGATGCGCGCGTCGTCGCGGAGCGGCACGGCGTGGACTGGTACGACGAATACGAGGACGAGGTCCTCGGGATAATTGGAAGTGTAAAACTCCTGGAGGTCACTAACATCGTAAACTGAGATGATCCCGATTTGCTAAAGCATCTCTCACATTTCCCTCCCCTACGCAGCTCGCCCCTGCCGGACGAAAGTCCGGCAGGGGCGATCGTTTTTATCGCTCGGGGAGTTCACCCGCGCGCCGCTCTGTCCCGCTCTATCAGCAGCTTCACTGCCTCGACGGCGCAGCGTATCGCGAGCGTCGTATCCATGCAGTCCGGCTCGCCCGTGATACCGGCGGCCTTCCGCTCCTGGTTCCATATCACGCCAAAGACCGACCCGGCGCGGACGCCGAGCGCGTCCGCCGCCACAAACAGCGTCGCGGACTCCATCTCGCTTGCGAGGACGCCGAGCCGCTTCCACGACTCCCACTTTGCAAGCAGTTCATAGCTCACCGGCGACTTCTCCGGCGAGTGCTGGCCGTAAAACGAGTCCTTCGCCTGTACGACGCCGACGTGGTATGACGCGCCGAGCGACGCAGCCGCGTCCGCAAGCGCCCGCGTCACGTCGAAGGACGCGCTCGCGGGATACTCTATCGGCGCGTAGTGCAGCGCCGTCCCCTCCTGCCGGATGGCGGCGGACGCTATGACGAGGTCGCCCGAGCGCACCTTCATGTTTATCCCGCCGGACGTGCCTATTCGGATAAACGTGTGCGCGCCGAGGCTGTGCAGCTCCTCCACGGCGATAGCGGTGGACGGGCCGCCGATGCCGGTCGAGCAGACGGTCACCCGCTCGCCGAGGAGCGTTCCGGTGTAGGATATGTATTCGCGGTTGGAAGCGACCTTCTCCGCACCGTCGATAAAGCGTGCGATGTGCTCCACGCGCCCCGGGTCGCCGGGAAGGATGCAGTACCCTCCCACCGAGCCGGGCGGACAGGCTATGTGATAGTTAAGTGCCGGCATTCTTTCCACCTCCGAATAATAGGACCGCCGCCCATCCGAGCGGCGGCCGCAGTTTTTTCAAAGCCTCGCAACACTTGCCGTCGGCAGAGCTTCGCTCTGTCCGACGGCGTGTAGCCTCGCAGAGTTTCGCGCCGTTAGGCGCGAAATGAATTTCAATCCGTAAATTTCGGCGGCGTGTACGGCGAAATTTACACCTCTCGCGGAGCGTGCGTCGAAGACGGCAAAGCCGCCAACTTCGCGCAGGGGCGATTCATTCGCCCCGAGCATTTCAATTGGAAGGGCTCCCACACGGTCGCTGACCGCGTGGGAATGCGTCGATTTTCCGCCGAAGGCGGAAAACTCGGCGTGTAGCGTAGCGCCTGCCGCCGGCAGAGCTCCGCTCTGTCCGGCGGCTTCGCGGCAAATTGGTAAGCGAGCGCAGCGAGCGCGATTTGCCGCGAAATTTTTAGTAGTTTTCCTCGCGCAGCATAAAGTACGCCTGCGGATGCGCGCAGACCGGGCAGACCTCCGGCGCGGAGTCGCCCTCGTGGATGTAGCCGCAGTTGCGGCAGATCCAGAATCTCTTGCCGTCGCGCTTGAAGACGATGTCCTCCTGAATGTTCGAGAGGAGCTTCAGATAGCGCTTCTCGTGCTCCGCCTCGATACCCGCGACCTTCTCGAAGAGCACCGCGATGTCGTCAAAGCCCTCCTCGCGCGCGGTCGCGGCGAAGTTCTTGTACATGACGGTCCATTCCCAGTTTTCACCCTCGGCGGCGCTCTTGAGGTTCGTGACGGTGTCGCCTATGCCCTGAAGGAGCTTGAACCAGATCTTTGCGTGCTCCTTCTCGTTGTTTGCGGTCTCGGTGAAAATGGCGGCTATCTGCTCATAGCCGGCCTTCTTTGCGGCGGAGGCAAAGTAGTCGTACTTGCTGCGCGCCTGAGTCTCTCCCGCGAACGCGTCGCGGAGGTTCTGTTCGGTCTTGCTTCCCTTGAGTTCCGGCATAGTATCCTCCTGTCATCCGACCGCGCGGAAAGTTCCGCGAAGTCGTTAAAATAAGTATGCCATATTCGGCAATTTCATTATATCCCGCGCCGGTACAAATGTCAAGCGCGAGACAGTCTCGTGCAAAATCGCAGACTTTGGGGACGGCTCGCGCCGTCCCCCGTTCTGTCCTGTTAGTTCTTCGGCGATGTGCTCGGAGACGGACTCGCGCTCGGGGCCGTGCTCGCGGCGGGCGAAGTGCTCGGCGCGGTACTCGGCTTTGCGCTAGTGCCGCCGTCCGGGCTTGCGGACGGCGTGAGACTTCCTACGATCCCGCCGCTGCCCGTGCCGGAGCCTGTACCGGTACCGCCGTTGTTTGCGGTGCCGGAGCCGCCGTTTGTACCCGTTCCGGAGTTTGTTCCGCCGCTGCCCGTGCCGGCGTTCGTACCAGCCGAGGGCTTCGGGCTCACCGTGGGCGACGTGCTGACGTTGCCGCTCATGGAGCATCCGGCGAGCAGTCCGCACAGCGTCACGCAGGTCAAAAGCAGTGCTATCTTCTTCATAGCCACCAATCCTTTCGTTGTACATTCGGGAAGTTCACCCGACGCTAGTCTTTCCCGCGGCTATGAGTAATATCCCGCAAAAACCGTTCCGCAAGGCGGGATATTGAAATTTATTTTTGACGTTGACGCTCGCTAGAGCGATATCAGGACACGCTCCCCGCCGGACGACTCCACCTCGACGAGCGGCATGTGCATCCGCCGGAGGCTAGCCTTCGCGCGGTTTATCTCCCGCGCGAGTCGGACGAGCGCGGCGGTGCTCAGCTCAACGTCGGTGCGCTTCCGCACGGCCGCGCCGGCTATCGACGCCGTGAGCCGGTTTACCGCGAGCCTCGTCGGGAACCGGATCGTCCGCTTTTTCGTCCGCTCCTCCACATATATCCGCATCTCACTCCACCACGATGCTGACGCTGTCTCCGTCGGCGCTCTCGACTTCGACGAGCCGCCCGACGGCGCCCTCCTCGACGAGCTTGAAGACCTGCTCAAAGTCTACCTCGCCGAGCGCGTCCGCGCCGGATCTTCCGAGACGCGCCGTGACGGTCGGTATGGAGAGTCCGATGTTCAGCGCCGTCTTCACGAGCGCGAGCGGGAGGTTCACGCGCACCTTGTCCCCGTCCGCCGAGTCCACGACAATGCGCAGGAGCATTTTCGACGTGTCCCGCTCCTTCTCCGGCAGAAGCCGAACCTCCGGCTCGTGCCGGACGCCGAGCAGCTCGTCGGTCGTGACCCCGAACAGCTCCGCCATGGGCGGAAGCGACTGTATGTCCGGCGCGCTCAGGTCGTTTTCCCACTTGGAGACCGCCTGCGCCGTGACGCCCATCCGCTCCGCCAGTGTCTCCTGCGTCATGCCCTTTTCGCGCCGAAGCTCGTTTATCTTTTTTCCGAGACTGTACGTCATAGTATTACCGCCTTTCGCAAAAGTTTTCGTTTCGGGAAGCGCTTCCGTTACGGCGCTATTATCTCATCGGGGCGGCGCAGAGTCCACCGACGAACGGTTGAAATTGCGGCTTTTCAGTAAACCGTCGGTTGTAAAATCGCTAAACCGCCGGTTGAGACATTGCGTTTTGCAGGTTTTACTTTGATTTCTCCTATTTCTTCCGACTCGGCGCCGCAGTTATATCTCGTCGTTATAATATTTCGTTATGAACTCGGATAAATTCCCGGCAACCTCTTTCCAACAGCATTTCTCCCCTATCTCCTCGTGCTCCCAGATATAGACGGTAGTCCCTTCGACGGTTCCGTTCGGGCCGACACGGTAACCGTAACAATCGCCGCACCCGTTTTTTGCAAAGAATATGAACCTGTCCACACGTTCCAGATATTCTTCCCTGCCGAACTCTTCCTCGAAAAACTGGAGAAGCGTTTCACGGTTCGCCCTGACATTTTCAACGATCTCTTCCGCAGACATCAGGCACCATCTGTCGCCGTTCATCTCCCGGAGTAAAGCCTTCATCTCCTCCGGGAATCGACACCCCACGGCATTCTCGGCATTTTCCACATCTTTTTCCTGGCAAGGCGGCTGCACCTGCACCCATCGGTTCCCCCGCGACAATTTCGAAATCAATTCTCTGTACATGTTCAGTCACCTCCGTAAGCCGCAGTCTACGTTTCAGACGCTTCAAAACATCAATTTCGTTTCCGAACGGGACACAATAAGAATTTTGAAAAGCCGGGGCGATGACTTCATCGCCCCGGCTTTACGTTCCGTCCCGGCCGCTGCGCTCTACGCCGAATCACTTCAGAACGTCCGCCGGGAGTACCCGCCGCTTCATCACGAGGTCGCCGGAGTTCTTATACGCGGTGGAAAAGCCGTTCTTTTCGTAGAGCTCTATCGCGTGCCGGTTCTTCTTTGCGACGCGGAGGCGGAGCGTGTCCTTTCCCGCGAGGCGGGCACAGGTCAGCGCCTCGCCCACGAGCTGAACGGCAAGTCCGTACCCCCTGAACTTCTCGCGGAGCATAAAGAGGGCTATGTGCATCACGCCGCGCTCGTCGGCAAACCGGTCAAGGATGAGCCCGCCCGCGAGTTCGTCCCCGCAGAACGCGAGGCGAACGGCGTCCGGGTCGTCCTCTATCATCATGCCGACGCGCAGCTCCGCAAAGCCCGGGTCGAACATCCGGAGGTTCCCGTAGACCGAGCTCCACGCCTCGCCCCACAGCTCCGCCGCGACGCCGCTCTCGTCCCGCCTCGCGGCGCGGAACCACAGCGTCGGACGTTCGACGCCGCCTCCCATCGGGTGCGCGGAGTGCTGCGGCACCGAGGCGTTGTGCTCGTTTGAGCCGATGAACACGGGACGGAACGCGCCGTCCTCGCACTCGATAAGCGAGAGAGATGCGTTCGGGACTATCCCGCACTCGCCTATGTCCCGGTATATCCCGAGCCCCGTGAGCATCGCGCGTATCGCGACGCTGTGGCTCACGAGGCATATTGTCCCGCCCTCATGGCGCTCGGCAAGGCGGCGCGCCGCCGCCGTCGTGCGCTCGATGAGGTCGCGGACGCTCTCCGCCCCGGGCGCGCGCCACGCCTCGTTCTGCGCGAAGCTCGCCGCGAGGTCGTAGTCCTCCCGCATGCAGTTGCCCCAGGTGTAGTTCTCCCAGTCGCCCATCTGGAGCTCACGGAGCCCCGGCTCGGGTATCACCGGCAGCCCGGAGGCACGGCGCGGAGCCTCCGCCGTCATCATCGTGCGGCGGAGGTCGCTTGAATATATCGCGTCGAGATGAATGCCCTTCATCCTCCGCGCGAGGTTATCCACCTGCCGAAGTCCGGTTTCGGTGAGGTACGCATCGTACCAGCCGTGCGAGCGGCGGTAGATGTTCCCCTCCGCCTCGGCGTGGCGGACGATGTATATTTTCGTCACCATGGCCGCACAGAGCCGGTGAGCTCGCGCACGGCGGCGACGCCGTTCGTCTCGCAGAACTCCTCGAGCTCACTGCGGACGCGGACGGCGGCGTACGGGTCACTGAATAGCGCCGTTCCGACCGCGACGGCGGACGCGCCCGCCATCATCAGCTCGGCGGCGTCCGCACCGCTCGCGACGCCGCCCATGCCGAGGAGCGGCACCTTCACGGCGTTTGCCACCTGCCAGACCATCCTCACCGCGACGGGGAGGACGGCGGGACCGCTCAGCCCGCCGGTGTTGTTCCTTATTATCGGGCGGCGGGTGCGGACGTCTATCCGCATCCCGAGGAGCGTGTTTATAAGCGACAGCGCGTCCGCGCCGGCACTCTCGGCGGCGCGGGCAATCTCGGTTATGTCGGTGACGTTCGGCGAGAGCTTCGTCATGACCGGCACCTTTCCCGCCTTACGCTTCACCGCGTCGGTCGCGGCGGCGGCGGAGCGCGGGTCGGTGCCGAACGCCATCCCGCCCGCCTTGACGTTCGGGCAGGAGATGTTGACCTCTATCAGATCGACGCCGGCGGCGCTGACCTTCTCCGCGAGAAGCGCGTACTCCTCGAGAGTGTTTCCCGAGATGTTCGCGATAATTTTCGTGTCGAATTTTCGGAGGAACGGGACCTCCTCCGCGCAGAACGCATCCACGCCGGGGTTCTGGAGCCCCACGGCGTTGAGTATGCCGGAGGGCGTCTCCGCTATCCTCGGGGACGGGTTGCCGTCCCGCCGGGAGACGGTCGTGCCCTTGACGCAGATGCCTCCGAGCTCGGAGAGGTCGAAGAACTCGCCGTACTCGTGGCCGAATCCGAAGGTGCCGGACGCGACGACTATCGGGTTTTTCAGTTTGACGCCCGCGAGCGTCACGCGCATGTCAGTCATCAAGCGCCACCTCCTCCGCGCGGAACACCGGCCCGTCCTTGCAGACGCGGCCCATGTAGGTCCCGCCATTGCCGTCCCTCAGCTTCACGGCGCAGACGAGGCACGCGCCGACGCCGCATCCCATCCGCTCCTCGAGCGAGACCTCTAGCGGGACGCCCGCCGCGGCGCAAACGCGCGCGCACGCGCGGAGCATCGGCGAGGGACCGCAGGCGAGCACGCGGTCATAGCTGTGCTCCGCGAGCCGCTTTTCAAGGAGCGTATCGACGCGCCCGTGCGCGCCGAGCGTACCGTCGTCGGTCGCTATCTGCACCGTGCCGCAGACCTCGCTGAAGTCGCCGAGGAGCATCGCGGCGGAGGCTGTGCGGAAGCCGACAATGGCGTCCGCAGACGCGGCGGACTTCGCCGCGTATATGAGCGGCGGCGTTCCTATCCCGCCGCCGACGACGAGGACGTTCCCCTCCGTATCGAACCCGTGGCCGAGCGGGCCGAGTATGTCGAGCACGGTCATCGGCTCGCGCGAGGTGAGCCAGTCGGTACCGGCGCCGCGCCGGTCAACGATGAGGCGGAGTATCTCCCCGTCGAAGTCGCACACGCTTATCGGGCGGCGGAGCGTGAACCCCTCGCACTTGACGTGGACGAACTGCCCCGGCTTCGCGCCCTTCAGCTCGGGCGCGAGGACGCGGAGGTCGTGCGACGACTCGGTGAGCCTCGTATTTGAAAGCAGAGTACACTTAAAGACATTCATATCCGTTTACCGCAGACTCCCGCAAAATCACTGCATCATGACGTAGGCGTTGAGCTCGCGCTTCATCTTCATGGCGGCCTCACAGGCCGCCTCGACGAAGTTCCTGCCGTCGTCGTTCTTCTTCTGCCAGGCGCACATTATCCCGCGCGAGGAGTTGATTATCGCGCCGCGGCCTTCGCGGTCAAACGCACCCTCGACGTCCGCCGCCGTGCCGCCCTGCGCGCCGTAGCCCGGCACGAGGAAGAAGGTGCGCGGGCATACCTGACGGAGCAGCTTCAGCTCGTCGGGATAGGTCGCGCCGACGACCGCGCCGACGTTCGAGTAGCCGTACTCGCCCACGAAGTCCGCGCCCCAGTTCTCCACGCGGGACGCCATCACGCGGTAGAGCGGACGGTCGCCCGCCATCATGTCCTGTATCTCTATAGCGCTCTTGTTGGAGGTCTTTACGAGCACGAAGATGCTCTTCTCGCCGCAGTACTTCGTAAACGGCTTTATTCCGTCGCTTCCGAGGTAGGCGTTGACGGTGAGGCCGTCCGCGTCGAAGGCGCGGAGCGTCACCCCCTCGAACTCTATCATGCCGAGGTAAGCTTCGGCGTAGGCGGTCGCGGTCGCGCCGATGTCGTTGCGCTTGCCGTCCACTATGACGTAGAGGCCCTTCGACTTGGCGTAGTCTATCGTGCGCTTGAGGACGTCCACGCCGTCCGGGCCGAGCACTTCGTAGTACGCCGCCTGAGGCTTCACGGCCGGGACTATCTCCGAAAGGCCGTCTATGAGGCCGACGTTGAACTCCCAGACCGACTCGGCGGCGGCCTTGAGGGTGCGCCCGTACTTCTCGACGTTTGCCGCGCGGATGTGCGGCGGGACGTACTCGGGACGCGCGTCCAGCCCCGCGACGGTCGGGTTGCGCTTTTCGAGTATCAGCTTCTGGAGCCTTGATATGGACATATTGTTTCCTCTCTTTCCGCAGATTACAAGGTTGGTTCTTTATTAGCTCAGTCAAATTGTTCACTGTATGCGGGAAAATACAATTTTTCCGTTCACTATCGTCACGTTCGCTCTGCCGACAAATTCCATGCCGACAAACGGGGAATTCTTCGACTTGGAGCGTATGTCCTCCGCGCGGAGCGTCCACCGCTCGTCCGGGTCGATGAGCGTTATCTCGGCGGCGGAGCCGGGCTCAAACGACGGCGCTTCCAAGCCGAGGAGCCTGTGCGGAGCCGCCGTGAGCTTTTCAAGGATCACTGCGAGCGGGAGACGGCCCCGCAGCGCCGTCAGCGCGCCGCCTATCAGCGTTTCGAGGCCGATGATGCCGTTTGGCGCGTTCTCAAGCGGCCTCGCCTTCTCCTCGGCGGAGTGCGGCGCGTGGTCGGTGACGATGGCGTCTACCGTCCCGTCGCACACCGCGTCGAGCATGGCGGCGCGGTCGCGCGCCGTGCGGAGCGGAGGGTTCATCTTCGCGTTCGCGCCGAAGGCTGCCACCGCCGACTCGTCGAGCAGAAGATAGTGCGGGCAGGTCTCGCATGTGACGGGCGCGCCGAGGCGCTTCGCGCGGCGGACGAGCTCGGCGGAGACCGCCGTGGATATGTGCGCTATGTGGACCGGTGCGCCGGTCTCTATGGCGAGCGCTATGTCCCGCGCGGCCATAGATTCTTCCATATTTGTTATCATTAGGTCGTCGCCGAGGAGCGGGTGCCGCCGCGACGCGGGGTACGGCTCCGCGAAGCCGAAGTCCTCACAGTGGGATATGACCGGACGACCGAGCGGCTTTGCGCGGAGCATCGCGTCGCGCATCAGCGCGTCGCTCATGACGGGGACGCCGTCGTCGCTGAATGCGACGGCTCCGGAGGCCGCGAGCGCCTCGAAATCGGTAAGCGTCTCGCCCTTCTCCCCCATGCTTATCGCCGCTATCGGCAGGACGCGCACCGGGCTCGCGGCAGCTGCGCGGTCGAGGACGTATCTCACGCGCTCCGGCGTGTCGGTGACGGGCTTGGTGTTCGGCATACACGCGACGGCGGTGACGCCTCCGGCCGCCGCCGCACGTCCTCCCGACTCTATGTCTTCCTTGTATTCAAACCCCGGCTCGCGGAGATGGACGTGCATATCGAGAACGCCGGCGGCGGCGGTCATGCCGCGCGCGTCAAGCGTCTCACAGCCCGGCGGCGGAACGAGCCTCGGTCCCGAGGCGAGTATTTTTCCGTTCTCAAGGATCAGCTCGAGCGGTTCTTCCCCGGCCGTCCTCGCGTTTTTGATGTAAAGAGCCATTCTGTCACCCTCCGGCAGCCGTCCGGCATACATAATAATCTATTATGAATTATAGCAGAACAGGAAAGCTCTGTCTATACCGATTCGCTCACTCTATCGGCAAAAACTGCACGCTGAGATCCCGCCGGTTTCGGGCAAACTAGCTCCAAACAGAGAAAGGATGTGGAGACAATGATGTGTTTTCTCAAGGGTCTGATGCTCGGCGCGCTTGCGGGACTTTGCGCGGGGCTCTCGGTCTCGCCGCACAGCCGCCGCAAGCTCATGCGTTCCGCGCCCTGCCGCGCGCTCCGAAGCGTGTGCTGCAAGGTAGAGAGTTTATTTTAAGTCGCGGAAAATCGCGCGCTGTGCAAGCGGGGGAAGCGCCGCGTCCGAGCGGGCAGAGCCCACACCCATCTAGCGGGGAAGCCCCGCGAGCATTCGCGGGGCGAGACCCCGCGTCCCTAGGTAGAGCGGAGCTCTACCGGCACTTTGCGGGGGCTGCGCCCCCGCGCCCCCATGTGGGGCTTTGCAGCCCCACACCCTTGCGTTACTTTTTGCTTGTGCAAAAAGTAACCAAAAAGCACACAAAGGGGAGAAAACCAACGGTTTTCTCCCCTTTGTACCCCTCTTTCCTTAATCGGAAGGTCTCTGCCACGCGGGGCGTCCGTACGTAGCTTAGTACAAGTGTCCACGCTCAAACTTTCCACTAGAACCGAAAGCTCCGTTTTCTCGGGAAAGTATCTGCATTACGCTTATAGCGTGAGCGTAGGACCGGATTTTTATTTCTACTACGCAGGAACTGTTCGATGTCGTCGAATACAGTGGGAAAGTTTGATATCCTCCCCGGAAACTCACCCGGTGGGATAATAGATTTGTTCGATACGGAGTGTGTCCTGTTATGTGGGTCGTGGTGTTGTGTCTGTATTGGGAGAGGGATTTTTAAGGGAGAGGGCAAAGCCCTCTCCCTTAAGCGCGCTTTTTGATTACTTTTTGCGCGAGCAAAAAGTAATGCAGGGGTGCGGGGCGGCGCAGCCCCGCAATGGTATCGGAACCGCCAGGTTCCGCATATTCGTACGGGGTTTTACCCCGTAACAGGGACGCGGGAGCCCGCCCCGCGACTATCTGTATATCAGTCTTTCGAGCGTGACGCTGCCCGCAGTGCAGAAGACGTGGACGGTCGTCTCGCTTGCCGCGTGGAGAGACGTGCGGACGGTGTTTCCCTCCCGCGTAAGCGCGAGCGGCGCGCCGTCCTGCGTGAGCGATATCATCCCGGCGCTTCCATCCGACATTTCGAGCGTGAGCGTCGTGCCCTCCCGCGCGCCGTAGAATGTGTACTCCACGCCTTGCCCCGCCTCCAGAAAAAGGCGGAGCGCGTCCCACGAGCAGTCGAAGCCGAAGCGCCGCTCGGGCCATTTCTCCGGCTCGACTATTTTCACGCGGGAGCCGCGTCGGTAGCCGCAGAGCGCGTCCTCGCAGCAGCGTCCCTCCGCCGAATCCTCGTCGAAGTCTACGGCGCGGAGCGAGCACCCCGGCCGGCGGAACACCGACGCGGCGACGCGCGGGTTCTCCTCGCAGTTCTCGAGGAGCATATTTTCAAGGTATTTGTCAAACATCGCCTGAGCCTCTTCATAGCTCGGACGCTCGCCGCCGTTCGCGTAGTCGGTGAACTTCTGCCAGCCGCGCGGCATCTTCACCGAGTAGGGCGAGTTGTCGGTCTGCATCTTCTTCCACGGCCAGACGTTCACGCCTATCCCGAGCCGGAACGCGAGCGGATAGAGCGCCGCAAACCACTCCGGCGTGTTCTCGCCGGTCTCGCCGAGCCAGAGCGGCTTGTTCCACCGCTCGGAGAGCTCGAGCCACTCGCGGTAGGCGTCCATATCTGGCATGACGGCGTAGCGGTGGAAGTGTATGACCATATTGTCGTCGTAGTCCTCGCAGAAGACGGCGGGGTTCGTCGCCCAGTGGTGACCCTCTATCGAGAACATGTGCCGCTTGTCGTACTTACGCACCTCCGCTATGGCGTCGCGGTAAAACTGCCTCAGCTTCGGCAGGAGATGACCCGTCGGGTGGGTCGAGCCGTTGTGTCCGTCGGGGCGGATCGGCTCGTTCAGAAGGTCGTAGCCGCCGACTATCCATCTGTCGGCGTACCTCCGCGCGAGCTCTCCCCAGAGCGCTATGCACTTCTCGTAGCTGTCCGCGTCGGTGAAAAGGCGCGGGAAGTCGTCGATGCAGTCGTCGATATTCGAGCCGGTCTGTCCGCCCGGCGCGCCGTGCAGGTCGAGGAAGGCGTATATCTTCGCCTCCTCGCACCAGTCTAGGAGGTCGTCTATCAGCCGGAAGCCGTCCTCAAGGAAGGTAATTCCCGGTTCGTCCGCCATAAAGACGCGCCAGTTCATCGGCACGCGGACCGAGTTGTATCCGAGCTCCGCCATCCGCAGGATGTCCTCCCGGCGTATGTAGTTCTTTCGGAAGCGCGGCCAGAAGGAGGCGGCGTAGTCGCTCCCCGCGAGCTCGCGGACGACCGCCTCTATCCGTCTCGGACGGTCGGCGCGCCGTCCCGCGCGCCACATGTACCCCTCGCAGAGGAGCCAGTTGCCGAGCCCCCAACCCGCGAGAAGTATCGGCTCGCCCGCGCCGTTCACTATCCTGCGCCCGTCGGCGCGGAGGAAGCCGTTCACGCGCTCTCGCGAAAGCATTTCGGTTATCGTCATCTTACGTCACTCCCTCTCAAAGTCCGAACATCGTCCGGCAGAGGCGCCGGCCGGTCTCGGTGCGGAATATCTTCTCGTACACGGACTCCACCGCCTCGCGCGGTGACGAGTCCTCAAAGAGGTTAACAAGGAAGTCCGCCTCGACGAGGATGCGGTAGTCCGCGGCGTCGATGTTGTCGTAGGTGTGGTGGTGCGCGACGAGCCACGCCGCGCGCTCCGCCGCCTCGGGCGAAAATCCGCAGTCAAGGAGCATCGTCCTTGCCGGCTCCGCGCCGAGCTCCTCCTGATACTTTCCCGCGGCGCTGCCGTACTTCTCAAGCGCGGGCTTTATGCCAATGTCGTGGACGTAGGCCGCCGCCTCGAGCGTATTCTGCTCCTCCGGGGAAAGCCCCTCGCCCCGCCCGATGAGCGCGGCGAAGGCGTGTACCTTCAAAAAGTGCTGTATCCTTTGCGGGCACCCCGCCTCGTACTCGGTCATGGCGAGGCAGAGTTTGTCAAGTCCTGTCATATCGACCCCTCCTTTACTCTATTTCAAATTCCGGGTGGTTGAGCATACTCGTTATGCAGTGCGCTATCGTCTCCGGCTCCTCGCGGCACCCGCCGTCGAGCCACAGCGAGATCACCGCGATGAACCCCTCCTTGAAAAACTCGAAGTAGTAGGCGGTCTCGATGTCGGACACGCCCATCCGCTTCATCATCGGCTTTACGAACTGCTCGAGGAGCTGCCCGAAGCCCCAGTCGATGTTCCGCCGCCCTACGCTCTGACGCAGGTACGCGCGGTAGAAGCTTCGGTGCTCCTTCAGGTGGCCGAGTATGGCGAGGAGGTACTCGGCGGAAAACATGGACTTGTCGTCGTCATACACCTCCGCGACCTTCTCGAAGATGTCCTTGCCTATCTCCTGCTCTATCTCGTCCATCAGCTCCGCGACGCTGTCGTAGTGGCTGTAAAAGGTGGAGCGGTTGACCTCGGCCTCGTCGCAGAGGGCGCTCACGGTGACGTCCAGTATGTCGTCCCGCGCGAGCATTTCCAGCAGCGCCAGCTTCAGGCGCTCGCGCGTCTCCCGAGCGCGGCGGTTGTTCTTCGTGTTCATACCTCACCTCCATTAAGCCGACACATATCCGATTTTTTGTCGTGGCGCTTTTCTCCCGACTCAATTATACTATACTCAGAACGAAACAACAAGCGTCGCGATAATAAACGAGGCAAAAAATCGGGAGCGGATATTCCGCTCCCGATTTTCATTCGATGCCAAATTGTACGTTTCCCGCTCAGCCGACGGTCTTGATGGAGGTGATGTGGGTGTTGACGCCCTCATACCAATAGAGGAAGCCCTCGATATCGACGGTGTCGCCGACGTTCAGGGTGCCGACGGTGGTGTAGACGTCGCTGTCGGTGCCGGTGAGGTAAACCTCGACGCAGAACTCGTAGCTAGCGCCGTTGTAGCCGACGGTGACATAGATGTCGTCGCCCGGCTCGTCGTTCTTGTAGGAGATGTCCTCGATGGTGAGGCCCTTGAACGCGACCTTCTCGTTCTGGTGCTTGATGAGGTCGTCGGTGCCGAGCAGGCTCGTCACGTCGGTGGGCGTGGCGGTCCAGGTGTCGCCGGAGACTATCTCGAAGGTGGCGCCCTCGGCGACCTCGACCTCGCCCGACCACTCGGTCTTGTAACCGGTGACAAGGATGCGGGTGCCGGGAGTGAGCTTCGCGGCGTCCTCCTCGGAGCAGGTCATGTTGTAGATGAAGTACGCGCCGTCCGGGCTCTGGGCGTAGACGGTGATCTTGCCGTCCCACCAGGACTGGGTGGCCTGAACGTAGGTGTCGAGCTTGACCTCGCTGTCAACGGCGGCGGCCTCATACTCGGCGTGGGTCATGTAACCCTCGGCAGGGGCAAACGCCTCGGGGCTCGTGCCGCCCTCTCCGCTGTCGCAGCCGGCAAACGCCATCATTGCAAACACCATAACGGCAACGAGCAGAAGAGAAGTAAATGTGGATACTTTCTTCATATTTATCCTCCTAAATCGTTTTCCAAATTTGGACAACGCTATTATATACCATGCTCCTATAGAAATCAACGGTGATATTGCCTCTTTTTTGACAGCGTACTAAACGCCAAATACAACAAAATGCCGAGCCACACCGCCGCTATCGAAACTATCAGCGCCGTCGATGCCGCCGGCAGCGGCCCCATATCCTCCCCCGGCGCGACGCCGCCGGCGCGCCCCGCCTCGTCGAGATGGTAGAGCGTGGTCGTGTCGCCGTACAGCTTTTCGAGGTATTCGTCGTCAACGGTCTGCTTGCGCCGCACCGACTTCGTCACCTCCTCGATAAGCGAGCCCGCCGCGTCCCGGAGCGACGCGGAGCCGTTGAACACCGGCGTGACGAAGGTGTTATCCATATTGTCGATGAGCAGCTCCGCCGCCTGTATCTTTATCGGATAGTGAAGGTCGTTGTCCTCCCCCGCCGCCGTGAGGTACGCCCGATAGTCCGGGTCGCTCTGCGCCTTCGTCGTCACCGGGACGTAGCCCTCGGTCTCGGAGTAGGCTATCTGCACGTCGTTTGTGAGGAGGTACTGCGCGAAGAGCCAGCTCGCGAGCACCTCCTGCGGGTCGCTCTTGTTGAAGACGCACACCGAGGGCCCCTGAGAGATCATGCAAGGATTTTCCGGGTCGTACTGCGGTATCGGCTTTACGACCGTCTCGAAGTCGATGAGCTTGTCCTCGCTGATGTCAATGAGCGGCGCGTCCGCGCCCATCCACGTCGCACCGGCGGTGGAGTCCACGGCAAACACGCACTGTCCCGCGTTGAGGAAGTTTGCGGGGTAGCCGGAGATCTTGAAGGTGGAGAAGGCTCCGCTCCCGGTGTGTGCGGCTATGCCGCGAAGGAACTCGTCGGTGACGTCGTTGAAGATGCCGATGTTCCCCTCCGCGTCCGAGTAGCCCGCGCCGTGCTGACGGAGCATCTGTATCATCATGTTGTCTGTGGACTTGTAGATGAACGGTATCATGACGTTGCCGCCGTTGAGGACGAATGTCCCGTCCGGATTTTTCGCCGTCGCCGCCTCGGAGACCTCCCACACGAAGTCCCACGTCAGCGTCTCCGGGATGGTGTATCCGAGCGCTTCGACATAGGTCTTGTTGATATAGCACGCCTCGGTCGAGCGCATGTACGGCAGGGCGTAGTAGTGACCGTCTATCGCGCACTCGTCTAGGAACTTCGGGACTATCTCGCTCTCAGCAGGTCCGTCGAAGCGGAGCTCGCTCCCGCCGAGGCCGTAGCGCGCGTCGCGGAACAGCTCGTCGAGCATGACGACGCTGTTCCGGCCCGTCATGTAGGTCGCGATGTGGTCGGGGTAAGTGATGCAGACGTTCGGCGTCGTGTCGGTCGCGATATTCGTTATAACGTCGTTGTATATCCGGCCGTAGTCGGTGTAGAGGCGCATGTTGACCTTTATATTCGGGTAGAGCGCCTCAAAGTCTGATATCGCCTTGTTGTAGATGTTCACCTGCGTGACGTTCGTGTCGTTCTTTGCCCAGAAGGTTATCTCGTAATTTCTCGAGGCGTCGAACTCCTCCGGCATGACGAACTGATCGCGTCCGCGCGAGCCGTGACACCCTCCGAGCGGAAGAATGAACATGACGGCAGCAAGCGCCAGCGCCGCCGCTCTTTTCAAAGCCGCGTTCATCCCTTCGTGCCCCCTCTCGAGACGCCCTCCATTATCATCTTGCGGAAAATCACGAAGAGCACGATGAGCGGGACGGATATCGCCACCACCGCCGCCATCATGGCGGGGATGTTCTCGCGGCCGAAGCCGCTCTCGCGTATCGCCTGTATGCCGTTACTGACGAGGTAGTAGTCCGCGTCGTCGGTGATGAGCCTCGGCCAGACGTAGCTGTTCCAGCACTCTATCACCTTGAGTATCGTTATCGTGACGATGGTGGGGCGGCATATCGGTATCATCACCTTGAACATGTACTTGAGGTCGGACGTGCCGTCCACCTTGGCCGCGTAGTAGAGCTGATCCGGAACCTGTTCGAAGTTCTCCTTCAGCAGGTAGATATAGAACACCGACGTCACCGACGGCAGTATAAGTCCGGTGAAGGTGTTCCGCAAATCGAGGTTCGTTATCGTGACAAAGTTCGTTATGACGACGAGCTCGCTCGGTATCATCATTAGCGACAGGAAGAGCAGGAACACAAGGTTCTTGCCCCGGAACTCGAGCCGCGCGAAGGCGTAGGCGGCAAGCACCGTCACGACAAGCATTATCGCCGTCGTTCCCACGGTGAAGACTATCGTGTTGAGGAAGTACCTCCCGAGCGGCACCGACGTGAAAGCCTCGACGTAATTTTCGAGGGTCGGGTTCGCCGTATAGAGCTGCGGGATGTACTCCGAGTTGTAAGCGCCGTAGCCCTTTATCGAGGTGAGCACCATCCAGTAGAACGGAAAGAGCACGACGAGCCCCCAGAACACCAGAAACAGGTATATGAGCGCCCGGAATATCTTCTTCCGTATCCGCGCGGCCTTTCCCGCGCCGGTAAAGTTTTTATCCACGTTTCAGACTCTCCTTTTTCGCCGCGTCACGAGTTGTAGTGGACGTGCTTCCGCGAGACGAGCAGGTTCATGACGGTTATAGTGAGGACTATCACAAACAGCACTATCGCCGCCGCCGAGGCGTAGGACGGATAGCCGCCGCTCGAGCCGTACAGCATGTCGTAGACGTAACCCACGATGGTATTCATCCCCGCCGCGTTGAGGTTCGTTCCGAAGAGCGCCACCGCGTCGCTGTAAGCCTTGAACGCGCCGATGAAGCCGGTGATGACGAGGTAGACTATCGACGGAGAGATCATCGGCAGCGTTATCTTGCGGAAGACCCGGAAGGGCGGCGTGTTGTCGATACGCGCGGCGTTGTAGTAGTCCTCGCTCACCGAGGCGAGCGCGCTCGTGAGTATCAGTATCTTGAACGGCAGGACTATCCAGACAGTGTAGAGGCAGAGCACGAACATCTTTGCCGCGTAAGGGCCGTCGATGAAGTCCACCGGCCCCGCGCCGAACCAGCTGAGCATCAGGTTCACAAAGCCGTCGGTGTACGGCGTCCTCTGAAAGAGTATCATAAAGACGAGGCCGACGGCGAGGGTGTTCGTCACATACGGCAGGAAGTACACCGTCTGAAAGAGCCGGCGCAGGCGCTCTATCGAGTTCAGCGCAAGCGAGATGACGAGCGCGAGCCCGGTCGATACCGGCACGGTGATAATGACGAGGATGAAGGTGTTCTTTATCGCCTGAAGGAAGTACGGGTCGCGCAGGATGTAGGAGTAGTTGAAGGTCCCGACGCCCGCGTAGGTCTGCGAGGCGAAGTTGTAGCTCTCCTCAAAGGAGTAGACGAACACGTCCACGAGCGGGTAGACGAGGAAAAATCCGAGAAAGAGTATCGCGGGCAGGAGGTAGAGCCAGCCCTTTGCGCTTCTTTTACCCATCCGCGCGCCTCCCGTCAAGCCGCAGCCCGGTGTCCGCCGCAAATACGAACGTCTTTCCGGGCTTTATGTCAAAGCGGACGGTCCCGCCGCCGAGCATCGCGATATTCTCCGCGCTCACTATCGAGCGCACCGTCGCCGCCTCGGACGCGTCGTTCTCCGCGAGGACGCTTATGTCGCGCCCCATGACCTCCACGCCTCTCAGCCGGCAGCCGAGCGCGCCGTCCGGCGCGGGAATGAGCCCCTCCGGTCGGACGCCTACCGTCACGTCCCCGTCCGGTATGCCGTCCGCCGGGAGGACGCAGTCCCCGCCGACGTACACCTTCCCGCCGCGCACCGCGCCCCGGAAGGTGTTTATCTGCGGATTGCCGAGGAACTTCGCGACGAAGAGGTTTGCGGGAGAGTCGTAGACCTCCTGCGGCTTTCCTATCTGGTGGACGACGCCGCTCTGCATGACGATTATCCTGTCGGAGATGCTCATCGCCTCCTCCTGGTCGTGGGTGACGAACACCGTCGTTATGCCGGTCTCGCGCTGGATGCGGCGTATCTCCTCGCGGGTCTGGAGACGCAGCCGCGCGTCGAGGTTTGACAGCGGCTCGTCCATGAGAAGTATGCGCGGCATCTTCACGAGCGCGCGCGCTATCGCGACGCGCTGCTGCTGACCGCCGGACAGCTCCGCCGGCTTGCGGTCCATGAGGCCGTCTATCTGCACGAGGCGCGCGGCCTCGTCGGTGCGGCGCTTTATCTCCTCGCGGCTGAGCTTCTTGTCCCCCTTGAAGTTCTGGAGCGGGAACATGATGTTCTGCATGACCGTGAGGTGCGGGTAGAGCGCGTAGTTCTGGAAAACCATCCCCACGCCGCGCTGCTCCGCCGGGAGGTCGGTAACGTCCTCCTCGCCGAAGAATATCCTTCCCTCCGTGGGCTCAAGCAGTCCGCAGAGCAGGTTTAGTATCGTGCTCTTGCCGCAGCCGGAGGGGCCGAGCAGGCCGATAAGCTCGCCGTCGTCAATCTCGAAGCTCACATGCCCCGCCGCGACGACGTCCTCGCCCTTCTTCCTGCCCCTCGCGGGAAAGATCTTTGTCAAGTCCCTGACGGAAACCTTCATATAATTCCTCCTGCGTCCCGCGCGGGAAGTCCGCGCGGGCGATGCGCTCTTTGCAAATAATTATAACCTCATGCCGCGGCATTTGCAAGCGGTTTCATATTCTTTGGATTGTGCCCCGCGGCGGTGTTGCAATTTTCCCGCGCTTTGCTATAATAATTATATTGACAGAAACGCGTCCGAGGCCGCGCGGGCTTTGCTTCGGCACGTCGGACGCGAGCTTTTCGCCGTGAGGCTCCGCTTCACGGCGGGATATACCCGGAGGACTTCATGCAGAGCACAGGCAACGATTTTTCACAGGGTTCGGTCAAAAAGCGGATAATCGCGCAGGGGATACCGCTCACCGTCGCGCAGATAGTCCAGCTCCTTTACAACGTGGTCGACAGGATATACATAGGCCACCTCGAGGATATAGGCGACATAGCGCTCACGGGGCTCGGGATAACCTTTCCCGTGATAGTCCTCGTCGCGGCGTTCACAAACCTCTTTGCGAGCGGCGGCGTGACGCTCTTCTCGATAGCGCGCGGTCAGCGCGACGAGGATGAGGCTAAGAACATCCTCGGCAACGTCGCGGCGCTGCTCGGCATATCGTCGGTGGTGCTGTTCCTCGTCTGCTTCTTCCTGCGGCGACCGATACTCTATCTCTTCGGCGCGAGCGACCTATCGGTGAAGTACGCGGACGAGTACCTCGGCATCTACGTCTTCGGCACGGCGTTCTCGATGTTCGCGACCGGGCTCAACGGCTACATAAACGCTCAGGGCTTCCCGAGGATAGGAATGCTCACGACGGTCATCGGCGCCGCGCTCAACATAATCCTCGACCCGCTGTTCATCTTCGTCTTTCACATGGACGTGCGCGGCGCGGCGCTCGCGACGGTGATAAGTCAGGGCGTCTCCGCCGTGTGGGTGCTCCGCTTCCTCACGGGAAGGAAGGCGCTGCTGAAAATAGAGCGGAAGCGCATCCGCATAGAAGCCGCTCGCACGCGGAGGATAGTCACGCTCGGCATACCCGGCTTTGTCATGCAGGGGACGAACAGCCTCGTGCAAATAGTCTGCAACAACCAGCTCCAGACCTTCGGCGGCGACCTCTACGTCGGCATTCTCACCGTTCTCAACTCGGTGCGCGAGATACTGTCGCTGCCCATCTCCGGCATAAACAGCGGCGCGCAGCCCGTCCTCGGTTTCAACTACGGCGCGGGGAAGAACGAGCGCGTCAAGGAGGGCATCCGCTTCACCGCGCTCATCGGCACGGTGTACACCTGCCTTGCGTGGATAGTCGTCTTGCTCCTGCCGAAGCAGATGATAAGCATCTTCACCGACAAGGCGGAGACCATCTCCGTCGGCGCGGAGATGCTCGACATCTACTTCTTCGGCTTCGTGTTCATGGCGTTCCAGTTCGTCGGACAGACGACCTTCCAGGCGCTCGGCAAGGCGAAGCAGGCGGTGTTCTTCTCACTTCTGCGGAAGGCGATGATAGTCGTTCCGCTGACGCTCGCGCTGCCGTACATGGGCTTCGGCGTAGAGGGTGTGTTCCTCGCGGAGCCGATATCGAACGTCATCGGAGGGCTCGCGTGCTTTATCACGATGTGGGTGACGATATATCGCAAGCTTTGACCCTCCGGGTGTCCGTTTTATTTATTCACAATTTTCTTTGAGTTTTTTGGTTTGTTTTTGTTTAAATTTTATAGTGTGAGCCGTTGACTTCATCTCCTCCCGGAACTATAATACACGTAACAACGGGCGCGTATAAAAGCACAAGCGTCCGCAAAACGCATTTCGGAGAGGAGAAAACTGTTATGAAAAGTATCGGAAAACGTTTCGTCAGCGTTGCGATCCTCTGCTGTCTGCTGCTGCTCGTCGGATGCACCTCCAATGATGTAAATGACGGACAGCCCGCGTCGTCCGCTCCGGGCGTGACGACGGTGGCGTTTGTCAGCGGCATGGGCTGCGATGACCCGACCTGCACCGACCCTGAGCACCATCACGACTGCCCGGAGGACTGCGAGGATTACAGCCATCATCACCACTGCGGTCTCGACTGCACCGAGGAGAGCCATCATCACGAGGGCGAGCATCACGACGAGCATCACGGCAGCGATTTGTAAGTCGAGAAAGGGAGAGGGCTTCGCCCTCTCCCTTAATAATCCTTCTCCCAATACAGACACAACACCACGACCCACATAACAGGACGACACTCTGTATCCAGCAAATCCATCGTCCGACCGGGTGAGTTTCCGGGGAGACCATCAAACTTTCCCACTCAATTCGACAACATCGAACAGTTCCTGCGTAGTAGATACAAAAATCCGGTCCTACGCTCACGCTATAAGCGTAATGAAGAGGCATCCCGAGAAAACGGAGCTTTCGGTTCTGGTGGAAGTATAAGCGTGGACACTGATACTAAGCTACGGACGGACGTCCCGCGTCGCAGATCCTTTCCGATTAAGGAAAGAGAGGTACAAAGGGGAGAAAACCGTTGGTTTTCTCCCCTTTGCGCGCTTTTTGGTTACTTTTTGCGCGAGCAAAAAGTAACGCGGGGTGCGGGGATGCAATCCCCGTATAGTGTCGTTAGAGCTCCGCTCTACCTAGGGACGCGGGGTCACCCCGCGAATGCCCGCGGGGCTTCCCCGCTATACGGGTGTGGGCTCTGCCCGCTTGGATGCGGGGCTTCCCCGCTAGACGGTTGCGGGCTCCGCCCGCTGATGGCGCTCAGTCGCGCCAAATCTCCCCCGCCGCCTCGTCCGGCGAGACGAACGGCCCCGGCAGGGCGTCCGTGCCGCGATGCTCGCCGAGGAAGTCGCGGTCGAATACTATCTCGGTGCCGTCCGGGTTCTCGAACCTCTGCTCCGGCTCGAAGGCGTACCCGAGGACGTCGCTTGTGACTATTCCGCAGCGGAAATCCCCGAGGAAGTCGTAGAGATTCGTGTCTATCGAGTACGCGCCGTCCTTCTCCGCGAGCGCCACCTTCACGCCGTCCTCGCAGACGAGGTTGTGCTTCTCGTGCTCATACGGCTGCGCGCCGCCGAGGTAGGCGTTGCCCTCCGCCCAGACGGGCAGGTGCGAGAAGTGCCACTTCGCAAGCTCCATCATGTTCGCGGGCTCGTCGAGCTTGAAGTTCGCTATCCACTCGTCGTAGGTCGGATACCCGTTGAACACCGACGTGCCGACCGTCTGATTTTCCACCATATGGAAGCCCATGTCCACCTTCTCCTCGGCCTTCTCCGCAGGCCAGTTCTGGACGAAGATGTTGTTGTAGAAGCGGTCGTCGCCGTGGAGTATCGTCATAAAGCCCGCGACCTCGGTGCGGTGGCGGATGTGGTACGGGGTATAGCGGTCGTCCGTGCCGCCGCCGACGGAGGTGAACGCGCCGAGTATCAGGTTGTGGACGAGCGCCACGCCCTCGGTCGCTATTCGCACCGACGCCTTCGAGAGCATAATGTTGTTGTCAATGAGCGTCGGGCCGTGGCCGACCTCGACAAACACGTCCTGACTCATCATGCCGCCCGCGGCGCGCGCCGCGCTCTCGGGCGGATAGTTGTCGTGCAGGAGGTTGGCGGTGATGCGCGTGCCCTGCGCCTGCCAGTCGCACCAGATGCCCATCGTGCAGTTGTGGATGTGGTTGCGGCGCATGGTGACGTCAATCGCGGCGTGCAGCTTGATGCCTGATATCTCCGCGCCGCCGAGCTGCTGCATGTTGTTGATGTGGTGGATGTGGTTGTCCTCTATCGTGCTGAAGACGCAGCCCATCCGTCCCACGATGCCGGTCTGCTCGCAGTGGTGGATGTTACAGCGGCGGACGATGTGGCTTCCGACCTTCTCCTTGAGCCAGCCGTGGTACTGCCCGCGGCAGACCGCGTCCCGCTCCATCTGCGTCGGGCTCTTGACGTGCTTGCGCGTGAAGTAGTGGTCGTTTTCCGGGTCGTAGTACTTGCCGAGCGAGATGCCGCAGCACTTGCTGTTCGAGATGTCGCAGTCCTCGATTATCCAGCCCTTCGACCAGTGAGGACCGATCATTCCGTCCTGGAAGGCGGCGGGCGGCGCCCAGGTCGTCGCGGCTTTCTCGACCTTGAAGCCGGAGAAGGTTATGTATCCCACGCCGGTCTTGGATGGCATGAAGCAGCGGCGGCGGACGTTTATCTCGACGTCCTCCTCGTTCGGGTCCTTCCCCTGGAAGTTCGCGTATATCACCGTCTCGCCGCCGTCCTGCTCGGTGTACCACTTGTACACCGACCACTCCGGCTCCCACGACGGCTCGTATACTTTCCCCTCGAGGCACTCCTCGAGCGTCTCGGTCTCATAGAGCTGGCGGCTATTGAGGTACACCGCGCCGGTGTGGCGCTTTGCCGTGGCAAAGTACCAGTCGCCTCCGACTATCGTGGTGTAGGGGTTGTATGCGCCGAAGACGCCGTTATTCACCCTCATCATCCAGGTGTTTCCCTCGTAGTGCGTCCACGACTTTGCCGGCTCCGCGCCGGTTATCACCGCGCCGAGCGGGACTTCGCTGCGGTAGACTATCCGCGCGTCCTCCGTGCCGCCGTTCTGCGGGTCCACGTTCTCGCTGTACACGCCGGGCGCGACGACTACCTCGTCGCCGGGGCGCGCGATAAGCGCCGCGTCCGAGATGCGCTTGAACGGACGCTCCTTCGAGCCGTTCCCCTCGCGCGGGGCGGCCGCGTTGACATAGATGATCATGCAGATTCCTCCTTTGTATTTTTGCCGGTCACTGTACCATAAGTATAAACCCTCGCGCGGGGGAAGTCAACGCGGAGAAGCCCCGCTTTATTCTTTCCCGCGCAAAACGATTTTTGCAAAAAACGATTGACACCGGCGCTCCGCGAACTTATTATTTATTTGTAAAAGTATGCCGCGCCGCGCGCGGCAGTTTGAAACGGAAGTGATACGCATGATAAACGAACGGCTGACAGGCAGTTGGACTTTAACAAACGTCCGCACGGGAGCGTCCGTCCCCGGGACGGTGCCGGGGAGCGTGTACTACGATCTCCTTGCGGGCGGTCTCATGGAGGACCCGTACTGGCGCGACAACGAGCTGAAGGCGCTGAAGGTGATGGATGACGACTTCGAGTACCGCACGGTCTTCGACGCGCCGGAGGCGCTGCTTTCCGAGGAACACATACTTCTCCGCTTCGACGGTATCGACACCGTAGCGGACATATTCCTCAACGGCACTCCGCTCGGCCACGTCGAGAACATGCACCGTATATGGGAGTTTGATGTGAAGGGCGTCCTCCGCGCGGGAAATAACGAGCTCTCGGTCATACTCCGCTCGCCGACGAAATTTGTCGCGGACGCCTACGAGCGCGACCCCATCGGCGGTCAGGAGGACGCGATGCGCGGCTTCCCGCACCTCCGCAAGGCGCACTGCATGTTCGGCTGGGACTGGGGCCCGCGCCTGCCGGACGCGGGTATATGGCGCGAGGTCTCGCTTCTCGGCTGGACAAGGGCGCGCTTTGAGAACGTCTACGTCACGCAGAAGCACGAAAACGGCAGCGTCTCTCTCCGCCTCGAGACGGAGGCGGAGCTTTCCGACCACACCGTCACCGACCTCTCGCCGGAGAGCGGACTTTCGCTCCGCGTCACCGTCACCGACCCGGACGGCAAAACGTCGGCCGCGGCCGAGGGTGCGGAGGCGCTAGGCGATATCGCCATCCCCTCCCCGCGTCTCTGGTGGCCGAACGGCTACGGCGAGCAGCCGCTCTACACCGTCCGCGCGGAGCTTCTCTGCGGCGGCGCCACGCTCGACACATGGGAGCGGCGGATAGGTCTCCGCACCATGACGGTGCGCCGTGAGAAGGACGAGTGGGGCGAGAGCTTCTGCCACGAAGTCAACGGCGTCTGCATCTTCGCGATGGGCGCAGACTACATCCCCGAGGACAACATCCTCCCCCGCGTGACGCCGGAGCGCACCCGCCGTCTGCTTGAGGACGCGGCGGCGGCGCACCACAACTGCATCCGCGTCTGGGGCGGCGGCCACTACCCCTCCGACACGTTCTACGACATCTGCGACGAGCTCGGCCTCGTCGTCTGGCAGGACTTCATGTTCGCCTGCGCCGTCTACCGTCTCACCGAGGACTTTGAGGCGAACATCACGGCGGAGTTCGTGGACAACGTGAAGCGCCTCCGCCACCACGCGTCGCTCGGACTGTGGTGCGGCAACAACGAAATGGAGATGTTTGTGAAGTCCGGAAGCTGGGTGAACAGCCCGAAGGAGCTCTCCGACTACATAAAGATGTACGAGTACATCATCCCGAAGGTGCTGAAGCAGTACGACCCGAACACCTTCTATTGGCCGGCAAGCCCGTCCTCCGGCGGCGGCTTCGACGAGCCGAACGACGAAAACCGGGGTGACGTCCACTACTGGGACGTCTGGCACGGGAGCAAGCCGTTTACCGAGTACAGGAAATTCTTCTTCCGCTACGTCTCCGAGTTCGGCTTTCAGTCCTTCCCGTCGCTTGCGACGTGCGAGACCTTCACACTTCCCGAGGACCGCAACATCTTCAGCTACGTCATGGAGAAGCATCAGCGGAACGCCGCCGCGAACGGCAAGATAATGAACTACATGGAGCAGACCTACCTCTATCCGACGAGCTTCGACACCGCCATCTACGCTTCGCAGCTCATGCAGGCGGACGCGATACGCTACGGCGTGGAGCACTTCCGCCGCAACAGAGGACGCTGCATGGGCGCGGTCGTCTGGCAGCTGAATGACTGCTGGCCGGTGGCGAGTTGGTCCTCGATAGACTACTTCGGGCGCTGGAAGGCGCTTCACTACAGCGAGAAGCGTTTCTTCGCGCCGGTGCTCCTCTCCTGCGAGGAGGAGAGCGTCCTCACGCAGGACGTGAACCCCAACGCTCAGCCCTACGAGGTAAAGAAGTCGATACGCCTGAACGTCGCAAACGAGACGATGTCGCCCGCCCACGTCGAGGTGCGCTGGGCGCTCCGCGATGCCGGAGGGAACGTCCTCCGCGAGGGACGCGGGGATGTCGAGGCGGCTCCGCTCTCCTCGGTGTGGCTCGAGCGTGAGGATATGCGGGACGCCGACCTCTACACAAACTACGTCAGCTACGACTGCTATGCGGACGGAAAGCTCATCTCCGGCGGGACGGTGCTCTTCGTGCCGCCGAAGCAGTTCCGCTTCGAGGATCCGCACCTCACGGTCTCGCTCGAGGGGGACGAGATAGTCGTCCGCGCCGACGCATACGCCCGCGCCGTCGAGATAAGGAACGAAACCGACGACCTCGTTCTCGAGGACAACTACTTCGACATGAACGCGGGCGAGCGGAGTGTGAAGGTTCTTCGCGGCAATCCCACGGGGCTCCGCGTCCGCAGCGTCTACGACATAAGATAACAGGGAGGAATAACAATGAAGCGTTCGGAAATAAACGCGGCTCTCCGCGAGATGGAAGCCATGATAAAGGAGCACCGCTTTGAGCTGCCGCCCTTCTGCCACTTCACCCCGGAGGAGTGGCAGTCTAAGGGCCACGAGTACGACGAGATCCGCGACAACATGCTCGGCTGGGACATCACCGACTACGGCCTCGGGAACTTCGACAAGGTCGGCTTCTCGCTTATAACGCTCCGCAACGGCAACGTCAAGCTGCCTAAGTACACAAAGACCTACGCGGAAAAGCTGCTCTACATCAAGGAGGGGCAGTCCGCGCCGATGCACTTCCACTGGTCGAAGATGGAGGACATCATCAACCGCGGCGGCGGGAACGTTCTCATTCGCGTGTACAACTCCACGCCGGAGGGCGGCTTTGCCGATACGGACGTCACCGTCCACTGCGACGGCGTTGAGCGCACTGTCCCCGCCGGAACGCAGGTACGCCTCCGCCCCGGCGAGTCGATAACGATATACCGCTATATGTACCACGACTTCGAGCTTGAGCCGGGCACCGGCCCCGTCCTGCTCGGCGAGGTCTCGATGACTAACGACGACAACACCGACAACCGCTTCTACGAGCCGATAGGCCGCTTCCCGGAAATTGAGGAGGACGAGCCGCCCTACCGTCTGCTCTGCAACGAGTACCCCGAGGCGAAGTGATGAAGATAGACGGCTTTTCCTACCACCTCGGCGCGGCGGACTGCTTCTGCGAGATGGTCCGCGCCGGCGTGAAGCGGATTGCGCTCTCGCACCCCTGCGCATCAAAGGATGAGCGGGATGCGTTCCTTCCCGAGTTTCGGCGGCTCGCGGAGAAGTACGGCGTGAAGTTCTACGTCGAGGACGACCCGCTTCTCACCGACCTCTTCCCCGTCTCGATGAACAGGGGGAAGTTCAACGTGATATTCTACGCGGATGACAGCGCTCTCGGCGAATATCTCGCCCTCAAGGAGGAGAAGCGCGGCGCCGTCGCGCGCGGCGCCTACGACGCCGTCCGGCACGACATCGCCGTCCGCTACGGACATCTCCTCTCCTACACAGACGAGGGCATCGGCCGCCTTCTCGCGGCAAACGACGAAAAGGAATAGCAGATCGCGGTACATTGCGCCCGCCGTCACTCGACGGCGGGCGCTTTTTTTGCTTGCCGACAGCCTCGCAGAGTTGCGCCGCCGACTCGCGACAAATCGGTAAAGGAGCAGGCGAAGCCCGCGACCGCAATTTTCCGCGCCGGCCTCGCAGAGTTTCGCCGCCAAAGGCGGCGAAATAGAGTCAAATCCGTAAATTTCGGCGGCAAGAATGCGCCCTCGAACCTCTACCGCTTCCGACTGTCTACGCCGCCAAAGGCGGCGTCCGCGCCTGTTCGCGCGGTTGAAGTTGCTTGCCTACGGCAAGCAACTTCGCGCAGGGGCGATTCATTCGCCCCGAGCATTTTATTTAAAAGGGCTCCCACGCGGTCGCCGACCGCGTGGGAATGCGTCGATTTTTTGCCGGAGGCAAAAAACTCGGCGCGTAGCGGAGCGCCCGCCGCCGGCAGAGCTTCGCTCTGTCCGGCGGCTTCACTTGAAATTGCGCCTGCGCAATTTCAAGTGAAAGTCTCGGCGCGAAAGGGTGCGCAGCGAAGCGAGCACATTTCGCGCCGACTCTAGCACATTTCGCGCCGAAGCAAAGCATATATTTCAAGCGAACAATACGCGGAAGAGGTGGCGGCGGTGAAGAAGGACTTAGAGACGAGGGCGGAGACGCTTGCGCGCTACATTATCGCCAACCGCGCGACCGTGCGCGACGCGGCAAGGAGATACGGAATAAGCAAGTCTACGGTACACAAGGACATCTCGGAACGCCTGCCGGCGTTCAACAGGACGCTCTACGGCGAGGTGAGCGAGGTGCTTGCCCGGAACAAGGCGGAGCGGCACATTCGCGGCGGCGAGGCGACGCGGCGAAAATACGGCGCAAAGTAAAGGGCGGCATATCCGAAGAAAACGTTTCTTCGGATATGCCGCTTTTTTCCGCGCCCGCGTCCTTTCGACGGCATTTTCCCGCCCGCCGTGCTATCCTGTTTTTGTGACAGAAAATATTGCACCGCCCCGTATGATTTGTCGATTTTCGGGAAAAACAGAGGAGGAAGGAAAAATGGATGTGAAAATAGAGCGCCTGCGCGAGTCGCTGAAGATAAGCCTCAAAGGCGAGCTCGACCAGCACGAGGCGCGCGGGGTGCTGATGCGGTTCGGGGAGCTCGAGTCGCAGGCGCTGCCGGCGCGGTGCGTCCTCGACCTCTCGGCGCTCGGGTTCACCGACAGCTCCGGCATAGCCGTGCTGCTCGGCCTCGAACGGAGGGTGCGCGACGCGGGCGGCGAGCTCACCGTCGTAAACATACCGCCGCAGGCGCGGCGCGTCTTTGACGCCGCCGGGCTCTCCCGCGTGATGCGCTTTGAGTAATATCCGCCTCGGGAAAACAATAAAAAGCAGGAGGTTCTACATAAAATGCGACCGATAAACGAAATGATCCTGACCTTCCCCGCGCGCTCGGTAAACGAGGGATTTGCGCGCCTCGCCGCCGCCGCGTTCGCGGCGCAGCTCGACCCGACCATGGACGAGCTCGGCGACATCAAGACCGTCATAAGCGAGGCTGTGACGAACTGCATCGTCCACGCCTACCCGGATACGCTCGGCTCCGTCCGCATGCGCTGCCGAATATACCCGGACGGCAGGTTCGAGGCGGCGGTGTCGGACAGCGGCGTCGGCATAGCCGACATCGAGAAGGCGCGCGAGCCGATGTTCTCCACCGGCGGCGCGGAGCGGAGCGGAATGGGCTTCACGATAATGGAGAGCTTTGCGGACAGCTTCACCGTCCGCAGCCGTCCCGGAAGGGGCACGACCGTACGCTTCACAAAGCGCATCTCGCCGCGCGTGAAGAAATGAGCGCCATCGGCGAAAAGTACGGCGGCGACGAGCTGCTCCTTCTCGCGCACGACGGCGACCGAGCCGCGCGCGAGCGACTTATGGTCGAGAACAGCGGCCTTGTGTGGTCGGTGGCGCGGCGCTTCTTCGGGCGCGGCGTGGAGGCGGAGGATCTCTACCAGCTCGGGTGCCTCGGCTTTCTCAAGGCGATAGACGGCTACGACCCCGCGCGCGGGACGCAGTTCTCGACATACGCCGTGCCGAAGATAGCGGGCGAGATACGCCGCTTTCTCCGTGACGACGGACCTATAAAGGTCTCGCGCGGTATGAAGGAGCGCGCGGCGGCGATCCGCCGCGCGCGCGACCGCCTCGCAAAGCAGCTCGGCCGCGAGCCGCGCGTGGGCGAGCTCAGTGAGGCCGTCGGTCTCTCCCCCGAGGAGATAGCGGCGGCGGAGCTCTCTGCGGAAGCGCCCGACTCCCTCCAGCGCGAGACTGCGGACGGGCTCCCGCTAGAAGGTCTCGTGAGCTCGGGGGACATGGAGGAGCGCGTGGTCGAGTCGGTGGCGCTCCGGGACGCGCTGTCAAAGCTCTCCGAGCGCGAACGGCTCCTCATAGAGCTTCGTTTCTTCCGAAGCCTTACACAGCAGCAGACGGCGAAGGTGCTCGGGGTGTCTCAGGTTCAGGTCTCCCGCCTCGAAAAGAAGGCGCTCGAGGAGCTTCGCCGTCTCATAGCCTGAAACGGCGCAAAAAAGTATCCCTCTGCATAACATGGTGTGACCCGTAACATCAACATCACACACGCAGGGGGTAAAAACATGAACGGCAGGACATACTGCTTCTTCCTCGGGGCAAACTCCCCGAGCGGATTTTTCTCATACTATGACGACCTCATAGACCTCGGCCGCGCGTCGGCGGTCTATGTGATAAAGGGCGGTCCCGGCACCGGAAAGAGCGGCTTTATGCGCCGGGTCGCGCGTGTGCTCACGGAGCGCGGCCTCGAGTGCGAGTATATACTCTGCTCCTCCGACCCGGACTCGCTCGACGGCGCGATATTCCCGGAGATCGGCGTCGCGTTCGTGGACGGCACTTCCCCGCACGTCGTCGAGCCGCAATACGCCTACGCCGTCGAGCGTTACCTTCACACCGGTGCGTTCGTCGATACCGAAGCGCTCGAGCCGCTGCGGGGCGACATCGTCGCCGCGACCGACGCCTACCGCTCCTTCTACGCCGGGGCGTACCGCTGCATACGCGCGGCGGGCGAGATAGAGCGGAGCATAAACCGCGCGGTCGTCACTGCCGACGCATCCGCGCGCGCCATACGGCGCGCGCAAGGCATAGCCCGCCGCGAGTTCGGCACGAAGGCCGCGTCCGCGCCGGGAAGAGAGAAGCGGCGCTTCCTCACGGCGAACAGTCCCAAGGGCGTCATGACCCTCGAGGCGACCGTCCCCGCGCTCGCGTCGAAGGTCTACGAGATACAGCCCGCCTACGGGCTCGGCTCGGAGATGCTCCACACTCTGCGCGCGGCCGCGCTCCGCGCCGGCTTCGACGTGATAAGCTGCTTTGCGCCCCTCGACCCGGACGGGACGCTCGCGCACCTCTTCGTCCCCGAGCTCGGGTTGGCGTTCACGACCTGCGCGGGCGCGGTCGCCGACCCCTACCGCCGCATCCACCCGGAGGGGTATCTTGACCGCGACCTGCTCGCGGCAAACAAACAGAAGCTGAAGTTCCTCCGCCGCACGCGGGACGCGCTGATGGAGGATGCCGTTGCCGACCTCGCGGAGGCGAAGCGCCGCCACGACGGTCTCGAGGCGCTGTACCACGACGCGGTGGATTTCGACGGCCTCACGCAGTTTGCAGACGAGCTCGCGGAGAGCATCATAAAGAAATACCTGTGAACGCTTACGGTAAAAAATACCCGGCGCGAGTTCGCGCCGGGTGTTTTTTGCGTTGTATCTCCGATAGATCAGTCTATCGCCTTGGTCGCAATCTTCTCGCCAATGATGGCGAGGAAGTCCTCGAACGGCATGGCACCCATGTCCTCACCCGCGCGGGTGCGGACGGAGACGGTGCCGTTCTCCGCCTCGCGGTCGCCGACGACGAGCATGTAGGGTATCTTCTGCATCTGCGCCTCGCGGATCTTGTAGCCTATCTTCTCGTTGCGGAGGTCAGCCTCGGCAGAGATCTTCCCGTCCTCGAGCTTCACGCGGAGCGACTCGGCATATTCGTTTGCGCGGTCGGTTATCGGCAGCACCTTCACCTGTACCGGCGCAAGCCACGTTGGGAACGCGCCCGCGAAGTGCTCGGTGATAACGCCGATGAACCGCTCTATCGAGCCGAACACAACGCGGTGTATCATCACGGGGCGGTGCTTCTGTCCGTCCGCGCCGGTATACTCGAGCTCGAAGCGCTCCGGCAGCTGGCTGTCGAGCTGGATAGTGCCACACTGCCAGGTTCTGCCGAGGCAGTCCTTGATGTGGAAGTCGAGCTTCGGGCCGTAGAACGCGCCGTCGCCCTCGTTTACGACGTAGGTCTTGCCCATGTCGGTGATGGCCCGGCGGAGGATGTTCTGGTTCTCCTCCCACTCCTCGACGGTGCCGATGTGATCCTCCGGCATGGTCGAAAGCTCTATCTCATAGGGCAGCCGGAAGAGCGAATACACCTCGTCAAAGAGGCGGACGACGTTCTTTATCTCGTCGCTCATCTGCTCGCGGGTCATGAATATGTGCGCGTCGTCCTGCGTGAAGCAGCGGACGCGGAAGAGACCGTGGAGCGTTCCGGAGAGCTCGTGGCGGTGGACAAGTCCCAGCTCGCCGCAGCGGAGCGGCAGGTCGCGGTAGGAGTGCGGCTCGGAGGCGTAGACGAGCATCCCGCCCGGGCAGTTCATCGGCTTGATGCCGAAGTTCACATCGTCAATGACGGTCGTGTACATGTTGTTCTTGTAGTGCTCCCAGTGGCCGGAGCGCTCCCAGAGGCCGCGGTTCAGCATCATCGGCGTGCTTATCTCGACGTAGCCGTAGCGCTTGTGTATCTCGCGCCAGTAGTCGATGAGGCGGTTCTTCAGCATCATGCCCTTCGGCAGGAAGAACGGGAAGCCGGGACCCTCGTCAAAGAACGCGAACAGGCCTAGCTCGCGGCCGAGGCGGCGGTGGTCGCGCTTCTTCGCCTCCTCGAGCATGCGCAGGTGCTCGTCAAGCTCATCCTTTGTCGCGAACGCGACGGCGTAGACGCGGCAGAGCATCTTGCGGTTCGAGTCGCCGCGCCAGTAGGCGCCTGTGGCGCTCGTCAGCTTGAACGCCTTGAGACGTCCCGTATCCGGGACGTGAGGGCCGGCGCAGAGGTCGGTGAAGTCGCCCTGCTTGTAGAAGCTGATGACGGCGTCCTCCGGCAGGTCGTCAATGAGCTCGACCTTGTACGGCTCGCCGCGCTCCTCCATGAACCTCCGCGCCTCGTCGCGCGGAAGCTCGAAGCGCTCGAGAGGTATCTTCTGCTTGATTATCTTCTTCATCTCGGCCTCTATCTTCTCGAGGTCCTCCGGCGAGAACGGAGTCTCGACGTCGAAGTCGTAGTAGAAACCGTCCGCGATGGCGGGGCCTATCGCGAGCTTCGCCTCGGGATAGAGGTGCTTGACCGCCTGCGCCATGATGTGCGAGGCGGTGT
Organism: uncultured Clostridia bacterium; assembly: GCA_947593925.1. GTDB lineage: Bacteria > Bacillota > Clostridia > Oscillospirales > JAAYOS01 > CANRIN01. The sequence goes on along the minus strand of CANQDU010000010.1, from coordinate 5,659 downwards.
GGCGGAGTGTGTGCAGCCCGTCCGGGTCGTTTGCCGTGAGGAGGTTCAGTTTGTCCCCCTCGTGGAGCTCGGTTCGGATGTCGCAGACCTCGCCGTTTATCTCGGCGGCGCAGACCGCGCGGGCAAGTCCCTCGCTGAGAGTCTTCGCCGCGTCGAAGGCGCTCGCGCCGTCCGCGACGACAAGCGGGCTGCCGTCCTTCAGAATGATGTTCATAAAACGTCCTCCTTCTTCCGAAGTATTTCCCGAGAAATGAAAACCCACCCTCGGGACGAAAATATCGTCTCAAGGGTGGGGATGATCCTCACGGTTCCACCTTGATTGCGTCCGAACGCTGTTCGGACGCCGCTCGTTTCCGCTGTAACGTGCGGACACGTCCTCTCCTACTCCGCCGCGCGTTTCGGGAGGCGGCTCGCGGGCGGTATGCGCGCGCGCCCCACACGGAGGTCTCAGCCATGCCCCCGCTCTCTTTGGAGGGGTAGAACCCGCGCCGTTGTCCCGGTCAAAGCCTTTAACGCTACAAATATATCACGGGGTTTGGGGTTTGTCAAGGGGTTTTGCGCCATTCTTCGCCGCCGTACGGCTCCGAGAAGGTCGCGACGCCGGCGTTGTCAGGGCTGCTTCGTCCCGCGGACGTAGGCCTGCATGGCGCAGCCGACCTCGCCCTTGGGTAATCTGTGAAAGCCCAGCCCCTCGTAGAAGCTCTCGCGGCCGCTCGCGGCGACGAGCGTCACCGCCGCCCACACGCCGGAGGGCAGCATCTCGGATATGAGATCGACGGCGCGGTTGACGAGCGCCGAGCCTATCCCCTCGCCCCGCCTGTCCGGGCGAACGAGCAGGTCGGCTATGACGAACACATACGCGCCGTCTCCCGCGACGCGCACCATCCCGACGGTCTCGCCGCCGTCCTCCGCGCTCAGGCGGACGAGCGACGCCGCGAGCGCCTTCTTCAGCCGTCCGCTCTCGAGCGGCTCAAAGCCGCTCGCAAGACGGAGCTTCTGAAACTCCACCATATTCAGCCGGTTCTCGTAAACTCTGAATGACAAGCTCTCCCTCTCCCCGCGTTATCCGTATATATCCCTGCTCCATTATACTCCCGCACGCTTCTCGTGCGGCATAAACTCACCGTAAAATCATACCATATACCGCGCGCCCGCGCAAGTGGCGGACGAAATATCGCTTTTTTCACCAACCGCTCTTGCTTTTCTTCCGCAGATAGGTTAAAATAAACTTTGTATAGTGTCAACTTCTGTTTCGGAGGTGGCTTGATGAAGATTTCTCTTGACAGGGGCACCCTTGAGATAACGAACGACGTGCTCACCGAGATAATAACCGGCATAGTGAGCGGATGCTTCGGCGTAAAGGGCATGGCCGAGAAGAGTCAGGGCGGCATCGTCCGCCTGATAAAGCGCGAGAGCGCTCCGCGCGGCGTTACCGTCACGGAAAAGCCGGACGGGACCGTCTCCGCCGGACTGCACGTTGTCATCCGCCACGGCGTCAACATCAGCGCCGTCTGCCGCTCGATGATAGAGGCGATACGCTACAACGTCGAGGCGCAGACGGGCGTCCACGTCTCGAGCGTGGACATCTGCGTTGACAGCGTGATATGAGGAGTCCCCGGACTTTTCCCGAAAGTACGCCGTTTTTTGCGGCTCGGAGGTGTAAAAGGAAATGAATAAGATAGGCGGTTCCATGCTCGCGGCGATGATACTTGGCGGCGCCGCAGCGGTGGACAATCAGAAGCAGGCGATAAACGAACTCAACGTCTTCCCCGTTCCGGACGGGGATACCGGCACGAATATGTCGCTTACGCTGCTCGCGGCGGCGGGAGAACTCGAGCGCACCGCTCCCCGCACCGCCGCCGAGGCGGCGGACATCGCCGCCAAGGCGATGGTGCGCGGCGCGCGCGGCAACTCGGGCGTCATACTCTCGCTGCTGTTCCGGGGATTCGGAAAGTCGCTCGCGGGCAAGGCCGAGATAGACGGAGACGAGTTTGCCGAGGCGATGACCGAGGGCGTCCGCTCCGCGTACAAGGCCGTCATGAAGCCCGCCGAGGGCACGATACTTACCGTCAGCCGCGTCGCAAGCGACTCCGCTAAGAGCTTCTCCATAGAGAACCACGACCCCGAGGCGGTGCTTGAGGCGATGCTTAACGCCGGATGCGCCGCGCTCGAGGAGACCGTCCACCAGAACCCGGTGCTCGAAAAGGCCGGCGTGATAGACGCCGGCGGTAAGGGCTTCTGCGTGCTTATAGACGCGATGCTCCGCACCCTTCGCGGCGAGGTGATAAAGCGCGAGGGCGCGGAGGAGGGCGCAAAGCAGGCCGCCGACTTCTCCGACTTCGCCACCGAGGACATCACCTACGGCTACTGCACCGAGTACATCGTCAACCTCTCCCGCGAGGAGCAGGGCAAGAGCCACGAGGCTCTGCGCGCGTATCTCGGCAGCCTCGGAGACAGCCTCGTCTTCGTCGAGGACGAGGACATCATAAAGATACACGTCCACACGAACGACCCCGGCCTCGCCATTCAGGCGGGTCTCAAGCTCGGCTCGCTCACGAAGATGAAGATCGACAACATGCGCGAGCAGCACACCGAGAAGGTCATCATCACCGGCAAGACCCAGCCCACGGCGAACGCGCGCGTCATAGCCGCGCCGGAGAAGCCCTACGGCTTCGTCGCCGTCTGCGCCGGAGCGGGGCTCCGCGCGGTGTTTGAGGACATCGGCGTTGACAGCGTCGTCGAGGGCGGCCAGACCATGAACCCCTCCACCGAGGACATTCTCCGCGCGGTGGACGCCACCCCCGCCGAGACGGTCTTCGTACTTCCGAACAATAAGAACATCATCATGGCCGCCGAGCAGTGCGTGTCGATGAGCGACAAGAACGTCATAGTCCTCGGGACAAAGACGGTGCCGCAGGGCGTGAGCGCGATGCTCGCCTTCGACCCGGACGCCGAGACCGCTGCAAACCGTGAGGCGATGCTCGCCGCCGCCGCGCGCGTCCGCACGGGTCAGGTCACCTACGCCGCCCGCGACAGTCTCTTTGACGACAAGAAGATAAAGCAGGGCGACTATCTCGCCATTCAAGACGGACAGCTCATAGCTAACAACAAGTCGCTCGTGAGCACGCTCCGCCGCCTCGCAAAGGAGCTCGGCCGCAAGCCGGCGGAGTTCGTGACCATCTTCTACGGCGCGGACGTCACCGAGGAGGAGGCCGCCGAGACCGAGAAGCTGTTCGGAGCGGAGTTCAAGGGCGCGGAAGTGAGCGTCGTCCCGGGCGGACAGCCGGTCTACTACTACCTCATCTCCGCGGAGTAAGCAAAAATGATATCACTCGACACCGAAGTTAAATACGTCAAGGGCGTCGGAGAGAAAAAAGCCGGGTTTTTAGCAAAACTCGGCATTTTTTCTTTGCGCGACCTTCTTCGACACTTCCCGCGTGAATACGAGGACCGCCGCACGGTAAAGCGCCTCATAGACATACTGCCGGGAGAGAGCGCCTGCGTCGAGGGCGCGGTCGTCTCCGCTCCGCAGCTCAGCCGCATCCGGCGCGGGCTCGACATAGTGCGCTGCCGGATAAGCGACGGCTCCGCGACGTGCGAGGTCTCCTTCTTCAACCAGAGCTGGCAGCGGAGCCGCCTCGTGCCCGGTGAGGAGTACGTCTTCTACGGGAAGTTCGGCGGCGACCTGCTCCGCCGCGAGCTCACAAATCCCGTCTTCGAGCCGGCTGGCGAGGCTCGGCAGACCGGGAAGATAGTCCCGGTCTATTCGATGACGGCGGGGCTCCGCCGCTCCGACCTCACAAAGCTCATCGAGACGGCGCTTGCCGCCGCCGAGGGGCAGTTCCCCGAGCCGCTCCCGGCGTCCGTCCGAGAGCGCTTCGGGCTTGTGGACGCTGAAAGCGCCTACCGCTCGATACACTTTCCCGAGAGCGACGAAGCCCTCGCGGACGCGCGGCGGCGCTTTGTCTTTGAGGAGCTGTTCCTTCTCTCGCTTGGTCTCCGCCGCGCGAGGGAGGGCTACTCCGGCACGCCGCCGCACATCGAACCGATGGACACGGCGGAGTTCACGCGCGTCCTCCCCTTCCCGCTCACGCGCGCGCAGGAGCGCGCCATATCCGAGATAAAGCACGACCTCTGCTTCGGCACGAGGCCGATGAACCGCCTCGTGCAAGGGGACGTCGGCTCGGGAAAGACCGTCGTCGCGGCGGCGGCGGCGTGGCTCGCGTGCAAGTCCGGCCATCAGACGGCGTTCATGGCGCCGACCGAGCTGCTCGCGGCGCAGCACTTCCGCACGCTTGCGCCGATGCTTTCGCGCTTCGGCATCACGGCGGAGCTCCTCACCGGCTCGCTCACCGCCGCGCAGAAGCGCGAGGCGCAGGCGCGGATAGCCTCCGGCGAGGCGCAGCTCGTGATAGGCACCCACGCGCTAATATCCGGCGGGGTGGAGTTTCGTGACCTCGGCCTCGTTATCACCGACGAGCAGCACCGCTTCGGCGTCCGCCAGCGCGCCGCGCTCGCCGCAAAGGGCTCCGAGGCGCACATCCTCGTCATGAGCGCGACGCCGATACCCCGCACGCTGTCGCTGATAATTTACGGCGACCTTGACCTTTCGGTCATAGACGAGCTTCCGCCGGGGCGCACGCCGATAAAGACGTCGGTGATAAGCGCGAACCGCCGCGAGGAGCTGTACGCCTCCATCCGCCGTCTCATCGGCGAGGGACGGCAGGCGTACATCGTCTGCTCCCGCGTCGAGGACGGCGACGAGCCGGACGACGGTCGAAAGGCGGTCGAGGAGTACGCAAAGACGCTCCGCGAGGAGGTATTTCCCGACCTGCGCGTCGAGTACGTCCACGGGCGGATGAAGCAGAAGCAGAAGGACGAGGTGATGGAGCGCTTCGCCGCGGGCGAGGCAGACATCCTCGTCGCGACGACCGTCATCGAGGTCGGAATAGACGTACCGAACGCCGCACTGATGGTCGTCGAGAATGCCGAGAACTTCGGGCTTTCGCAGCTCCATCAGCTCCGGGGACGTGTCGGGCGCGGCCGGTACGAGAGCTACTGCGTGCTCGTGCGCGGCGGCGGAGGCGATGCGGCGAAGGAGCGCCTCGGCGTCATGCGCGACACGAACGACGGCTTCAGGATAGCCGAAAGCGACCTCAAGCTCCGCGGACCGGGCGACTTCTTCGGCTCGCGGCAGCACGGCCTCCCCGCCCTGCGCGTCGCCGACCTCGACGCGGACGCCGAGACGATGATGCTTGCAAGCGAGGCGGCGGCGGAGCTCTTCCGAAAGGATCCCGCGCTCGCCTCGCCGGACTGCACGGAGACGCTCGCCGCCGTGCGCGCGCTCTTCCGAGAGCAGGCGATGAATTAAAAATTTCGCGGGCGGGGCTCGCAACCTTGCGGGGCTTTGCCCACACCCCTCCAGCGGGGAAGCCCCGCGGGTATCCGCGGGGGCGACCCCCGCGTCCCTGAGTGAGGCAGAGCCTCACCGGCACATTGCGGGGGCTGCGCCCCCGCGCCCCCATGTGGGGCTTTGCAGCCCCACACCCTTGCGTTACTTTTTGCTTGTGCAAAAAGTAACCAAAAAGCACACAAAGGGGAGAAAACCAACGGTTTTCTCCCCTTTGTACCCCTCTTTCCTTAACCGGAAAATCTCTGC
>CANQDU010000009.1 GCA_947593925.1 uncultured Clostridia bacterium | reverse complement strand
GGCGAGGGTACACCCGTTCCCATTCCGAACACGGAAGTTAAGCTCGCTTCTGCCAACGATACTTGTCTGGTGACGGACCGGAAAAATAGGTGATGCCGACATAGAGAAGCAGTCCTGCGGGACTGCTTCTTTTTTATCTGTTCAGCCACCAGACCCCGAAATTGAGGTACGCGGCGTAGAGCACCCAGACAAGGTACGGGATCTGCAAATACGCGGCCTTGGGGCGCGTGCGGCAGAAGAATACTATCATCGTTATGACGAGGCCGATGAGCAGAAGCAGCCAGAAAAACGCGAGCAGATACGCGCTCTGGCGGAAGAACAGAAACGGCCATATCAGGTTCACCGAAAGCTGTACGGCGTATATGAGCAGGCTGTCGCTCCGCTCCTTTGAGGGCGGCAGGACGTATATCAGATACGACGATATTCCCATCAGGACATAGAGGATGCTCCAGACTATCGGGAAAACGACGCCTGGCGGCGAAAGCGGCGGCTTCTCGACCGCGCGGTAGAGCATGACATCCTCGCGGAGCAGTATCCCCACCGCGCCTCCGAGGATCAAAGGTATTGCGATGCACACTATGAGCGGCTTCAGGCGCAGACTGTGTATTTTCAAGACGATCGCTCCTTCCGAAATCAACTGCGGAACGTGCACCGGCGCAGGCGGCCGGCTGTGTAGAGTATATGCAGCATATTCCCGCTTTAGCCGAAAAGCCTTGTGTCGAAGCTGAGTTCGTGATACAATATGGGTACAAAGCCGTGCCGCGCGGCCTGTGAGCGCGGCGGGATACGATCTTACACTTGGCGGTGTGAACGATGAAGAAAAAAGAAATGAATATCGGCTTTAAAACAATAGCGGCTTGGGGGCTCCTCATACTGATGGCGGTGGGAGTGTTCCTCCCGTGGTACTCCGGCTCCTCGCTCGCGGGACTTCTGCTCTACGGCCTCGGCCTCGGCGGTTCGTTGAGCGGCGTCAGCTGGGGCGAGCTCGGCTCGCTCGTGACGATGCTGTTTGTGATAGTCGCGGCGGCGACGGTCGCGTCGCTGCTGTTCGCCGTACGCGCGGCGGTGACGTCGCTCTACGGCAGGATAAAGGGGCTCACCCCGGCGGGGACGCTCATGAGCGTGCTCGCGATATGTGTTCTGGTGCTCGCCGTGATGCTCGACGGCATCGGCAGCGTGCAGATTGGTCTGTGGCTCTGCCTCATTGCCGGCGTCGCCGAGACAACGTGGGGCATATTTAATTGAACGACTCGCCTTGCCACGCCTCTCCGCAAAATAAACGAAAAGTCCGGATGTCGAGAGACATCCGGACTTTTTGCTGTCCCACATAAGAGAATGTGCGGTTCGCGGCGTTCAGAGCTCCCCGAAGCCGCCGTCGAGCGGAAGCTCGAGCGGCACGAACACAGCGTCGCCGCGCGTCTGCTCTCCGCCGGCGGGGCGGAAGCCCAGCCGCTCGTAGACGCGCACCTCTGAGGGCGAAGGGCTTGCGGTGAGTACCGTACCGCCGTGCGTCAGCGCCTCCTCGCGCATCGCCTCGACGAGCGCGGCGTCGAGCCCGAAGCCCCGGTAGGGCTCGGTGACATAGAGAAAGACGATATCTCTCCCGCCGCGAAGCGCGCCGACGGCGCGCAGCTCGCCGTCCGCACAGCCCCAGAGCTTGAGCTCGCCCGCGAGCATACGTCCGAAAAAGGAGGAAAATTCTGTGGCGCGGTAGAAGAGCGCGCGGCTCGCCTCGGTGACGTCCTCCGTCTCGTCAAAGCACCGGCGGGCGAGCGCCAGCGCGTCAAAGACCGAGTCGCGTGTGATTATCGGAGCGGTACTGAGCGGCATTTTGTTCCTCCTTTCGGGCGGTTCCGTCTTGCGTTCGGCGGCGAAATAAGGTAAAATAGTATATGTCGGTTTACATAAGTCCCCGTGAAACTATTATACAGCAAAACCTCGCAATACACAACAATTTCGACGAAAAAGGGGGAGGCAGTTCTATGAAGAAGTACATACTTGCGCTCGATCAGGGAACGACTTCGTCCCGCGCGATAGTGTTCGACGCGGGCGGCAGAGCCGTATCTGCCTCGCAGAAGGAGTTCCGGCAGATATATCCGCAGGCGGGATGGGTCGAGCACGACCCGGACGAGATATGGCAGAGCCAGCTCGAGTGCGCACTGGAGGCGCTTCGCCTCGCGGGCGCGGCGGGGGACGAGGTAGCGGCTATCGGCCTCACGAACCAGCGCGAGACGACGATAGTCTGGTCCGCCCTCACCGGAAGGCCGATATACAACGCGATAGTCTGGCAGTGCCGCCGCACGGCGGCGCGCGCGGAGGAGGCGGCGTCCGGCCCGCTCGGGCGGCTCGTCCGCGAGAAGTGCGGCGTCGAGCCGGACGCATACTTCTCCGCGACGAAGATAGAGTGGATACTGCAAAACGTCCCCGGCGCGCGGGAGGCGGCGGAGCGTGGCGAGCTCCGCTTCGGGACGGTTGACTCGTGGCTGATATGGAAGCTCACCGACGGCCGCGAGCATCTCATGGACCGCACGAACGCGTCCCGCACGATGCTCTACGACATACACAAATTCGAGTGGTGCGGCGAACTGCTCGACGCGTTCGGCGTGCCGCGCTCGATGCTGCCGGAGGTACGTCCGAGCGGCGCGGGCTTCGGCATGACCGCGCCTGAGCTGTTCGGAACGGCGATACCGATAGCCGCCGCCGCGGGCGACCAGCACGCCGCGCTCTTCGGGCAGTGCTGCTTTGCGCCGGGCGAGGCGAAGAACACCTACGGCACCGGCTGCTTCCTGCTGATGAACACCGGCGCGGAAGCGATAGAGTCGAAGAACCGCCTTATAACGACGCTTGCCGCCACCGAGGACGAGCGCCCGGAGTACGCGCTCGAGGGAAGCGTATTCGTCGCGGGCGCGGCGGTCCAGTGGCTGAGGGACGAGATGGGTCTCATAAGCTCGGCGGCGGAGAGCGAGCCGATAGCGCGGAGCGTTCCGGACACCGCCGGGGTGTACCTCGTGCCGGCCTTCACCGGCCTCGGCGCGCCCTACTGGGACGCCTACGCGCGCGGGACGATAGTCGGCATAACGCGCGGCGCGGGGCGGGCGCACATCGTCCGCGCGGCGCTCGAAGGCATAGCTTACCAAGCGGCGGATGTCCTCCGCGCAATGGAGGCGGACACCGGGCGGCGGCTCCCCTCGCTCCGCGTGGACGGCGGCGCGAGCATGAATGCGTTCCTCATGCAGTTCCAGGCGGACATCCTCAACGTGCCGGTCAGGCGTCCCGGCTACGCCGAGACGACGGCGCTCGGCGCGGCGTATCTCGCGGGGCTGAACGTCGGAATGTGGAGCGGACGGGACGAGCTCCGCTCGATGGCGGCGAGCATGACCGAGTTCGTGCCCTCCATGGAGCAGAGCAGGCGCGAGGCGCTGCTAGACGGTTGGCGCGCCGCGCTCGGACGCGCCCTGCGCTGACGGCGTCAAACGATTACAAAACGTTTACAAATTATTACAACTTTATAAACTTACTTGAAATTAGATTTTGATGGTGTATCATATATGACAGCGGCGCGCCGCATTTCGGCGGAACTTTTTGGAGCGGCGCGCGTCTAAAGCATATAACGGCGCCGGACCGGATGTCCGGGCGAAAATCAAGTGTCGGGAGGAATTGCCGTGAACGAGAACGTAAACACAGCCGAGGCGGTCGAGGTCGCAGACCCCGTCGCGGCCGCGCGTGAACAGAAGCGGATGGAGGCGGCAAAGCGCCGCCGCCGCAAGAAGATAATCAAAAGGATAGTCATACTCGTCATACTCCTCGCGGTGGCGGGGCTTATCTGGTTTGGCGTGTACGAGCTCTTCCTCAAGCCCGAGCCGGTGCCGGCTCCGCAGACCACGTTCTCCTATCGCGGCGGCTTCAGCTCGAGCGTGAGCGGCTACGGCCAGGTCAAGGCGAACCGCACCGAGAGCATCTCCGCCCCGGCGGAGGGCAAGCTGCTCACACTGCTTGTCGCCGAGGGCGACACCGTCATGGAGGGTCAGCCCCTCTTTACGATGGACGACTCTACGCTGCGCGCGCAGATAGAGGAACTCGAGAAGAAGATAGAGAGCATCAACAAGAGCATTGACGATGCCATAGAGTCCCGCCAGCGCACAGCCGAGACCCGCTCGGAGGTCTACGAGAGCCTCGCGGACTATGACAAGCAGATAGCCGAGGCGGAGAAGAAGGTCGCTTCGCGCAACCTCACCGCGCCGTTTGCCGGCAAGCTCCTTGACGTCTCGGTGAAGAAGGGCGACACTGTGATCGAGGGACAGGAGATAGGCACCATCGTGCGCGACGGCGAGATGAAGCTCACGAGCTACTTCAGCTACGCCTATGAGAACGCGGTGTACCTCGGCCAGACCGCGAAGGTCTCGATACCCTCGAGCATGGAGGTCATAACCGGCAAAGTTACCCGCATCGACAAGGTGCGCTACATAACCGAGGAGGGCGGCGTCCTGTTCGCGGTTGAGGTCACAATTCCGAACCCCGGCGCGCTCACGAAGGACATGAACGCGATGGCGGTGCTCGTCGGCACGGACGGCAGCGAGATAACCCCGGCCGAGCAGACCTCGCTCGAGTTTGCCGAGACCGAGACCCTCACCGCCCCCGCAAAGGGCAAAATCCTTGACCTCAACATGACAGCATTTGCGGAGTACGCCGAGGGCGCCGTGCTCTACACCCTCTCGGACGACGGCTACACCGCCGATATCGAGAGCCTGCGCGACTCGAGCAAGTCGGTCCGCGACCAGGTAGAGGGCTACGACGAGCAGATAGCGAGCTATACCGACCAGATAACCGAGTTCGAGAAGCAGATAGCGGACACCGAGGCGGAGATAGAGAAGCAGAACGAGCGCTTCGACCTGTTCAACGGCGTTGCGCCGATGAGCGGACTCGTCACCGCCGTCACGGCGATGGAGGGCCAGACCATTCAGGAGGGCGGTGCGATACTCGCCATAAGCGACACGAGTTCCATGACCGTCGCCATTGACATCGACGAGATGAACATCGGAAACGTCTCGATAGGCACCCCCGTGAACCTCACCCAGACGACGGGCGAGGGAGAGATGTACTACTCCGGCACCATCACTCAGATAGCGCTCGAGGGCAACTACGACTGGGGCTACACCACCTACCCTGCGACCATAACCATCGACGGCGGCGAGGGGCTCCGCGCAAACTCCTCCATGTACTACGAGATAGTCCTAAACCAGAAGGACGACTGTGTGCTCGTCCCGATAAACGCCGTCAAGTACACCGAGGCCGGCCCGTGCGTGTTCGTCCGCATACCGGAGGGCGAGCGCGCCCCGGACGATGCGGTCGAGCTCGCGGAGGGCGTCGTGCCCGACGGCTTCTACGCCGTGCTCGTCGAGACCGGACTTTCGGACGAGGCGCAGGTCGAGATAGTGAGCGGCATAGGCGAGGGCGTCGAGCTCTACGTCGCCGAGGGCATCCCCGGACAGGACGGCGACATGATGAATCCTGCCACGGGCACGATAGTCTACGGCTGATCGGAGGGCAAAATGACGAACACCAGTGTTTCGCCCCCCGCCGACAGGCTGATAGAGCTTAACGACGTATACAAGATATACGGCGAGGGGCTTGAGAGCGAGGTGCGGGCGCTCGACGGAGTGAGCCTGCACATTGACAGAGGGGAGTTCACCGCGATAATCGGCTCGTCCGGCTCGGGCAAGAGCACGATGATGAACATCCTCGGCTGTCTCGACCTTCCCACCTACGGGGAGTACTACTTAAACGACGAGCGCGTGAGCGACCTCTCGGACGTGGAGCTCTCGCGGATACGGAACCGCGAGATAGGCTTCATCTTCCAGGGCTTCAATCTGATACCGGCGCTCACGGCGCTTGAGAACGTTGAACTGCCGCTGATATACGCCGGCGCGGGCGCCCGCGCAAGGAAGGGCGCCGCCGGGGACGAACGGCTGCTCCGCAGCCGCGAGGAGCTCGCGTGGGCGGCGCTTGAGAAGGTCGGCATCGACCACCGCGCCCATCACCGTCCGGCGGAGATGAGCGGCGGCCAGCAGCAGCGCGTGGCTATCGCGCGCGCGATAGTAACAAATCCTCCGCTGATACTTGCCGACGAGCCTACCGGCAACCTCGACAGCCGCACTACCGAGGACGTCATGAAGATCCTCCGCGAGCTGCACGCCGCGGGCTCGACCGTCGTGCTGATAACGCACGACCGCGAGATAGCCGAGGCGGCGGACAGAACCGTCCGCCTGCTCGACGGAAAGATAGTCTATGACTCCAAGCGCGACGGCGACGACGGCAGCCACGGCGACCCGCTCGGTCTCGGAACGAAGGGGGGCGCGGGAGCATGACGTTTGTACAGTCTGTAAAGATGGCGGCAAAAAGCATAGGCTCGAACAAGGGCCGGAGCTTTCTCACGATGCTCGGCGTCATAATCGGTATCGCGGCGGTCATAATCCTCGTCTCGATAGTCCAAGGGCAGCAGGACGCCATTATGGAGCAGTTCGAGAAGATGGGTACGAACCAGGTGGAGGTCTACTACTACCAGTGGAACGGCAGCACGCCGGACCTCACCGACGAGCTCCAGCAGTTCTGCGCGGAGCTCGGGCCGGAGCTCGTCATAGGCATTTCGCCGCAGAAATACGCGTGGAGCAACAGCATCCGCTACGAATCCAAGCAGGCGGAGTACCCTAACATCTACCTCGCAAGCGACACCTACTCGATATGCGCGGGATTTACCATAGAGAAGGGACGCGACATCAGCTATCTCGACGTGAAGAAGCTCAACCGCGTCTGCGTGCTCGGCAGCAAGGTCGTGGCGGACCTCTTCAACTACGCCGACCCGGTGGGCAAGAAGATAACCATTTCGGGCGACGAGTACACCGTCATAGGCGTGTATGCGTCGAAGGGCGTGAGCGAGGAGTACGGCGGGTCGTATCAGGACAACGTCGTCGTCGTGCCCTACACGCTCGAGAAGCGCGTCAACAAGTCGAGCGGCAGCAGCTCGTCGTCCTACGAGTTCCTTGTCAAGGCGGCGTCGAGCGACGTAATAGAGGAGGCCATGGGACGCATCCGCGCCTTCCTCGAGACGAAGATAGACACGAACAACGGCTATGTCGATGTCTACTCGAACAGCTCCTGGCAGGCGAGCCAGACCGAGGGCTTTGCGGAGCAGGCGGTCCTGCTAGGGTCGATAGCGGCAATTTCGCTGCTTGTCGGCGGCATAGGAATAATGAACATCATGCTCGTCACCGTCACCGAGCGCACCCGCGAGATAGGCATACGCAAGGCGATAGGCGCGCCCAGAAGGGCGATAATCACGCAGTTCCTCATCGAGGCGTCGATGGTCTCGACGATGGGCGGACTGATAGGCATGATAGTGGGGTGCATCGGAACGGTGGTCGCGGGTAAGCTCATCCTTGACACGATACTCGCGCCGCCGGTGTACATACTTGTGGTGGCGTTCCTTGTGTCCGTGGCGTTCGGCGTGGGCTTCGGCGTCTACCCGGCGATAAGGGCGAGCCGCCTGCAGCCGGTCGAAGCTCTGAGGAATGAGTAATGAGGGAGGAAAAGTGATGAAAAAGAGGTTGATTTCGCTCCTGCTCGCGGCGGCGCTCGTCGCGGGACTTGTGCCGGCGGCGTCGGCGTTCGGAGACGTGCCGTCCGGCGAGCTCTCGGCAAAGCTGGAGCTCTTGCAGCAGCTTGACATAATAGACGGCTATGCGGACGGAACCTTCCGTCCGGACAAAGCCCTCACCCGCGCGGAGTTTACGAAGCTCGTCGTGATGATGCTCGGCGGCGGGGACGCGGCGGAGCTCTACTCGGGCTACACCATTTTCACCGACGTCACGAGCGGTCACTGGGCGGCGGGCTACATCAACTACGCCGCAAAGAAGACGGAGAGCGGCGGACTGGGGCTTGTCAATGGCTACAGCGAAGGCGACTTCCGTCCGAACGCGACCATAAACTTCGGCGAGGCGGTGACGATAGTCCTCCGCGCGCTCGGATGGAGCGACGCGACGGTCGGCTTCAACTGGCCCGCGGACTATATCACGAAAGCGTCGCAGAGCGGTCTCAGCGAAGGGGTCACTCTCTCCGCCAAACAGCCGGTGACCAGGGCGGACGGCGCGCGCATCTTCTACAACGCCCTCTTTGCCGCCAAGACGGACGGCACGCACCTCATTGACGGCCTCATCGGCGAGACGATAGCCTCCGCCGTCATAGCCGACGTTAGCGCGGACGGCGTCTCGCTGTACGGCTACTCGGGGACGTTCGCGAACGCCGCGGGTCTCACACGGGACGACGTCGGCAGGCGATACAAGGTGACGCTCTCGAAGGACGGCGGCACGATACTCCGCGCCGAGGCGCTCGAGGAGAGCGGCAGCTCGGTGACGATAACCTTCGCCTACTACTCCGGCGACGAGGTCACGGCGGTGGACGGAACGGTTTACAAGGTCCCGGCGGACACTGCCGCCTACGCGAATAAGGACGGCGAGGACGCCGGCGCCACGACCTTCGGCGCCATACGCGACGATCTGAGCTACGGCGACACACTGCGGCTCGAGACGGACAGCCGGGGCAGGGTGACGAGCGTCGTCGCCCTGTACGGAGAGGCGTCGGTGGCGGTATACGAGCCGGGGGACACGCAGAGCGCGGTCCTCGCGGCGCTCGGAGCGCCGAGCGGTGTCAGGATATACAAGAACGGCGCGGAGACTGAGTTCTCCGCGCTTTCGGAATACGACGTACTGAGCTACGTTCCGGGCGGCTCGGTCGTGGTGAGCGACTTTCGGCTGAACGCGGTATACACCTACGCCGTCCCGAACAGCGCCGCGCCGAGCAGAATACGAGTCTATGGCGAGATGCTTGACCTCGCGCCCTGCGCGAAGGAGAGCGTCGCGGCGTTCGAGCCGAACGCCCGCCTCTGTCTGCTCTTTGCGGCGGACGGGCGCGTCGCCGGGGCGAAGGCTCCCGACGGGAGCCGCGCTATCGGAATGTACACCGGCAGCTCGGTGCAGTTTGTCGGCGGGCCGGAGATCCCGATGAAGCTTGAAAAGATCGAGACGGGCGACCTCATTGAGGTCTCGGTAGACGGCAAGGGCGAGCCGAAGGCGTCCGCGGTAAAGAACAGCGCGCCGGGCAAGGATCTCGACCTTGAGAAGATGACCCTCGGCGGCGAAGCGCTCGCGCCCGACTGCGCGCTGTACGAGCGCGCGGCGGCGGGAGTCCTGCCGGTACGCATATCCCGCTCGGACATCACGGCGGACACCGTCGCGGCGAAGGACATCGTCCACGTTGGGCGCAATTCGGACGGCAGCGCGAACCTCGTCATCTTCGGAGACGTGACCGGCGACCGCTACGAGTACGGCAGGATGAGCTACAGCACGGAGTCCGTATCGGTCGGATTTGTCGGCACCACCGAGGTCATGACTACCGAGCGGGAGATAACGCTTGACAACGCCAACGGCAGCACCGAGGCTCCGGCGCGTCCGTCGCTTCAAATGCCCGCCGGACTGCGCGAGAGCGTGGGCGAGCAGAACTACTATATCTGGGCGGGCGTTCTGAAGGGAAATTACACAAGCGCCGCCGGCAAGACGGACGAGCGTATGCTGGAGGCGAAGCCTCTCGAGGAAAAGTATTCGATTGACCGCGCCGGCTTCGCCGGCTCGTCGGCGGTCGAGCTAGACGGAAAGCGTGTGCCGATAGCATCCGGCGTGCAGGTGTTCATTGAGAGCGTCGGCAGCTTCATGTCGCCGAGCGACTTCGGCGGGAGCGTGCCCCAGATGGTGAGCGCCGCCCGCGCGCAGAGCGACAAGTTCGACGTGTACACGGCAAACGGCAAGGTACGGGTGATAGTCGTAAAGTAAGTCGCGGCAAAGCTGCGGGCTTGGCGGGGGGTGTTGCTCCGCACCCATATAGCGGGGCAGACCCCGCAAGCATTTGCGGGGGCGGGCCCCGCGTCCCTAGGTGAGGCTGAGCCTCACCGGCAGATGTGGGGCATGTGCCCCCACACCCCTAGCGGGGAAGCCCCGCAGGAATCTGCGGGGCGAGCCCCGCGTCCTTGGTAGAGCGGAGCTCTACCGGCGCCATGCGGGGATTGCGCCCCCGCACCCCTGCGTTACTTTTTGCTTGTGCAAAAAGTAACCAAAAAGCACACAAAGGGGAGAAAACCAACGGTTTTCTCCCCTTTGGACCCCTCTTTCCTTAATCGGAAAGGCTCTGCGACGCCATACATTAGTACGTAGCTTAGTACAAGCGTACACGCTCAAACTTTCCACTAGAACCGAAAGTTTCGTTTTCTCGGGATAGCTTCTGCATTACGCTTATGGTGTGAGCGTAGGACCGGATTTTTGTATCTACTACGCAGGAACTGTTTGATGTCGTCGAATGAAGTGGGAAAGTTTGATGGTCTCCCCGGAAACTCACCCGGTGTGATGATAGATTTGTTGGATACAGAGTATGTCCTGTTATGTGGGTAATGGTGTTGTGTCTGTATTGGGAGAGGGATTTTTAAGGGAGAGGGCAAAGCCCTCTCCCTTAAGCGCGCTTTTTGATTACTTTTTGCGCGAGCAAAAAGTAATGCAGGGGTGCGGGACGGCACAGCCCCGCGAAGGTGGTGGTGAGGCTCTGCCTCACTTAGGGACGCGGGCTCGCCCCCCGCGAATGCTCGCGGGGCTTCCCCGCTATACGGGTGCGGGGCACCCCCCGCAAAACCCACAGCTTCGCTGCGTTTTGCCGCACGTTCAGCGCTTGCCGGTGATGTCGCGGTAGAGCTTGCGGTACTCAAGCGCGCTCTTCGTCCAGCTGAAGTCGCGGCCGAGGTCGCGCACCATCATCTTCTCCCACTCGGCGCGGTTGTCGCGGTAGAGCTGGGTCGCGAGCCACAGGACGTGGACCATCTCGTCCGCGTTGTAGTTTGCAAACGTGAAGCCCGCGCCGGTGCCCTCGAACTCGTTGTACGGCTCGACGGTGTCCTTGAGGCCGCCGGTCTCACGAACGACCGGGATGGTGCCGTAGCGCATGGCTATCATCTGGCTGAGGCCGCACGGCTCCTTCTGCGAGGGCATGAGGAAAATGTCCGCGCCGGAGTATATCCGCCGCGCCAGGCTATCCGAGAAGGTGATGCAGCTCGCGATGCGGCCGGGGTAGCGCTGCGCCGCACTCGAGAAGAACTGCTCGTAGCCCTGCTCGCCCGTTCCGAGTATGACAAACTGCACGCCGAGGCTCATGATGGCGTCCATCCGCGCGAGGACGAGATCCATGCCCTTGTGCGCGACGAGACGTCCGACACACGCGACTATCGGCGTGTCCGGCTCGACCGCGAGGCCGAGCGACTGCTGAAGCTCCGCCTTGCAGACGGCCTTGCCCGAGATATCCTTTGCGGTGTAGTTCTTCGCTATGGCGGCGTCGGTCTCGGGGTCGTAGGACTCCATGTCGATGCCGTTGAGTATGCCGGTGAAGCGGTCGCGTATGACGTTCACGACGCCGTCGAGACCGTAGGCGTAGTAGGGATAGCGCAGCTCCTCGGCGTAGGTCGGCGAGACGGTGCTTACAGCGTCCGCGGTGAGCATGGCGCCCTTCATCAGAAGAATGTCGTGGTCATACTCGAGCCTGCCGGAGGTGTACCAGCCCTCGTTGAGACCGAAGAGGTCGGTGAGGAGCTCGCGCCCGTAGCGCCCCTGATACTCGATGTTGTGGATGGTGAACAGCGTCTTGATGTCCGCGAGCGAGCCGTCCATACCCATCATGTCGTGGAGGTATATCGGCACGAGCGCGGTCTGCCAGTCGTTGCAGTGAAGGATATCCGGCCGCCAGTCTATCTGCCAGAGAAGCTCGGCGGCGGCGCGGCTGAAGAAGGCGAAACGCTCGCCGTCGTCAAAGTGGCCGTAGAGGCTCTCGCGCTTGAAGTAGTACTCGTTGTCGAGGAAGTAGAAGACGGTATTGCGGTACTTCAGCGTGAAGATGCCGCAGTAGACCTTGCGCCAGCCGAGGGTGACGTAGAAGTTCTTCTCGTAGGTCATCTGCTTGCGCCACTCCTCCTTGATCGAGCCGTAGAGGGGCATGACGACGCGGCAGGAGCAGCCGGGCATGTTCAGCGCTTCGGGAAGCGAACCGGCGACGTCTCCGAGTCCGCCGCTCTTTGCAAACGGAGCGGCTTCGGAGGTGATAAACAGGACTTTCATATATAGAATGCTCCTTTCCTTGAAATATTGCAGGCCGACGGCGCAGCCGATTTAAGCGGGAAAGCGCCGTGGGACGGATCTTACACCTTGGAGCCCTTGGCGATTATGATGGGATAGCTCTCGTGACCCGTGAGCTTGCGGCCGGCGGCTATCTCGGTGTCCTTGTCGGCTATGACGCAGGTGAGTTCCGCGCCCTCGCCCACGATGGCGTTCTGCATGAGTATGCAGCCGCGCAGCTTCGCGCCCTTGCCTATCTTGACGCCGCGGAAGATGATGCAGTTCTCGAGGTCGCCCTCGATGTAGCACCCGTCCGAGACGAGGCAGTTGCTCACCTCCACGTCGGAGGAGTAGTAGGTGGGCGCCTCGTCGAGCACCTTCGTGAGTACCGGGCGGTCGGCGGGGAAGAGGTCGCGGCGGACCTCGCGCCGGAAGAGCTCCATGCTCGTGTCGTAGTAGAGACGGGTGGTGTCCGGCCGCGCGACAAAGTCGTGCACGACGTAGCCCATTATCTTCAGCGTGTCGTGCCGCGCGAGGAGCACCCCGTCGGTAAAGCTGTACTGCGCGTGCGCGACGCACTCGTCCACAAGCTTCAGCAGAAGCTCGCGCGAGAGGATGTATACGCCGACGCCGACGTATCCTTCGCCGTCCTTCGCGCCCTTCTTGACGTCCACGGCGCGCCCCGTATCGTCGAGCGTGAAGCGGACGCGGGGCTGGAGGAACCTGTCGTCCGCCGCGCAGATGCAGGTGATGTCTGCGCCGGTGGAGAGGTGGTACTCGTATGCCTTCGAGAGGTCGAAGCTCGACACGAGCATCGCGTCCGCAAGGACGATGTAGTCCTCGCGTATCCTCGCGAGATAGGTGCGGATGTTGTCGAGCGCGTCTATATGGCCGAGGTACGCGGCGCTCGAGTGCGTGTGACCCATGCCGAACGGAGGCAGCAGCTTGAGACCGCCGCGCTTGCGCACGAGATCCCACGTCTTGCCCGACCCGAGGTGGTCGAGCAGCGACTGATACCTCTCCTCGAGCACGACGCCGATGTCGGTGATGCCGGCGTTGGTCATGGCGGAGAGAATGAAGTCGATTATGCGGTAGCGTGAGCCGAAGGGTATGGACGGCGCGGTACGGGTCTCGCCAAGCTCGCCGAGCCCCGCATCGCCGACGTATCCGAAGATTATACCGTGGAGATTTTTCATCTTACTTGCCCTCCTTTGCCTCGATGTCGCTGTCTATCATCTTGCCCGCGGGCACGGCGGCGTTCTCGCCGATGTTCACGTCCGCGGCGATGACCGCGATGCCCCACTTGTCCGGATCGACCGACTGCGGGTCGCCGCCGACGTGCGCTCCGGCGTGGATGTGCGCGCCCTCGGCGACGATGGCGTATTCGACTACCGCCCCCTCGTCTATGACGGCGCCCGGCATGACCGCCGAGTAGCGCACGACCGCGTCCTTCTCGACCGTGACGCTGTGGAAAAGCACCGAGTTTTCGACACGGCCGTATATCTCACAGCCCTCGGGGATTATCGAATGCTCGACGTGCGCCTCGCGCGAGATGTAGTGCGGCGGGGCGGTGGGGTTGCGGGTGTATATCTTCCAGTTCGCGCCGAACGCATCCAGCTGGGGATTTATGAGCATATCCATGTTCGCGTCCCACAGGCTGTTTATCGTGCCGACGTCCTTCCAGTATCCGTCGAAGCGGTGCGCGACGACGGTCTCTCCGGCGGCTATCATCGCGGGGATGATGTCTCCGCCGAAGTCGTTCTTGGAGTTCGGGTCGGCCTCGTCGCGCGTGAGGTAATCGCGGAGCTTCGCCCACGTGAATATATATATGCCCATCGAGGCGAGGTTCGACTTCGGCTCCTTCGGCTTTTCGGCAAACTCGATGATATTGTCGTTCTCATCGACGCTCATGATGCCGAAGCGGCTGGCCTCCTCCCACTCAACCTCGAGCACGGCGATGGTCGCCGCCGCGTTGTGGCTCTTGTGCTGGTCGAGCATCTTGGAGTAGTCCATCCTGTATATATGATCTCCGCCGAGGATGACGACATACTTCGGGTCGTACTGCTCGATGAAGTCCATATTCTGATAGATGGCGTTCGCGGTACCCTTGTACCACTCGCCGGTGGAGCCGGTCATGTACGGCTGGAGGACGTGGACGCCGCCGTTTTCACGGTCGAGATCCCACGGCTGGCCGTTGCCTATGTATGCGTTCAGCTCCTGCGGGCGATACTGCGTGAGCACGCCGACGGTGTCTATGTCGGAATTGGTGCAGTTGGAAAGGGGAAAGTCGATTATCCTGTACTTTCCGCCGAACGGCACGGCGGGCTTTGCCACCTTAGTCGTAAGCACATACAGGCGCGAGCCCTGTCCGCCCGCGAGGATCATTGCCACACATTCTTTGCCCTGACCCATGCTTATACCTCCTTTTATCTGTCAAAAGGGGACTCCGCCGCCTTTGCGGCGCCGCCAAAAAGAGGCACGGCCCCCACATTGGTTAAATTATACCATATTCCTCTGCCCTTGTCGATACTTTTCTGCAAATTCGACAAAAAGAATTTGCAAACGACACGGGCAGAGCCGGGGAAATCCGCCGCATCTTTCACACAAGCACAAAACAGGCGTCCCTGCCGACGGCAGGGACGCCTGTTTATTTGCAATAAACGCCTCGCAGAGTTTCGCGGCGAAGCCCGCACGATTTCCCGCGAAGTTTTACTTTTTGTCCTTCTTGAGCTTCCGGTCGAGCTTCAGCACGACGCCGCCGAGCGGCGGGAGCTTTATCTCGAGCGAATGCTCGCGCTCGTGGCACGGCGCGGAGGAGGAGTATATCGGCTCGGAGTTGATGTGCGCCCCGTCGCCGCCGAACTCCTCGCGGTCGGTGTTGAAGACCTCGGTGTAGACGCCGCTGTCCTGCACGCCGACGCGGTAGCCGTCCCGCTCCATCGGCGAGAAGTTTATCACGAAGATGAGCTCGCGGCCGTCTCTGTCGCGGCGGAGGAAGGAGACGGTGTTCGCCTGGAAGTCGTCGTGGCATATCCACTCGAAGCCGTCCCACGAGAAGTCGATCTCCCACATCGCGGGGTGCGCCTTGTAGAAGGCGTTCAGCGCCGAGACGAAGTTCTTCAGCTTCGCGTGACGGTCAAAGTCGAGCAGCAGCCAGTCGAGCCCGTTCTCAAAGTTCCACTCGATGAACTGACCGAACTCCTGACCCATGAAGAGCAGCTTCTTGCCGGGGTGCGCGAACATGTAGAGCAGGAACGCGCGGACGCCCGCGAACTTCTGCTCGTACTCGCCGGGCATCTTGTCGAGCAGCGACCGCTTTCCGTGAACGACCTCGTCGTGCGACACCGGCAGCAGGAAATTCTCGCTGAAGGCGTACATGAACGAGAAGGTTATGTCCTTGTGGTTGAACTGACGGAAGTACGGGTCGAGAGCGGCGTAGTGCATCATGTCGTTCATCCAGCCCATGTTCCACTTGAGGTTGAAGCCGAGGCCGCCGTCGTGCGGGGGTTTTGTGACCATCGGCCACGCGGTAGACTCCTCGGCTATCAGCGCCACGTCGGGGTGGCGCGCGAACATGACCTCAGAGAGCTTGCGGAGCATCGAGACCGCCTCGAGGTTCTCATTGCCGCCGTACTTGTTGGCCTTCCACTGACCGTCCCGGCGGCCGTAGTCGAGGTAGAGCATACTCGCCACCGCGTCGAGCCGAAGCCCGTCGGCGTGGAAGCAGTTGAGCCAGAAGTCGGCGCTCGAGAGCAGGAAGGAGCGGACCTCGGTGCGTCCGTAGTCGAAAATGCGGGTGCCCCAGTCCGGGTGCTCGCGCATCTGAACGTCCTCGCCCTCGTACAGTCCGGTGCCGTCGAAATCGACAAGGCCGTGGCCGTCGCGCGGGAAGTGCGCCGGCACCCAGTCGAGTATGACGCCGATGCCCGCCCTGTGGAGCCTGTCGATGAGGTCCATGAGGTCGGCGGGGGTGCCGAAGCGGCTCGTCGCGGCGAAGTAGCCGGTGACCTGATAGCCCCAGCTCGCGTCGAGCGGGTGCTCCATGACGGGCATGAACTCGACGTGCGTGAAGCCGGTCTCCTTGAGGTAGGGGATGAGGTCGTCCGCTATCATGCCGTAGCTGTAAAACTGCCCGTCCGCGCCGGGGGAGACCTTCTTCCAGGAGCCGAGGTGCATCTCGTAGATGCTCATCGGCCGGTCGAGGAGGTTCGAGGAGGCGCGCTTCTTCATCCAAGCGCCGTCGCCCCACTTGTGACAGCCGTCTATCGGATAGAGCTTGGAAGCGTTCGCGGGGCGGGTCTCGGCATGGAAGGCGTAGGGGTCGCACTTGTCTATCACGTCCCCGCGCTTCGTCTCTATCGAGAACTTGTATGCGTCGTAGGTCTGCGCGCCGGGCACAAAGGCCTCCCAGACCTCGGGATCCTCCTTCGTGCGCTTCATGGGATGCGCCGCTCGGTCCCACTCGTTGAAGCTGCCTATCACAGAGACGCTCACGGCGTTCGGCGCCCAGACGCGGAATATGTACCCCTCCGCGCCGCGCTCGGTGTGCGGATGCGCGCCGAGCCACTCGTAGGCGGCGCACTCGCTTCCCTCGTGGAAGAGGTAGATGTGGTCGCCGAGCTCGCGGCGGATCGCCGCGCGGCTCTTCTCCGCGGGCTTCTTTGCCGGCTTTTCGGCAGGCTTTTTTGCTGTTTTCTTTTCGGCCGCTTTTTCTGGCGCGGCCGTGTCCTTTTTACGTCGGGATGTGTTTTCCGCCATACCGACACCTCCAAAATATCTTTATAGTTCCGCTGAGTACCTGCGAGCCGTGTTACTTCTTTATGACGGTGCCGTAGGTCTCGCTTCCGAGGCAGCAGGCGTTGCCCTCGTCAAAGTCGATGTGCATGGCGAGGCTGAAGCTGGGGCTCACGCGGATGACGACCTCGTCAAACACGAGCGCGCGCTCGCCTTCGACGCGGACGCAGACGGTCTCCTTATCCGCAAAGCCGTACTTCTCGGCGTCCTCGGGGGTCATATGTATGTGGCGCTTTGCGACTATGCAGCCCTCCGGGAGGTCTATCGAGCCGTTCGGACCGATGACCTTTATCGGCGCGGAGCCGGCGAGGTCGCCGCTCTCACGGACGGGCGGGGTGACGCCGAGCGCGCGCGCGTCGGTAAAGCTTACCTCGACCTGCGAAGCCTTGCGGACGGGGCCGAGTATCGAGACGCGCTCGATCTTTCCGCGCGGGCCTTCGAGAGTGACCTTCTCCTCGGAGAGGTACTGGCCGGGCTGGCTCAGCGCGCGCTTGAAGTGGAGCTCGTAGCCCTCGCCGAACAACTTGGCGAGATCCTCGGTGGTGACATGTACGTGACGGGCGGAGCCCTCTACCAAAACCTTCATCTGTTCCATATTTACAGCTTCCTTTCGTCTTTGTCGGGATTTATGCGGGAACGCCGCATACCTTGTCTATATTGTATCACACGCGGCAGAACAACACAAGGACTAAAATTCCGTCTGAATGAGGCGGATTTTGTCCTTTACAAATCGGCAAAACAGTTTTATAATAGACGTAATGTTTTTGACACTTTGGCGCCGCGGGCGAGGGGATGCGCCGCGCGTATGCATATACGCATAAATGAGGCAAGGGAGAGTCGGAGAAATTGTCGGTACAGAATTCGGATTTTCCGCGCACGCTTTCGCTGCTGCGCAAGGAAAAGGGCGTGAGCCAGAAGGAAGCGGCGGCGGAGCTGGGAGTTTCCCAGGCGCTGCTCAGCCACTACGAGCGCGGACTGCGCGAGCCGGGTCTGAGGTTTGTCGCGCTCGCCGCCGACTACTACGGCGTGAGCGCGGACTTCCTGCTCGGCAGGACGCAGTCGCGCGACGGGTCGGACGTCGACCCGACCGAGTATTTCGACGTCAGCGCCGCGAGCGACAACCGTCTGCGCGGCTCGGCGGCGGCGATGTTCTCGAAGAAGGTGCTCTCGAACGCCATGAGCGTCCTTTTCGACATAGTCGGAAAGACAGGCAGTCAGGCTCTGCTCAGCGGCTGTTACAACGTCCTCGCCTCGACGGTGTACGGCATTTTCCGCGAGATATATGAGCACTGCGGCAGCGAGCCGGACAGGTTCTTCGCGCTCGACAGGCGGGAGTCGCGACGGGTCATAGCGGCGAGGATGCAGATGTCCATGAGCTCGCTCGAGGCGGAGCTTGACCGCCGCGAGGCGCAGCTCGACCCGCTCTCGCACGACCTGCTCTTAAAGAACTGGCCGCAGGCGGCAAACTCCGTGATGTCGATGATCCACTCGGCGGAGAGCGGCGCCGCCGCCATGCGCGACGCGGTCGAGGCCGCGGAGGAATGAGCGCGGGCAGCCAAAAAAGACAACAGGAAGGGGACGGCGGAAGCCGTCCCCTTCTCTTTTTGTGTTTTACGGATTTATCGTTGTCGTAAGTCCTTCGCACCGATATTTCGCGCCGTCTATCTCCGCCGTGAGACCCGTGAGCGGCTTCGTCGCGGAGACTGTGAGCTTGCCGCCCTCGCGCGTGACGGTGACAAGCGCGTCGCGGACGCCGGTGACGTTCGGTATCTCGCGGGACGCCGTGCCGTCCCCGGGAAGGTTTACAACGAGCGTGAGCGAGTCGGTGTAGTCGTAATCCGGGCGGGTCTTGGTGCTGCTGACCGGTATCACCGCGCCGGGACGGACGAGCAGCGGCAGGGAGAAGTAGTCGAAGGTCTCTTTGTACCATCTGCCGCCCTCGTACTTCTTCCCGTCGAGGAGGCTCCTCCACTCGCCCTGCGGGACGTAGAACTCCGCCGTGCCGTCCGGGCTGAACACCGGCGCGACGAGGAGATCGCGCCCGAGCATATACTGCCGGTCGAGGTAGGCGCAGGCGGGGTCGTCCGGGAACTCGAACGCCATCGGACGGATGACCGGCACGCCGGTCTCGTGCGCCTCGATCGCGTGCTCGTAGATGTAGGGCATGAGGCTGTTCTTGAGGCGGACGAAGCGGCGGAGCACACGGCTCGCCTCCTCGTCAAAGCTCCACGGCACACGGTAGCTCGACGAGCCGTGCAGGCGGGAGTGGCTCGACAGCAGTCCGAACGCGCACCAGCGCTTGTAGAGGTCGGCGGGCGCCGTGGCCTCGAAGCCGCCTATGTCGTGGCTCCAGAAGCCGTAGCCGGACACCGCGAGCGACAGTCCCGCGCGCAGAGTCTCCGCCATGGAAGGATAGTTGCCGGCGTTGTCGCCGCCCCAGTGGACGGGGTACTTCTGCGTCCCGGCGGTCCCGGAGCGGGCGAACACGACCGCCTCGCCGATGCCGCGCTCGCTCTCTATCGCGCGGAAGACGGTGCGGTTATACAGCTCGGTGTAGTAGTTGTGCATACGGACGGGGTCGCTCCCGTCGAACCACTTTACGCCCTTTACGGGTATGCGCTCGCCGAAGTCGGTCTTGAAGCAGTCCACGCCCATCCGCATCATCTCGCGGAGGTATCCCGCGTACCACTCGCAGGCGGCGGGGTTCGTGAAATCGACTATGCCCATGCCGCTCTGCCAGAGGTCGGTCTGCCAGACCGAGCCGTCCTCCTTCTTCAGGAGGTAGCCGTTCGCCATACCCTCGTCAAACAGGCGGGACTGCTGGGCGATGTAGGGGTTTATCCAGACGCAGATCTTCAGACCCTTCTCGTGGTAGCGGCGGAGCATACCTTCGGGGTCGGGGAACATCTCCGGGTCCCACACGAAGTCGGTCCAGTGGTTGCCGCGCATCCAGAAGCAGTCGAAGTGGAAGACCGAGAGCGGGATGTCCCGCTCGGCCATGCCGTTGATGAAGGAGGTGGCGGTAGCCTCGTCGTAGTCGGTGGTAAAGGACGTGGAGAGCCAGAGCCCGAAGCTCCACGCGGGCGGGAGCGCGGGACGTCCGGTGAGCAGGGTATAGCGCTCGAGCACGTCCGCCGGCTTCGCGCCGTATATCACGAAGTAGCGGAGCGTCTCGCTCTCCGCCGTGAACATGACGCGCTCGACCTTCACCGTGCCGACCTCGAAGTTGATGTCGGCGGGGGAATCGACGAACACGCCGTAGCCCTTGTTAGAGAGGTAGAACGGGACGTTCTTGTACGCCTGCTCCGAGCCGGTGCCGCCGTCCGCCTGCCACATATCGATCGACTGACCGTTCTTCACGAGCGGGCCGAAGCGCTCGCCGAGACCGTATATGCACTCGCCGACGCCTATCTCGAGCTGCTGGGAGGTGTATCCCGCGCCGCTTTTGCTGTCGTAGAAATAGGCCGCGCTCCGCGCGGCGGAGGAGGTGAGAGTCTTCCCACCGCCGACAAATTCCATGTTCCAGCCCATGTATCCGCCGTGGCGGACTATCCGCGCCTCAAGCTCGCCCGTGCGATAGACGAGAAGATTTTCCTCCTCGCGCAGCTCGGGGGAGGTCTGCTCGCCGCCGAGCTCGAAGTCCGGGCCGTGCTTCGCCTCGCCACGGAAGTGGGTTACCTCTACGCCGATGACGTTCCTTGCCGGCGAGGTGAGCTTTACCGTGAGCATCGGCCCGCCGAGGCCGCCGCGCGAGGCGTTCGGCGAGGGCGAGGTGAAGAGGGTGAGCGCGCCGCCCTCAAACGTGTGGGTCGTGACGCTCTCGGCAAAGGTCGGGACGATGCCCGGTTCGTACATCCAGTTGCCGTTGTAGAAGCTCGCCTTCTTCGGATTTTTGAAAAAGTCCATAGAGTTCCCTTCCTTTCTTGCGCCGTTCGGACGGCGGTTAATAGCAAATCGTAAGCCGGCGGCGGACGGTCAGTGCCGCGCGTCGTAGTCCGCGAGAATGAGATCGACGACCTCGCCGTAGCTCTTCACGCCGGAGGGCTGTGCCATCGTCTTTAAGTAGCCGTCGTTGACGGCGGTGGCGGCCTTCTTTATCTCCCCCTCGAAGCTCTGCCAGTACGCATTCCGCGCGTGGAGCTCGTCCACTACGCTCTCCGGGAGCATGTACCAGCACTCGAACGCCGCTTCGCGGTCTACGCCGACGAGCTGATTGTAGCAGTAGACGAACGCCGAGAGAAGCCCGGAGTAACGGGCGTAGGGCGAGGAGCTTCCTCGGCAGGCAAGGTAGGCGGCGAAGTTTGCCTCGTTCTCGGCGGCGCATCCGAGCGAGTGCGCGAGCTCGTGCGCCATCGTGAATATCCGCCCGGAGTCGCGGAAGTCGCGGTTCACGTTTGCCTCGCCGGTGAAGGCGACGAAGATGCCGGTGAGCCCCATATAGCTGAGCGCGCGGCTCGCCGCGACCGGCTTCACGCGGACGGGGGACGCTCCCGCG
Source organism: uncultured Clostridia bacterium (assembly GCA_947593925.1). GTDB lineage: Bacteria > Bacillota > Clostridia > Oscillospirales > JAAYOS01 > CANRIN01. The sequence goes on along the minus strand of CANQDU010000009.1, from coordinate 47,167 downwards.
AAGTACGGCTCGGACCCCGCAAGCTCCCGCCACGCCTCGCGCGCGATGTCGCTCTGCTCCGAGAAGGACGGCCAGACTATCTCGCCGCCCGCGTCCTTCGGAAGCTCGGCTTCCGCCTCCGCGAGGTCGAGCGTTATCTCCTCGAGCGCGGCGCGGAGCGTCTCCGCCGGGCGCTCGTGAACGTCGAGCCCGAGCGAGTACCCGAGACCCGCCGAGTAGTAGTTGACGCCCCATGTGAGTATGAACACCGCGAGCATCGAGGCCGCCATGCACGACGTATGCGAGAGCCAGCGCGCGAGGCGTTTCACACCGCCCCCGCGCTTCCTTGCAAGGACTATGAGCGCCACGGCGCCGCACGGTACGGCGAGCAGCGCGGCGTACAGCAGAAGCTCGACAAACGAAAACGGAAATATGCCGAATATCGAGCCGAGGACGTGCTGCGCCGCGCGGGAGAAGCGGACATAGCGCGTCGATATCCACTCGGGGTAACGGCTCATCACGGCCGCCGCGAGTATAGCCGCGCCGAGTATCAGAAGCGCCTCCGCAAAGCGGCGGACGTTCGGGAACCGGCGGAAGAAAGACCGCCGGCGCTTCTCCCCGGACGGAGCCTCCGGCGCGGAGACCGTTCCCACGGCCGCGCCGGGGCGCGCCGAGTCCTCCGCGAGGACGGAGACCGCCTCGGCGGACGTGACTTCGGTATTTCCCGGGGAAGACTGTTCCTCAGCCGTGCCGGCGTATTTGCGGGGGTCGGGGGTTATCATCTTTGCTCCTTTGCAAACGGACTGCGCAGAGGCTTCAGACTGTCGAATATCCGCAGGATAAGCGTGTTCGAGAGCAGGAAGCCCTTTTCGGTGAGCCGGACGGAGTCCGGCAGGTCCTCGACGAGCCCCGCCCGAGCGAGCGAGTCAAGCTCGTCCCTTGCGGAGTCGGGGTCGAGACGGTAGACGTTTGTGAGGCGGCGCTTCGAGACGCCGTCCGAGGTGCGGAGGCCGAGCATGACGTACTCGAACGCGCGCTCCGAGTCGGGGATGCGGTCATAGTCCTCAAAGACCTCGCCGCCGCTCTCCACCGCTTCTATGTACCGCTCAATGTCGCGCGGCGCGGCGCTGCGGACTCCGAAGCAGTCCGAGTGCGCGGCGGCTCCGAAGCCGCAGTACGGCTCGAGCCACCAGTAGCGGAGGTTGTGGCGGCTCTCATAGCCGGGAAGCGCCCAGTTGGAGATCTCGTAGTGGCGGTAGCCCGCGAGCGAGAGGACGCGGCAGGCGGTCTCGTACATGTCCGCCTGCGTGTCGTCCGACGGAAGGAAGACCTCGCCGACGCCCGCACGGCGGGCGAGCGGCGTTCCGGGCTCCACCTTGAGCCCGTAGGCCGAGATGTGGCGCGGCTCGAGGGCGACCGCCGCGTTGAGCGTCCGAGCCCAGCTCTCCTGCGTCTGTCCTTCTATGCCGTACATGAGGTCGATGCTGATGTTCGTTATTCCGGCGCTCCGCGCCGCCTCGACGGCGGCCTTCGCGCCCTCGAAGTCGTGAAGCCGTCCGAGGGACTTCAGCTCCGCGTCGCACGCGCTCTGCACGCCGAAGGACACGCGATTCACGCCCGCCTTTCTCAGGCGTTTAAGGAGCTTTTTGTCGGAGGACTCGGGGTTTGCCTCGCAGGTTATCTCGGCGAGCTTCGTAAGCTCGAAGCGGCGCGAGACGAGGTCGAGTATTTTCGCGAGCCTGTCCGCGCCGAAGACGGTCGGCGTACCGCCGCCGATGTAGACGCTGTCCACCGGGTTTGCTATCGTGGCGGCGGTCTCCTCCATCTGACGGAGGAGCGCCGCGAGGTAGCGATCCATGAGCGCCGCGTCGTCCGCGCGCTCGAGCGAGTAGAAGTCGCAGTAGGCGCATTTGCGGCGGCAGAAAGGAATGTGTATGTATAGGCCGAGCGGCGCGCCGGGACCGCTGCGGCGTGCGGCGTCAGTCCTCATCGAGCTTCAGAACCGCCATGAACGCCTCCTGCGGCACTTCGACCGTGCCGAAGGTGCGCATGCGCTTCTTGCCCTCCTTCTGCTTCTCGAGGAGCTTCTTCTTGCGGGTGATGTCGCCGCCGTAGCACTTCGCGAGGACGTCCTTGCGGAGCGCCTTTACCGTCTCTCGCGCGATTATCTTGCCGCCTATCGCCGCCTGAACCGGTATCTCAAAGAGCTGGCGCGGAATGTTGTCCTTGAGCTTTTCGCATATCTTCCGCGCGCGGGGGTACGCCTTGTCCTTGTGGACGATGAAGCTGAGCGCGTCAATGATGTCGCCGTTCAGCAGGATGTCGAGCTTGACAAGGTCGCTCTTGCGGAAGTCGCTTATCTCGTAGTCGAGCGAGGCGTAGCCGCGTGTGCGGCTCTTTAATGCGTCGAAGAAGTCGTAAATTATCTCGCCGAGCGGAAGGTCGTAGTGGAGCTCGACGCGCGTCGCGTCGAGATAGGTCATGTCACGGTAGACGCCGCGCCGCTCCTGACAGAGCTCCATTATCGCGCCGGTGTATTCGGGCGGGGAGATGATGCTTGCCTTCACGAACGGCTCCTCGGCGTAGTCGAGGGTGGTACCGTCCGGGAAGTCGAGCGGGTTCTGTATCATCTTCTCGGTGCCGTCGGTGAGGTGGATGTTGTAGCTGACGGACGGCGCCGTCGTGATGAGGTCGAGCGAGAACTCGCGCTCGAGCCGCTCCTGAATGACCTCCATGTGAAGCAGGCCGAGAAAGCCGCAGCGGAAGCCGAAGCCGAGCGCCGCCGAGCTCTCCGGCTCGAAGGTGAGCGACGCATCGTTGAGGCGGAGCTTCTCAAGCGCGTCGCGCAGGTCGGGATACTTTGCGCCGTCGGCGGGGTACACGCCGCTGAAGACCATGCTCTGCACCTTGCGGTAGCCGGGAAGCGCCTCCGGCGCGGGCGCGCCGGCGTGGGTGACGGTGTCGCCCACCTCGCAGTCGCGCACGTTCTTTATCGAGGCGGTGAGATATCCGACCTCGCCGGGGTCGAGCTCGCCCGTCGGGACGAGGTTCCGCGCGCCGAGCACGCCGCACTCCACGACATCGTACTCCGCGCCGGACTGCATCATCAAAACGCGGTCGCCGGTGCGGAGGGTGCCGTCGGTCACGCGGAGGTAGACGATGACGCCCTTGTACGGGTCGTACTGACTGTCGAATATCAGACAGCGGAGCGGTGCGGACGGGTCGCCCGTGGGCGCGGGGATGTTATGCACGATATACTCCGGCACCGCCTCCATGCCGAGGCCGGTCTTGGCGCTCACGCGCGGCGCGTCGAGCGCGGGAATGCCGATGACGTCCTCTATCTCGTGCGCGACGCGGTCGGGGTCGGCCGCGGGGAGGTCTATCTTGTTTATTACGGGCAGCACCTCGAGCCCCGCGTCTATGGCGAGGTAGGTGTTCGCGAGCGTCTGCGCCTCGATGCCCTGCGAAGCGTCCACGACGAGCAGAGCCCCCTCGCACGCGACTAGCGACCGGCTCACCTCGTAGTTGAAGTCAACGTGGCCGGGAGTGTCGATGAGATTGAGGGCGTAGGTCTCTCCGTCCGACGCGGTGTAGGAGAGGCGGACGGCGCGCGCTTTTATCGTGATGCCGCGCTCGCGCTCAAGCTCCATGTTGTCGAGCAGCTGGTCCTCCATGTCGCGCTCCGCGACGGCGCCGCACATCTCGAGCAGACGGTCCGCGAGCGTGCTCTTGCCGTGGTCGATGTGCGCGACTATCGAAAAGTTCCTTATCTTTGATATGTCCTGCAAGGGTTTCACCTCAAAAAGCCTTTATGGAATGGTTACATCATTATAACATATATTGCGGGCAAGTTCAATTTGCGGGGCAAGATTTTTCGCGCGTTCGGGCGGCCGATATGTGCCAAATATTACATTGTTTGCATTCGGAGGGCTTTCAACACGCCTTCCGCAAAAATTTTCTGTTTTTTTGCGGGAAAGGGTGTGTACATTTTTGAAAAATCCTGTATAATATAGAGGCTTGTGACTTTGCCCGGAGCGGCTTGCGCTCCGAAAAGAGAGGGGAAGAACATAATGGCAACCAACGAAATAGTACGCAGTGAAGTTACTGAGGCGCTCAAAGAAAAACTGCGCCTGAACTTCGGATGTGAGCCGCGCGAGGCGGCGCCGATACAGGTGTTCAAGGCCTGCGCGCTCGTCATGCGCGATATAATGGCCGCACGGCTCGTCGATGCTGACAACCGCACCGAAAAGACCGAGGCAAAGCAGGTCCACTACCTGTCGCTCGAGTTCCTGCTCGGCCGCTCGCTTGAGAAGAACGCCTACAACCTCGGCATGCTCGACATAATCGAGGACGCGCTGCGTGACCTCGGCTTCAACCCGGCGGAGTTCTTCGAGATAGAGACCGACGCGGCGCTCGGCAACGGCGGCCTCGGTCGTCTCGCCGCCTGCTACCTCGAGGCGATGACGACCCGTGGCCTGCCCGCGACCGGCTACTCGCTCCTGTACGAATACGGTCTCTTCCGTCAGAAGTTTATAAATAACGAGCAGGAGGAGCTGCCGGACAAGTGGCTCGACGTTGACGACGTGTGGCTCATCCGCAACTATGCCGACAGCTACACTGTCCGCTTCGGCGGCACGGTCGAGTACAAGTGGTCGGGCGATAAGATGACGCCGGTGTATCACGACGCAAGCGAGATAATCGCGAGCCCCTCCGATATGCTGATAAGCGGCTACGCTACCGATACCGTCAACCGTCTCCGCCTGTGGAGCGCGCGCGTAGAGGACGATATGGACATGGGTCTGTTTACGCAGGGCCAGTATCTCCAGGCCGTGCAGAAGCGCGCCATGGCGGAGGTGCTGACGAAGTGCCTCTACCCGTCGGACGATCACTTCGAGGGAAAGATGCTTCGCCTCCGTCAGCAGTACTTCTTCGTCTCCGCCACCGTGCAGGACATCGTGAAGAAGCACCTCGAGCAGTACGGCACGCTCTCCAACTTCCACAAGAAGCACGTCCTCCAGATAAACGACACGCATCCGACGCTTGCCATACCCGAGCTCATGCGCATCTTCCTCGACGAGCACGGCTATGACTGGGACCGCGCGTGGAGCATCGTCTCGCAGTCGGTCTGCTACACGAACCACACCGTCCTGCCGGAGGCGCTCGAGTGCTGGCCGCAGAACATCATGCAGATGCTCATTCCGCGCATATACGACATAATCGCCGAGATACACCGCCGCTTCGACCTGGACATCGAGGCGCGCTTCGGCGGCGACCCCGCAAAGAAAAGCGCGCTCTCGATACTCTACGGCGGACAGGTGCGCATGGCGAACCTCTGCATAGCCGGCTGCCACAAGATAAACGGCGTTTCGGCTCTGCACACCGACATACTGAAAAACAACGTCTTTGCCGACGCGAACAGGATGTTCCCCGGAAAGATAGAGAATGTCACGAACGGCATAGACCACCGCCGCTGGCTCGGTCAGGCAAACCCGCGCCTCGCCTCGCTCATCGACGAGCTTATAGGCGAGAACTGGAAGACCGACGCCTCGCTCTTCAGCGGCCTTCTGAAGTATACGGACGACAAGCAGGTGCTTCGTCGCCTCGCCGAGATAAAGCACGCGAACAAGGTGCAGATGGCGGATATAATCAAGCGCAACTGCGGCGTTACGGTCGACCCGGACTCGATGTTCGACGTGCAGGCGAAGCGTCTGCACGAGTACAAGCGTCAGCTCATGAACGTCATGCACATCCTCTACCTCTACCTGAAGATAAAGGACGGCAACGCGGGCGACCTTCAGCCGCGCACCTTCATTTTCGGCGCGAAGGCGGCGAGCGGCTACTACGTCGCAAAGCGCATAATCAAGATGATAAACGACGTCGCACAGATGATAAACTCCGACCCGGACGCGAGCCGCTATATCCGCGTGGCGTTCCTCGAGAACTACAACGTCTCCCTCGCGGAGCGCCTTATGCCCGCAAGCGAGCTCTCCGAGCAGATCTCCCTTGCCGGCAAGGAAGCGAGCGGCACCGGCAACATGAAGTTCATGATGAACGGCGCGCTCACGATAGGCACCATGGACGGTGCAAACGTCGAGATGTGCGAGCTCGCCGGCCGTGAGAATATGTTCATCTTCGGCATGAGCGCGGACGAGGCGGCGCAGCTCGCCGCGGGCGGCTACCATCCCATCGCGATGTACGAGTCGAACGCGATGCTCAAGCGCATCGTTGACTTCATGCGGAGCGGCTTCGTCGCGGGCGAGGGGTATGCGGACATCGTCCACTCGCTCCTGAACGACGATACCTACCGCCTCTTTGCGGACCTTCCGAGCTACACCGCGGCGCACCAGCTCGCGGAGCAGGCTTACCGCGACCCCGAGCGTTGGAACCGCATGTCGCTTATAAACATAGCAAAGAGCGGCCACTTCGCCGCCGACCGGTCCATCGCGGAGTACGCAAATAATATCTGGCACGTGTAAAGCGTCGCGGCAAATCGCGGGAGCGGGCTTAACAGCCCGCTCCGCGTTTCTGAGCCCATACTTAAAAAGCAGACCGAAATAACGGTCTGCTTTTCGGTATTCGGTTTTCGTTAGGGATTAAAATTAGCTTTCCGTCAACTGAAATTCATCTTCCCGGCCCGACGGCGTTTGCAAAGTTATCGCATATACGGTTTCCGCTTTGCCGTCTGTGATATTGCCATCATAATAAACTACGATCTCATCGCCGGGAACAAAAGATAAAAAGCTATCTTTCAACTCAACATCAAGAGAAACTTGAAGGGTCGCATAATTGTCGGACAAAGGATCATCTGCATTGAGTTTAACAAGAGCATATTCATCTGTGGAAGATTTTACAATGCCTATAAACCTCGGCTCGTTTTCGATGACAGAGTGCATGGTTCTTTTACAGCCGGACATGGCTACCAGGCACAGGATGAGAATCAGCAGACCGACTCCGATGTGATGCTTCTTCATTGTGATACCTCTTCGCATGCCGAATTGTCGAACAGCCGCCCGCTCGACAACTAACATTATACCACCCAAATGCGAAGAAATCTACCGCCAGTTAAGGCGGCGATCGAATTTTTCCCGAAGTTTCTTTCCGCCTTTATAGAAACCGCCCCGGCGATTTTGTCCTCGCCCGGTGCGTTCCTGTCCGACGACCCGGCTCGCCCCCGCCGCTCCCGGACAAGCTGAAACTTATAAACGACCCCGAAAAGCTCTGCTTTTTTTGCTTGTTAAATGCGTTCGGTTGTGCTATTATTGTATCAATAGGAGCATTTATCCGATAAGTCCACAGGCTTTCGGACCGATTTGCGGAGGTATCCGATATGAAAATAGTTCTGTGCGAGCCGCTCGGAGTGGCGGCGGAGAAGATAGAGCGCCTTGCGGAGCCGCTGCGCGCCGCGGGGCACGAGGTCGTTATATATGGCGCAGTCTCGCCCTCACAGGAGGCGCTTGCGGAGCGTCTTGCGGGCGCGTCCGCCGCGATAATCGCGAACTCGCCCTTCGGCGCGGAGGCGGCGAAGGACTGCTCGCTCGAATTTCTGTCGGTCGCGTTCACCGGCCTCGACCATGTCGCGACCGACGTCCTCGCCTCGAAGGGCTGCGTCGTGAAGAACTGCGCCGGATACGCCACCGAGGCAACGGCGGAGACCGCGCTTCTGTTGATGCTCTCGGCGCTCCGGCAGTCTGAGCGCCTCGGTCGCGCGCTCCGCGCGGGCGGCTCGCGCGCGGGCTTCGCCGGCGGCGAGCTGAAGGGAAAGACCGTCGGCGTCGTCGGCACCGGCGCGATAGGTACGCGCGTCATCGAGCTCGTGCGCGCGTTCGGCGCGGACGCCGTCGCGTACAGCCGCACCGAGAAGGAGGACGTGAAGGCGCTCGGCGTCCGCTATCTGCCGCTCGACGAGCTGCTCCGCACGAGCGACGTCGTCACGCTGCACGTTCCCGCGACCGCCGAGACGAAGAACCTCATTTCGGCGGAGAAGATAGCGCTGATAAAGCCCGGCGCGGTGCTTGTGAACACCGCGCGCGGCGCAGTCGTCGACAACGCGGCGCTCGCGGAGGCGCTGAGGAGTGGACGTCTCGGCGGCGCGGGCATAGACGTGTTCGAGACCGAACCGCCCATCCCGGACCACCCGCTCTACGGCTGCGAGACCGCCGTCCTCACCCCGCACATCGGCTTCGCCTCTCGCGAAGCGCTCGAGACGCGCGCGGAGATGGCGTTTGAAAACGTCGCGAACTGGCTGAAAACACGATAAAAATACTGCCAGGAACAGATAACGGAGGGGAAAACAATGTACAAATTCAACAGAGAGGAATACGACCGCCGGATGGAGTGGTTCAAGCAGGCGCGCTTCGGGATGTTCATACACTGGGGACTCTACGCGATACCGGCGCGCGGCGAGTGGGTGCGCTCCACGGAGAAGATGCCGGAGGAGGAGTATCTGCCCTTCTTCCGCGAGTTCTGTCCGGAGCATTGCGATATGCGCGAGTGGGCGCGCGCCGCGAAGAACGCGGGCATGCGCTACGCCGTCCTCACCTCGAAGCACCACGACGGGTTCTGCCTCTTTGACAGCAAATACACCGACTTCAAGAGCACGAATACCCCTGCGGGGCGCGACTTCGTGCGCGAATTTCTCGATGCGTTCCGCGCGGAGGGACTGAAGGTCGGCCTTTACTACTCGCTTCTCGACTGGCACCACCCCGACTATCCGCACTACGGCGACATGAACCATCCCATGCGGGATGACCCCGCGTACTCCAACGAGGGGCGCGACTTTGACCGCTACCTCGACTACATGCACGCGCAGGTGCGCGAGCTCTGCGAGAACTACGGAAAGCTCGACATAATGTGGTTCGATTTCTCCTACGGCGACTTGCGCGGCGAGGCGTGGCGCGCGGGGGAGCTCGTAGACATGGTGCGCACGCTCCAGCCCGGAATAATCATCGACAACCGCCTCGAGGTGAGCGGAGAGGGCTTCGGCTCGCTCTACGAGTGCGACCCGACGCCGTGGCACGGCGACTTCGCGAGCCCCGAGCAGATAATCCCGCCGAACGGCCTCACCGACGTGAAGGGCGGCGACCTTGTTTGGGAGGCGTGCGTCACGATGAACGGCTCTTGGGGCTACAACGCGGGGGACAACTTCTTCAAACCGGCGGATATGCTCATCCGCAAGCTCGTCGAGTGTGTCTCCAAGGGAGGAAACCTCCTCCTGAACGTCGGCCCGGACGCCGAGGGGCGCATTCCCGATCGCTCGCTCGAGACGCTTGCGGAGATAGGACGTTGGATGGATAAGAACTCGGAGAGCATCTACGGCTGCGGCAAGGCGGGACTCCCGAAGCCGGAGTACGGGCGCATCACCCGGAACGGGAACAAGCTCTACTATCACGTCTTCGAGAACACCGTCGGCGCTCTGCCGCTCACCGGCGTCACGCACGGCGAGGTCGTCTGCGCCCGACGCCTCGCGGACGGCGCGGAGGCAAAGATCGAGCACGGCTGGATATACGACAACTATCCAGACGTCGTGTTCTGCAATATCTCAAACGACCCTGTCCTGCCGGATAGGATCGACACCGTCATCAAGGTGACAGTCAAATAGCGGCGGGAACACCGCGAAACATAAGTGCGTTTCTGAAAAGGCCGCCGGTGACTCGGGCGGCCCCAATACGACCGTTCAGCTTGTCGCTTTTTCCACCCGGACGTAGTTCGCGCAGAGCTGCGTCCGGGCGACTTTTTTTCTGTTGCAGCCACACCGCAAAAATGTGCCGTTTCCCGAATACTTCCCGCTGAGTGATGCGGCGCGCCGCGGGAAAACGGGATCCCCGACGGGGAAAGCGCTCTACGGGAAAGCGGCCGACACATGGCCGCGGGTGACCGAATACGCCGCAGGGCGAACACTATACGGAGGTATTTATGGAAACAGAAGGCAAGCCGGGATCATACATTATTGTCCGCGAGGGTGGGACAATGAGTGTGACCGGCAACGAACCGACCGACCTGCACGGGTCAAGCGAAGAAAGGAAGGTCGATGGTATCACAGTGTACGGCTATATCCGGGTCAGTACGAAGGAGCAGAACGAGGACCGGCAGCTCATCGCGCTCCGAGAAAAGAATATACCGGATAAAAACATCTATATGGACAAGCAGTCCGGCAAGGACTTTGAACGTCCGCAGTACAAAAAGCTCGTCAGGCGCATGAAAAAGGATGACCTGCTCTGCATCAAGAGCATCGACCGTCTGGGACGGAACTACGGGGAAATACTTGAGCAGTGGCGGATACTCACCAAGGACAGGGGCATAGATATCATGGTGCTGGATATGCCGCTGCTCGACACCCGCCGCGGCAAGGACCTGATGGGTACCTTCCTCGCGGATATCGTGCTTCAGGTGCTCTCCTTTGTCGCGGAGAACGAGCGCACGAACATCCGCCAGCGTCAGGCGGAGGGCATAGCGGCGGCGAAGGCGCGCGGCGTCCAGTTCGGACGTCCTCCGCGCCCCCTGCCGGGAAACTTCCGAAGCGTCTACCGGCGCTGGAAAACAAAGAAAATCACCTGCACGGCGGCGGCGAGAGAGTGCGGAATGCCGCTCTCCACCTTCCGCTACCGCGCGTCGATCTACGAGAACGCCGCCCACCGGCGCCTGAGCGTGCCGGGGCACGCGCTCTGAAAGACCGAAAGTACGGCTTCTGCCGGCGGGACGAGCGCCCGCCGGCTTTTTCGTCAAAAAATATGCAAAACCGCGAAACGACCGCGATCTGCGGAATATTTTCTCAAACTGTAACTGATTTGTCATTTGATTTTTCGGCGTCGACCGTCTATAATGTATATGTGAAATTACGCGCCGATACCGGCGCTTGATATGTGAGGTACGGAGATGGCAGAGAACGAAAGCAGCCGCGGGGGAAAGCGCGAGGAGACAAGAGCGAAGAAGGCCGTCGGCGGCAGGATAGCCGCGATCGTCGCGGCGGTCGTGATAGTCGCGGTCGTCGCTGCCGCGACGTGGTTCGGAGCGTTTTACCCGAATATATATCCGAATGTCACCGTTTCTGGGCTCGACGTCGGAGGCATGAGCGTTGACGAGGCGGCTCGGGCGCTCGAGACGCACCTTGCAAATCGCCACGGAGTCGTCACCGTCACGTTTGAGGGCGAGGAGAGGCTCGCGCTCGACACCGACAAGCTCTCCGACGAGTATGACGCCGCGACCGAGGCGCGCGCCGCCGCGCAGTTCGCGTTTGACAAGCCCCGCGAGGCGGGCGCGGTAAAGAGGATAGGCACGCTGTGGAGCGAGACGCGCCTCGAGTGGGTGAACACCATGGATCTCTCGCCCGTGGGACCGCTTGTGGAGGAGCTTGCCGCCGGACTGGCGATACCCGTGAAGAACGGCGAGGCGAACCGCCGCGGAGACGTGATAGACGTCACTGTCGGCACGGCCGGAAGGGAGTGCGACGCGGCGGCGCTCACAGAGGAGGTCTCTCGCCGGCTCGAGAGCGGAGAGTTCGGCTCGGTCGAGGCGGACGGATACGTCCACACAGTCGAGCCGAAGCTGCCCGACCTGGGGCAGGTGCTTGAGAATATCCGCGTGGAGCCGAGAGACGCCACTTATACCGTCGAGAACGGCAAGGTCACCGGCGTCACCCCGGAGGCGATAGGCGTTGACTTCGACCTCGACGCGGCGAACGCCGAGCTCGCGAAGGGCAAGGACTTCATCATAGCGGTACGCTACACCTACCCCGAGGTCACGGAGGAGAACCTCGAGTCGGTGTGGTTCCAGGATAAGCTTGCGGACGTCAGCACGACCATGAGCGGGTCGGACGCGAACAGGACGGAGAACGTCCGCCTCGCCTGCGCCTCGATAAACGAGACCGTGCTTATGCCGGGCGACGAGTTCTCCTACAACACCATCGTCGGCGAGCGGACGGCGGAGCGCGGCTTCCGCAACGCTTCGGTCTACCTCTCCGGCGGCATCGAGGATCAGCTCGGCGGCGGAATATGCCAGACGAGCTCGACCGTGTATATGGCGGCGCTCCGCGCCCGCCTGGAGATAACGAGCCGCAAGAACCACGCCTACACCGTCACCTACTGCCCGCTCGGGGAGGATGCGACGGTCTACTGGGGCTCGCTCGATTTCAAGTTCAAGAACAACCGGGACTATCCCATCAAAATACTCTGCTGGCTCGAGGGCAGCAACGTCCACGTCCAGATGTACGGCACCGATACCGACGGGTACACCGTCAAGCTGAACACCGTGACCCACTCCTACAACCCTTACGAAACAAAGCAGGTGGAAAATCCCAACCTCGAGTACGGAAAGACGCGCCAGAAGGTGCCGGGTCACTCCGGCTACTCGGTATCGACCTACGCCACCGTCTATGACAAAGATGGAAATGAGGTCGACAGCTACAAGGTCTCGGACAGCAAGTACGTCCGCCTCGACCGCGTCGTCGAGATAGGTACGAAGGGCGCGCCGAGCGTCCCGGCCTCCGGCGACCCGTCCATGCCTCCGGCGTCCGCCGAGCCGACGACGCCCGTGTCGCCCGAGCCGAGCGCGCCCGCGTCTGCGGAGCCGACGACGCCCGCGTCGCCCGAACCGAGCACGCCCGCGTCCGCGGAGCCGTCTACTCCCTCGTCGCCCGAGCCGTCCACTCCGGCATCCGCCGAGCCGACTGCGCCCGAGTCCTCCGCACCGACAGCCGAGCCCTCGCCGTCCGTGTCGCAGGAGCCCGCGGCGGAGCCGTCCGCGTCCGCGAGCGGGGAGCCGTTCGTGCCGACGACGCCCGAGGCGTAGGCCATGGAGGGCACGGACGTCCGCGCCGCGATCGCCGAGGTCGCGGCGTCGGGAGAGCTGAACCGCCTCATACTCAGCAAGGCGGGCTCCTCGGCAAAATACAGGAAGGAAGTCATAGAACGTATCGAGAGCGGCTGGAAGGCCGAGCGCTTCACCAAGACGCAGGCGTTCCACGAGACCGCGCCGGAGACGGCGCTTGTTGCGCTCGCCGCCGGGGACGCTGAAAAGTACGGATTTCGCCAGATAGACGTCCGCCGCGCAGACGGAGTGCAGTTCGTGATACTCGTTTCGAAGAAGGGACGCGCCGTCGTGCGCCGCAGCAAAGCGACGGCCGCGGCGTCATCCGCTCCCGCTCCGCACAACCGCGAGAAAAACTACCTCATACGCGAGGGAGAGCCGATAGCGCCGCTCGTTGACATGGGCGTGTTCACGGCGGAGGGAAAGGTCGTCCGCTCCATGTACGACAAGTTCCGCCAGATAAACCGCTTCCTCGAGGTGATAAACGACGACTGCAAGTAGCTCGCGACCGACGGCCCTCTGCGCATAATAGACTTCGGGTGCGGCAAGAGCTACCTCACGTTTGTCGTGTACCACTACTTCGCGGAGATACTGAAGCGGCCGGTGGAGATAGTCGGCCTCGACCTCAAGCGGGACGTTATAGAGAAGTGCTCCGCCGCCGCGCGGCGCTACGGCTACGACGGACTGCGCTTCGAGGTGGGCGACATCGCGGACTACGCGCCGCCGTTCAAGCCGGACATCGTGATGACGCTCCACGCCTGCGACACCGCGACCGATTTTGCGCTCGCGAACGCCGTGAACTGGGGCGCGCGGCTGATATTCTCGGTGCCGTGCTGTCAGCACGAGCTCAACGCGCAGATAAAGAGCGACCGCCTCGCGCTCCTCACCCGCTACGGGCTGATAAAGGAGCGCTTCTCGGCGCTCCTCACCGACGCCGTGCGCGCGAACGTCCTCGAGTACCGCGGCTACCGCACGCAGCTCCTCGAGTTCATAGAGATGGAGCACACGCCGAAGAACATACTTATCCGCGCGGTGAAGCGCCCGGAGGGAGCGAAGAGCCCGTCGGCGGAACGCCTCGCGGAGGCCGAGCGCGCGATAGCCGAGTTCGGCGCGGACCCGACTATATACCGCCTGCTCGTGACCGGGAGGGAAGAGTGAGCGCACCGTTCCGCGCGTTATTGTGCGCGGCGGCAAAAATTTTTTGAAAAAAATTTGAAAAAGGGCTTGCTTTTTCGGGGGGACCTTGCTATAATAATCAAGCACGGCGACCGAAGGCGAGCCCACAACGACCTGCCGGTGTGATGGAATTGGTAGACGTAGTGGACTCAAAATCCACCGCTGGCAACAGCGTGCCGGTTCGAGCCCGGCCACCGGCACCAATAAAACCGAATATGCGGATTTAGCTCATCTGGTAGAGCGCCACCTTGCCAAGGTGGAGGTAGCGAGTTCGAGTCTCGTAATCCGCTCCATAAGAAAGTACCACGGCAGAGCCGTGGTACTTTCTTATGGAATGAAACTATGTGCTTCGAACTCGCTGCCTCCACCTTCGCGCTTTGCAGAGCAAAGCGCATCATTTAATCTGAGGTACGGGGTCCCCGCGCGGCTCCGCCGCGTGGGGTGATTTAGCGAGTTCGAGTGTTTCCCAAACGGCGCAAAGCGCCGTTTGGGAGTCCTTTTGGATAAATGCTCGCCCGAGCACACTGCTTGTCTTGACACATCCTCCGCAATGCTATACACTAAGCAGCGGTGGGGCAGAGCGCAGAGCGCGCCTCATCCCACACTATTCAAAAGAGGTATTGTATGCTGACACTTATCCGAATAAGACCCGAGAGCGCGGACTTCCGTGAGCTTGACGCTCTTTATACGCGCTCCTTCCCCGCAAACGAGCGCCGCCCGCTTGACGGGCTCGCAAGCGACACGACCGGCGTCCGCGAGGTTTTCGGGATATACGACGGAACGGAATCCGTCGGACTTGCCTGCCTGCTGAACGGTGCAAACGACGTTTCACACATCATCTACCTCACCATCCGGGAGGACCTGCGCGACAGAGGATACGGCAGCCGCGCGCTCGACGCAATCCACGCGTTGAAAGCCGGGCGGCGCATCATGGTGGACGTCGAGCGCGAGGAGGCCGGCGTCTCCAACCCGGTGGAGCGCGCGCGGAGAAAGCGGTTCTATCTGAAAAACGGCTACCGCACCACCGGCATAGAGTACCGCTGGCGCGGCGAGGACTACGAGATAATGGCCTTCGGGGGCGACCTGCCGGAGCGCGACTACATGGACTTCTGGCGGAGCGTCGGTGATTTGGGCGTGTGAAGCGCACAGGTGAAGACGGCAGACACGGACGGCGGGCGCAGAGCGTCCGCCGCAATTTCATAAAAACTTTCCTTTCCCGCGAAACTTTTCCCTCCGAACGGGAAGATATACAAGTGAAGGGTCCTTCGGACAATGCGCAGAGGAGGCGATAAGGTGGAAGACGAAGAAATACTCGAGCTGTACCGGCAGCGCTCGGAGAAGGCTGTGGAGCGGACGCGCGAGAAGTACGGCGCTTACTGTGCGGCGATAGCGCGGAACATACTTCCCGACCGGCGGGACGCCGAGGAGTGCGTCGGCGACACGTGGCTTGCGGCGTGGAACGCCATCCCGCCGCACCGTCCGGGCGACCTCCGCACGTTCCTCGCGAAGCTCACCCGCCGGACGGCGCTGAAGCGCTGGCGGGACAACAACCGCCTGAAGCGCGGCGGAGGGGAGACGGAGATCGCTCTGGAGGAGCTCGGCGAGAGCCTTCCGTCCGGCGGGGACACCGAGGACGAGGTCCTCACGGACGAGCTCCGCACGGCAGTGCGGGACTTCGTGCGCTCGCTTGAGGGCGAGGAACAGGCGGTGTTCCTCCGCAGGCACTGGTACCTCGAGCCGGTGAAGTCGATAGCCTCGGGGCGCGGGTACAGCGAGGCAAAGGTCAAATCAATGCTCCACAGGACACGCGAAAAACTGCGCGAATATCTCATAAAGGAGGGCTTCAAATGAAGAAAATGGACATATTGGAGGCGTTCGACGCTGTGGACGACGAGCTTGTCCGCGCGGCGGACAAGCGCAGGCCGGCAAGGAAGCTGAGCGTCGCGCGCCGCGTCATGATAGGCGTGGCGGCGGTGCTCGCGCTCGCGATAGTGGCGACCGGCGCCGCGTTGGTAGTGAAGAGCGACGTCCACGATTCGCTTTGGCGCAGATTTAAAGGCATCACCGAGCCGGACGAATTCCGGGACGCCGCCGTGGAATGGCTCAACGGCGAGCTGAACCGCGAGGCGGGCGAGGAACTCTACTCGGGCGGGTTCGAAGTGGAGCTGTGGTCGGAGAACTCCGGAGTGTTTATCTGCCTGAACCGGAACTTCTTTGACGGCGGAGAATCCTATTGGAAAACGGGCACTCAGGAGTTCGACGTTGAGGAAATAATCGTGGTGAAGAAGACGTGGCTCGGCTTTGAGATAGCGGCGCGAGTGCCGTACTGGCACGAGGACGACGAGCCGCTGACACTCAACCGCATCGACATGAAGGAGTGTACGGTAGTCTACGGCCGCTTCGACAATACGAAGGATGACATTGTCCATGATATAATGCTCTCGGACGGCACGCGCGGCGGCCAGAAGATGACCGGAGCCGATGAAACCGCCGTGCTCTGCAGACCATGGTACAGAAACAATAAGGATGACGATGCCCATGGCCCGTACTTCATGCAGGTCATCTGGGGCGACCACCGCGACGCGGAGATCGTGGACATCGTAGCCGGCGGCGGGGTCATCGTGAACCCGGACAACTTCGACGAAGTTATCGGCACGGTCGAACCGACGCGCAGCTGGGTCGAGCGCTTCGGCCCGCTGCCGGAAGTCAGAGACCGGACTGAAGCTTGAAAATGACACGGCACACAAGAAGGGGAGCGGACATTGTCCGCTCCCTTTGTTGTTATGTTACCGCACCCGCGTCACGCCCGCGCGACGCCGCTTCGCCGCGCGGCCTCGGCGACGGCCTTGCCGACCGCCGCGCCGACGCCCGGCTCGAACGCGCCGGGGATTATCCGCGTCGGACTGAGCTCGCTTTCCGGGATGAAGTCGGCGAGCGCGTGCGCCGCCGCGAGCTTCATCTCCTCGTTTATCCGGCTCGCGCGGACGTCCAGCGCGCCCCGGAACACGCCCGGGAAGGCGAGAACGTTGTTTATCTGGTTGGGGTAGTCGCTGCGGCCGGTGCCGATGATGAACGCGCCGCCCTTCTTCGAGTCCTCCGGCATTATCTCCGGGACGGGGTTTGCCATCGAGAAGACGATGCTCTTTTCGTTCATCGAGGCGACCATCTCGCTCGTCACGAGCCCCGGTGCGCTCACGCCGACGAAGATGTCCGCGCCGCGCAGTCCGTCCGCGATGGTGCCGCGGACGTGGTTCGGGTTCGTGAGCGACGCTATCTCGCGCCGCGCGGGGGAGACGTTCGGGTCGTCCACCGAGAGAAGTCCCTCGCGGTCGTTCATGATTATCTCGCCTATCCCGAGCGCGAGCATGAACCGCGCTATCGCGCTCCCCGCTGCGCCCGCGCCGCTTATGACCATGCGGCAGTTCTCCGGCTTCTTTCCCGCGAGTTTCAGCGCGTTTATCAGCGCACCGCCGACGACTATCGCCGTGCCGTGCTGGTCGTCGTGGAACACCGGGATGTCGCACCGCTCCTGGAGCCTCCGCTCTATCTCGAAGCAGTCCGGCGCGGCGATGTCCTCAAGGTTGATGCCGCCGAAGCTGCCCGCGAGCAGCGCGCAGGTGTTCACTATCTCGTCTATACTCTTCGAACGGACGCAGAGCGGTATCGCGTCCACGTCCCCGAACTCCTTGAAGAGCACGCATTTGCCCTCCATGACCGGCATTCCCGCCTCCGGGCCGATGTCGCCGAGGCCGAGCACCGCCGTGCCGTTCGTTATGACGGCGACGGTGTTCCAGCGGCGGGTGAGCTCGTAGCTCTTGTTTATGTCCTTCTGTATCTCAAGGCACGGCTCCGCGACGCCGGGGGTGTACGCGAGGGTGAGGTCTTCCGCGTTCCTCACGCGGCTCCGCACGGCGGTCTCGAGCTTTCCGCGCCACTCATAGTGCTTTTGCAGCGCAAGTTCCTTTGTCGTCATTGAAGCGCACCTCAGTCCTCAAACGGGAAGTGATAGTCGAGCCCGAGCTCGTCGCGGACGGCGATGAGCTCCTTTTGCACCGAGTCGTTTATCGGAACGCCGGTGTCCTTGCGCTCCTGCCAGACGAGGTACTCCTTCTCGCCCGCCGTGTAGATGCGGTTCTGACCCGGCGCCTTCTTCGAGGCGCGGAGCGCGCGCAGCACCTCGCCGACGTTGTGGCGGAACTCCTCCTCGCCGACGAAAGCGTTCGTGTCTATCGCTATGAAGAAGTGGCCGAGGTGATAGGGAACCTTCTCGCCGTTCGGGCCGATGCCGGTGAGCGCCTTCATGAAGCCGGAGCTCGTGAGCGCGCTCGAGAGTATCTCGACGACGGTGGCGTAGCCGTAGCCCTTGTAGCCCGCGAGGTCCTCGCCGATGCCGCCGAGCGGGGTGAGCGCCGCGCCGCCCGAGACGAGCAGCTTCAGTATCTCCTCCGAATCGGTGAGGGCTTCGCCCTTTTCGCTGACGACCTGACCCGCCGGGGTCGGGAGACCCTTGCGTGCGTAGTTCTCTATCTTGCCGCGCTGGGTTATCGACGTGGCGCAGTCGAGCACGAAGTCGAACTCCTCGTCGGACGGTATGCCGAAGGTGAGCGGGTTCGTGCCGAGCATGTTTTCGACGCCGAATGTCGGCGCTATCGACGGGCGCGCATTTGTGCCGGTGATGCCGATGCAGCCCGCGCGGGACGCCATCGTCGCATAGTAGCCGGCGATGCCGTAGTGGGTGGAGTTCCGCGCCGTGACCATGCCCATGCCGTACTTCTTCGCCTTCTCTATGGCAAGGGTCATCGCCTTGTAGCCAACGACCTGACCCATTCCGTCCCCGCCGTCCACTATCGCGGTGGTGGGCGTCTCGCGGATGACCCTGTAGTCGGTCACGGGCTTCTGGATGCCCGCCTTTATGCGGTCGAGGTAGATGGGCTTGAAGCGGTTGACGCCGTGGCTCTCGATGCCCCTGCGGTCGCTCTCGAGCAGGACGTCGGTGCAGATCTTCGCGTCCTCGGCGGGTATGCCGTAGCGGCAGAAGACCTCGTAGACAAAGCTCTCGATGAGGTCCCATTTGACGTTTACATATCCCATATCTGTTTCTCCTCCCTGTGATGCCGTGTACCGCTGTAAGCGGTTACTTATTTACCATCCATATTATAGCATACGCCGGAGGAAAAGTACAGCCAAAAACTGTGTGTTTTCCGCTGAAAGCGAAAAGACGATGCGCGGTTCCCGGACGCTCCGAAGGAGCGTTTGAGAGTTTTTGAAGCCCCGGAACAGCCGTCCGCATGTTCCGGCAAAGGTCTTGACCGATCAATCAAATTGGAATATAATATAATTATTAATTAAGGAAGGAGGAGTATTGGGCAATGTAGAATGAAAGCAAATCGAAGATAGTAAACAAGCGGATAATGAAGGGAGTGTGCTACAATGAAAAAGTGTAGGATAAAGCTCATAGCGCTATTCGTAGTTGTTTCGCTCGTTCTGCCTGGCTTCACCAGTGCAGGTGCGTTGGTGGAGAATGAAGTGGATGATGGTTTGACGTTGGAAGAAATAAAAGAAATCGGGCGACGTGAAGCTCCGGCGACGAGAGCATTCCTTAGTATTATGCATGTGTGGGAAAATGAGGACGGGGTACTATGTTACCCAGAATCTTACGGAGGTTGTTTTCTTGACGAAAACTATAACCTCGTTATTAAAATCAAAGGTAACGACGAGAAACTGAAAAATGACATACTCAGCATTGCAGATGATACAAATAGTATAGTTTTTAGAGAAACGGACATATCGTTTAATGAATTGCTTGATCTCAAAGATGCGGTTTTGTCTGAGATACCGCAAGGAGTATGTGCTAGTGCAAATATTGTTTCTCGTGAAAGTGCAGTGCATGTAACGTTCTGGGGGGATAATGAAAACAAAAATTGGTATAACGAATGTGGATTAACAGACTCAAGTAGCCACGTTGTTTTTGAATGCTCTAGCGGAATTACTGAGTGTTTGAGCCTAAATCCAGGTGATACAATAGCAGATAATTTTGGGTCTTTAGGTTGGTATGGAGAGGCTAATTTCAACGGCACCACTAAAAAATGTCTGTTGACAGCAGGCCATGTTGCAAGGGGATTAGAACAAGCCAAGCGCAGTATCTATGTTACGATGGTTGAGGTTTTTAATTATGAATGGGTTAGCAATAGGAACTACACCATTACAGATTATCCTAAACTCCCAATCAACACTCAGGTAACTATTGTTGGAGATTATGCATTGCTTGCTTATGACGGCCTTACCCAGACCAACAATGTCCACATGAGTCCCTCGTACTATGAAGTCATAGAATTATATATGGATGATCCATACTTAACTATGCTTGAAGGCAAGAGGGTCGCAAAGGCGAATGGAGTAAGCCGCTACAAAGTATCAACTATAGCAAGTTCTGTGCCGTCAGAATATCCTGTCGATAGCAACAAAGTAATGGTTACGGGAATCGTTTCGGTGAATGGGAGCGACTTCTGCGAGCCGGGTGATAGCGGGTGCTGTGTGTTCATGTTCGACGGCAATGCAGTAACTACGTTGTGTGGGATTATTGCCAGCAAGAGCGATGACAAACCACTGTCTTATTTCACCCCAATCACTTTGCCGTGTAATGACGCCGGTTTTATACCGTATGGTGCCACCGGAGTAAAATGACGATATGAAAATTCTGAAAAGGTTCTGTCTGGTTTGCGCGGCCGTCTTTGCCGCCGCCGCGCTTTTCGGCTGCGGCGGGGATGCCGACGGCGGGGAGGACATAAGCGCCGTACGTTTTTACTGTGCGTCGGACACGGAGGAGATCGTCGGCCTCGAGGGCGACACGGACATCATGTCGCCCGTCTGCATTTTTCCGACGGAGTGTTCGGGGGAGGATTTATGCCGGGAAGTCAGCTTTGAGGTGAAGGACGGAATGCAGTTAGCTCTGACCTCGGGCTGGTACAGGAACGTGAGCACCGTGTCCGAAAGCTCGAATGCCCGCGACAAAAAGGGGCTCATAGAGAAAAAACGGGACGGAGAGTGGGAGTTTTACAGCGACATTGTCTACGGAGGCTCCACCACCGCCGTTCCAAAAAAGATACCGTTTAGGGTGGAAAGCGGGGAGTACTCCCTGCCGGTGTGCATACCGTGGTATGACCCGGGAGAGTACCGCATCACCTACTTCTTCAGGGAGTTTACCGAGAACGAGGACGGCAGGTTCAGCACCGGCGAGCAGCTGTTTCAGGTGTCGCATACCGTGGAGATTCCCGAGCCCGACGGGAATGACATTGACGTGATTGCGGCGTCCGTCGGAACGCTCGGAACGGATCACACCGTTGTCTTGGGCGTAACGACGCGGCTGGATGAAATGCCGTGGCTCTACTGCGGGGAAGCGGACCTTCGCGAGTGGGACGGAAACGGCTGGACGCAAAGCAGCGCGGTCTCGGCTCACTTTGCCTATCCCCGGGAGTACATCCGCCAAAACTATATCTATCCGATGCTGGGGGTGGAGGAGCCGGAGAGATACGCCACCGTCCCGTACATTATCTGCGACGGGGTGGACAGGGAGGGCAGCTACCGGCTGACGCTGCGCTTCAGTGAAAACGAGGACGGTTCGGGCGAGCAGTACACCCTGACACTGTATGTGCGGTTTGACGAGTAGCACCATCTGCGGATCGCGGCGTTGCTTTGAGGGGCGTTCACCGGCAGGACGCGGGAATCTGCATTCGCCCGCAGCTTACAATACTCCTTACGGATAACCGCATGCTCCGCTTGAGCACAGTGCGGAATATGTCATACACCGGGCGGCGGCACTTTCGTGCCGCCGCCCCTTTGCGTCCTTTTTTCCCTTCCTTTTACCTGAACGCGGTCTCGAGCAGACCCTGCTCCCCGAGCTCTCCGCTCACCTCGACGGCGCTCCAGAGCATCTCGGCGGCGTCGGCGCGGGTGACGGCGGCGTTCGGGCGTATCGTTCCGTCGTCAAAGAGGCTCATGATGCCGCTCGCGCTCGCGAGAGCTACAGAGTCCTCCGCCCACGCGGGCACGGCGTCGATGTCCGCCGCCGCCGGCGCGGGCTCGGTCGTCACGAGCCCGACGGCGTTCGCGAGGATGACGGCGGCCTCGGCGCGCGTCACCTCGTCCGCCGCGCCGAAGACGAGCGAGCCGTCCGCCTTCGCCTTGCCGTTCACGATGCCGTCCTTTGCGGCGGCGGAGACGTAGGGACGGAGCCACGCCGCCGTCTCCGCGTCGTCGGCAAAGCCGGCAGATGCGCCGTTGAGGTCGGGTTCGATGTCAAGGCAGGTCATGGCGAGGGCGACGAACTCGCCGCGCGTCATGGCCGCCTCCGGCTCGAAGTAGTAGCTCGAGCCTATCCTGCGCCCTATCAGGACGCCGCCCGCCGCGAGCTTGAGCGCGGCGTAGTGCGCGGGGTCGCCTTCCATGTCGGCGTAGGTCATCTTCGCGGCGTTCTTGACTATCTTTATCGTCACCTTTGCGGTCTCGCTCTGCGCGCCGGAGGGGTCGGAGGCGATGAAGGTAAACGAGTCGGTGCCGGTCTTGTTCTCCTTGGGCGTGTAGACAAACTTGCCGGGCGCGTCCTCGCAGACGGCGACCGTGCCCTTCTTCGGCTGGGTCACGATGGAGAACGCAAGCTCGTCCCCGTCCGCGTCGCTTGCGGGAAACTCGCAGGTGAGGGCGATATTCTTTATCGTCTCGAACTGCGCGTCCTCCGCGACGGGCGGGTGGTTCTCGTTCACGAGCGTCGCGACGGTGACGCTCGTCTGGACGCCCGCGCCGTCCGCAAACACCGGGATAAAGCCGAAGCGTGCGGACAAATCGCCCTCCGAGACGGGGACGAAGGTGAGCGCGGAGAGGTTCGCGGCGGTCACGGCCTCGCCGACGAGCAGCGCGCGGTCCCCGACGCAGAGCACGCCCGCGTCCGGCAAGGGCAGGGCGGTGATGACGATGCCCTGAAGCTCGGCGTCGCCCACGACGTGGCTCATAAAGTCGTCCGAGGTGAAGGTGACGTCGTCGCCCGCGGCGGCAGTCTTTGCGAAGGTCTCAACGTAAGACTGTTCCTCGGCGGCGGCGCGCGCCCGCGGCGCCGCGAGCATCGCGGCGGTCGTGAGGACGGTCGCACACAGCAGAGAAACGAGCCGTTTCGTGAAAGAATTGGTTGATTTCACTGACTTTTTCCTCCTTATGGGACTGAATTTGCAAAACAAGTATGCATCGGTAGTTTCTCTCCCCGAAAAGGCTGATATACAGGCGAAGAAAAATTTTGTTTACAGAAACGGCGTTTCGCGATACAATAATAACGGCACAAAAGACAAAGCATCATCACCCGGCGGAGGGAGCCACGAAGCCTTCCCGCCGGCTTCGGAAAGGGGACGGGCTATGCGCGTACTGCGCGGAATAAGGAAGTTCTGCCGCGAAGCGGACATGATCCTGTTCGCGCTCTGCCTTGCGGCGAGCGCCTTCGGGCTCGTGCTCATTTCCAGCGCCGCCGCGACGAGCGCGAACACCTCGCGCTACCTGCTCGTACAGAGCGTGGGGATAGTGCTCGGGGCGGCTCTTTTCATACTGCTCTCGCTTCTCGATTTGGACGACCTCGCGAGCTACTGGAAGTGGATACTCGCGTTCAACATACTCTTCTGCGTATCGACCTACTTCATCGGCGTCGAGCGCGGCGGCAACAAGAGCTGGATAGAGATCCCCGGCATAAACATAACCGTCCAACCCGCCGAGATAGTGAAGATACCGTTTATCCTGCTCCTCGCAAAGCAGATGTATTCCCTGCGGGAGCGGATAAACCACCCGCTTTCGGTCGGTATGATGGTGGGTCACCTCGCGCTGATGTTCGCGATAATACTCTTTGCTGCGGACGATATGGGCGTCGCGCTGATATACGTATTCATATTCTTCGGGATGTTCTTTGCAAGCGGGGTGAGCCTCTGGTGGATACTCGCGGGCATCGTCGCGATAGGCGCGGCCGCGCCGCTTCTGTGGCGGGCATTGCCGGAGTATCAGAAGATGCGCGTCCTCGTCATTCTCGACGACTCGATAGACCCGCTCGGCATCGGCTACAACAACCGCCGCTCGAAGATAGCGCTCGGCTCGGGGCAGGCGTTCGGGCAGGGACTTTACAGCGGCACGCAGACGCAGCGCGGACTGCTTCCCTCCAAGCACACCGACTTCATCTACTCCGTCGCGGGGGAGGAGCTGGGCTTCATAGGCTGCATGGCGATAATGCTCCTGCTCGGCGCGATAATCTTCCGCTGTCTGTGGGTCGCGACGCGCGCACGGAACGGCATGGGGTCGCTCGTGTGCGTCGGCGTGGCGTCGATGATGATATTTCAGGTGTTCGAGAATATCGGGATGTGCGTGGGGATAATGCCGATAGTCGGCATCACGCTCCCGTTCTTCAGCTACGGCGGAAGCTCGGTGATGGCGTCCTTCATGGCGATGGGGCTTGTCAGCTCGGTTAGGCGGCACCCCAAACCCGGGTGGCTTCAGACCACCGACCGCAACCGCACCGCCACGGGAGGTCAGTGATGGAGAAAATACTTCTTTGCACCGTGGAGGACACCGAGCGCTTCGGGGAGGAGTTTGCCGCGACGCTCGCGGCGGGGGACGTCCTCGCGCTCACGGGCGAGCTCGGCGCGGGCAAGACCGCGTTCGCGCGCGGACTCGCGCGCGGCCTCGGCTATACGGGGCGCGTCACGAGCCCGACGTTTGCTATCGTCGGGGAGTACCTCGGCGGGAGACTCGACATGTTCCACTTCGACCTCTACCGCCTCGGCGGAGAGGACGAGCTCTACGACATAGGCTGGGAGGACTACCTCGCGCGCGGCGGCGTCTGCGCCGTCGAATGGGCGCAGCGCGCGCCCGGCGCGTTCGGGGAGGACGCGATAAGGCTCGACTTCCGCGTCCTCGGGGACGGAACGCGCGAGGTGACGGTCACACGGAGGAAAGAATGAAGATACTGGCGCTTGAATCATCCGCCGTCGCGGCGAGCTGCGCGGCGTACATAGACGGACGCCTCCGCGCGCGGAGCTGGCAGGACGCGGGGCTGACGCACTCCCGCACGCTCATGCCGATGGTGCGCGACATGCTCCGCAATTCCGGGCTGGACATACACGGCTTCGACGTCGTCGCGGTGAGCCACGGTCCGGGGTCTTTTACCGGCGTGCGGATAGGCGTCGCGACGGCGCTCGGCATTGCCGAGGGGACCGGCGCGCGCGCCGTCGGCGTCTCCACGCTCGCGGCCATGGCGCGGCTTATCACCGAGGGCGGCGTCCTTTCGGACGCCGTGACGCTCGCGGCGATGGACGCGCGGCGCGGCGAGGTTTACGCCGCCGCGTTCCTTGGAGAGACCCGCCTCATGCCGGACACCGCCGCTCCGGCGCCGCTCGTCTGCGTCCGCGCGGCGGAATTCGCGAAAAAAACAGGAAAGCCGATAATTTGTGTTGGTGACGGCGCGGAAATATGTTATAATTATCTACAAGAGATGGGGGAGGACTGCCGGCTCGCGCCGCCGCACCTTCTGCGGCAGGACGCCGCCGGGGTGGCGTTTGCCGCCGCCGCGCTTCTGGAGAGCGGCGAGGAGATACCCCCGCTCCGCCCGGTCTACCTGCGCCTGTCGCAGGCGGAGAGGGAGCGGCTCGAACGCGAAAAAGCCGCCGCAGAGACCGAAGCACCCGAAAGCAAAACGTCAAAATAACATACAGGAGGCAGGAAAATGGAAAACTTCACCGTAATGGATCATCCGCTCATTCAGCACAAGCTGTCGATACTGCGCGACGAGCGCACCGGCGTAAAGCAGTTCCGCGAGCTCGTCAGCGAGATAGCGATGCTCATGACCTACGAGGTCACGCGCGACTTCCCGCTTGTCGATGTTGACGTGAAGACCCCCGTCGCCGTGGCGAAGTGCCGCCAGATAGCGGGCAGGAAGGTAGCGATAGTGCCTATCCTCCGCGCCGGCCTCGGCATGGTGGACGGCGTGCTTGAGATAATCCCGTCCGCGAAGGTCGGCCACATCGGTCTCTACCGCGACCCGGACACTCTCGAGCCGGTGGAGTACTACTGCAAGATGCCCTCCGACATAAAGGAGCGCGAGGTCATAATCGTTGACCCGATGCTTGCAACCGGCGGAAGCGCCGCCGCCGCGATACACTTCATGAAGGGCTACACCGACCGCTCGATAAAGCTGATGTGCCTGATAGCCGCGCCGGAGGGCGTGAAGCGCGTCCACGACGAGTATCCCGACGTGCCGATATTCGTCGCCGCTCTCGACGAGAAGCTGAACGAGCACGGCTACATCGTTCCCGGCCTCGGCGACGCGGGCGACCGCATATTCGGAACGAAGTAACGCCTCACCGGCGGGAGCTTCCCGCCGAACGGCGTTTTTCCGCAAAACAGACTACATAAAGGAGAGAACACGATGGATCCCGCACTTTTCCGCTCCGCCACAAAGCAGTATGTGACCGACGATCAGATGCGCGCGATATGCCGCCGCGCGTTCGGCTCCGACCCCATAGAGTGGAGCGAAGCCGGCGAGGGACAGTTCAACGCGGCATACTACGTCACGACCGGCTCGGGGCAGAAGGTCGTGCTGAAGGTCGCGCCCGCCACCGGTACGCCGGTACTGCGCTACGAGCGCGGCATAATGCGCGGGGAGGTCGAGGCGATGCGCCTCGTCGCGAGCCGCACGAGCCTTCCGCTCGCGCGGGTGCTCTACTACGACCACTCGCACGACATCGTCCCCGGGGACTGGTTCTTCTCCAACCGCATAGACGGAGAGAGCTTCCTCACGCCCGAGACGCCCATCACGGACGAGCAGCGCGCGCACATCCGGCGCGGCATCGGCGCGATGACGCGCACGATAAACGACATTATCGGCGAGGGCTACGGCCTGTTTACATGGAAAGACAGCCTCCGCCCGGACTGGCCGACGGCCTTCCGCGACATCATCGGAGGAACGCTCCTCGACGCGGACGACGCGGGAATGGACCTCGGCTTTGACCATAGCCGCGTGCTCGGCGCGCTCGACCGCGACCGCGATATCTTCCTCGAGGTGGACAAGCCGCGCCTCGTCCACTGGGACATCTGGTCGGCAAATGTCTTTGTCAAGAACGGAGAGATAGTCGGCCTTATAGACTTCGAGCGCTGTATCTGGGGCGACCCGCTGCTCGAGGTCGGCTTCCGGGGGACATTCTCCGGCATAGACCCGGAGTTCCTTGCGGGATACGGGCGCGGTCCGCTCGACCCGCACGAACAGCGCCGCGCGTGGTGGTACGACCTCTATCTCCTGCTCAACATGGCGGTCGAGCCCGCGTACCGGAAGTATCCGGACGGCGGCAAGCAGACGCGCGACTGCATAGCTATGATAAACAAAATGCTCGGCGAGGGACTCTGAGCCGGGCATACAAAAGCTCCGCCGGGAGAGTGTTCCCACGGCGGAGCGAAAAAACGGGGCGCTTGACACGCCCCGTTTTCAATATGAGTATGAGGTCTGCGGACGGTCACGCCTCCGGCGTTCTCCGCTCCGCGCCGCCCTCGACGAGGCGGCTTATGAGGTCGCGGTAGACGCTCTCCGCATGCAGGCGCCAGCCGCGTTCGGCGGCACGGGCGCTCTCCGCGCTCGGAAGCTCGAGCTCGATGTGCAGCGAGAGTCCGTCTCCGCCGTCGAGACCGAGACGCGCGACGTATCCGCCGCTCTGCGGGACTATCTCGCTTGAGATGCAGCCGTCCTTTTCGAGCGTGCGGCGCTCGAGGCGCGCGTCCTGCTCGGCGTAGGCGCGGGTGGCGGCGGGAATGACGTTTTCCACCTGCTCCACCGTCTGCCGCCCGAGCTGGGTGATGGCGAGAAGCTCGCCGCGCCGCTCCACGAGGCCGCGAGTCACCAGATCCTCGAGGCAGGCGGAGTATTCGAGCCGGTCGGAGACATAGTCCATCGTGAGACCGGTGAGAGTCTCGGGCAGGATGGCGTCGTCAAAATGGCGGAGCATAAACAGGATGAAAGCCTTCGTCTCAAGCTCCCCGCGAACGACGTTCTTGCGTGCCTGTTCCATACCGCACCTCCGATACGATAGATGTACCAGACAATTCTAGCACACTTTTTGCATTTATGCAATCGACATTTTTCGGCTTGCTCCGACAAGTGCGGAGCGCCGCACAAAAGTCTGCCGGATACCCGGCGAACCGAAGGAAGGTAGAGAGTATGAAGAGAATTACCGCGCTGCTGCTCGCGGCGGTGCTCGCGCTCGGACTGTTCCCGCTTGCGGGATGCGGAGAGAGCGAGCCCGTCACATCGGGAGAACCGGAGACCTCCGCCTCGCCGTCGCCCACGGCAAAGCCGTCCCCGACGCCGACGCCCTCGCCCTCGCCGTCCCCCACGCCGACGCCCTCCGAGGAGCCGTCAAATCCCGACCCGCTCACCGGCCTTGAGATGGCGGAGGGCGCGTCGGCGGACGACAGACCCGTCGCGGTGATGATAAACAACATCAAGCAGGCTCTGCCGCAGTACGGCACCGGCGCCGCCGACATCCTCTTTGAGGTCGTCGCGGAGGGAGGCATCACCCGCCTCGTCGCGATATATCAGGACCCGACCGCCGCCGGGACTATCGGCTCGGTCCGCTCGACGCGGAAGTATTACCTCGATATCGCCGGCAGCTACGACGCGATACTCTTCCATGCCGGCGGCAGCGAGGAGGCGTATTCGCTGATAAAGAGCAGAAAGCAGGCGAGCGTGGACAACGTGCGCGGGGGAGGGAACCCCGGCGACACGTTCTACCTCGACGCCGACCGCCGCCGTAACAACGGCTACGAGCACTCGACCATGACGACGGGCGAGCGGATAGACTCGTACCTCGAAAGAACGTCGCTCCGCACCGAGCACGCGGAGGGCTATGAGTTCGTGCAGACCTTCTCGCCCGACAGGAAGGGCTCGGGCGAGGCGACCGATTACGCCCGCGTCTTCTTCTCAAACTACAAGCAGGCAATACTCGAGTACGACGGCGGGGAGGAGAAGTATCTTGTCAGTCAGTACGGCGCGCCGCACGTAGACGAGGACACCGGGGAACAACTCGCCTTCGAGAACGTCTTAGTATTGTACGCCTCGATATCCGCGATACCCGGCGACACGGCGGGACGCATGACCGTGAAGCTCGAGAACGGCTCGGGCGGCGGACTGATCCTTGCCGGCGGCGCGCGGGAGAAGATAAGCTGGTCGAAGGGCGCGTGGAACGAGCCCTTCGAGTTCGAGGATGCGGACGGCGAGCCGCTCACGCTCCGCACCGGGCGCACGTACGTCTGCGTCGTCGCGGGCGAGGACAGGGTGAGCTTCGACAAATAGAAATTTTATACGATATATTGTTGAAAAATTTCTCCGCAGACGCTATAATTTGTAGTAGGAACCGTACAGGAGGTATGATCATGAAAAAGAGAACCGTCGCGCTCGTGCTGGCGCTCATCATGGCTGTCGGGTTTGTCCCGGCGGCGTCCGCCGCGACGTCGTTTCCCGATGTCGCGGGGCGGTGGAGCGAGAGCTACATAGCCGCCATGACCGAGCGCGGACTGTATCAGGGCTACGAGGACGGGACCTTCCGTCCGCAGGAGCTGCTCACCACGTCTCAGGCGATAGCGCTCTGCGTCCGCATGTGCGGCTTTGACGAGACGGCCTCGGCAGCCGCCGTAAAGGATTACGAGACGCGGGTGTACGCCGCGACGGGCGGCGCGCCCGCCTGGTTCCAGGAGGACTTCGCCGTAGCCGCCGCCGCGGGCATAGCCACGCCGGACGAGCTGAGGGAGCTCAGCCTCGGCGGAAAGATGAACGGCGCGCTCACGCGCGAGGAGTTCTCGAAGTACCTCGTCCGCGCGCTCGGGCTCGAGGTCCCGACCGGGACGCTCGTGTTCGCGTTCGGGGACGCGGCGAGCATAGCAAACGAGTATCGCCCCTACGTCTCGGCGCTCAGCAACATCGGCGTCATTCTGGGCGACGACAAGGGCAACTTCAACCCGAAGAACAGCATAAAGCGTGAGGACTCGGCGACGATGTTCAGCCGCGCGGTAGACTACATAGACGACAACGCGCTCCTGCTCGAGCTCCCCGGCTACGAGGACTACGACGTTCGGGTGGGAACTGTCCAAAGTTATACAAACGGCATCCTTACAATAGATGACCTCACCGGCGGCAGCGTCGGAATAACTCTCCCGGCCGGAGCGTCGATCTACAGGAACAACCGCGCGGCGGACGGCACGGCGCTCACCGCCGGAAGCTTCGTCCGCGTGTGTTCGAGAAACGGCGCGGTGTTCGCCGTCCGGGTGGAGACGGGACGCATACAGCGCTACACCGGCACGCTTGTGAGCTTTAACGCAAAGACCGGGACGGTAAAGATAAACACCGGCACGCGCACCGCGGAGTTTGCCGCGGACAGCGCGACCGTCTATGCCGCGGGCAGTGTGACCGGCGGCGCGGAGGTGTACGACGGCGATTCGAACTACACCTCGGTCACGGCGATAGTCGATCCGCTCGGAAGACTTGCCGTCGTCTCCTTCGAGGGCGGCAGCCGCTATGAGAGCGTGTTCCTCGCCGGTATAGACAGGACCGAGGGCACTGTAGACGTTGAGACGCCCTCCGGCAAGCCCTCCACGCTGAAGCTCGCGGAAAACGTCGAGTACATCCTGCCGAACGGCTCCACGGCGTTTACCGGAACGTATATCGGCCGCCGCTGCGACATCCGCGTGGACAACGAGACGAACGAGGTCATTTCGATAGAGCCGGACATGAGCGCCGAATATGTGCGCGGCGGATTTGTCCGCGTGAGCGGCACCACGACCATGACCGTCACGATAGAGAACGTGCCCGGCGGAGGCACGACGAGCTGCCGCCTGGCGGACGCGCCGGTCGTGACCGTAAACGGCGCGCGAGCGCGGCTCGCGGATGTCAAGGAGGGAATGTTTGTCACCATGCGGCGCATGACCTCGGCCGTGGCCTCCGTCGTAACGGTCGATACCATTGACGCTTACGACGCCGGCAGTGTGCGAGACTGCGTCCTTGACGAGATAACCTACGGCAAGACGGTGACGATGTCCGTCACCTATACCGACGGGGAGAAGGGTGTCATCTCCTTCGAGGCGGACAAAGCGCCGCGCATTGAGAGAAACAAGCGCGTCACATATGTCGATCGCCTCCGCGTGGGCGACAAGCTTACCGTTACCACAGAGTATTGGCGCGTCACCCTTATCGAGGTAGACCCGCTGGAGAGCAACCTCTCCGGCACGATAGAGGGCATATCCATCACAAGCGCGGGCACGAGCGTCACCGTGAAGGACGACGCGGGCGCGACCGCCACCTATCCTCTCGCACCGACGGCGGAGATAGTTCGCGACGGCAAAACGGTCGCGATAACCGCGATACAGGGCATGCATGCGGCGCTGACGCTCAGCGCGGGCGAGATCGTGGCCATAGAGGTGAGCGCGGCGGAGAGCATTCAGGGCAGCTTCAGCGGCAGGATACTCGTCGTCAACTCCACGACGCGCGAGCTCCTCGTCGAGCGCACGGACACCGGCGCGCAGGAGCGCGTGTACGTGGACTACGACACGACGGTGCTCACCGGAACGGGCTCAAGCTCATCGTTTAGCAGCCTCGAACCGGAAACCCGCGTGAATATCTACTACGAGCTCGTTGACGGCGTCATGAACGCGACGATCATAATCATCGGCGGGTGATGGCCGTGAGAAGGGACAAGATAAACTACTACCTCGACATAGCCGACTCGGTCTGCGAGCGATCCACCTGTCTCCGCATACGCTACGGCGCGGTGATAGTGCAGAATGACGAGATAGTGTCCACCGGCTACAACGGCGCTCCGCGCGGACGGAAGAACTGTTCGGACGTAGGCTTCTGCCTCCGCGAGGCGCGCGGGATACCGTCCGGCGAGCGCTACGAGCTCTGCCGCTCGGTCCACGCCGAGGCGAACGCCATCATCAGCGCGGGACGGCGCGAGATGCTCGGAGCCTCGCTCTACCTCGCCGCGCGGGACGCCAAGACGAACGAAGTCCTCGCGAACCGCACGAGCTGTTCGATGTGCCGCCGCCTCATCATCAACGCGGGGATAAAGAACGTCTACATCCGCGAGGACGACGAGCACTACTCTACGGTAGACGTCGAGCGGGACTGGGTAAAAGAGGACGATTCTCTGTTTGGCGGGGAATCGCAGGAGCGCGCATAGCGCAAAATTCCCACACGGCGGGCTCCCAAACGGCGCAAAGCGCCGTTCCGCGCCGGTTCGCGCGGTTGATGTTGCCGAAGGCAACATCGCGCAGGCGGAATTCATTTCCGCCGAGCATTTCAATCGGAAGGGTTCCCAAACGGCGCAAAGCGCCGTTTGGGATAAAACGGGGCTGCGGCAGCGGCTCAGTTTTGAGTATACGACATCTTTTGGGAGATAAATTATGAAAACAAAACTCAGTCAGGTCCTGGAGCACTGCCTTGACGGCAGAGAGATAGCGGTCTGGGGGACGCCGACGCGCCGCCTGCTCCGCGAGCTAGAGGGGAGAAGCTGGCACGTTGCGGACACGGTAGACGTAAAGCGGGACTACGTCGTCGCCGTCACAGACGGCGACCTCGACGACTTCCTCGAGGACGCGGCAAGCGTCGGAGCCCGCGACGTCCTCGACTACATCTGCTTTGAGGACGAGGGTAAGGAACTCCCCTTCGAGTGGGAGTTGTACGGCACAAAGATAGGCCGCCAGAGCTACTTCGGCGTGCGCGTCGTAGACGCGTGCATAGACGGATACATCGAGAGCATCGGCCGCTACACATCGATAAACAGCACGGCGATGATACATGTCGATCACCACTCGAACATGAGCTTCATCAGCGACGAGGTGGAGGACTTCTTCACGGAGGAGAACCGCCGCCGCTTCCGCGAGCGCTGTGAGGCCGACCCTAAGCATCCGTACATGACGGGCAAGCCGAAGCTTGTCATCGGCAACGACGTCTGGATAGGCGGCTACGCCTTCATCGACTGCTCGAAGGTGAACGTCATAGGGAACGGCGCGGTGATAGGCGCGGGCGCGGTCGTGACGCACGACGTTCCGCCCTACGCCGTCGTTGTGGGCGTTCCGGCGCGGATAATGCGGTACAGATATACGCCCGAGATGATAGAGACGCTCGAGCGCGTGAAGTGGTGGGACTGGGACGCGGAGACGCTCAACCGCAACGCGGACGCGCTCCTCGACCCGGAGGTTTTCATGCGCCGCTTCGGCGGGAAGGAGTGACCGCGCAAGTTCCTCTTGCAAAGCGCGGCGGCGTGTGGTATACTGCCGAAAATATCTTTTTCGGAGGGGACGCCGCATGAAGCGCTATAAATGCTACATCTTCGACGTGGACTACACGCTCCTCGACTACGGTGCGGACAAGCGGGACGTCTTCCGCGCGCTCTTCGCCGGGGAGGGGATGTTCCTCGAGCCCGAGACGCTTGAGCGCCTGTGGGAGCGGGACGGCTATTGGTGGACCTTCCACGGCCTCGACCGGGACGGCGGCGCGGAGGCGCAGCGCACCTACCACGAGCGCTACCGCCGCTTTGTCCGCGACGAGCTCGACGAGATGCGCCGTTGCTGCGGCTTCCTCGCCCCGACGGACGAGCTCGTGCGCCGCTACTGGGAGCTGATGTCGCGCGGGCGGAACGCTTACCCCGAGGCGCGGGACGTCATGCGCCGCCTCCGCGAGGACGGAGCCGCGCTCTACGCCGCGACGAACGGCTTTGAGACGGTGCAGACGGCGCGCCTTTATGACTTTCTCCCGTACCTCGACGGAGTGTTTGTCTCCGAGCGGATAGGCGTGATAAAGCCGAACGCGGGGTTCTGGGAGCATGTCTTTCGGGAGGTGCCGTTCGAGCCGCGCGAATGCCTCGTCGTGGGCGACTCGCCCGCGGGCGACATAGCGAGCGCGGCGGCGTTCGGCGCGGACACATTCCTTGTCGATCGCGCGGGACGGTATCCCGCGAGCCGCGCGACCTACGCCGCGCGCAGCCTCGCGCCTCTCGCGGAGCGGGGAGAGCAACCTACTTGACGTGCAGGGGGTCAGCGGCTTGAACTCGCGCCCACGCCTCTCGCGGAGCGGGGAGAGTAGCTGCTTGACGTGCAGCGGACAAGCAGTTCGACCTTGCGCCTCGCGCCGCTCGCGGAGCGGGAGGACGGAGAATAGCGGGCGGCGGCGCGGAAATTCCCGCGCCGCGCATACGACACGGAGGTTTCAAATTGAAGACAGACAGGCTTCTCGGGATAGTCTCGCTCCTCGCGCGGCGCGGCCGGATGACGGCGGCGGAGCTCGCGGAGCGCTTCGAGGTATCGACGCGGACGATAAACCGTGACATAGACGCCATTGCCCGCGCCGGACTGCCGATAGTGACGCGGCAGGGCGCGGGCGGCGGGATATCCCTCATGGAGGGGAGCGCGCCGGAGGTGATGCGGCTCGGCGAGCGTGAGCTTTCGATGCTGCTCGCGGGGCTCGGGTCGCTCGAGAGCGTGTCCGCGGCGCGCGGAGCCTCCGAGCTGAAGGCTCGCCTCGGCGGTGAGCGCGGCGGGGAAGCAAAGGTGTCGGTAGACCTCGCGTCCTTCTACCGCGACGACCACGCGCGGAAGCTCGCGCTCTTTGAAAACGCGATAGACGAGCGGCTGCGCGTCCGCTTCCGCTACTGCTACGAGCGCGGGGACGAGGAGAAGACGGTCGAGCCGTACAGCGTGGTCTTCCGCTGGGCGGACTGGTATCTCTTCGGCTACTGCCCCGCGCGGGAGGACTTCCGCCTCTACAAGCTCCGCCGCCTCTACGACGCGGTCCTGACAGACGAGCGCTTCGAGCGGCGCGAGGTGCCGCCGGAAAAGCTGAACTTCGGCTCGAACATCACAAACGACTATCCCTTCACCGCGGTCTACGAGCTGAGCGAGAAGTTCCGCCTCGTGGAGGAGTGCGGCCCGAATTCGTTCGAGGTGCTCGAGGACGGACGTCTCGAGACGCATTGGGCGTTCTCGCGGGAGGAGGACGCAGTGCGGTGGCTGCTCGCGTTCGGGGACAAGGTGACCGTCCTCGACCCGCCGGAGCTTGTGGAGCGGATACGCATGACGGTGCGGAGCCTCCGTGAAAAGTACGGCGTATGAGCCGCGCTAAGTCCGACAACTTTTGATATTTTTCGGTGAACATGACATTACGCTGTCGTGTTCACCCTTGTATAATGGAGAAAACAAGGCGCAAGGCCGCGCCGAAGGAGGGTATTTTATGGCATTTACATTCACTGATAAGGTCGATAGTTGCTGCGGGCTGCACTGCACCGGCTGCGAGTTTAAAGAGACGCGCGGATGCAAGGGGTGTCATGAGACCGAGGGAGATCCGTTCTACGGCGAGTGCTCGATAGCGCTCTGCTGTCTCTCGAAGGGACTCACGCACTGCGGCGAGTGCGAGGAGATCCCCTGCAAATTGCTCATGAAGTGGTCCTGCGACCCGGAGCAGGGTGATACGCCGTGGGGAGCACGGATAAACCAGTGCATCCGCTGGGCTCGCGCCGCGGGGAAGTAAAAGCGGGACGGCACACGGGAGAGGGCACACGCCCTCTCCCGTTTCGTTCCGACGCGCGATTTGGATATTCTCCGCCGCCGCTTGCGCTCCGTCCGTTTGAGATGTATAATGTTCTCAACCACAAAAACAAGGAGCGGAACGTATGGACGAAAACAGAAACTTCAAGCTGAAAGCCGCGCTGCTTTCGACCTGCCTTGTGTCGGCCTCGCTCAACGCTGTGACGGGGCTCGTGCCCGAGATGGCGGCGGCGTTCCCGGCGCTCGCGCTTTCCACGATAGAGCTTGTCGCGACGGTGCCGTCGCTCTTTCAGATGGTCGGCGTCCTCGGCGAGCAGCTCCTCGCAAAGCTCATCGGTCACAAGGGCGCGATGCTGCTCGCGCTGATGTTCTGCGCCGTGGGCGGCGTCATACCGATATTCCTGCCGCTTTTCCCGGTGATATTCGTCACGCGCTGTTTCTTCGGGATAGGCTGCGGACTGCTGATGAGCTCGCTTCTCACGCTCACCGTCCGCTTCTTTACCGGCGGGACACGGAGCACGATGATAGGTCTCAACGGCGGCATATCCGGGCTAGGCAGCGCCGCCTCGACCTTTATTGCGGGACAGCTTCTTGTCTTTGGATGGAACGTCTCGTTTTCGGTGTACTTCCTCGGCTTTGCGGTGGCGCTGTTCGTCCTCTTTGCCGTGCCGAGGGACGGAAACGCGCCGTCCACGCCGAACGGCGGCACGGACGGCACGTCCGACGCCGCACGTCCGCGCCGCGCGCTCCCCGCTGGCGTCTGGGGGCTCGGTATACTTATGTTCACGGCGGTCATGCTCGCGACCATGTACGTAATTAAAGCTTCCACGCTCATCACCGACAGCGGATTCGGCACCGCGCGGGAGGGGAGCGTCGCCATAACTTTCCTGTCGCTCGGCTCGTTTGCGGCGGGACTCACCTACGGAAAGCTCCGCGCCAAGCTCGGCGGCTGGACGCTCGTGCTGGCGTTTGCGATATGCGCCGCGGGAAACCTCCTCGGCGGCTTCGCGGGCGGGCTTATATCGGTGTGGATAGGGGCGTTCGTGCTCGGTTACGGCTACCTCATCTTCATGCCGTTTATTCAGGAGCAGACCTCGCGGAGCTTCGGCGCGTGGGGCGAGACCGCCACAAATCTCGTGCTGGTGTTCCAGAGCGTCGGCGCTTTTGTGACGCCGTGGCTCGGCGGAGTATTCGGCGCGCTCACAGACGTTCTCAAGGGACAGTTCCTAATCACCGCGGGCTGTTTTGCCGTGCTGACACTCGGCGCGGCGGTGTTCCCGGCGGTGAAAATGAGGCGCGCAAGGTGACGCTCATACAAGAAAATGACGGAGGACGCCGCCGGCATCCTCCGCGTCATATCGTAACATCGGCCGCGCTCAGCCGCGCGCGTCCGGCTCCGCCGGCGTCTCCTCCGGGTCGGGCCTGTACTCGAGAATGTCGCCCGGCTGACAGTCGAGCGCGCGGCATATCGCCTCGAGCGTGGAGAAGCGTATCGCGCTCACCTTGCCGGTCTTTATCTTCGAGAGGTTGACGTTCGAGATGCCCACGCGCGCCGCGAGGGTCCCGAGCCCTATTTTCCTGTCCGCCATCACGCGGTCGAGCCTCAGAATTATCGCCAAAGCAGTATCTCCCTTTCACGGTTGTGTCAAAGCGTCTCGTCCGACTCGCGCTGGAGCTCCACGCCGTATTTGAAAATGTAGTGCAGCAGGAAAAGGCAGAGTGACGGCAGTATGAAGGAAATATCGAAGTGGTTAGAGATGGCGTAGTCGATGATGTTCCCACCGGAGAATATGGCGGCGTAGTCGTAGATCGAGTTGAGGAGAGCACTTCCGATGCAGGTGCAGAGCGACGATAGCGCGCCGCCAATGAGGACTATCCACGCGAGACGCAGCAGCGCAGTCGCGACCTCGTCGATAAACGGCCTCCCGTCAGCGATGGGACGGAGCGCGCGGCGCACCGTATGCAGGCCGACGCAGTACACCGCGAGGTCGACGGCGGCGATGAGCGCCGCGAGGATAAGCGGCAGCTTCAACGTTTGCCCGTCGAGGGAGGATGTAAACGCGGGCGAAAGCATGAGAGTGAGGTCGCCGAACTCCACCGTGTTCGCGCCTGCGAAAAACCGTGCGGGAACGAACGCAAAGAGCGCGGCGATGAGCAGCATCAGCACGCCCAAAACGAGCATAAACCAGAAGCCTATTGTGGCGAGGACTCCGAGCACGCGAGCTATTTTTCTGAGCTTTTCCATGGCGGACACCTCCTGTTTTTCTGCCATGAGTATAGCACACTGTTTATGTTTTGTAAATAGTTTTTAATGAAAATCATTAAAATTTATGTGTGCCTTATAAAGCACGTACTCTATCGATAGCGAGTCCCGCAAATCAAACCCTCCGCGCGGTGTCACTGCCGAAGGGAGAGACCTCTGCCCAAAAGAACGCGCCGCGCGCGGGTCTGCCGCCGCATGGAAATCTTCGCTCCGAAAGAAGGTTCCGCGCGCGGGGCAGCGTCCGAAACGAAAGAAAGACGTCCGAGGCAATGCCTCGGGCGTCTCCGTGGAGCTGCTATCCAGAGTCGAACTGGAGACCTCATCCTTACCAAGGATGCGCTCTACCTTCTGAGCTATAGCAGCAAATGGCGACCCGGATGGGACTCGAACCCACGACCTCCAGCGTGACAGGCTGGCGAACTAACCAACTGTTCTACCGGGCCATGTGGCAGGGGCAGAAGGGATCGAACCCTCGACCTACGGTTTTGGAGACCGCCGCTCTACCAGCTGAGCTATACCCCTAAATATCGGGAACGGTCAACCCGACGTTCATAAAGTATACGGCATAAACGCCTTTTTGTCAAGAGATTTTGGGAAATTCGAAGAAAAATTTTTTCTGCGGGAGGGGCAGTTTTCACGATGAATGTAGCGCCCGCGCCGGAACCGTGCTATAATTGACGTGGCGAGTACGCGCGGCGTCGGAGGTGAAACTATGGACGAGGTCTATATGCGCGAGGCGCTCGCGCTTGCGAAGGAGGCGGCGGCGGACGGCGAGGTGCCGGTCGGCGCGGTGGTGGTGCGGCACGGAGAAATAGTCGGCAGAGGGCGCAACCGCCGCGAGACGGGGCGGAGCGCGCTCGCGCACGCCGAGCTTGAGGCGATAGCGGACGCGTGCCGTACCCTCGGCGGCTGGCGGCTGTGGGAGTGCGAGCTGTACGTTACGCTCGAGCCTTGCCCGATGTGCGCGGGGGCGTGCATCAACGCGCGCATACGGCGCGTGGTATTCGGGGCGTACGATCCGAAGGCGGGCGCGTGCGGCAGCGTCTGCGACCTCATGCGTGAGAGATGGAACCACCACCCCGAGGTGCGCGGCGGCGTCCTCGAGGAGGAGTGCGCCGGGCTGTTGAAAAGTTTTTTTGCCGATTTGCGAAAAAGAGGTTGACAATCCGCCGAATTGCAATTATAATAACTAATGCGCCTCAGGATATGAGGAGAATATGCGGATGTGCTGGAACTGGTAGACAGGCACGTTTGAGGGGCGTGTGTCTATGGCGTACGGGTTCAAGTCCCGTCATCCGCACCACATCGAGCCGCCGATTCGGCGGCTCGAACACAATAAGCGCGAGTGGTGGAATTGGTAGACTCGCTAGATTCAGGTTCTAGTGTTCATTTCGGACGTGCGGGTTCAAGTCCCGCCTCGCGCACCAAGCAAATCTTTCGGATTTTCGCAGTTTCTGCGGAAATCCGAAATTTTTTGTCTGAAATCGAAAATGCGGCAAATCCGATTTCTAACGCTTTTTCTAACACGCCGCGAAAATGTTTCCGGCG
Source organism: uncultured Clostridia bacterium (assembly GCA_947593925.1). Lineage (GTDB taxonomy): Bacteria > Bacillota > Clostridia > Oscillospirales > JAAYOS01 > CANRIN01. The sequence goes on along the minus strand of CANQDU010000009.1, from coordinate 7,803 downwards.
ATGTTTTCGGTGAGCTCCCGCTTCCTCGAAGTATCCAAATGACCGTAAATGTTTGCCGTCATTTGAATGTCCGCATGACCGAGAGCTGTCGGCGACACATGCGCGCAGAACGCAACGCCGTTCATTCAATTTTGATGTTTTTGATCCCATAGCGAAGGATAATGTTTATAAGTTCGTTACGTGAATAGTTGCTTTCGGCAGCAAGCCGGTCAAGCTCGGAAAGAATATCTTCACGGATTCGGACGGTTATCACGCGATTGCCGTCTTCGCCTCGCTTTTTGATGATCAGCGGTTCTTCTGACATGTCAATGCACCTCACAGTCTACTGCGATTATAGCTTGACAAAAGAACTCAAGATATATTATAATATGATTGCTATATAGATAGCAAATTGTATTACAAAGGAGTAGAGGATATGAAAAGACTGGTTGGGATATTGTTGGCGGCTTCTCTTGTATTTTCACTCTTCGCATGTTCACCAAAGGTGGATCACATAAAGCTTAAGGAGAGTTCCCTGAAATTGCAGGTCGGAGATACTTCTCCTGCAATAGGCTATACCATTCTCCCGAAGCAGGCCGAGGATACCCCCGTCGTGTGGACATCCAGTGACGAGACCGTTGCCACTGTAGCCGAGGACGGTACGATAACCGCTGTTGGTGACGGGGAGTGCGAGATAGCAGTTGTGGCGCAAAGCTGCATCGACAGCGCCACTGTCACGGTAAAAAGCGGCCCTGACTTTGAGGCAGTATATGATGAGTATTGTGACGCCTCGTGGGCGACCTTATCCAAAGACGGCAGCTACCTTTCCGTTGATACCAATCCGCACGACGCGGATGATTACCTGAACTTAGATGCGGCTGATGCGATCCCGGACATCAACGCCGCGCTTGGGCTTCCGGAATCCCTGTGGGAAAAGATGAATCACTCAAGCGCCTTGGACGGCCGCCAGTCTTATGAATACGGGAACATAGAGGTCAGTTGGAAATATCATCCGGACCACGGCCTGGAGATAATCTATGCCGTAAATGACGGTTCCCATGAGGGAATAGCCGGTATGTAGGCGAAGATTTTATTTTAATATAATATGCCGCCCTCCTGAAGCTTAGGTTTCGGGAGGGCGGTTCCATATCGCATATAAATACTACAGCTTAAAGGTGCAGCACATTTATCAGCAGCGCCCACGCGAGGCCGTAGTAGGTTACGACCGCGACGAGGTCGTTTATCGTCGTGATGAGCGGGCCGGAGGCGACCGCCGGGTCTACCTTCAGCGCCTTGAAGAGCAGAGGTATGACCGTTCCGGTGACGCTCGAGAGCAGCATCGCCATAAACAGCGCCGCGCCTGTGCAGAAGGACATCGAGAACGCGGCGAGCGGCGGCTGCGTCTTGAAGAGCATCAGATACACGCCGATGAGCCCGAAGGAGAGCGTCCCAAGAAAGAGCCCGTTCAGCAGACCTATCCGAGCTTCTTTTCCCACGAGGTAGAGCTTCTGGCGGCCGCTTATCTGCTCGTCCATGAGCACGCGTATCGTGACCGCGAGCGACTGCGTGCCGACGTTGCCCGCCATGTCGAGCACGAGCGACTGGAACGCCACTATGAGCGACAGGTGCGCCACGACCCCCTCGAACACTCCGACGACGCTCGAGACGACGAGCCCCAGCCCGAGCAGTATAAGAAGCCACGGCAGGCGTTTTCCGATGCTCTTTTTCAGCGGCTCCTGCAAATCTTCCTCCGCGGTGAGGCCGGCGAGCTTTGCGTAGTCGTCGCCGAGGAGGTCGTCCACAAGCTCGGTGACGGTCTGCGCCGTGAGGACGCCACGCAGCTTTCCCGCAGAGTCGAGGACGGGTATCGAGTCCTCGGAGTAGCCCTTTATCCGCTCGATGCAGTCCTCTATCTGCTCGTCCGCGTAGACGTAGGGGTAGCTCGTCATTATTATCGTGTCGAGCTCCGCGCCCTCCCGTGCGATTATCAGGTCCTTGAGGTCTATCACGCCGGAGAGGATGTCCGCGTCGTCCACGACGTATATGGTGGATATGTTGTCATTCTCCGCCGCCTGGCTTATCAGCTCGCGCATGGCCTGGCGGACGCTTATTCCCGCGTGTATCGAGATGTAGTTCGTGGTCATGCGGCTGCCTATCTCGTCCTCGTCAAAGGAGAGGGCAAGAGTGACCTCCTGCTTCGTCTCGTCGTCGAGCAGGTCGATAAGGGTGTTGCGCTCGCTCCGCTCGAGCCCGCTGAGATAGCTCACCGCGACCGGGACCTCTAGCCGCGAGAGCATTTCGACCCGCCGCCGCAGGCTCAGCTCGTCGAGATAGAGGTTCAGATCGTCCGAATACTCGAGAATGTTTGCAAGCGTCTCATGGTCGAGCATACCGTAGAGCCTGCGACGCTCCTCCTTTGTGAGGAGCTCGAGCGCCATCGCGATGTCGTTTTCATGGTAGTCGAGGAGCCGGTCGCGCATCGGCTTCGGCGCGAGACCGCTGCGGATTATCTCCGCTATCTCCTGCCGGTAGTCGGGGTGCTGTATCGACCTGTCCTCGGCCTCAACTTCTCTTTTGTCCATTGCCGGATACCTCCTTCGCTATGCGGACGCACCGCGTCCGTTTTCTTCGCCCTCGGGACGCATCGGCAAAAAGGGCGCAAAAATACCGCCGTTCTGCCGAATGTACTCCCTTCACGGGCAAGGCACAGCTTCGCAGGCGGCGGCATATCCCGGTATCCCCGTTCTACGCGCGGCTCGAATGGGCGGCGCGGCGCGGAGGACATAACGGATATGCCCCGTCTGTTCTTCGACTGTGACTGCTGCCGTCCATCATCTCACCACCGATGTTTCGATTTTGGCGCGGCGGAGCCGCGCACTGTAATGATACCACATCCTCCCGGCGTTTGCAAGCCGAATATGAGCTTTTAGCGCGAAAAAATGCACGCGGCGGGCGCGCGGAGCGTCCCCGCCGAAACCCGCCTCAAAAGAAAAAGCCCCACTTGCCACCGCGCTTTCTTTATGGTATAATCCAAAATGAGATATAATGATGGCTCGGGAAAGATATGGACGGCGAGAGGAATTTTATATGGTTTCGATTATTCTCGGTTTGATGGGCGGCCTCGGTCTCTTCCTGTTCGGAATGGACCTCATGGGCGGCGCTCTCGAGGAGGCCGCGGGCGCGAAGATGCGAAGCATCCTCGAATTCTTTACCAAGACGCCGATACGCGGCATACTTATCGGTACGCTTTTCACGGCGATAATCCAGTCATCCAGCGCCACCACGGTCATGGTGGTGAGCTTTGTCAACTCCGGCCTGATGAACCTGTTCCAGGCGACGGGCGTGATAATGGGCGCGAACATCGGCACTACGGCGACGTCGCTGCTCATATCCCTCAACCTCAGCGACTTTGCGCCGGTCATCGTAATGGTGGGCGTCATAATGGCGCTCTTTGTGAAGGACACGCGGGTGCGCCGCGCGGGAAAGATAATCCTCGGCTTCGGGTTTCTCTTTATGGGCATGAGCATGATGTCCGGCTCGATGTCGGTGTTAAAGGAGTCGCCCAAGGTCGCGGAGATAATGAGCTCGATGGAAAATCCGCTCCTCGCGCTGCTACTCGGCATCGTCGTGACGGCGGTGCTCCAGAGCTCGTCCGCGTCGATAGGCATCATCCAGCTTCTCGCGCTTCAGGGACTGCTCGACATACCGATATGCCTTTTTATGATACTCGGCTGCAACATCGGCGCGAGCGTTCCGCCGCTCCTCGCCGGTCTTAACGGCAAGCGGGACGCGAAGCGCGCCTCGCTGATATACCTTATCTTCAACGTGCTCGGCGCGGTGTTCATGTTCGTCGTGATAAGCCTTGCGCTTACGCCGATAACCGGCTTCCTCGAGACTATATCCGGCCACCAGATGAGCCGCGCTGTCGCGGCGGCGAATGTGCTGATAAAGGTCGTCTCGGTGCTCGTGCTCGCGCCGTTCACAAAGCAGATAGTCGCGCTTACAGATCTGCTTGTCCGCAAGGAGCCGCAGGTCGAGGAGAAGCAGGAGTTCGAGCTCCGCTACATCGGCAAGGGCGCGGTCTTCTCTCCGGCGACGGCGGTGCTCGCCGTCAAGCGCGAGATGGAGCGGATGGGTAACCTCGCCATCGGCAATCTCCAGCGTGCAATGGAGGCGCTGCTCTCGCTTGACGAGATGGAGATAGAAGAGGTATACCGCGTCGAGAAGCAGATAGACTTCCTAAGCCATGAGATAACGAGCTACCTCGTCGAGATAAACCAGACCGCCCTCCCGCAGGAGGACAAGAAGAGCATAGCCGCGTTCTTCCACGTCGTCAACGACCTTGAGAGGATAGGCGACCACGCGGAGAACGTCGCCGACGATGCAAAGACCCGCATCGAGCGGAACGTGGAGTTCAGCGCGCAGGCGCGCTGGGAGCTCTCGGACATGCGCGAGGCGGTGATAAAGACCGTCACCTACGCGCTCGATATGTTCGTCAACGACAACTTTACGCACATGCAGGAGATACTCGACCTTGAGGACACGGTGGACGCGATGGAGCGCGAGCTCCAGCAGTCGCATATCGACCGCCTCACGCGCGGGGAATGCACCGCCGCCGCGGGCATGATGTTCTCCGACCTCATAAGCGGACTCGAGCGCGTGGCCGACCACGCGATAAACATCGCGTTCTCGCTCACCGAGGAGCCGGAGCACTCGAACTCCTCCGCCACACAGGCGGTGTAAGTAATAAGGCAATGTCCGGCAAGCGCCGCAAATACATATTTTTATTTACAGGGAAGGAGAACAAACTGCCATGGAACTCAAGAAATTTGACGTAAAGGCATACGCCGCGAAGGCCCGCGAGACGGTCGCGGAGGGTTCGGTACTGCTCCGCAACGAGGGAGTGCTTCCGTTCGGGGAGGGCTGCCGCGTCGCGGTCTTCGGCCGCAGCCAGTTCAACTACTACAAGAGCGGCACCGGCTCGGGAGGACTTGTCAACACCGCGCACGTCCCGACCATTACCGAGGCGCTCGAAGCCTCCGGCGTCGTGACGGTGGACGGCGAGCTCAAGGCTGTCTACGAGGAGTGGCTGAAGGATCACCCCTTTGACGTCGGACAGGGCTGGGCGGCGGAGCCGTGGTATCAGGCGGAGATGCCGCTTACAACCGAGCTCGTCGAGGCGGCCAAGGGCCGCAATGACGCCGCCGTCGTCATAATCGGACGCACCGCCGGCGAGGACAAGGACAACTCCGCCGCCGAGGGAAGCTTCCTTCTCGCGGAGGAGGAGCGGCGGGTGCTCGAGCTCGTCTGCCGCACATTCGACCGCGTCGCGGTCGTGCTGAACACCGGCAATATCATCGACATGAGCTGGGTCGAGGAGTACCGCCCCGGCGCGGTCATATACGTCTGGCAAGGCGGTCAGGAGGGCGGCCTCGGCGCGGCCGACGTACTCACCGGCAAGGTGTCGCCGACGGGCAAGCTCTCGGACACCGTCGCTAAGAGCATAGACGACTATCCCGCCGCAAAGAACCACGGCAGCGAGAAGCGCAACGTCTATCAGGAGGACATATACGTCGGCTACCGCTACTTTGAGACCTTCGCGCCCGAAAAGGTCATATATCCGTTCGGCTTCGGACTTACATACACCACCTTCAAGACCGTGCCCGGCGCGGTCACGCTCGACGGAGACGCGGTAAAGTTCTCCGCCGCCGTCACGAACACCGGCAAGACCGCCGCGAAGGAGGTCGTCGAGGTCTACGTCGAAGCGCCGCAGGGCAAGCTCGGCAAGCCTGTCCGCTCGCTCTGCGCGTTTAAGAAGACCCGTCTCCTCGCCCCCGGCGAGAGTGAGACGGTCGAGCTCTCCTGCCCCGTGTCTACGTTCGCAAGCTATGACGACGGCGGCGCCGCCGGTCACAAGTCCTGCTGGATACTCGAGGCGGGCGAGTACCGCTTCCACGTCGGAAGCGACGTAAGGAGCGCGGAGTACGCCGGAAGCGTCGAGCTGCCCGAGACCGTCGTGGAGCAGGCCGAGGAGGCGTGCGCGCCGGTGACGGCGTTCGAGCGTCTGCGCCCCGGAAAGAATAACGGCGGTACTTTCGAGAAGTCCTACGAGCCCGCGCCGCTCGGAACGCTCAGCCCCGTGAAGAAGCGCGCGGAGCGGCTTCCCGCCGACCGTCCGTACACCGGCGACAAGGGCATAAAGCTCGGCGACGTTGCGGACGGCAAGGCGACGCTTGAGGACTTCCTCGACCAGCTCACAAACGAGGATCTGTTCTGCATCGTCCGCGGCGAGGGCATGTGCAGCCCGAAGGTCACTCCCGGCACCGCCGGAGCGTTCGGCGGCGTCACGCAGCGCCTTCAGGACTTCGGTATTCCCGCCGGCTGCTGTGCGGACGGTCCTAGCGGCATCCGCATGGACTGCGGCACGATGGCCTTTGCCATGCCGAACGGCACCTGCCAGGCGTGCAGCTTCAACACCGAGCTTGTCCACGACCTCTACGAATACGAGGGTCTTGAGCTCCGCCGCAACAAGGTGGACACTCTGCTCGGGCCGGGCATAAACCTCCACCGTCACCCGCTGAACGGCCGCAACTTCGAGTATTTCTCGGAGGACCCGCTTCTCACCGGCAAGATGGCGGCGGCGCAGCTCACCGCGATGAACAAGTACGGCGTCACCGGCACGATAAAGCACTTCGCCTGCAACAGTCAGGAGTTTCACCGCCACGACGTCGAGGCGGTCATAAGCGAGCGCGCCTTGCGCGAGCTCTATCTGAAGTGCTTCGAGATAGCCGTGAAGGAAGGCAACGCCTACTCCATAATGACGAGCTACAACCCGATAAACAGCTGGTGGAGCGCCTCGAACTACGACCTCCTCACCACGATACTGCGCGGCGAGTGGGGCTACGAGGGTCAGGTCATGACCGACTGGTGGGCGCGCGGCAACGATGAGGGACAGCCCGGAGTGAACACCAACATGGCGGCGATGGTGCGCGGCCAGAACGACCTGTTCATGGTAACGACCTCCGCCGAGGAGAACACCACTCACGACAACTCCGCCGAGGCGATGGAGAAGGGAACCGTCACCCGCGCCGAGTATCTGCGCGCGGCGGCGAATATCTGCCGCTTCCTGATGAAGAGCCCGTGCCTGCCGCGTATGCGCGGTATCGAGAGCGAGCTTGACCGCGAGCTCGCGAGCGCCCCGTCCTTCGACGGCGACATGAGCGGCGAGATATACTACGCCGAGGGCGAGAACGGACACCTCAGCCTCGACGTCTCGAAGATTGGCCTCGAAAAGGGCGACAACACCCGCTTCTCGGTCACGCTCAAGGATCGCGGAATGTACAAGATGAGCGTCACGCTCCGCAGTACCGACCAAAATGACGTCTCGCAGCTCCCGCTCTCGATATTCAGCGACCGCAACCTGCTCGGCACCGTCACCCTGAACGGCAGCGAGCGCGAGTGGAAGACGGTAGACTTCAACGTGTTCGGCATGAACACATTCTACCTTCGCTTCTTCGCCGCCCAGACCGGCCTCGAGATAAAGTCGGTCGAGTTCGAGATGATAGCCTCGATGGAGGAAATGATGAAGCACATGCGCGAGCAGCGTGAAAATAAGGACGAAGAGTAATACATCCAACGAATTGAACAATTCGTAATACACGTCAACGCGGGCGGCCATACGGCCGCCCGCGTTGACGTCTCAACTTCAAAAGCCTCGCAGAGTTTCGCCGCCGCAGGCGGCGAAATGAAGTTCAATTGTCGATTTACAATATAAGTGCAACAGGAAGAAAAGGGGGTGACTCATGAGGGGAAAGCTTCTATAAT
>CANQDU010000008.1 GCA_947593925.1 uncultured Clostridia bacterium | reverse complement strand
TTAAGGGAGAGGGCAAAGCCCTCTCCCTTAATCGCGTTTTTGATTACTTTTTGCGCGAGCAAAAAGTAATGCAGGGGCGCGGGGCGGCACAGCCCCGCAAGGTGTCGGTAGAGCTCTGCTCTACCTAGGGACGCGGGGTCACCCCCGCGAATGCCCGCGAGGCTTCCCCGCTGGGTGGGTGCGGGGCGGCACAGCCCCGCAATGGTATCGGAACCGCTAGGTTCCGCATATTCGTACGGGGTTTTACCCCGTAACAGGGACGCGGGGCTCGCCCCGCGAATGCTCGCGGGGCTTCCCCGCTACACGGTGCGGGGCGGCACAGCCCCGCAAGGTGTCGGTAGAGCTCCGCTCTACCAAGGAGTGCAGGGTGCCTCCCTGCCTTTTGCTTACTGTTCTCCGTTCTCCGCGTCTATCTTGGCGTATTCGTCGGCGATGAAGGCCTCGAGTCCCTCGAGTGCGTCGAGCAGCTCGCTTGCCGCCATATCCGCCGACGCCATGAGAGCGAGGATGTTCGCGGCGGTCTCGAGCATCTCGTCCTCGACGAGACGGCCGAACTCCGAGTGAACCGGTATGTCGTCTCCGTCGCGGTAGAACGAGACCTCGTCCGGTATGCCGTTGCCGTCGTTATCGGCAAGGTAGAAGTTGAACTCGCCGTTGCCGGTGAGATCGACCGCGATGGCGTCGATGTCGCCGTCACGGTTGACGTCCATAAGTCCGATGTCCGGGCTCCTGTCTCCGTCGAGGTCCAGAAGGATCTCGCTGCGACCCGAGCGGACGAGAAGTCCGCGAAGGTCCTTGTCTCTCGAGAGAGCCGTCTTGAGCTGTCTTAAAGTTCCCATGAAAATCGCTCCTTCCGATAGTTTGATTGCGGCGGGACTGCGCCTCGCCGCGCCGGGGTCGCCGAGAAGATGAGCAAGCCTGTAAGCCGGGTTCTGTCCAAGGGACGCCAAAGCGTCCCCGTGACGGTCATCTGTCTCGAACGGCGGTCGCCCGCCGCCTCATGCCATCTTTCCGGGGTAGCCGGGCCGGTTCAAGCCCCCGATTCGATGTTGCTCCGGATAGAGTTTACAGCGCCCCGACGTCACCGCCGGGGCGGGTGAGCTCTTGCCTCGCCTTTCCACCCTTACTCGTCGGAACAAGCTCCGTTGCCATCGCTTCGCCGCGTTGCGTAACCGCCTCGCGGCAAAGCTCAAGCGCTCCGCTGTTCCTCCTCGCCCCACAAAATCTGCGATTTTGCGGGGACCCCGGGAGTCGGAACAAGCTGCGCCTGTATGACGAGCGGTATATCTCTGTTGCACTTGTCCTGGGGTCGCCCCCGGCGGACGTTATCCGCTATCCTGCCCTGCGGAGCCCGGACTTTCCTCACGGTTTCCCGCGCGACCGTCCGGCTTGCTCAATGGAAATGATAGCATAAAAAAAGCCGGAGGTCAAGGCTTGCATTCGCGCATACGGGGGTATACAATGTAAAAGAATACCGGCGCGGGCGCGCGTTCCGGCTCCGCACCATATAATAAAGCGGCTTATCTGCCGATTTTTCGGATCATCACACCGCAAAGCGCGGGATGGGAGAGATAACTTTGACTTATTCCGATTTTCTTGAGAGGCACCGCGGGAAGAAGACCGCCGTGTGCGGCGTGGGCGTTTCCAACCTCCCGCTGATACGCCTGCTCCGCGCGCACGGCTTCGAGGTCGAGGCGCGCGACCGCAAGAGCGCGGAAGCGCTCGGCGAGGCGGGGCGGGAGCTCCGGCGCCTCGGCGTCCCGCTCGTGAGCGGAGACGGGTACCTCGACGGTATCGACGCGGATTTCATCTACCGCTCGCCGGGGATACGTCCGGACGTGCCCGGCTTCCTTGAGGCGGCGGCGCGCGGCGCCGTCCTCACAAGCGAGATGGAGGCGTTCTTCGAGGTCTGCCCCGCGCGGATAATAGCCGTCACCGGCTCGGAGGGCAAGACTACCACCTCGACCGTCACCGCGCGGATACTCGAGCGCGCGGGACGGCGCGTGTTCCTCGGCGGCAACATCGGCACGCCGCTCCTCGACCGCGTCCCGGAGATGACGGATGGGGACGTCTGCGTCGTAGAGCTTTCGAGCTTCCAGCTTATGACCATGACGCGGTGCGCGGGTACGGCGATAGTCACGAACGTCACCCCGAACCATCTCGACGTCCACCGCTCGATGGAGGAGTACATTGACGCAAAGAAGCGCGTGTTCCTCGCCCAGACGAAGCGTGACCGGGTCGTGCTGAACCTAGATAACGAGATAACCCGCGCCTTTGCCGCAGAGGCCGCGGGAGAGGTGAAGTTCTTCTCGCTTGAGCGTCCGGTGGAAAACGGGGCATACTTTGACGGAGAGTGGCTAGTTGCCGTATCGCACGGCGCGGAGCGGAGGATCGTGCGCGCGGAGGAAGTTCGCGTTCCGGGTATGCACAACGTCGCAAACTACCTCGCGGCTATATGCGCGCTCGACGGCGCGGTCGATATGTCCGCCGTCGCGGACGAGGCGCGGGAGTTCGGCGGCGTGGAGCACAGGATAGAGTTCGTGCGCGAGCTGCACGGCGTCCGCTACTACAACGACTCGATAGCCTCGAGCCCCACCCGAACGATTGCGGGACTGCGCTCCTTTAAGGAAAAGGTCGTGCTCATCGCCGGCGGCTACGACAAGCACATCCCGTTCGAGCCGCTCGCGCTGGAGCTGCCGGAGCACGTCGCGGCATTGGTGCTCGTCGGCGCGACGGCGGACAAGATAGAGACCGCCGCGCGCGCGGCGGGGGGCTGCCCGCCCATCGTCCGTGCGGAGAGCTTTGAGGACGCCGTCCTCAAAGCGAAGACGCTCGCGGAGCCGCAGGGCGTCGTACTGCTGAGCCCCGCGTGCGCGAGCTTTGACCTCTTCCGCAACTTCGAGGAGCGCGGGAACCTCTTCAAGAGCATCGTCCGCGGGCTCGAGTGAGCGAAGGCGCGAAAAGCCATACATTTTTAATAATATTTATTCTCCCGAAATCTTGCCATCGTTTCCGTTTTGATGTAAAATACAATGTTAGTAGTGTCGTTTCGTAAAGGCGCGAAACTGAACATAGGAGGTAGAGTGAGTAATGGACGTAGTAAAGACGCTTGAAGAGCTCACCGGCATGCACGGTCCGAGCGGCTTCGAGCACAAGGTCGCGGCACGGGTCGCCGAGCTGATGAAGCCGCTCTGCGACGAGGTCGAGACCGACTCGCTTCTGAACGTCCGGGGGATAAAGCACTCCGCGAACCCGAACGCGCCGAAGCTGCTTGTCTCCGCGCACATGGACGAGATCGGCTTCATGGTAACGAAGATCGAGGACGGGTTCCTCCGCTTCCGCACGATAGGCGGCATCGACCCGCGGGTCCTGCCCGCGCGCGAGGTGGAGGTCATGACCGAGCCGCCGCTGCACGGCGTCATCACGAGCGTTCCGCCGCATCTCCAGACCGGCGACGCCGCGAAGACCGCCTTCGACATAAGCCAGCTCTGCATCGACGTCGGCCTCTCGGACGAGCGCGCAAAGGAGCTCATCGAGGTCGGCACCCCCGTCGTGTACAGCGAGAAGGCGATGGTGCTCGGCGGAAAGTATTACTCGAGCAAGACCATCGACGACCGGGGATGCGTCGTCATGATGCTCCGCGTGCTCGAGCTCGTGAAGGACAAGGAGCTGCCGGTCGAGCTCGTCATGCAGGCTTCCACGCAGGAGGAGATAGGCTCCAAGGGCGCGCAGGTCGGCGCTTACGGAGAGGCTCCGACGTGGGCTATCGCCGCCGACGTTACCCACGCCGTCACACCGGACGCGCCGAACGTCACGGTGAAGTTCGGCAAGGGCGTTCCGGTCTGCACCGGCCCGAACGCGACCCGCAAGCTCGCCAAGCGCCTCGCAGCCATAGCGGACGAGATAGGCGTCGGCGTCCAGCTTGAGGTCACGCCGAGCCACACCGGCACCGACGCGTGGCCGATGCAGGTCGCGGGCATGGGCTGCGCGAGCGGCGTCATATCTCTCCCGCTCCGCTACATGCACACCCCGATAGAGGAGATCTGCCTTGACGACCTCGAGGCAGGCGCGAAGCTCATCGCGGCGTTTGCGGAAGACCCTTACGGCAAGGAGGGCAAATAAGATGCTTGAACTTGTAAAGAAGCTGTGTACTCTCGACGGCGTCTCGAGCTTTGAGGACGAGGTGCGCGATTTCATCCGCGCGCGCGTCGAGGCGAAGGGCTGCGAAGCCTTTGAGGACGCTATGGGCAACCTCATCGTCCACCGTCCGGGCAAGGAAGCAAAGCAGCGCGTGATGTTTGCCGCGCACATGGACGAGGTCGGGTTCATCATCACCGACATCACCGAGCAGGGCTACCTGAAGTTCGCGCCGGTGGGCGGCATCGACACGCGCGTGATAATCGGCAAGCGCGTGACCGTCGGCGAAAAGCGGACGCCGGGCGTCATCGGCATAAAAGCCGTGCACCTCGTGAACCGCGAGGCGCGCAAGGTCGTGCCGAAGCCGGACGATATGTATATCGACATCGGCGCAGACTCCAAGGAGGAGGCGCGAAAACTCACCGAGCAGGGCGACTACGCCGCGTTTGACAGCATGCCCGTCGAATTCGGAGACGGTATGCTCAAGGCGCGCGCGATAGACGACCGCATCGGCTGCGCGACTCTGCTCCGCCTCATCGAGGAGGGGCCGGACGTCGATGCGTGGTACGCCTTCACCGTCCAGGAGGAGGTAGGCACGCGCGGAGCCGGTCCCGCGTCCTTCCGCGTCCGCCCGGACACCGCGATAGTCATAGAGGGCACGACCGCCGGAGACATTCCGGAGGCCGCCGAGCACGAGAAGGTCTGCCGCCCCGGCAAGGGCGCGGTGCTGCCGTTCATGGATAACTCCGCCATCTATCCCCCCGAGCTCTTCGAGGAGCTGAAGGGCATAGCCGAGAAGAACGGCATAAATTATCAGGTCAAGGAATACGTCTCGGGCGGCACCGACGCGGGCGCGATACAGCGTGCTCACGCGGGCACGAGGGTCGCGGCGATAAGCGCCGCCGTGCGGTACATCCACTCGCCCTCCTGCGTCGCGAGCATCAAGGATTTTGAGGACATCTACCGGCTTGCCGCCGAGTATTTGAAAGGTCAGGTGAAGTAAAATGACTAAGTTCGATACCATAGAGACCATGAAGAAGGTCAACAGCGTAGTCGCTCCCGCCGGTCACGAGACGCCGGTGGCGGAGATATTCATGGAGCTTGCCCGTCCGTTCTGCGACGAGGTGTACCGTGACGTCATGGGCAGCGTCATCGCCCACAAGAAGGGTCCGGGCAAGAAGCTCATGTTCTCGGCGCACATGGACTCGATAGGCTTCATCGTCACCCACATCGACGAGAAGGGCTTCATCCGCTGCCACAACCTCGGCGGCATCCGCGCGGCGAACGTCGTCGGCACGCCGGTGAAGTTCGCGAACGGCACGCGCGGCGTCTTCCTCTGCCCGAGCGACAAGACCCTCACCGACCTCACCCGCGTGAGCGAGGGATACATCGACATCGGCGCGCACAGCCGCGAGGAAGCGCTCGAGCGCGTTCAGGTGGCGGACGTCGCCGTTTATGCCACCGAGACCTATCAGTCGGGCGACATGATATTCTCGCCCTACCTCGACGACCGTATCGCCGGCATCATCCTCCTTAAGGCGCTTGAGGAGCTGAAGGACGAGAAGGTCGAAAACGACGTCTACTTTGTCTTCTCCGTTCAGGAGGAGGTCGGCACGCGCGGCGCCATGACGGCGGCGTTCGCTATAGAGCCGTATGCCGGCGTCGCGCTCGATGTCACCCGCACCGGCGACGAGCTCGGCGGCAAGCCCCGCATGGAGTGCTACGTGAACGGCGGCGCGGCGATAAAGGTCGTTGACAGCTCGCTTGTCTGCTCGCCCGCGCTCGTCGCGGCCATGAAGGACTGCGCGAAGGAGAACAAGATAAAGTGGCAGATCGAGGTCCTCGAGGCCGGCGGCACCGACGCCGGCTCGATACAGCGCTCGCGCTCCGGCGCGTATGCGGGCTGCATCAGCATCCCCACGCGCTACATCCACTCTCCGCAGGAGAGCTGCTCGCTTTCGGACGTCGAGGACTGCGCGCACCTCGCGGCAGCGTTCGCGAAGAAGGCTCTTACCTTCTGAGCGGCGAATCGCAGCGAAGCTGTGAGACTTGCGGGGCGGGACCCCGCGTCCCTGTTACGGGGTAAAACCCCGTACGAATATTCGGAACCTGGCGGTTCCGATACCATTGCGGGGCTGTGCCGCCCCGCACCCCTGCATTACTTTTTGCTCGCGCAAAAAGTAATCAAAAACGCGATTAAGGGAGAGGGCTTTGCCCTCTCCCTTAAAAATCCCTCTCCCAATACAGACACAACACCACGACCCACATAACAGGGCATAACTCCGTATCGAACAAATCTATCGTCCGACCGGGTGAGTTTCCGGGGTGACAATATCCGACTTTCCCACTGTATTCGACGACATCGAACAGTTCCTGCGTAGTAGAAATAAAAGTCCGGTCCTACGCTCACACTATAAGCGTGATGCAGATACTTTCCCGAGAAAACGAAACTTTCGGTTCTAGTGGAAAGTATGAGCGTAGACGCTTGTACTAAGCTACGGACGGACGTCCCGCGTGGCAGAGACCTTCCGATTAAGGAAAGAGGGGTACAAAGGGGAGAAAACCTATGGTTTTCTCCCCTTTGTGTGCTTTTTGGTTACTTTTTGCACAAGCAAAAAGTAACGCGGGGGTGTGGGCTGCAAAGCCCCACATGGGGGCGCGGGGATGCAATCCCCGCAAGGCGCCGGTAGAGCTCCGCTCTACCAAGGACGCGGGGCCCGCCCCGCGAATGCTCGCGGGGCTTCCCCGCTGGAGGGGTGGGGGTGCAATCCCCACAAAGTACCCGTGAGGCTCCGCCTCACTTAGGGACGCGGGGTCGCCCCGCAGATTTCCTGCGGGGCTTCCCCGCTAGAGGGGTGTGGGCTCCGCCCGCTGAGGCGCGGGGGGTGCAACCCCCGCAAGGCAGCGGCATATTATGGGCGCGTGGGGGAGGGATAACAGATGGCCGAATGTATGCTGACAAGCCGCGGTGAGACCCGCGCCCGCCTGATGGCGGGCGAGCTCGGGCGGAAGGGAATACCCGCGACGCTTCGCCGCCTTCCGGCGGAGCTCACGCGGGAGGGGTGCGCCTACGGGGTTTCGGTCCCGTCGGAGGAGCTTCCGAGGGCGATGCACCTGCTCCGCGTCGCAGGTTTTCCGCCGAGGAGGGCGTTCGTCTACGGCGCGGACGGCTGGCGGGAGGCGGACACGTGAGCGCCCGGCGTCCGCCGCGAGGGAGAGCGGCGCGGGAGAGTGCGCCGGAATGCCAGTGCGTACGCGAAAGCCGCGAGCATGAGCGCGCCGCCGCAGACCGCGCGACGTCCGTCGAGGCGGGAAAGCGCGGCGGACGGTGCGCCCTTGCGGATGTGCGAACGGGGGCGGTGAGATGATATACCTCGACAACGCCGCGACGACCGTCGAGAAGCCGCCGAAGGTCATCCGCGCGGTGGAGGAGGCGTTCCGGCGCGGCGGAAACGCCGGGCGCGGAGAGGGGAGCGGCTACGCCGGCGAGACTCTGCTCGCCTGCCGCACGGAGGCGGCGGCGCTCTTCGGCACGCGCCCGGAGCGGGTGGCGTTTACCTTCAACGCGACGCACGCGCTGAATATCGCGATAGCGTCGCTTGCGCGGGGCGCGCGCCGAGCCGTCATATCCGGCTACGAGCACAACGCCGTCCGCCGCCCGCTCGCGGCGCGCGCGGAAGCGGGGCTCGAGACGGCGGTCGTCCGCTCGCCGCTCTTCGAGCCGGAGTATTTTCTTTTCATGTTCGAGAGAGCGCTCGAGCGCGGCGCGGACTTCGCGGTTTGCACCCACGTCTCGAACGTGTTCGGATATATCCTGCCGATAGAGCGCGTGGACGCGCTCTGCGAGCGGTACGGCGTGCCGCTCATAGTGGATGCGAGCCAATCCGCGGGCGTGCTTCCGCTCGACGCCGGAGGTCTCCGTGCCGCGCGGTTTATATGTATGCCGGGCCACAAGTCGCTCTACGGGCCGCAGGGGACGGGGCTCTTAATCTGCCTCGGGGACGCGGAACCGCTGCTCTACGGCGGGACCGGTCAGGACTCGCGCGCGGACGGTATGCCGGACTATCTGCCCGAGCGGCTCGAGGCGGGCACGCAGAACCTGCACGGTATAGCGGGGCTGCTCGAGGGAATAAGGTACGTCCGGCGGCGCACGCCGGAGGCGATACTCGCGCACGAGCGCGCGTTCACCGAAAGAGTGCTCGACGGACTGCGGGTGCATCCCGAGATAAAGACCTACTCGGCGCGGGGACTGTTCTGCCAGACCGGCATGCTTTCGCTCGAACTGCGCGGCGGGGACAGCGAGACGCTCGCGCACGAGCTGATGCTTCGCGGGATAGCGACGCGCGGGGGACTGCACTGCGCGCCGCTCGCGCACGAGTCGGCGGGCACGTCGGAGCGCGGGACGGTGCGGATAAGCCCGTCCGACTTTACACGGCTGCGGGACGCGGACACGCTAGTAGACGCGCTCCGCTCCGCTGCGCGTCGTCGCGAAATGTGCTAGGGCAATAAATTGCCCTGCGCACCCTTTCGCGACGAGACTTTCACTTGAAATTGCGCAGGCGCCATTTCAAGTGAAGCTGTCGGACAAGGCGTAGCCTTGCCGACGGCAAGCGCTCCGCTACGCAATTCCCACGCGGTCGGCGACCGCGTGGGAGCCCTTTTGATTGAAATGCTCGCCCCGAATAAATCGGGGCTGCGCAAAGTTGCTTGCCTATGGCAAGCAACTTTAACCGCGCGAACCGGCGCGGTTTCCGCCTTCGGCGGAAAATCGACGCAATTCCCAAACGGCGCGGCGCGCCGTTTGGGAATTGCGAAACTCTGCGAGGCTGGCGGTAAAAAACCGAGGGTTACAAACCCTCGGTTTTCTCCGACTTGTCAGACTATCTCCGTGCCCTTCGCGGCGTAGTACGCAAGGGCGCGGCGCACCATGTCCTCGGTCACGCCGAAGAGCTCCGCGAGCTCCCAAGGCTCGGTGACGCCCTGACGCGCGGCGCTCCGCAGGCGCGAGGGGGAGAGTATGTGCTCGTATGCCCACGCCCACGCGCGCGCCTCGTTCCGTTCCACGCTGTCCGCCGCGCTGCTCTTTGTGTAGAAGCTCCCGGTGCAGCAGTGCCCGAGCTCGTGCGCGAGGCGCGTCACCGACTCGGCGGAGCTTATTCTCCGCGAGTTGTCCAACCCGACCGCGCTCCGCTCGTGCCCGCAGTCTATCGCGAGCGACCCGCACTCGGCAAGCGGCAGCCGGTATATCGCGATCTTCCGTGCCTCGGCGTACCGTTCCAGCGTCTTTTCCGTCATTTATTCCTTCGGTTCTCCTTCTCCCGCTCCGCGATGTACCGCGCGAAGCGCTTTACTTCCGCAAACATCTCGTCGGTGATCTCGGCCGCGTCTCCTCCGAAAAGCGCGAACCGGAGCTCGGCTTCCGCGTCAAAGCCTCGGCGGTCGGGGGAGACTTTGCCGTCCGGGCGGGACGCGGCGTAGGGGTCGTCGCTCCAGCCCATCAGGTAGTCTGCGGACGTGTGCAAGGCGGCCGCGATGGGGGAGAGCTGTGAAATGGGTATCTTGCTTATCTCGCCGTTCTCGTAGCGGTACACGGTCGCGCGCGAGATGCCGAGCAGCCGCGCAAGCTCGTCGGCGGTCATGTCAAGCGCCTTTCTGCGTTCACGGATGCGCTCGCCAGTCGTCATACAAATCACCTCGGTTTGAGTATAGCACAGGCGGCGCGGATATGCAACAAATAAATTCGCAAAAATGAGAAATTTTTCTCTTGACATTTCACTCGAACAGATGTACAATATTTGCGGAACAAAAATCGCAGTCACGCGACAGCAGAGCGGGAACTTACGGCATAGAAGCGATATGCTGTAATTATTGCCCTGCTAGTCGCATAAATGAGACAAGGGGGCGTGTTTTTGAGAATAAAGGACGCGCCGGAGCGTCCGGAGATACTGCGGGCGCTCCGAACGGGCTATCCGCAGCCGGAGAGGCGGATGAGGAGGCGTCCGCCTCCGTCCGGATGGGTGAGAGCGGAGGGGAGGACGCGGCGTACCGTCCGGCGGCGCGTCTCCCGTCCGTGAAGCGTATAAGCGGAGCGACGCTCCGCCGCACCGCGCGCGGCGGAGGTTGTCCGCAATATCTGGAAAGGAGGGTTCGGATGAAGGAACTGCTCGTAAGGCTCTGCAAGCTGCTCGAGGTCAAAAGCCTCGTGACGCTGGCGCTCACCGTCGCGATGGTCGCGCTGCTCTTCCGCGGCGAGGAGGTCCCGAGAGAGATGCTGACGCTCTTCAGCACGGCATACGGCTCGGTCGTGACCTACTTCTTCACGAGAAAGAGCGGCTCGGACGAGGCATAAGAGAGGTTTAAAACGGCGCCCGCAAAAATGCGGGCGGGAAAGGAGAAAGCTATGAATAATATACCTGTGCGCGGCGCGTTCACCGTGACCGCCGCCTACGGGGAGACAAATCCCACGCTCTGGGGAGCGAAGAAGCACGCGGGGGTGGACATAGCGGCGGGCGACCGCCGCATCTTCTCCGCATGTACGGGGCGCGTCCGCGTCGTCGCGTTTGATGCGAACGGTTGGGGACAGTATGTCACCGTCGGAGACGGGGAGGGGAGGATACACCTCTACGCGCACCTCGTGCGCGGGAGCGTGCTCGTGAGCCCCGGGGAGGCCGTCACGCCGGACGTACAGCTCGGCACGATGGGGGCGACGGGCAACGTCACCGGCGTCCATCTCCACTATCAGATAAACGACATGAGCGGCACGCCGCAGGATCCGACGCCGTTTCTCGGCATACCGAACGCGCGCGGCGTGTACAGCCCGGACGAGGGCGGCGCGGATGAGTCCGGCGGCGAAAGCGGCGCGGGAGCCTCCGGCGGTACGACGGCTCCGCAGAGCCACTGGGCGGAGCGGCATTATGACTCGCTCGTCGCGCGCGGCGTCATAGACGGCGGCGCGACATCCGAGGTCTGGCGGCGCTTTGACGCAAGCGCCGCAGAGCTGACGGTGGGTCAGCTCCTCGCCCTTGCGGACAAGCTGAAGTAGGCGGGGCGTCGGGCGCGTCTTCGGCGAACCCGTCCCGGCGTCCGACGGGGATTGACAAACCCGCGCCGGCTCTTTATAATTGGTTTATGATTTGAAGATGTGCGGAGCGCCGCCGGGCGCGGCGTTCCGCAGCCGGAGAGACTACGGGGGTGGAGATATGGTAGAAGTCGCGGCGGCACTCATTTGGGACGGAGACCGCTTCATGATATGCAGACGGCCGGCGCACAAGGCGCGCGGACTGCTGTGGGAGTTCGTCGGAGGAAAGCGGGAGGCGGGCGAGACGCTTCCGGAGGCGCTCGTGCGCGAGTGCCGCGAGGAGCTGGACGTCCTCGTGGGCGTGGACGACGTCTTTATGGAGGTGACGCACGAGTACCCGGACATCACGGTACACCTGACCCTCTTTAACGCGCGGATACTCGAGGGTGAACCGAAGCTGCTCGAGCACTGCGACCTCCGCTGGATCACCCCGGCGGAGATAAAGGACTATGAGTTCTGCCCGGCGGATGAGGACATCCTGCGCCGCATAGAGAGCATGAACTAGCGCGTCTGCGCGGCAAAAACCGCTTTTCGGGGCTTGACAGTGCGGAAAAAGGTGGTATAATAATTGTTGCGCGGCTCTGCCGCGCGCAAATACGGAGAGGTATCGAAGTGGTCATAACGGGGCTGACTCGAAATCAGTTTGCAGGAAACTGCACGTGGGTTCGAATCCCACCCTCTCCGCCAAAAAGTCGGCAGGCGCTTTGCGCCTGCCGACTTTTTTACTCTTCCACTCTTCACTATTCACTGCTCTTTTGCACATTAGGCCTCCGCCGTTGCAAAAGGACGTTTGAAATTGCGAAGGCATTTACAGCCGTTTCGCGGCGCAAAATGCACACGAATTATGTTCGGCCGGCGGCAGGAGTCGCGGAGAGGCTCCGCTTACTATCGCAGGACGCTGAGCCGTCCCTGCTCCATCTCGCAGACGGTGTCGCAGAGCTCGTCGATGTCCTCCGCGTGATGGGAGGTTATCAGCACCGTCGTGCCGCCCTCGCGGAGCCGCTTCAGCAGCTCGCGGATCTCGGCGACGCCGCCGGAGTCCAGCCCGTTCATCGGCTCGTCTATGACTAGCAGCGGCGGCGACTCCATTATCGCCTGAGCTATCCCGAGGCGCTGACGCATGCCCATCGAGTACTTGCGGACGTGCTTGCGCTCGTCCGGGTCGAGGCCGACGAGCCGCATCGTCTCGCGTATCCGCTCGTCGTCTATCTTCCGGTTTATCCCCGCGAGCATCTTGAGATTTCGGAACCCGGACTCCGAGCCGACAAAACCGGGCTGCTCGATGATAATCCCGATATCCTGCGGCTTTGCGGGACGGACGCGCTCGCCGAACACGGTGATCTCGCCATCGTCGAGCTCCATGAACCCGACGATGCACTTGAAAAGCACCGACTTTCCCGAGCCGTTCCTGCCAACGATGCCGTGTATCTTCCCGCGCTCGAAGCCGACCGTGACGCCGTCGAGCGCCGCGACCTCGCGGAACCGCTTTACCGCGTCTTTTACCGAAACAGCGATGTCGTTCATAAGCCTTCATCCTCCCCGTTATTTAAGTCTTGTCTGCAAAACAGAATTACCGAAAGAACACAGAAGAGCACCGAAAGAACTGCCGGAACGGCGATACAGTATCCCATTGACGGAAGCAAGGGATTGCCCGAGAAGAACGAAGAAGCAAATATGTTGCAAAAGTTCAGCGGGCTGAAATAACTCACATACATTCCGAAGGTCAGGATGCCGGAGGACATCGACGTAAACCGCATAAACATCAGGAACCCGAATACACTGAGCGACGCCGTCTTTCCGATAAGCTTGTTGAAAAACATAAACATTGTTCCGACAAAGACGCCTACGAGCCACGCGAGCAACAGGCTGTATCCGGCGACCGCTATGGGGCTGAACTCGATTACGGCGCTGGGGAAGTATACATGCAGGATAAAATCCGCCGGGAGCGACGCACCGACAGCCAGTGTTCTTTCCACCTGTCCCCAGTCGGCGGAAAAGCTCAGATTCGGCAGCATCGCCGCCCACGATGTGACCCAGACAAACAGTACGGCGATAAGAGACGCCGCCATTATGTAAATTATCTGACCGAGTATCCACGCAAGCCTCCCGGAGCGGACTATTTCGAACTGCGACGAGCTGCGGTAGAACGGCGCATTTGAAAAGATAAGTCCGAGCATAAGGACGTACATCTCTACCATGTATCCCGGCGTGAAGCAGGTCGTGACCGCCCATATTGATACGGTGGCGCCGTATCTGCCGGCGAGTCTTCCGAGGTCGTGCATGTCATAGTAGGAAAAAATCGCTATGACCGCCGCAAACACAATGATTCGCCAGTCATGCCGCCATCGGGCGATGTTGTGCGCTGCGTACAGACAGGCGCTGCGGATATTACGCATTTCGGACGCTCCTTTCCGCCTGAGATATGGATGCAAGCACTCCCGCCGTGTGTATGGCGCAGGTCACGGCGAGCTTCATTGCCATTGAGAACATCGGCGTACCGAGGTTAAAAAAGGTCAACATCCACGACGAAGGCAGCAATCCGGGCGGGACTCCCGCTATCTGAGACACAAACTGGAGCATCATATAGATAACATACGGAAGGACGATCGGCGCGTACTTTTCTTTCAGATACATGGACATCCACATGGCAAGCCCCGCAAAAATCGAGCCCGAGAGGCTGTAGTTTATCGCAAAGCAAAGAACATACCCGATATAGTGTCCGCCGTCCAGCAGAGAGGAGTAGCAGGTGACGCGCGTCGCGAGTCCGCCGGAAAACGGGTAGACAAGCGCAAGCAGGCAGGTAAAGACGAAATACCCGGTAAACACGACGAAAAATCCGGAGAGTATGACGGCGACGTACTTTATAAAAACATACCCCGGTACGCCGACACGCATATAGTAGAACTGCAGAGCGCCCTCCTCTCTCTCCCGGCTGAAGCTGAGGGCAAACGCCGCGCACGGAAGCACTCCAATGACGAGCACTTGCGCCGTGAGTTCGGCTTTCTCCACAATGATCGTTACCGTAGCGTATTCGTTGAGCTCAACCATGCTGTTGACAAACAGCGCGGCCACAAAAATCATCGTCGCCACCCAGAAGCTCGGGTTTACGAACACCCGCCTCATCTGCATGAAAAACAGCCTTATTTCCGGCATAAAAATTTTCACCTCGATTTGTTTTGATTTTACCTTCATTTTGCGGGGTTTTCGATACTTACTATCCGTTCCCCGCTGAACGCGTCAAAGGCGTAAACGGTCGTCAGATTGTCGGACGCTATGAAGTCCGCAACCGCTTCATTTTTGGGGAGCTGATACGCATACAGGTCGTCCCTCACATAAAACACCCAGATCGGGTACAGAGTGCATATATTTTCTTCCCCGGAATCGAATATGGCGTAGCACAGCTCGGCGTTCAGGAGAGACGTGTCCGAAATTGCGATGCCGCCCGAAAAGAGGTCTGCCAGTTTTGACAGGACTTCTTCGTATGGGACGATCTCCCTATCCTCCGACTCGTTCATTACCTCAAGCAGGTTTGCTGCCCTAAGGGAAAAACTGCCGTCCTCGTACACGGCCGCGGCAAGCTCCTGAGCCTCAGCAGATGTATTGAAAAAAACCTGTGCGCGATGCTCTACGGAGGTATGCCAATCGGATATATTTACGGGAATGTCGTGGAAAAACTGCCTGAACTCAAAGACGTATGCGCTTGACAGAAACGTCTTTTCCTCCTCCGTGTACGGGGACATATACAGCATGTCTCCCTCCGCCATATGCGAAGCCGTCTCTATCTGCTCATCCTTACTCATCTGAGCTGTCCTTGTGTTCACTATGTCGGTCATATCGACGCCGATGTTTTCAAACGCCGTTTCCGCATACTCTCGCGCCTCAGTGACGGGGAAGGTCTCGAATTCATCACGCCCCGTAAACCTATCAAATTTGAGCCTTCTGCTGGGCTCAGTATAAGGCGACAGCCAATCCAATATGCTCTCCGGAAACCTCTTAATACCCTCGGACAGCACCTTGGCAGGATAACGGCGATAGTTCACAGCCCCCGACAGCTTCCCGGTCGTCATATAATCGTAAGAGTTAAAATCAAGTATCTCCATCGTATCGGGGTCTGTGCCGCGATAAATAGGGCCAACGGCTTCGACAGCGCGCGTATTGTCGCCCTGCATGAGGGCGGAATGCACCTTTTCCTCGTCCGGTATGATCCGCCGCGCGGTTATTACGGGCGCGGTTTTCGGGACAGACAGCTGCGTGCCGTCAAAAGATATATGGAAATGCTCCGGGAGGGTCGTCGGTTCTCCGGAAGCGCCGTCTTCCGTCCCGCCCACGCAGCCCGCGGCAAGCGACAGCAGAAGCGCGAGCGCGAGCAATATCGAAACCGTCCTTTTCATTTTGCGGTGCTCCTTTCGACAGTTTAGTTTAATCGGTATAGACCTGCTACATTTTGAGTTTACCACGATTAGACTTGACTGTCAATAGGACATTTCGGCTTTTTCGTGTACCGCGTTTCTGCCGTCATTACCGTCACAGCCGTCGTTCCGTTTGAGGCAGATAAGACGGCTTGTCCCGGTGCGTTTGGTTCGGTACTCGATCCCCGCCGGGGCGAGCACCTCCCCGGCGAAGCCGCCACTCATAGCGCGTGCGGCGCCGAGAGAAAGGGCTCCGTAGTTGAAGTACGTCCTTTTGCAATTCTGATTTTCATGCTGTTTTCCAAAAACCCTTGTAATTTTACTTCGCTTGTGGTAATATCTGTATGTATACTATTGTATAGCTTGCTTCCCGCTGCGCGGCGGTCCATGCGGTCGGGGAAAATTTCTTCATATTTTTTCGATATTTCTGTTGACTTGTTCACGGGTGAACATGATATTATAATAAGCGGGAAAATTTGATTTGGCAAGCGCGCTTGTCAAGCGAACAACAAAAGAGTGATTTGAACCGGGGTACCCCGGTTCTGTCCGTGGGAACCCACGGACAGAATGAGCTCTAACTACTCACCAACGAGTCGTTCGTACGTCGGTAGAGTGCAATTCGAGTCGTGATTTTGTCGATTCGGGACAAAGCGGTTGACAACGACCCGGAGCAGTAATATATAAATTGTAAACTATTGTAAACTGCAAATCTTCATTATTGCCGCTGACAGTAAAGACAAACTTGCATGGATACGGCGTCAGCGCGCGATGAAAATATCGGAACCGGGCCGGCCCGGTTCTGTCCGCGGGGAACCCGCGGACAGAAAACCAAGTCCGGAGGACGCTTCGGCGAGAGAACAACCCGAAGCTGACCGGCACAAACCATAATGATCTCTATATTACAGGGGGAGAGCGATATGAGGATCACAAAATGGGCGCGGAAGGTCTGCCGGGCAGCGCGGCGCGCGGACGCGGGAAGGCGGACGCTGGCGGGTCTGATGGCCCTGGTGATGACGCTGGGGCTGGTGAACTTTGTCCTGCCCGAGGCCAAAGCCGCGGACGCAAAGAACTATGAGCAGGAAAAGGCGGATCGCATAGAGGCGTATGCAGATAGATTCGACACAGCCAACCTGAAGTGGGCAACGAGCGGCAAGGATGCCGGCGGCAATACAGTCGATCACGGTAACTCCGCCCGGACGTATATGTGCTGGGCAAAAAGTGATGGCACATTTGGCGGGATCGTACACAGAAACTACATACACGTTTACGCCTTTGAAGGTGAGACGATCACCTTCGGCTCCAACATCTGTGACTCCACGCTGACTGCGGAGGGGACTGCCGTAGCAAACGCTAAACAAAAGCAGGAAATTGCGGATCGCCTGGGCGAGGGCGCCACGGTGGACATCGTCCTCATCGACCTGCACGGCAACCGCATCCTCTACGATGTGATGAAGGACGGCAAGGGCCACATCCCCAATTATCAGACCGAAGTGCTGGCCAAGACCATGGAGAAGGTCACCGGAAATGAGGGAACCGTTGGCATACAAAAATACACCTACACCCCCCTGACCTACGAAGTCCGCGAGACCGGCGTGTATACCTTTGAGTTCCACTCTCAGGACGGCAGTGGTACTGATACTGATTCACGGCAAACAAAAAACGGCGTGTTTGCTGATGATACGGGGTTGATTAAGTCCAAGGACTGCGGCGGAATGGTAGACGCCTGGGATATCAGCGTGTTCAACGAGCAGGGCTACAAGGAGACGGGCCGCGTCTACGCCGACTACCTGGACTTTCAGGAAAAAGGCGATGTGAACGAAACCTACTACGTCCTCACCTCGGACAACTATATCTACCGGTGGGACTTTAAAAAGGCCCACCCCTACACCTACAACTTCTTCGCCAACAACCAGGGACTTCTGGAGAAGGGCACGGATCACATCCTCTACAAGTCGGTCAAGGACGTGGACAACGGGAATACGTACGATGAATTCGGCATCACCTACACCTACCCCGGCACCCCGGACACGGAGCTTACAAAGAGCTACAAGATCTTCTTTGAGATGCCGGACGAGGACCTGATGGGGCAGCTCTATGACAAGGCCGTGGCCCCGGATCCCGCCTCCAACCTGAAATTTGTGACCGAAGTTTGGGATGAGGAGAAAGGCAGTTATATCCCCGGCACCTATGTGGGCCGGGGCGGCTGGTTCCAGTTCGATGTGGAGAACGCCACCACCGCCACTTTGCGGATCGAGTTTGTGGATACCAATAACAAATTTGGCAAACAGTATGCCCCTGTGGAAATCTCCCAGGTGGTGACGCCCTACTCCACCAACCGCTTCTTCTGGGATGGGCGGGACGGCAACGGCGAGATCATCCCTGCGGGCGATTATACCCTGGTGGACATCTCCTGGACCATCACCACCAAGGCCGGTGAGATCCACTTCCCCATTGTGGACGTGGAGGATACCGGCGGAGGCTTCACCTTTACCCGGTTGAGCCCTGTCTACAACAAGGACGGCGAGCGCCTGGACGCGGATGACAAGACTGATGGGACCCCGACCAACATCTACACCGCCACAAAGAGCGTCATCTACTACGACAACTCCGCCATCTACTACGGGGAACGGGTGGCGCGCGCCGGCACGCCTGAAAGTGATATCATCTTGGATAGTGGCAAGCCTAAAATAACGGCACTACAAAACTGGGTGGACAACTCGTGGGATGGAAAAAGTAAGGCCAGGCAAGATTATGATTCGACGAGAACGAATCAGTTCTTCGTTTGGAGGGACATTTCAGAGAGTACCTCCACAGAATACGTGGCGTGGACGGATGACTATCGGATTGGGAAAGGTCTCCGCGCCGGCGACCACAGCCACATCAGTAATGACATCACCTTTTATAATACAGAAACCGGCGAGCTGGTAGGTACAGACGTAATTGCAAAGCAGCAGGATATGATCGACTGGCTGGACAGCGAGAAGCACCCGGTCGCCAAAATCAGTGGCGGTAGTGGCTCTGTCGTCTCCGACTTCAGCATCCAGAATTTCTGGACCTTTGTGCCCGGGCAGCCCGTCACGGCTAAAGGCACTACAGAAGAGCAGATCGTCATTAAAGGAATCCCCGAGGACAAGACGCCGGCCAATATCACCGGGCTTGTGTTCTACGACAACGACGCCGGTAAAACGAGTGGCTTCGACGGCAAATATAATGCCAAGCAGACCGACATGGACGTGCCGCTCAGCGGCGTGAGGGTGAATCTGTACCGGCAAACCGATGACACCGCTCCCGTATCAGGGAAAACATACTACACCGTTGAGGGCACTCACGGCAATTGGGCGATAGCGGAGCTTTCTGGCGGGGTCTTCCCTTCGGACAAAACGGTTTTCGAGCTTGTCAAACGGGATACCCCGGACACCACGGATCTGACAGGACACGTCATCTTTGAAAACCAGCTCTACGACGCGACCAAAGGCACGAAGTTTGCCTATGAGGTCATAAAGACCTATCCCAACTGGGAGCTGACGTCGTATAACACGCCAGGCACCCCGTTGGGAAAAGATCCAAATCAATACGGCAACTATGCCCTTTACGCCTATGACAAGAACGAAAAGGGCACCGAGGTTCAGGTCTTCACGCTGGCAGATAAGGATAGTTCTGTTTCCGGCGCAATCGACCCAGATGATAACCTCGCCGACTACGAAAACCACACCGCCACCGCCATCGACGTGGGGTATCACTATACGCCCGTGCAGTCGCTGAGGGCGGTGAAGTCCTGGAAGACGACGGGCACGGACACGACGACTCCGCCGAACGTGGTCTATGAGCTGAGCTATTACGATAAGACCAGCAAGAACCACAAGGTCTATGAGGAGCGCTCCCTGTCCTCCATCATGAGCTGGGAGAACGTCTGGAACTATCTGCCCGACACCATTGACGGCAACAAGGTAGAGTATTACATCTCCGCCGAGTATTATCTGGTAAAAAATTCATCCGGCGAGGGCGGCGGTACGCTCTACAGGCACACCTTTGAGCTGGACACGGCGGCCTCCGAGCTTACATACAGCAGCTTTGTCGGAGAGGCGTCCTGCCGGACGCTGAACTCGGACGAGGTCGCGGCGCTGAAATACGGCAGCTACGACTCCCTCAACCCCGGCGAGGCGGAATGGACGGAAGCTGAAAAGGCCCCCTACACCGCCGTTTTGGACCGCAACCCCGGCACCGCCGAGACCACCATCACCATCACCAACTCCGACGCCCCCGGCGTCATCCAGATTCTGAAGTACACCGGCGCCCTCACCGACAAGAACTTCCTACAGGGAGCCACCTTCCGGTTGTATACGCAAATTGAAAGCGGTTCGGAAGATATTTCCCTTGAAGAGGTGCGAAAGCATATTGCAGGTGGCGAAGCCGGTGACCTGCAATGGCTGACCCTCCACCAGGTGGGCAGCGCCACCACCCGCACCAACGGCAAGGTGGCCTTCGCCGGCCTGGATTCCGGGAAGCACTATGTCCTGCGCGAGATGTACGCCCCGGCGGGCTACCGCGTCATGGAGGAGCTGTACCTGATCCACCCGGCGAAGTGTGATCACGACGAGAAATTTGACCCGGTTGAGCCCGGGGATCCGAAATATGAGGCATACCAGACCTGGATATCCCAGAACGGGCGTTTCGGCGCGGCCAATCCTGGCGGCACTGACAACGACGACGAGAACTTCATCGAGTTCCCGGTGGGCAATATCCCCGCCAGCGGCAACCTGATGGTGCGCAAGCGCATCGCCGGCCGCGCCTGGAACACGGAGGACAGCTTTGAGTTCAACATCGCGTTCCGGGATAAAGACGGCGGCGAAGTTACAGCTTTCGCGGATGTTCAAAATGTCGCAGGCTTTGCGGACTATGGTATCAACATTGACGAAGGCGAGGCTGGTATCGTCGGCGACGACACGACGCTTGTCACGGCTTTGAAGAATTTTGCAAATGCGTTCAAAGAGCATACCGACGTCACCGTGAACTACTCCAGCGACAACTACGTGGAGTCTTTCACCATCCCCGGCTCGACGAACCAGACCGTCGAGACCGCCTATCCGGACATCCACCAGTCGTTCCTGCTCCTCACCGACGGCAAGCCGGTCGAAGAAACTGTACCGGGCGGAGAAACAAAGTATACACTCACAGACGCGACGCTGGCCCATAATAACACGTTGTCAGATGACGCAACAAAGTTCGCCGGTAAGGGCGAGAAATTCCCCGCCGCGGGCACCTATACCTTTACGATCAGCGAGAACGACGTGGTAGGCGGGACGCTGTCCGGCGACTCCGTCGTCTATACGGTCGTGGTAAAGGTGAAGCGCGTGATGAATCCGGACAGTGAAGCGGACGAGAGTAACCCAACCACCGCAAACTCCCATCTGGAGGCAGAGGTAACAAATATCACCTATCAGGAAAATGATGATGATGATTCTGCGACCAGCTCCGCTAAATATCCGGATGGTTATAAAACTCCCCAGAAGTATATGGGCGCCTCCCCGCTGTTCACCAACAACTATCAGGTTCAGCCCGCCGTCCAGACCACCGGCTATGCCATCACCAAGAACTTCACCGGCCGGCTGAACGAGAACGGGCAGCCCCTCAACAGCAGCAATGAAGACACAAGCGAGAAAAGCAAATATGACGACGGCTGGCTGGAGGGCGACCACTTCTATGTGACCATCGAGGGCGCTGACGATACGACCAAGGAAGCCCTCAATGCCGGCAACATCTACATCGGCGGTCTGCACGGGAAACGGGACGAGGTTCACGGAACGTTTGACACCCAAAAGGTGGTCTGTTTCAATCAGAAAAACGTGACCAATCCCCGAGGCACTACCAGTGATATTGGCGAAGGTGATGAGGTCAATGTCGGCCATACCTTTACCTTTGACGAGATCGACTTCCAGAATTTGAAGTTCCCCACGGCGTGGGTATACGCCGAGGACGGCGCCGGAGCGGACGGCACCGCATACAAGGCAGGCGAGCCGGTCGAAGAGACCGATACCGCAAAGGTGGTCTATTACGCGCCTGAGGGCGAAGACGCAAAGTATGTGTTCTGCTCAGACCTTGAGGCCCATGCTAGGACGGGCAATCACGAAGGTGACCCGGTGGTCGTGTCCCGCACCGAGGATATCGTCTACAAGCTGGAAATCAGGGAGTACAAGCCTGCTGATACCAAAGGCATCACCTATTCCGAGCAGGTCTACACCCTGGTCATCACCCTGAAAAACGCCGTTAGTATAACCACCGGTGAAGGCAATCTGGCAGCGGCGGTCACGGACGGCATCATCGACGAGCTGGACTTCGACCTGTACGACTGCGCGGCCGCTGCGATCACGGAGACGAGCAAGCCTGAGGCAACCTGCACGACGGATCAGGTAGTGGTAAACAGCTTTAACGATTGGGCAAATCCCAAGTTTGAAGGGTTTGACACAACAGAGACCGACTGGGAGACAAAGTGGTACTACGTCAATAATAGCACCACCGAAGACCACCCGGTCATCCGAGAGGCAACGGTGGTGGAGCGGCAAGGTGATTCCACGACAGGCATCCCGACGAAATTCAGTGTGGATATTCCGGCTGAAGGATCGGGAGCGGCCAGAACAATTTATATTGTTGCTGACGACGATCCTAATGCGGACGCAGCTGATTATTATACTTTTAAAGAGATAGCAGCTGCGAAGTTGGACATCACCTTCATCGCCAAGCGCGAGGGCCACACCGGCGATCACGTAATGACCTTCTCCAATACCTATCAGGCCACCGGCAGATGGACGCCGACGATCCATAAGTTTGTCGAAGGCCGCGACTGGGGGGAGTATGAAGAGTTTGATTTCACCCTGACTTGCACGAAATATCCGGGAACTTATAAGCCTGATAACGGAGATCAGAGTCTTACCATCAGTAAGGCCACCAGCAAGAACGACAACTCCGGGACTTTCGATGCGGTCACCTTCAAAGCCCCGGGAGAGTACACGTTTACCCTTTCTGAGACATTAAATCATATCAACGGAAAGCTGGATATTCGTGACGCTATCACCATCAAAGTGGTTGCCACGGATAATAACGACGGCACGCTGAACCTCGAAGTCACCGGCCTTGGCGGAAGCGCTGAACACCCGGACGAAACGGATAACAACAAGACTAACGCCGTGACGTCCACCATCAACTTCGTCAACGTGTACAGCGAGAGCGGCAGCTTTGAAATCGCCATCGAGAAGACCCTGACGGGCCGCGACTGGGTGAGCGGTGAGGGCGACGAGAGCGGGGACAGCTTTATCTTCACGGTGGAGCTCAACGAAGCGGCGCAGAACGCGGTGAAGGCAGGAAAGCTTACCGTACCCACCGAATGGACAGATAACAAAGACGTAACGTACACCGTCACCATAACAGACAGCAGTGCGAAAGGATCCGGCGACGCCGCGCGGCGGGTGCCGGGGACGTTGAACCTGTCTAACCTTGAGGCCAAGGGCGGAGAGTACGTGTTCACCGTGACGGAGAAAACAGATGATTTTGCGGAAAAGACCCTTGAATGCCGCCAGCCGACGGTCAAGCTCACCGTGACGGCGTACTCAGACGAGTATAATGAGGGCGGTTACAACGGCACGATCCTGACGTATGCGTACTTTGGGAGCTCGACGGGCAAGGATGACCCCGACAATCTTAAAGCACCCTATACCGTCCCCTTCACCAACAAGTACTATGTGGACACGGAGGGCCCCAGCGCGAGCGTCGGCGAACATGGCTTCACCGTGGAGAAGGAGTTCACCGGTCGACCGGACAACAAGTGGACAAATGGCACCACGGATGATACGTTCAGCGCCACGGTGACGTTCTCTGGCGACGCTGACCTGCTCGACGACTTCCAGTTCAAGAATGATGAGGGCGAATATGTCAAGTGGGAAGCCAAACACGGCAACGTGACATTTACCGAATCGGAAAAATCCAAAACCTTCGACTTCCGCTTCTTTGAAGAGGGAGAGTACAAGTTTACCGTCAAAGAGACTGTCCCCGAGGACGGCGAAAAAATCCCCGGCGTCACGTACGATGAAAACACCTACACCGTGACCTTTAACGTCACGCCGGACACCGACGACGACAACCGCCTCACCGTCACCCGCACCATTGAGAAGCAAGACGGCACGCCGGTCACCGGCGGCAACATCACGTTCGTGAACACCTACAAGGCCGAGGGTACATGGACGCCCACGGTGACCAAGAAACTCAAGGGTCGCGAGTGGCAGAAGTGGGAAACGGCCGGGGGAACTGATGAGGAAAAGTTTGAGTTTACGCTGACGTGCACCGAGATGCCTGACGGCGTGGAAAATCCGATTCCGGGCGGACAAACAATCAGCATCGTTGAGGACAATGCCACATCAGGTGTCAGCTTCGGCGCGATCGAGTTTACCCAAGAGGGCGAGTATACCTTCACCATCAGCGAGACCGGCACGGGCAAGGGTATTGGCGGCGGCAGCACAACGTCCGCCGGCAGCATCACCATCAAAGTGAACGCTAAAGACAATGGCGACGGCAAGATGAACCTCACCGTCACCGGCGAGGACGGCACAACAACACCGGGTACTGCCAGCGATAATGTCGCCACCACTGTCAACTTCGTCAACACCTACAATGAGAGCGGCGACTTCCCTCTGTCCCTGTCCAAGCTGCTCACCGGGCGGGATTGGAAGGACGACGAGGGCGACGAGAGCAACGAGACGTTCAGCTTCACCATTACCCCGTTTGACTCTGTCACCACAACGGCAATCAATGACGAACTGATTACGGCAAGTTGGATAACGGACAAAACGGCGACGTCTTTCAACGTTACTGTCGGAGAGACTCCGGGGGAAACGAACGAAACGACAGGTTGGGAGACAAGAAAGCTGGATCTGGGTGACCTACAAGTGGGCAATCTGGGCGGCAAAACCGCAGCTTACACGTTCATCATCGAGGAAAACACCGCGGACTTCGCGGAGCAGTCCCTCTACTGTGCCCAGCCGAAAATCAAGCTGACGGTCAACGTAGACGGCTCGGCTCTCGACGGTAAATTGAAGTTCTCGGCCACCTATGCCTATATCGTGGATGACAGCGACACGGGCACGGACGGGGGAACGTCCGCGACAAGCCTTGTCCTGCCCTTCACCAACCGCTGCTATGTGGACACGGCAAGTCCCGGAACCGTCACCGGCGAACACGGATTCAGCGTGATCTCGGAACTTACCGGCAGGCCGGAGGAGAAGTGGCTTCCAACTGACACCTTCACCGTCAACGTGAGCTACACCGGCGACAAGGACAACCTTGCGAATATGCTTGCCAAAGCCCCGGGTGATGAAGACTACAACGAAATCACCGACGATAAGTTCAGCCGGTCGGCCAAGTTTACATCAACGGACTACACTGTCAGCAAGACATTCGACTTCCGCTTCTTAGAGGCGGGAGAGTACGAGTTTGCCGTCACCGAAACCAAGGGCGATATTGACGGCGTCACGTATGATGAAAGCGAATACACCGTGACCTTTAATGTCACGAAGAAGGAGACCGACGATCATAGCCTCACCGTCACACGCACCATAACAAGCGTCACAGGGACCGTGGCGGTCAGAGCGACGGGGGACGGCACCGGCGCAATCACGTTCAAGAACATCTACGAGGCCGAGGGCAAATGGACACCCTCCGTCAACAAGACCCTTAAGGGCCGTGACTGGGAGATCGGGGAGAAGTTCGCGTTTAAAATCGAGTGCACCGGTTATACCGGCGGCGCTGCTCCTACGTTCACTTCAAAGAATGTCGAAGTCTCCGAGACCGGCGACAACACCGGCAACGGCAGCTTCGGCGAGGTCACGTTTACCAAAGAGGGCAATTATACCTTCACCATCACCGAGACCAACACGGGCAAGGGCCTTGGCACGGGCACAGCGCCTGCACCTGTCACCGTCACAGTGGAGGTCACGGACCAAGACGACGGCACGCTGAATGTTGCCGTTAAGAACGGGGCGGGGACTATCCTCACCAGACCCGCCACCAGCGCAAGTTACACATTTGACTTTACTAACACATATGAGGAGAGCGGGAGCTTCTCTCTGGCCGTTGACAAGACGCTGGATGGTCGGGACTGGATAGAGACGGACGCCTTTACCTTTAAGCTGGAGCCCGACGACACCACCCTGTCCGCCATTGAAAACGGGGAGCTCAGCGTGCCCGCTTCATGGACGCGCGTCAACAATTACTACACCGTGACAAGCAGTGAAAAATATACCGGCTCCGGGACCCGAGAAATCGAACTGGGCGAGCTCACCGTTACCAACAAGGCGGACAGCAAGGAGTCCGTCGCGACGCCGCGGGTCTACACCTTCACCGTGTCCGAAGAGACCGGCAAGATTGAGAACCTCACCTATGACACGGCTGTAAAGACAGTCACCGTCACCGCGACGCGCAAAACAGAGGGCGGTAAATACACCGGTAAGTTTGAGTTCAAGGTTGAGGTGACGAGTGAGAGCGATTCCAACCCATCCTTCACCAACCGCTGCTACGCCGGCGGCGAGCCACAGGGCCCCGACGCCGATCCCGATGCCGTGAACAGCTGGTTCGCGGTGGCCAAGGAGATCACTGGCCGCGAGTGGCTGACGACGGGGGAGAGCTACAAGGTGAATGCCGTCCTCTCCGGCGATGCATCCCAGATGGAATACAGTGAGGACGGCGGCAATACATACCTGCCCATGACGGATGGCAAGACCTTTGACTTCACCCTGACCGGTAGTGGAGCCGTCAACTCCCCGATCTTCCGCTTCTATAAGGCGGGGACGTATACCTTCACGCTCACCGAGGAGTACGGAGGCAGTCGCATCAACGGCGTCACGTATGACGACAACACCTACACCGTGACCTTTGACGTCGCCAAAACAGGCGACGACAACCACCTTACCGTCACCCGCACCATTGAGAAGCAGGATGGCACAACGGTCAGCGGCGGCACAGTCACATTTACGAACGAGTACGCCCCCGACCCGGCGAAATGGGGACCCACCGTCATCAAGGAACTCACGGGCAGAGACTGGATGGAGGCCGACGAGTTCAAGTTCACCCTGACCAAGACCGAGGAAAAAGTCAACCCTGAGGGACTTGAGATCGCGGACGGCGGCAAGTTCTCCATCACCGATACCGACGTGGACGCCGCAGGGCGGCACACGGTCACCCCGGGGCTTGTGACCTTTAATAAGCCCGGCACGTACTACCTGACCATCACCGAGGACAGCGACGAGGAGTACGGCATAAAGGTGGGATACAAATTCAGACTTGAGGTTAGGGTCCGGGACGACCAGGAGAGCGGCAAGCTGGTGGTGGACAGCATCTCCTCCGAGACCGACCCCAATGTGAACCTCGCGCACCCCGGTATCATGTTCCGTAACGTCTACAGTGAGCAAGGCAAATTCGACATCACGCTCATCAAGTTCCTCAACGGAAGAGCCTTGACGGCGAGCGATGTATTTACCTTCACCGTTACCCCGGACCCGGACACCAAGGAAGCCATTGATTCCGGTATCGTCACAGTCCCCACAGGCTTCGTCAAGGACCCGACCGACGACGGGACTTATACCGTCACCGTCACGGGAAAAGACGCCGGCTCCGGCTACGCAATGAGCGAGCTGGGAGAATTGAGCGTCAAGAGGAACACGTATATAGGGGAGAAAATAACCTACGGCTTCGTCATTAAGGAGGTCGGACTTCCCGAAAACACCCGCCCGGTCCAGGCTGAGCTGCACGTTCAGATGACCATGTCGGAGACGATCGACGAAACCACCGGCCTTCCCACAGGCGGCATTGAGATGACCTACGCCTACATCCTGCCCGACGACAGCACGCTGCCGGTGAATAGAACAACGGTCTACCTGCCCTTTGAGAATTACGCCTACACCGAGGCGGAGTTCTCCGTCGAGAAGACCTTCCGGGACAACAACTGGCCTGAGGGCAAGGAGTTCTCCGCCGAGGTGACGCTTACAAGCGGCAACGGGGACAACGTGCGCCATAAGGATATGACCGTCCTCCCCGAGGGCGGCGAGACCCTGACCTTTACAAAGACCAACCCGGCGGAGACCCTCTCCTATGTGTTCCTGGCTCCGGGGGAGTATGCCTTTGAGGTCCGGGAGAATGTGGGGACCTTTGGCGGCGTCAGCTATGACGACAATGTCTACACCATGACCGTCACCGTCACAGACGACGGAGCGGGACATCTCACGGCGAAGGTTTCCGAGAGCACCGTGAAACTCGTCAACATCTACATGACCTCGCCCGCCGCCGTGGAGCTGACCGCGGAGAAGATTTTCGTCAGCGACCGGGGACTTAAAGCCGAGCAGTTCGGCTTCACATTGGAGGCCACGGCCGGCGCTCCCATGCCGGCGGGGATAGTCGGGAACATGCTCACCATTCGGAACGACGTCCACGGCAACGTGGATTTCGGCTCCGTGGAGTATACCGCCACAGGCACATATGTCTACAAGGTTCGGGAGCTCAATGAGGAACTCCCGGGCGTGACCTATGACGAGAGGGTATACACCGTCACCGTGACCGTCACCGACAACTACGACGGGCAGCTTTTGGCGGACGTGAAGTACACCGCGGACGGCGAGAGCGCCGACCAGATCGTGTTCCACAACACCCGGGGCGCCACCCCCGACCCGGCGCCGGTCACCCTCGGCATCCGAAAGACCGTTTCGGGCAGTTACGATCTGAATGCCGGAGACTTTGCCTTTACGGTGATGCCCTCCGTCAGCAACCCGGCCGGCGACCCCATCGGCGAGCTGGCGGGTTGGGATCTCGGAACCGGGACTCTCACCGTCCGTAACGGAGAGCCCGCCGGGAATACGGCGCCGGCGGGTATCTTTGAGGACACCCTTTTTGAGGTGGCCGGGAAATATGTCTACACCGTGGTCGAGTATATCCCGGTGGTGACGGATCCCCGCATGAACTACGACGCCTCCATCTATACCGTCACGGTGGATGTTGCCGGAAACACCAAGCTTGAGGCCGC
Organism: uncultured Clostridia bacterium; assembly: GCA_947593925.1. Lineage (GTDB taxonomy): Bacteria > Bacillota > Clostridia > Oscillospirales > JAAYOS01 > CANRIN01. The sequence goes on along the minus strand of CANQDU010000008.1, from coordinate 43,288 downwards.
GATCACGGCGGAGAAGGACGGCGAGGCCGTTGCCCTTGGGGACGGCGTCCTTGACTTTACGAATATCTACGGCACGGCTCCAAGCTCCGACGATCCGGGAATCAGCGTGGCGCTGAGAGCCCAAAAGACTCTGACGAACCTTGCCGGAGAGCCCGTGGTTTTTGAGAACGGCGCGTTCACCTTTGTCCTGAACCCCTTGAACGGTGCGCCAATGCCGCGCGCGGCGGAGGCGACCGTCTCATCCAACGGCTGGGCGGTCTTTGAAGGAATCACCTTTACCGCCGAAGATGTGGGGAAAACATACGAGTACGAGATGCGGGAGGAGCCGAAGGAGGCCGACGGCTTTGTCTGCGACGGGTCTGTCTGGCATGTTACGGTCGCGGTGACACAAAGCTCCGATGGAAAGCTTGCCGCCGAGATCATCTACGAAAAGGACGGGGTCGTCCGAAGCTCTGACCAGGGAGCGCTCTTTGAGAACCTTTCCTACGAGCCGGTGAAGCTCACGGTGCAAAAGACCGTGGGCGGCCTGGGCGACAAGGAGATGGCTTTCAACTTCAAGGTGGAGTTCACCCTGCCCGAGGGCTTCGACCGCGACCTTGCCGGGATAGCGAGGATAGCAGACGCCCCCGATGGGTTTACTTGGAGCGTGGACGCGGAGACCGGTGCGGTCACGCTGGAATTTGCTCTGAAGCACGGTCAGCTCGTCACCGTGGAAAATCTGCCCGCGTGGATAGGATACAAGGTCACCGAGGCCGAGGCCGATCGGGACGGTTATCGGACGTATGTCTACGGCGCGGAGACCGGCGATTTGAGTGTGGACGGAACCGTGCGGTTCTTCAACACTATCCCCGACCCCAACGCCCCGCCGCCGGATCCCGGCGACCCGTCTCCGGATCCCGGCGACCCGTCGCCGAATCCCGGCGACCCGTCTCCGAATCTCGGCGACCCGTCTCCGGATCCCGGCGACCCGCCGCCGGATCCCGGCGATCCGCCGCCGGATCCCGGCGATCCGCCGCGGGATCACGACAAAACGTCGGACGAAACACCCAAAACCGGCGATAACAGTCACCCGTGGCTGTGGGTCGCACTGATGCTTCTCTCCTTGACCGGCGCAGTTGTGACGTCGTTCTCCCTCTTTGGCAAGCGGAGCATTGCCTGCTCCGGCAAGTGGCGAGGCGTCAGCCTTAGGGGAAGACACAAGAGGAGATGACCGTCCATAAAGAAGGCGGCGGATAGGACAGCCTGTCCGCCGCTTTTTACGGATGGCAAAAGCGGAGTAAAGCGGGACAGAACATGGAAAAAGCGAAACAAAAGAAAAAGCGGGGAAGCCGGAAACTCATGGCGGCGGCGCTTGCCGTCTGCCTTGTGGTTTTCTGCGTCTCCGCATATATGGTCATATCTCGGCTTGTCGAGGAAAAAAGGAACGCGGAATCCTTCGCGGCGTTGGCCGCCCAAATCAGGCTGGAGGAACCGACATGCAGTGCAGCTGTCTCTACGACTCAGCCGGAGACGTTACCGACGGGCGCCGATATTTACCGGGTGACGACGGATACTGCCGGTGTTTTTTCCGACAGTGAACCTCAGCCCGACCCCGGCTTTCACAAGTATGACGACCTTTATTCCCGGAACAGCGACCTGTTTGGGTGGATCTGTATTGAGGGGACTCGGATCAATTACCCTGTCATGCACACGCCGGACGATCCTGAGTATTATCTGAGCCGGGACTTTGACGGAAACAAATCAACCGGCGGCGTGCCGTTCTTGGACGGGAGCTGCTATGAGGGCTGCGGCAACTATATCGTCTACGGCCACAACATGAAAAACGGCGCCATGTTTGCCGAGATCACAGACTACGCCGACGAGGAATTTTGGAAGGAACACCCCGTCATTTGTTTCGACACGGTGGACGAGATGGGCGAGTATGAAGTGCTTGCGGCATTTTACGCGAAAGTCTGTAAGAAGGACGACGATAACGCGTTCCGATACTACGACTATACCGATTTGACGGATGAGGCGGTCTTTGACGAATACCTGGAATGTGTTTACGACGCGGACCTTTACGATACGGGAGTCGCGGCGCGGTACGGCGACCAGCTTCTCACGCTCACTACATGCAGCAACCGCGGCGCGGACGGCAGGTTTGTAGTGGTTGCGAGGAAAAAGGAAGCGTGACGCCTGCGCAGCGGGGGATAGGATCGCAGGATTTGCCGCGCATAAGTCAAAACCTCCGGCTTAGCCGGAGGTTTTGACTCTTCACTCTTCACTGCTCTTTTGCACATTAGGCCTCCGCCGTTGCAAAAGGACGTTTGAAATGACGGAGGCATTTACAGCCGCTTCGGGTACAAAAAGCACACGAATTATGCTCGGTCTGCCGCGGGTCTCGCGGCGGAACCGCTCTGCGTCCCGCCGCCTTTGCTTCTTAAAACGGCGTGGTAGGCTTGAAATCTATCACTCGGGGCTGCTGCTCCCCGGCGAAGCGGCGGTCGGGGTCGTAGCTCATGTTGAAGCTCTTGCCGTCGGCGCGCTCTATCGGGCTCGCGCCGTGACGCGCGGCGTATATGACCTTCTGCCCGAAGAGGCCGACGCTCTCCTCGCGGTCGTCGCTCCCGGCAAGCACCCTCGCCGCAAGCTCGATGCCCTCGTCGATTATATCGGACGTGAACACCTGATGGCCGCCGTAGCACATATCAAATTCGGACTGGAAGCTCTTGAGATGCAGCAGATTTTTGAGGTATGTGTCCACGGGGAGAGCGTTTCCAAAGTCGAGAAGCGTGTTGCCGTTGCAGGCGTCGCCGGTGAAGGCGATGCGCAGCGCGCGGTCTATGAAGACGACGCTTCCGGGCGAGTGTCTGCCCACGTCCACCACCTCGATGCGGCGGTCGCCGAGGTCGAGCAGGTCGCCGTCGTAGAGCGGGTAGACATTCATATCCCGCGCCGCGCAGAAGTCGGAGACCTCCATGGCGGCCTTGTACTCGTCCTTCGCTTCCTCGCGGGCACGCTCGAGCATCTGCTCCGGCGTGCTCACGCGGGAATCGTAGAAGGCGGCGATGTCCGCGTGGTGCATATAGCAGCGGTCGAAGTCGAAGTTTCCGGCGGTGTGGTCGAAGTGGAAGTGCGTATTCACGAGCCTCAGCGGCTTGTCGGTGAGAGTCTCGCAAAATGCTTTAAGGTTGCCGTAGCCGTACATCGTGTCAATGACGAGCGCCGCCCCGCTTCCCTCCACCAGATAGCAGTAGACGTGCTCCCGGTCGGTGAAATTGTATTCTATCTGCCAGGCGCGGCGGGCTATTTCCTTTGCTTTGAAATAAGGTACGTTTGACATAACAAAACCTCCTACAGTTTTAGTTTACCTGTTTCACTCTGCCGTTTTGCGACGGGTCACTTTATAAAGAGCTTCACCGCCCCGACGATGCCCTCCGGGCGCACCGCGTCGGGCACGCCGCCCATCGAGAAGCCCTCCGGCAGATGCATGGCAAGCACCTTGCGGTTCGGCGTGGCGGCGACTTCTATGCGCAGGTTGTTCTTTCCGGGCTTTGCCGCCGCTGTGAGGTCGAAGACCCACTCCGGCGCGATGCGCGCGCCGCAGGGCACGCCGTTCAGCCACACCTCCGTGCCGTCCGAGACATAGTCGAGCTTCAGCACGACCTGACGTGCGGCGTCCAGCTCGAACTCCGTCTCATAGCGGTAGAAGTCCATGAACTCGGGGTAGTTTGCGGCGACGTCCACGCACCGCGCGAGCTCCACGGCCTTGCCGAAGTTCGGATACTCGGTCGCGGGGCAGGAGGACAGCCGGAAGCCGGTGAGCTCGATTTCCTTCCCTTCGGGACGTACCTCCGGGGCAAGAGCGCCGGTGTACTCGCCGAAGAACACGATGAGCGGCTCGTATGCGCGTATAGTCACGCGGAGTTCGCTCATGCCGCCGCGCACCGTCTGCTCGGCGGCGCGCACCTCATTGCGGTACGCATCGTAGATGTACGCTTTCCCGGTGTTGGGGAAGGTCACGACGCCCTCGTAAGGCTTGCCGAGGTCGTTATTCACGAGCATATACAGGTCGTCCTCGTGGCGGTAGTGGTAATACTTCACGGAGCGGGAGGCGGGGCTTATCGCTATATCGCCCAGCCCCTTGCCGCGCAGTACTGTCACCAAATCCCCGAGCGCCACGACCTCTCCCGCGGCCGTGACCTTCCGTCCGTCCTTTACGGCCTGCGGCAGTACGTCTATAAAGAGCACCGGGAAGCCTGCCGCCTTCGCCCTTTCGGAGAAGTCCGCGAGCGCGGGGGAGGTGTAGTCGGTCGCGGGAACGACGAGCGCCTTGTATGTGACGCCGTTTGCCGTAAGTACGCCGTCCCCGAGCTCGGAGCCGCTTTCGAGCAGGTCAATGGGGATGATGTCGTAGTCTATCTGGTTCTGCCCGAGCTCTTTTGCGGGCGTCTCGCAGAACATCTTGTGGGTAATGCCGGAGTGTTCGCTTACCCAGTCGCTCTCGGCGTTGTAGAGCACGGCGGCCTCGACAGAGTGCTTTCCGCCGTTCAGCAGGTGGCAGACCCGCTGCATGTACCGCATCAGCCTTGCGAAGTGGCGGTACTGCGCGTTCTCGCCGTGGGCGTAGAAGTGCGGCGGGCAGTCGGGGTCGGGGAACGCCTTGGGGGAAAACGCGTGCGGGACAAAGTAGTTGACGCCGTTTACAAGGAAGTTGTCGGCGAGGTACTTCATCTTGTCCACGCCGAAGTCCCAGCCGGTCGCGCCGAATATCTCGCACATGGCGCGGCCGCGCTTATGCGGGTCGAAGGAGGCGTGGCTGGAGGCAAACTTTCCGAGGACGTAGTAGTAGAAGTCCGCCCCGCCGTGACTGTCTGCGGCGCGGCGATCCGACCACGGCTTCATCTGATTGTTGAAAACTATGTCCACGCCGCCCATGTGGTTGCCGTGCATGGCGCGGAAGTAGTGGCCGAGGCCGCCGCCGAGCGCTGTCGAGAGGTGCGCGTCCTCCCAGATATGGCCGATGTACTCTACCCCGTGCTCCTCGCACCAGCGGCTAAGCTGACCCGCAAAGTTTTTCTCGATGAGCCGGGTGACGGCGTCCATATACGCCTGCCGCACGGCGACGGTCATTTCGTCCGTGCCGTCGCCCCAGAGGAGGCCGAGGAGCATCTTCCACTCGCCGCCGAGCCTCTTTTCGAGCATCGCGGGCAGGTCCTTCTGCCACGGGTTAGTGAGCCTGTGTTCGCCGCCGAGACGACCCGTCGCGTACATCCCCGCGATATTGCCGACCATCGGCTCGTCGGAAAAGAAGCCCTTTATCGTTCCGCCGAAGTCCGCGCCGTAACGGGCATAGTGCGGCTCGTATACATGGTCGATGAGCACCCGCACGCTGTCTCCGTCCAGAATGTTTATGTAGTCGGTGCGGCCCTCGCCGTTGTGGGTGAGGAAGGTGACGTATATGCGGTAGGAGCCGTTCGGAACGTCCCACACGAGCACGCCGTCCCGAGCGAAGGGACTCACGTCCGTATAGCCGACCATCCGTCCGTTTTTGTCCAGTTCCCACGCGGCGACGCTCAGTATCTCGACGTCGTTCTCGAAATGCAGCTTCTGTCCGCCGCGGAGCATCATCGCCGCGCGCGGGTCGCTTGAGGGCGCGGTGGCCTTCTCTATCGCGCCCGCTATGTCAAAGCGATTTGCCGGGGAGGGACCGTAGCAGTCCGCCGCCACGCTCTCCACATACCACGGGCGCAGGGAGATGTCCGCGTTCTCTATGCCGCCGTTCGCGTGGCCGGTGGGGAAGTGGTCATCGTCGAGTATCCAGACCGTCATGCCCCGCTTTTTGGCCTCGTCGAGAATGACGTCCAGATCCTCCCACCACTTTGGGCCGCAGAAATCCGGGTGCGGCCTGCACTCTACGCACATCGCCCGGATGTTCGCCTCATAGATGGCGCGGACGTAGTCCCGGAGCGTCGCCTCGTCCTCGCCGTGCTGCCAGAAGAAGGGCAGGATGTAGCTTCCGCCCTTTCCGGCGAGCAGTTCGTCTATCCTTTTCATTTTTCCGCCTCTTTTCGTATCGGTATAACAAGCCGCCGAATAACGCCCGCGCCGGCGTGGCTGTTCACGCGGCTTTGTTTTTAAGTTTATTATACCATATCGCTCCACAATATGGTATAATAATCTCAAAACCCCGAGCGCCGAGGCGCGCAAAAATCATCAGGGAGGAAATGTCATGGAAGTAAAAGCATGGACCTACGAAGAACTGCCAGAGTTCGAGGGCTGCCCGGAGGGCGCGCACATCATCAAAACTACCGGCGACGAGCCGGGCGTCATGTACCTGCACGACGTCGAGTACGCGAAGCCGGACGGCCACCCGCTGCATCTCCAGATACTTATCCCCGAGTGCCGCAACAAGCGCGTCGCGGCGGAGAAGAAGATATCCGCAGAGCCGCTGCCCTGCTACGTCTTTGTACAGGGCTCCGCGTGGATGCCGCAGTACGTCTACGGCAACGTCGCGTCGCTTGCAAAGCTCGCCCTGCGCGGATACGTCTGCGCCATCGTGGAGTACCGCCATTCCGGGCTCGCGGCGTTCCCCGCGCAGATAAAGGACGCGCGCAACGCCATCCGCTTCCTCCGCGGCAACGCCGACAAGTTCGGCATAGACCCGGCGAAGGTCGTCCTCGCGGGCGACTCGTCCGGCGGACACACCGCGATGTGGGGCGGCATGCTCCATGACGACGACTCGGAGGACAACCTGTTCCCCGGCGTCAGCGCGGAGCCCTGCGGCGTAGTGAGCTACTACGGCTCGTCCTCGGTCATGGCGCCCGACTCCAACCCCATCCAGATCCTGCACTGCCTGCCGGACAGCCCGGAGGGGCGCGTCATGGGCGGGAAGAACCTGATCGAGCACCCGGAGCTTGCGCGGGCGCTCTCGGTCGAGTGCAACATCGACGGGGACACCGTGATGCCGCCGGTGCTGATGTTCCACGGCACGAAGGACCGCGTCGTCAACTGCACGTGCAGCGCCGTCATCTACGAACAGCTGAAAAAGACCGGCCACCCCGCCGACCTGTACCTCATCAAGGGCGCGGACCACGGCGGCCCGGAGTTCTGGACGGACGAGGTGCTCGACATTGTGGACGTGTTCTGCAAAAAGTGCTTTTCCGCGAAGTAGCGCGGTTCGACATATACTGAGACGAAAAAACGGCAGGGCTCTTTGAGCCCTGCCGTGTCTTTGCGAGGGAACGACCGTGCTGCTTCCGCAGAGAACCGTCGGTAAAAGTTCCGCGCCGCGCGGCAAACACCGCCGCGCCCGAAACAAACTCTTGCCAGTGCGGGAAGGATATGCTAAAATATCAATAAGTATAGGCTAAAATCGCGGCGGCGGAAAAGCCCGCGCCGCACGCCCGTACCGTTTGGAGGCATGGCGATGAATTTCAGATTTTCCGAGCGTATCGACACGCTGAAGCCGTCCGCGATACGCGAGATACTAAAGGCAGACCCCGACCCGGAGGCGATAAGCTTCGCCGCGGGCAATCCCTCGCCGGACACTTTTCCCACGGAGGAGATGGCGTCCGCCGCCGCCGAGATATTCAGAGACGCGTCCGGAGCGGCGTTCCAGTACGGCATAACCGAGGGCTATACGCCGCTCCGCCGCGCCACGGCGGAGCGCGTGAAGCTGCTCCACGACGTGGGGCGCGACTTTGACGACTGCATAATAGTCTCCGGCGGACAGCAGGGGATAGAGCTCGCGACGAAGGTGCTCCTCAACGAGGGGGACGCGATAGCCTGCGAAGCGCCGAGCTTCATCGGCGCGCTCAACTGCTTCCGCGCGCAGCGGCTCCGCCTCGTCGGCATACCGTGCGACGGGGAGGGGATGTGCGTGGATGAGCTCGAGGAGCGGCTCAAGGCCGACCCGGGCATCCGCGCGGTGTACACCATTCCGACCTTCCAGAACCCCGGAGGGTCCACGATGTCGCTCCGCCGCCGCGAAAAGCTCATGGAACTTGCGCGCCGCTACGACGTCTGTATCATAGAGGACAGCCCCTACTTCGAGCTCCGCTACTCGGGCGAGACCGTCCCCACCATCAAGAGCATGGACGAGGAGGGGCGCGTCATATTCTGCGGCTCCTACTCGAAGGTGATAGCGCCCGGTATCCGCATCGGGTACGTCGTCGCGCACCGCGACGTCACGGCGAAGATGGCCGTCGCAAAGCAGGTGAGCGACGTACACACGAACCTGTTCTTCCAGATGATAGTAGAACGTCTCGTCACGGGCGGCGGCTTCGAGCGGCACATCGAGGAGTGCCGGAAGGTCTACCGCCGCCGCCGCGACATCATGCTCGACGCGCTCGCGAAGTATGTCCCCGCCGGCAAGGCGGAGTGGACTGTGCCGGACGGCGGGCTGTTTATCTGGCTCACTCTCCCGGAGGGGTACGACGGCGCGGAGCTCTGCCGCCGCGCAAAGGCGCACAAGCTCGCGTGCGTCCCCGGCTCCGCGTTCAACGTGGACGAGCATGCGGCGAGCCCCTCGATACGCCTCAACTTCTCGCTTCCGACCGACGACCAGCTCGTGCGCGGCTGCGAGATACTCGGCCGCGAGATAGACGGCTACGTGAAGTAAAAACGAAATCATTCCGAAAGGTGTAATATATATGGAAAACGCAAAGAAAAGGATATTTAGCGGCATCAAACCGACGGGCGACCTCACGCTCGGCAGCTACCTCGGCGCGATAAAGAACTGGGTCGGGTTCCAGGACGAGTACGAGTGCCTCTACTGCATCGTGGACCTGCACGCGATAACCATACGCAACGACCCGGAGACGCTTCGCCGCCGCGCCCGCGAGCAGCTCGCGCAGTACATCACGGCGGGGCTCGACCCGAAGAAGAGCGTGATATACCTCCAGAGCCACGTCTCCGCCCACGCGGAGCTCGGCTGGATACTCGGCTGCTACTCGATGATAGGCGAGCTCAACCGCATGACCCAGTACAAGGAGATGCAGAAGAAGCAGGCAAACAACCTCAACAGCGGCATCTTCACCTATCCCGTGCTGATGGCGGCGGACATCCTGCTGTTTGACACCGAGCTTGTCCCGGTGGGCGAGGACCAGAAGCAGCACGTCGAGCTTGCGCGGAACATCGCCGTCCGCTTCAACGGCGTGTACGGCGACGTGTTCAAGCTCCCCGAGCCGTTCGTGCCGAAGGTCGGCGCGAGGATCAAGAGCCTCACCGACCCCACGGCGAAGATGAGCAAGTCGGACGACGATCCGCAGGGCAGCGTCTACATCATGGACAGCCCGGACGCCATAATGAAGAAGTTCAAGCGCGCCAAGACCGACAGCCTCGGCGTCGTACGCTTCGACCCGGAGAACCAGCCGGGCATAGCGAACCTCATGACGATATACTCCGCCGTCACCGGCAGGAGCTACGACGAGATAGAGCGGGAGTTTGACGGCAAGGGCTACGGCGTGTTCAAGCCCGCCGTCGCCGAGGTCGTCACCGACGTGCTGCGCCCGATACGCGAGGGCGCGGAGCACTACCTCTCGGACGGCGCGGACGAGCTCGAACGCATATACCGCGAGGGCGCGGAGCGCGCAAGGGCGCTGAGTGAGCCCGTGCTCAACAGAGTGCGCCGCGTCATAGGCTTCGTCGAGCGCTGAACGGAGGGAGAGCCATGCCGAGTGAGCTCATAATCTGGGTGATAGCCTCGCTTGTGACGGCGTTCATCGTCTCGTTTGTCTGCACGCCGGTGGTGCGGCAGTTCGCTAACCGCTCCGGCATAGGCGTGGACGTGCCTAAGGACAACCGCCGTATGCACAAGGTCCCGATACCGCGCATAGGCGGACTTGCGATATTCCTCGGGTTCATGATTTCGGTGCTCGTGTTCTGCGAGGTGGACAGCGGCCTTAGGGGAATACTCATCGGCCTTGTGCTGATAGTCGTCATAAGCCTCATAGACGACATATCGCCGCTGCCGGCGCTGCTCCGCTTCGCGGTGCAGACAGCCGCCGCGATAATCGTCGTGGCGCACGGAGTCCGGATAGAGTTCCTGTCCAACATCAACATCTTCAGCGACCAGGCGTACCTTCACCTCGGCGAGTGGATCTCCAACATCGTCACGGTGATATGGATAGTCGCGATAACCAACTCCGTCAACTTCATAGACGGGCTGGACGGGCTCGCCGTCGGCGTGAGCACGATATCCTCGCTCTGTATGCTGATAATCGCGCTGCTTGTGAGCGAGCCGAACGTCGCCCTCGTGATGGCGGCGCTCGTCGGCGCATGCGCGGGCTTTATGCCCTACAACCTCAACCCGGCAAAGATATTCATGGGCGACGTCGGCGCGATGTCGATAGGCTTCATCCTCGCGACGATATCCATACAGGGACTTTTCAAGTTCTACGCCGTGATAAGCTTCGCCGTGCCCTTCCTGATACTCGCACTGCCGATATTTGACGAGGTGTTTGCCGTCGTGCGGCGGCTGCTCAAGGGTCAGAACCCGATGAGCCCGGACAGGGGACACGTCCACCACCGCCTCATAGACATGGGCTTCAACCAGAAGCAGGCGGTCGCGATAATGTACACGATGAGCGGCATACTCGGCCTCACGGCGGTGGTGCTCACCGCTTCCGGAGAGATACGCGCGATGTTCCTTCTGCTCGCGTTCCTGCTCGTCGGATTTGTCGCGTGGCGGCTGATAGGCTTCGGGAGAAAGACCGCGCCGCCGGACGAAACGGCGGACAGCGCGGAGCCGTCCGCGCAGGACGAGCCGGACGGCGAACCTTCCGACAGAGCGAGTGAAGCGGAGACGTCCGACGGAGCATCCGCAAAAGAAGACAAGGGGGACAGCGAAAGTGGAAAAGATTAAGGTCATGACGGTGTTCGGCACCCGTCCGGAGGCGGTCAAAATGGCTCCTCTCGCGCTCGAGCTCGCCTCGCGCGAGGAGATAGAGAGCATCGTCTGCGTGACGGCTCAGCACCGCGAGATGCTTGACCAGATACTTGAGATATTCGGCATAGTCCCGCGCTACGACCTCAACATCATGAAGCCGGGGCAGACGCTCTACGAGATAACCGGCAGGATACTCGAGGGAATGGACGGCGTATTGAAGGACGCCGCGCCGGACATCGTTCTCGTCCACGGCGACACGTCCACGACGTTTGCCGGGGCGCTCGCCGCCTTCTACCGCCAGATACCGGTGGGCCACGTCGAGGCGGGGCTTCGCACCTACAACATCTACTCGCCCTTCCCGGAGGAGATGAACCGCCGGCTCGTGGGTCAGATATCGTCGCTGAACTTCGCGCCGACGCGCCGCAACGCGGAAAACCTCGCGCTCGAGCACGTCCTCGGCGAGACATTTGTCACCGGCAACACCGTCATCGACGCGCTCAAGACCACCGTGCGGAGCGACTACCGCTTCCGCGACCCGGTCCTGCGCGAGCTGGACGGTCTCGGCCACAGGATAGTCATAATCACGGCGCACCGCCGCGAGAACTACGGAAGACCCTTTGAAAACATCCTCTCGGCCATACGGGAGACCGCCGCGCGGTACCCGGAGGTCGAATTCGTGTACCCGGTCCACCTCTCCGAGTACGTCACCGAGAACGCGCACCGCGTGCTCGGCGGCGTGCGGAACATCCATCTGATAAAGCCGCTTGACCTCGACGAGATGCACAATCTCATGGCGCGCGCTTATATGGTCATGACCGACTCGGGCGGGATACAGGAGGAAGCTCCCGCGCTCGGCAAGCCGGTGCTTGTCATGCGCCACGAGACAGAGCGCCCGGAGGCGGTCGAGGCCGGGACGGTGAAGCTTTGCGGCGTCGAGCGGGAGGATATAGTTTCGATGGCGTGCGAGCTTCTCGACGGCGGCGCGGCGTATGACGCCATGGCGAACGCCGTCAACCCCTACGGGGACGGAGAGGCCTCGCGCAGGATAACCGACGCGATACTCTGGCACTTCGGGCGCGGCGAAAAGCCGGACTCCTTCGGAGGCTGAGAAAATGAACAAGGGGCGGATAATGCTCTTTGCAATGCTCGCTGCGGCGACGATAGTTATAGCGGTGCTGATGAGCATATTCGCGACCGGCGCGACGGGCGAGCGGCCGGAGATAGTTCTGCCGCAGGATCTCCCCGAGGGGCTTCAGCCCGGATGGAGCTTTGACGGCTCGGACCGTGCGCCGGACGCGGGGGACGTGAGCGCGGAGACGCTCGCGGCGCTCGTGCTGTCGCTCGAGCGGCCGGAGGAGTATTACGCCACGGTGAAGGTCGGTTTGTACTGGGACGGCGGCTCGTCAGAGACTCGCCGCGAGGTGTGGTCTACCGGCGGATATGAGCTGATACGCAGCTATGACGAGTCCGGCTCGCCCGAGCGGAACTGCATCGTCGCGGGTGAGGATACCTACATCTGGTACGAGAACGAGACGCAGTATTACGTCGGCGCGACGGCGGCGTTCAGCACCGACGACGAGGCGCAGATACCTACCTACGAGGACCTTGCGGCGGTGCCGCCGGAAAGCGTGGCGCTCTGCCGGTACGAGGCGAGCGGCGACATTCCCTGTCTCTACGCAGAGACCGTGGACGACATGGGTCAGACGAACCGCTGGTGGGTGTCACTCTCGAGCGGACTTCTGTGGAAGTTCGAGACGTGGGACGGCGGCGAGCTCGCATACTCGATGCAGACGCTATCGCTTTCCACCGACGCGGTGGACAGGGGAGAGTTCGTCCTGCCGGACGGGAACAACGTCTTTGCGGAGTAAAAGTTTTGCGGGGGGCAATGCCCCCCGCAAACTATTTTTTATAGAGCTCTGCTCTGCCTGAAAATGCAGAGCAAAATGCTCAAAGCCTAATAATATTGACCTTTTCGCGTCCCGCGCACATCCCTGCCTCGCGGCTGTGGCAGGTGAAGAGGAGTATTTGCCGCGTCTCGGCTTCGCGTTCGAGGAGGCGGAGCGCCTCCTCGAGGCGGCCGTCGTCGAAGGTGACGAACGCATCGTCGAGGATGAGCGGCGTGTCGTCGGGGAGGACGGTGTGCGCCACGGCGAGCCGAAGCGCAAACCAGAGCTGGTCGGATGTCCCGCGGCTGAGCTGTGCGCCCGAGCGGAGCGGAGACGCCTCGCGTCCCGCCTCCGGCTTGAACTCACGGCTCACCGCGACGCGGTCGTAGCGTCCGCCGGTGAGCTCGCCGAGTATCCGCGCGGTCTCCTTGCCGAGGGCGGGGGAGAACCGGCTGCGAAGCTCATCGCCCGCGCGCCGGAGCGCTTCGAGCGCCGTGTCGATGGCGCGGAAGCGGCGTTCGAGTTCGGCAAGGCGTTCCTCGAGCCGTCCGCGCTTCTCGTCGATGATCGCCGCGTCGCGCCCGCCGAGATGCCCTTCGGCGCGGGCGATGTCGCTTCTGAGCCCGCTTATCCCGAGCCGGAGGCTCTTGAGCTCCGCATCCGCATCTTCGCGCGTCACGCCGGAGAAAACTTCGGCTTCCGGAACGTCCTCCTCGCTTTCGCCCGCGCTTTTCGCGAGGACGGAGCTTTTCAGCGCGTCGATGGCGGCGCGCGCCTCGCGGGCGCCGACTTGCAGCGCATCGCGCTTCTCGCTCCACGAGATGAGCGTTCTCAGAGCGTCGAGCGGCTGCCCGCGCTCGCCCGTGAGCGCCTCGAGCTCGTCCTCGGCGGGGGACGGCTCGCCCTCAAGACCCGCCGCGCGTCCGGCGCACTCGGCGCGGCGGATCTCCGCCGACCTCGTATCCTCGACAAACTCACGGAGCGCATCGGGGGAGTCCGCACCCCAGCCCCGAAGCAGTTCTTCAAGCGACGCGCGCGAGAGCTTGCGCTTCCGCGTGCTCTCTCGCGCGAGAACTGCAAACACAAGGCAGCAGACCGCCGCGGCGGCGCCGCAGAATATCGGTGCGTTGGAGCGGACAAACAGCACGGACACAAAACAGCAGACCGCGGCAAGCCCGAGGAGCGCCGCAAGTATGGCAAAGCGGCGCGGCGTCCTGTCAGACGCGGACGCTTCGAGCCGCCGCGCCTCGGCGAGATCCCGCTCGGCGGCGGTTGCCCGACCCGCGAGCGTCTCCGCGTTCGGAAGCGCGCCGTGCGCGTGCTGCGCTCTGTCTACGGCGGCGAATATCCGCCGGTCGAGCTCGGAAAGCTCCGCGTCGAGACCCCCGAGGCGCGCGGCGGCCGCGTCCCGCTCGGCCGTGACGCGGCCTTCGAGGCTCCGCAGCTCGCCCGTGGAGGGGCAACCCTCGGGCAGGACGTTTTCTTCGATGTTCCGAAGCTCGCGCTCGATATTTTCAAGCCGTTCCTTTGCAGCGGCGAGCTCCTTCCGCGCGGCGGCACTCTCGGCGGAGCCCATCCGCTTCAGAAGGTCTTCAAGCTCCTTCTCGCGGGCGGACGCCTCGCGGAGCTCCGCCTCGAACGAATCTATCAGGTCGGCGGTCTCGCGGCACTCGTCCGCCTCGCGGCGCAGGGCGTTTATCTCGCCCTCAAGCTCGGGGATCTCTCCGCGCCGGTTATAGCGGAGGCGGCGCTGCCACTCGCGCAGGCGCGCTTCCGCCGCCGAGGCGTTCGCGCTCTCGTCGCCGGAGGAGACGGTCGCGAGTATCCGCGCCTCGAGCTCCGCGGAGCCGGAGGGAAGCGGCGGCGAGGAGACGAAAGCGCTCCGCTCGAACACCTCGCGGCTCGCGCCGGTCAGCTTTTCGCCGATGTTCTCGGCGGTGAGACCCGCGTCCCCGCCGCCGGAGGTGTAGGCGCGGAGACTGCGGAGCGGCGCGGAGTCTGTGCCGCTCCGTTCAACGGTTATTTCGCGGCCGTCCGCCTCGAGCTCGAGCCTGCCGCTTATCGGCGCGCCCGACCACGGGCGGTAGAGGTTCTTTTCGGCGGGACGCTCCTTCGTGTCGCGCTCCCGCGTGGGTATACCGTAGAGCATCGCGCGGAGAAACGCGCACCAGGTGGACTTTCCGCTCTCGTTTGCGCCCTCGATGATGTTGAGGCCGGGCTCGAGCTCGAGCCGTGACTCGTTGAGCCCCGCGAACGTCGCAAACATCCGTCTTATCTTCACAGCGGCGCCTCCTCTCCGTCGAGCGCGGCGAGGCCGTACCTTGCCGCAAGCTCCGCGAGCGCCTCGGACTCCGCGTTCCCGGAGTCGCCGGACTCGGCACGGACGGCGTCGAGCGCGCGGAGGAACGCCCCCGCAAGGGAGTCCTCGGCGGCAAGCTCGCGCACGCGCTTCGGCAGGCGCGTCCTGTCCACAACTTTCACATAGAACGCACGCGGCGCGAGCTCGCGCGCGAGCGCCTCGGTGTCGATAGGCTCGCTCTCGCCGGTGAGAACGAGCTTCACGAGGTCGCGCTCGAAACCGTCCGGGACGGCGCGCTCGCCGCTCTCTATCGTCACGAATTTCCGCGCGCCGAGCGGGACAAACCTCGCTCGTGCGCGCTCCTCTATTTCTACGATGTACACGCCCTTCTCGCCGGTCTCGTCAAAGCCGCGCCCCATGGGGCAGCCCGGGTAGGCAAAGAGCGTGTCGCCCGCGCGGACGGCCTCGCTCCGCGCGTGTATGTGTCCGAGCGCGAGGTAGCTGAGTCCGCTCGCGGCGATGTCGCGCGGCGAGACCGCGTGGTAGTACGCGGAGGAGACGTCCGCCTCGCCGTGCAGGACCATCACCGAGTGTCGTCCCTGCTCCGCACGGAAGCCCTGCAGCAGCTCGCGCTCGACCACGGGCGCGGCGAAGCCCGCGCCGTAGACGTCAAACTCGCCGCAGGGTATCTTTTCTATCCGCTCGGAGCGGAAAATACGGACGTTCTCGGGCAGGTCCTGCCTGCGGTAGACCGAGTGGACCGACATGTAGTCGTGGTTTCCGGGGGAGATGAATACCGGCACGCCGGCGCGTCCCAACAGAGCGAAGGTCCTGTCCGCCACCGAGCGGGAGGGGGACGGCTCGTCAAAGAGGTCGCCGGAGATGAGTATGGCGTCCGCGCGCTCGCTTTCCGCGAGCTCGCAAATCTTTGCAAGCGTGGTGAAAAGCTCCTCGCGGAGCTCGGACGAGACGTCCTCGGGAAGACCCGCTATCGGCGAGCCGAGGTGCAGGTCTGCGGTATGTATAAGCTTTATCATAGTCGTACTCCGCTTGCGGGTATCGGGCGAAAACGTTACAGCCCCATCGCCTCGTAGGCGAGATCCCGTATTCTGTGATGAATGATGTTGTAGGCGTAGTTGCAGTTCATGACCTGCATGCCGGTGTAAATTGAGACCTTGTTTTCGGTATCCGCCATGCAGTACGCGGCCGCCGCGCCGTTCCAGCCGAACTCTCCCTCCGGCGTCGGCGAGAGGGACAGCTTCTTATTCATGTGGACGCGGCCGCAGAGGCCCCAGCCGTAGCCGTAGAGCGGGGCCTGCCAGCGGCGAAAGTCGCTGAGCGGTACATCCTCGAGAAGATTATCGCGGCAGAGCGCAAGCGTCTCCTCCTTCAGCACGCGGACGCCGTTTGCGCCGACGCCGCCGTTCGCTATCATATCCATGAAGAGCGAGTAGTCGTGCACGGTGCTGTAAAGACCGCCGCTGCCGAGCTCGACGCCCCGGCTGTCGATGGCACCGCCGCCCTCGAGGGGAGACACCTTGTTCCGCTCGTTGTCATAGACCCACGCGGCGGCGAGGCGCTTCTGCTGCTCCGCGTCGGGGTGGAAGCCGGTGTCGGTCATGCCGAGCGGCGTGAAGAACACCTCGTCGAGATACGCGCCGAGGCTCTTGCCGGTTATCTTCTCGATTATCGCGCCGAGGACGTCCTGACTCGTGCCGTACTCGTAGCGCGTGCCGGGGTCGAAGTGGAGCGGGACCTTCGCCATCTGCGCCGCCATGGTGACGTTGTCATGGACGGTCTCCGGCTCCGGGAACTCTCCGATCACCCCGTAACTCCAGCCGCCCTCCATCAGAAAGCAGTGGCGGACGAGCAGCTCGGTCCTTGCGGGACGGACGGCGTCGCCGTCGCGCACCGAAAGCGACGAGAACTCGGGGAGGTACTTGGACACCGGGTCGTCTATCGCGAGGCGGCCTTCCTCCACAAGCTTCAGCGCGCCGAGGCAGAGCGACACCTTCGAGCAGGAGAAGATGAGGTAGAGTTCGTTTCCGGTCATGGGAGCCTTCCGCTCCGCGTCAGGGTGACCGACGTACCCGCGGTAGACGACCTCGTGGTTCCTGCGGACCTCAACGTCCGCCGCGGGAATGTCCGCCGCCTCAAGAGACGCCAGATAGCGGGTGAGTTTGCTGAAATCCATAGTAAAACCTCCTTTGATTTGTCTGATTTGTATAATTTTATGATACCACAATATATCGTTTATTGCAACACCTTATCTGCGGGCGGAGCCCGCGACATTGCGGGGGGCAAAGCCCCCGCGAGCAAGCGGGCAGAGCCCACACCCATCTAGCGGGGAAGCCCCGCGAGCATTCGCGGGGCGAGACCCCGCGTCCTTGGTAGAACGGAGCTCTACCGACACCTGGCGGGGCTGTGCCGCCCCGCACCCCTGCATTACTTTTTGCTCGCGCAAAAAGTAATCAAAAAGCGCGCTTAAGGGAGAGGGCTCCGCCCTCTCCCTTAATAATCCCTCTCCCAACACAGACACAACACCGCAACCCACATAACAGGACGACACTCTGTATCCAACAAATCTATCACCCGAGCGGGTGAGTTTCCGGGGAGACCATCAAACTTTCCCACCGTATTCGACGACATCGAACAGTTCCTGCGTAGTAGAAATAAAAATCCGGTCCTACGCTCACGCTATAAGCGTAATGCAGATACTTTCCCGAGAAAACGGAGCTTTCGGTTCTAGTGGAAAGTTTGAGCGTGGACACTTGTACTAAGCTACGTACGGACGCCCCGCGTGGCAGAGACCTTCCGATTAAGGAAAGAGGGGTACAAAGGGGAGAAAACCGTTGGTTTTCTCCCCTTTGTGTGCTTTTTGGTTATTTTTTGCACAAACAAAAAGTAACGCGGGGTGTGGGGCTGCAAAGCCCCGCAAGGTACCGGTGAGGCTCTGCCTCACTTAGGGACGCGGGGTCACCCCCGCGAATGCTCGCGGGGCTTCCCCGCTGGCTGGGAGTGGAGCGGCACAGCCCGCCAAAGCAAAAGATTTGACTAATCGTATGCTTTGCGATATACTATATCCGTATGGATTTTTACTGCGGCGAAAGGGAGCGGGAAAGCATGGCGGACGTATTTAACGAACAAATTGTAAAGAAAAAGCGCGATTTTACCGACGTTATCAAGATCGTTTTGATAATTCTTGCCGCGTTTGTCGTAGACTCCGTGTTCCTTGTCATAGGAGTGCTCAGGACGGTGTTCCCGGCGGTGTTCGCGATAAGCGTTTATCTTGCTTACAACTTTATACGGAATATGTCCATCGAGTACGAGTACTCGGTCATGAACGGCGAGCTCGACGTGGACTGCATCGCGGGACGGCGCAAGCGCAAGAAGATGCTCTCGGTGTCTGTCCGCCGGTTCTCGATACTCGCGCCGGTGAAGGCGGAGTACCGCGCGGAGTACGAGAGTCAGTCGATACGCAATTTCATCCACGCGAGCATCTCCGACCGCACGGACGGTCTGTGGTTCGCGCGCTACGAGGACGACGCCGGGGTGGACACCGTGCTCTTCTTCAACCCCAACGAAAAGCTCCTCGGCGCGATGGCGCGGGTGATACCGGGCAAGGCGAAGGAAGTTCCTCCCGAGCTGCTCCGCAGAGGTGACGAGGCTTGATAGCGGGGGTCGGTATAGACATGCTCGACATCGCGCGTATGGAGCGTCCCATGCAAAACGCACGCTTCATGGAGCGCGTCTACACCGCGGCCGAGCGGGACTACGTCGCGCAAAACGGCGCGCGGAGCGCCGCCGGTATCTTCTGTGCCAAGGAGGCGTTCGTGAAGGCCGTGGGCGAGGGACTCCGTATTCCGCTCGGAGAGGTCGAGGTGCGCCACGGAGAGCGCGGCGAGCCGCTCATCGTCCTGCACGGCGGGACGGCGGAGCGCTACGCAGGCGCGAACATCCGGGTCTCGATAACTCACACGGCGTCCACGGCGGCGGCTGTGGTCACGGTCGAAAGGGGATAGCGTATGTGGCTCTATTCTAAAGAGAAGATGGCGGCGCTCGAGGCGGAGGAGATCCGCCGGGGCACGCCCGAGCGCGTCCTGATGGAGCGCGCGGCGGAGGCGCTCGCCGCGGAAGCGGCGGCGCTCATGGGCGGCGCGGAAGGTGGGCGCGCCGCCGTGTTCTGCGGCAGAGGAAAAAACGGCGGGGACGGCTACGGAGCCGCACGTCTGCTCCGCGCCGCCGGCGCGGAGGTGAAGGTCTACGCCGTCGCGGGCGGAGAGCTCGCCGCGCTCACCTCCGTCATGAGAGACGGATACCTTGCCGACGGCGGCGAGGAGGAGCCGTTCGAGCGCTCCTCGCGTGAATCGATGGAATACTGCGCCGCCGCCGGAGTCATAATCGACGCGGTGTACGGCATCGGCTTTCACGGAAGCCTTCGCGGCGCGGCGCTCGAGGCGGCGCGGGTGATGAACATCTCCCGCGCGCCGGTGGTGTCCGCCGACCTGCCCTCCGGCGTGGCGGCGGACGGCGCGGCAAGCGAGCACGCGGTGCGCGCCGACCTTACGGTTGCGTTCGGACGCGCGAAGCCCGCGCACTTCATAGAACCCGGACGCAGCCTCTCCGGGCGCGTCGTGACGGCGGAGATCGGCCTCTCCCCGGAAGCGGAGAAAGCGGCGGGGGGAGACGTCCGCCTCGTCGGGGACGACTTCCTTTGTGAGAAGATAGCGCCGCGCCGCCGCGATTCGCACAAGGGCGACTACGGCAGCGTGCTCATAGTCGGCGGAAGCATGGGGCTCACCGGCGCGCCGCAGCTCGCGGCGGAGGGCGCGCTCCGCGCCGGCGCGGGACTTGTATACATGGCGGCGCCGGAGTGCGTGTATCCGATAATGGCGTCCGGCCTGCGGGAGACGATATGCTTCCCGGTCCCGTCGGCGGGCGGCGGATACGCCGCGAAGGCCGCGGAGGAGGTGCTCGAACGGGCAAAGAAGGCGGACGTTGTCGTTCTCGGGCCCGGCCTCGGCCGCTCGAAGGAGAGCGACCGCTTCGCGGCGGAGCTCATACTTGGGCTGAAGTGCACTCTCGTGCTCGACGCGGACGGCATAAACCTCGCCGCCTCGAATATAAATATACTGC
The DNA here is from genome assembly GCA_947593925.1 of uncultured Clostridia bacterium. Taxonomy (GTDB): domain Bacteria; phylum Bacillota; class Clostridia; order Oscillospirales; family JAAYOS01; genus CANRIN01. Next base: position 23,097 of record CANQDU010000008.1, on the reverse strand, counting down.
GCGGGCGCAAAGCGCCTACGATAGTGACGCCGCACGATATTGAGTTCGCGCGGCTCGGAGGCTCGCTCGAGGCGGGACGTCTCGCCGGAGCGAGAGGTCTCGCGGAGGCGATGCGCGCCGTGACGGTGCTGAAGGGCGGCACGACGGTCGTCGCCGCGCCGAACGGAGAGACGTTCGTCGCCGCCTCCGGGAACCCCGGCATGGCGAAGGGCGGCTCGGGCGACGTGCTCGCGGGCGTCATCGCCGGTCTTGCGGCGGGAGGACTTTTCCCCGCGGACGCGGCTGCGGCGGGCGCGTACATCCACGGGCGCGCCGGGAGCCTCGCGGCGGAGGAGCTTGGCGAGTTCGGCATGCTGCCGAGCGACCTGCTCCGAAAGCTCCCGCTCACGCTGAAGGGCATAGTCCCGCGCAAATAGCGGAGGCGCGGCCTCCGTCGGGAGGACCTGCCTTGCGTAAAATATCTGTTTTTCTTATAGCGTTGACGCTTGCCCTGCTCACCTCCTGCGCCCCGAGCGAGGAGGAGAGCGAGGACATATTGAACCGCCTCGCGGCGCTCGGCAACTTCGATACCGAGATGACGGTGACGGCGGAATATCCCTCGCGCACCGTCTCCTTCCGGCTCGCGGCGTCGGTCGCGGGCGACGAATGCAAGGTTCGCGTCCTCGAGCCCGCCGAGCTCGAGGGCATCGACATAACGATAGGCGCGGGGGAGTGCACGGTGGAGTACGACGGCGCGAGCTTCGAGGCGGGCGACCCGTCCGCGCTCGGCATGGCGCCGGTGACGGCGGCGGCGGAGGTGGCACGGCTGTTCAGAAGCGCCTCGCCGCGCGAGGTGGGCGCGGAGAAGCGCGCGGGCACCGACTGCGTGCTCCTCGTCTATGCGTCCGGCTCGGACGAGACCCGCGTGTGGGTCGCGCTCGACACGCTCGCGCCTGCGGCGGCGGAGTTCCTGCGGGACGGCGAAAGACGCCTCACGTGCGAGTTTGACACGTTTGATACAGGGGGAAGTGAAAGCCTTGCGGACATATCTGGAGATCTCTCTTGACAACATAGAGCACAATTTCAGGCTGATACGCGAGCGCGCCGGAAGCGCGGCGGTGATGGCGGTCGTCAAGGCGGACGCCTACGGCCACGGCGCGGCGGAGGTCGCACGGGTGCTCGAGGACTGCGGCGCGGATCGCTTCGCCGTCGCGACGGCGGACGAAGCGGCGGAGCTTCGCGCGGCGGGGATAACCCGCCCGGTGATGGTGCTCGGCGTGAGCGATTCCGCGCGCGCGCCGGAGCTTGCGGAGCTTCAAGTGATACAGACCGTCGGGTCGCTCGAGTACGCGGAGACGCTTGATTCGGCGCTTTCCGGCGGCGGGAAAAAGCTCCTTATCCACTTCGCGGCGGACACCGGCATGAGCCGCCTCGGATTTGAGACCGGAGCCGCGTCCGCCGTCCGCTCGGCGGACGAAATAGCGCGCGCCGCGCGGCTTCCGCACCTCGAAGCGGAGGGGATATTCACCCACTTCGCTACAAGCGAGATACCGGGCGAGCCGTTCCAGCGGGAGCAGCTCGAAAGATTTACGCACCTGCTCGGACTGCTCCGCGAGCGCGGGGTCGCGCTTCGCACGGTGCATATATCGAACAGCGGCGCGATATTCAACATCCCGGGCGCGAGGTTCGATATGGTGCGTCCCGGAATAGTCCTGTACGGAGTGTCGCCGGACGGCGAGGTGCTCCCCTGCGAGGGACTTCGCCCCGCCATGAGCCTGAGGACGCGGATAGTTCAGATACACGAGTACACGGAGCCGGTGTCGGTGAGCTACGGGCGGCGCTTCCGCTCGGAGGGGCCGATACGCACCGGCACGGTGGCGATAGGCTATGCGGACGGACTGCACCGCGCGCTCTCCGGGAAGATAGACATGCTCGTTTGCGGAAAGCGCGCGCGTCAGATAGGAAATATCTGTATGGATATGTCGATGATAGACCTCACGGATATCCCGGAGGCGAGGGTGGGCGACGCAGTCACCGTCTTCGGAAGCGACGGAGACGCCTCGATACCTATAGAGGAGGTCGCCGCCGCCGCGGGGACGATACCCTACGAGATAATGTGCGCGCCCTCCCCGCGCGTAGCGAAGGTGTGGCATTATCGAGGAAAAATATGGGAGAGCAAATAGCGCTTGCCAAAGCCTCGCGCATTTGCTATAATAAGATATACGTTGTATTTCCACGCTGACCCTCGAGGCCTGCTCCGCATACTATGGAGCGGAGGCCGCGCGGCGAGGTAAATATTGGACCCCGCGCCGGTGTTTAGGGCGCGCGTCCTCGGGGCAGAATTATGTTGCGGCCGCTACATAATCGACCCTCGGCGCGGCGGCCGTAATCCGACTCCGGAGCGTGAATACGGTGGAAATCAATGTCAAAAGAGGAGAGATATACTACGCGGACCTGAGTCCGGTGGTAGGCAGTGAGCAAGGCGGTATGCGCCCGGTGCTCATAGTCCAGAACGACGTAGGGAACAAGTTCAGCCCGACCGTTATCGCGGCGGCCATAACCTCGCAGATAAACAAGGCGAGACTGCCGACGCACATAGAGCTCAGCGCCGGCTCCTTCGGCCTGTCGAAGGACTCGGTGGTCCTGCTCGAACAGATACGCACGCTCGACAAGAGACGTCTGCGCGAGCGGATGGGCCGCATCGACGGGGTGCTCATGCACCGGATAGACGACGCGATAGCCGTCAGCTTCGGCATCGGCGGGCGGGAGAAGGTTTAAGAAAAGGAGTGCATTGAAATGGTCTCGAAAAAGTGGATAACCTGCGCCTGCACGGTGCTGCTCGTGGTGCTTCTGCTTGCCGGCGGCGCGGCGATAGCGGCGGAGCTCGGCGGCGCGGACGACCCTCTCGTTTCGCTGAGCTACATAGAGCAGCTCATCCCGCAGCTCAACAGCAACATCGAGAAGATAATAGGCCAGAAGGTAGACGACTTCGACAAGTCTATCGACGAGAAGATAGCCCAGGTCGATCAGTCGATAAACGACAAGATAAGCCGCTTTGAGGAGCAGTACGCCGCGGGCTTTGCCGATGAGGACTTCATCAACCGCGTCGCGGACGCGATAGCGTCGCGCGGAGTCTCCGGCGGAACGACCACTCCGGGCGGAGAGACGCCGTCCGTGCCGTCCACCGGTACGACCGACTCCTTCACCGTCGTGGACGTGAGCGCCGGGCAGAAGCTCATAGGTGCGGTCGGCACCGAGATACTGTGGCGCATAGGCACCGCAAGCTGCGTCTCGCCCGGCTCGCCCGGACTTATCGACATATCCTCCGGCGCGGATCTCGCCGCCGGCGGACAACTCCAGCAGAATCACGTCTACGTCGTGACCGTCGCGGAGCGCGGCTTCCAGGCCACCTCGAACTGCAAGGTGCTGATAAAGGGATCGTATACGATACAGTAAAAAGAACGTCCCCGGACGCAGATGTCCGGGGACGTTTGCCGTGCGCCGGGTCCGGCGCGGCGAAGGAGGCACATATGACAAAGGAAGCGGTCCGGACGGTCGAACGTCCGGCGGGCGCGGAGGTGCGCGCGCCGCGAAAAAGGGACCTCGGCGTCGATCTTGCGAAGGCGGTGTCGATACTCGGCGTAATAATGGTACACATCAGCTCGCAGGGGTACAACTTCCCGCTCGGCTCGTTCAACTGGAGCGCGGCGGTGTTCTGGGGGAGCGTCGTGCGCGGGAGCGTGCCGATATTCTTCATGTGCAGCGGGGTGCTTTTTCTCGACCCGGAGAGGGAGCTGCCGCTCCGAAAGCTCTACGGCAGGTACCTGCTGAGGATAGCCGCCGCCATGCTGTTCTGGGCGATGGCGTACAAGACCTACCATCTGCTCGCGGACGGGAACCTGACGCCCGCGTCGCTCTGGCAGGCGGTAAAGGAAGTGCTCGTATTCAAGCAGGAGTTCCATCTGTACTTCCTGCACATCATATTGCTGTTCTATGCGGCGTCGCCGGTGATGCGCGTCTTTGTACGGAACGCGGACAGGAAGACGCTCAGATATGCGCTCGCGCTCTGGTTTGTCCTCGGCATACTCTATCCGACGCTGAGACCGTTCAGGCCGGTCTCTCTCGTCTCCGGCAGCGCGGCGCAGTGGCTGATAAATCAGTGCTGGGCGGCGCAGGGGTACGCCCTTCTCGGATGGTACATCCACCGTTACGGCATATCGGTGAAGCTCTCGACGGCTCTGACGGTCGGAGGCTTCGCGTTCATCTTCGGAGGGACGGTGATAATGAGCCTCCGGCGCGGGGAGCTCTTCCAGAACTTCGGAGAGGGCATGAGCCTCGGACCCGCCATGCTGAGTGCGGGGGTGTTCGGACTGTTCCTCGCCGCGGGGAAAAAGCTGAGGGGGAGGGCGGCATCCGCCGTGACATGGCTGTCAAAGGCATCCTTCTGTGTGTACCTTGTCCACGTTTTCGTCATATACGCGGTCATACACTTCGGGGTGTACGCATATTCCTTCACGCCCGCGCTCTCAATACCTCTCATCGCGCTCGGGAACCTCGCCGTCTCGCTTGCGGTCTACTTCGTGCTGTCGAAGATACCGATAGTGAGGAGATGGATAATCTAAAACTTTTGCGGGGAAGCCCGCCGTCTCCCGGAACGTTGTTCCGGGAGACGGCGGGCTTTGCTCTACCAAGGACGCGGAGCCTGCCCCGTAAAGCGGCTGCGCGCTCTGCGGATGAGTCCGCGCACCCAAAAGGAGGCAAAGAAGCCGCAGACGATGCCCGCGAAGTTCAATATGAGGTCGTCGATGTCGGCGCTCCGTCCGACGGCGAGCTGCACCGTCTCGACCGCGAGCGGCACGAGCACGGCGACGGCGAAGATGCTTCTGCCCGTCACCCTGTCCGTCACGAACGGCAGAAATGCGCCGAGGGGCAGGAACATCAGGAAGTTCCCGACAAGCATCTCCGTCACCCAGCCGCCGAGACCCGAAAGCTCTCCCGTGAGGAGGCGCACAAGCGTCGGAACAAGGTTTATCCCGCCGGAGAAAGGCGGCGGCGAGCCGTATTCAAAGCTGCCGGTGCGCAGGAAGTACAGTATGTCGCCCCAGAGGTTCTGCGGCGCGAGAACGAGCGCCGCAAGCCCCGCGAGGTAGCACACAAAGAGCAGCCGCACGACCTCACGTCCCCACGCGGGCGGGCGCTTCCGATGAAGCGCGGCGGCGCGGCAGACCGCGTATATGAGTCCCGCCAGAAGCGCTATAGGCACGGCCTGCAAAAATCTGCCGAACGTGCCGGAGGTCATAAGCTCGTACATATCCGTCCCCTCTCCGAGTGCCGTGTGTAGGACAATCATACACGGTGCGGAGAGGGGATGTCAATTAAAAGAGTATTAAATCCGCCGCAGAACCGGGTCACAGCCCGATAAAGAGCGCGACGGCGGCGAGAATGACGAGGTCGCCGGGCTTACCGTCCTCCAAAAAGAGCAGAGCGACGATGAGAAGCAGGATGACGTCGCCGAGGTCGAGCCCGCCGAGTATGCCGCCGTCGCCGAACAGCTTGCCGGGGATGCCGCGAAGCGCGGCGAGTATGCCGCCGTCCCGCGCAGGAGACGAGGCGGCGCCCACGCTCGTGCTGACTGTTTCGAACGCACCAACGCCGCCATCCCCGCTGTGCGGCGCGCCGTAGGCGTCCCCGCCGCTGGAAAACTCCCCGGCGACGGACGTCTCGCGGGGAAGGCCGCCATTCCCGGAGCCGCGCGCCTCCGCAAAGTCCGGGAAGGCGGCGTCGCGTACAAGCGCCGTGCCGGAGTAGCCGTCCGGGACGGAAACGAAGCCGTCGCCGGGAACGTCCTGCCCGCCGCCCTCCGCGTCGTCGAGCGGGCGGAAGACGGAGCGCCCCGTGGGGTCATATCTTGAGTACATCGCCTTTGTCACCTCCGGCAAGGGAATTTATCGCCGCGCGTACGGCGGTGCTCACTTTAAGTATTCGAACGGCGCGGTCTACGCGCTCCGCCTTCTCGCGGCGAAGAAGCGGCTTCAGCGCGAGGAGCAGCCGCGTGCGGTCGTCGTCCGTGCCGACCGCGCCGAGGACCTGCGCCGCCGCCGCGAGCAGCTTCGGGTCGAGCGCGGGCGGGGAGGACGGCGCTTCGCGGCGTCCTCCGCCCGCCGCGCCTAGAAGAGCCGACAGAGCGCCGGAGACATTCGCGCTCTCACCGGACCTTGCGGTGGACGGCGGCGCGGCTCCGCCGAGAAGACCCATCAGCGCCGAGAGCGTGTCGGCGGAGCCGCCACGAGGCGCGTCGCCGGAGCCGCCGGACAGTCCCGCGGGCGCCGACGCGGGGACGCTTTCGCCGCCGGACGAAGCCACCGCCGGTGCGGCGCCATCCGGCGCTGCCGTGCCGGACTCAACGTCGGACGGAGCGGGCGCGGTCTCCGGCGACGGGGCGCGGGAAAGAAGCTCACCGGCGAGCTTGGCCGCCGCCGCGAGCAGCTCCGGCGAGGAGAGTATCCCGTCGAGTATGTTGGGATCCATCCCGTGCCTCCCTTCAGCCGAGCAGACCGACGAGCGTCATTGCAAGCTTTGCCCCCTCGGGGGTGCTCATGAGCGTACTGACGAGCTTTGCGGCGCTGTCGCGGTCGCCTCCGGCGGCGGCGCGCGCCGCCGCCTTGAGAGCGTCGCCGCCCGCGCCGCCGAGCTGGCTGAGGAGCGCCTGACCCTCCGCGCTCGCGGCGAAATTTTTCAGCTTATCCATGTTCCCGGCCACTCGTGCGCCCTGAGGCGTGGAGAGAAGCGCGCGTAAGAGATTTTCGGATCTATCCATGCTGCACCTCCGCTTGTTTTTGTTCCGATAGAGTATATGCCGCGCGCCGCCGCGCGGTGCATGGCGCGGGAAAAGCACATCGAAGTCCTGCGGGTTGTTTTTTCCCGCGGACTATGTTATAATACCGATACTGTACGGACGGGCAGATTACCGCCGAAGACTGCGGGAGGGGAGAAGAATGGGCTACACCGCGCTATCTGCGGTATACGACAGGTTCACGCGCGACGTGGACTATCCGGCGCTCGCGCGCTACGTCGCGGAGCTTCTGCGGCGTCGCGGCGTCGCGGACGGTATCCTTCTCGACCTTGCCTGCGGTACGGGCACGCTCTCGCTCGAGCTTGCGGGCATGGGCTTTGACGTTATCGGCGCGGACAGCTCGGAGGAAATGCTCTCCGAGGCGTGGAACAAGCTGTGGAGCATGGAAAGTCCGCCCGACCCGCCGCCGCAGTTCATATGTCAGGATATGCGGCGGCTCGACCTCTTCGGAACGGTAAGAGCCTGCGTATCCACGCAGGATTCGATGAACCACGTGACCGAGCCGGAGGAGCTTTCGGAGGTCTTCCGCCGTGTCAGCCTCTTCACCGAGCCGGGAGGCGTGTTCGTGTTCGACATGAACACGCCCGCGCACTTTGCCGCCATGGACGGCGAAGCCTACGTGGACGAGGACGAAAACGCGCTCTGCATCTGGAGAGTGGCGGGAGACGGCGGCGGTCTCTACGAATACACGGTGGACGTCTTCCTGCGGGAAAAACGGCTCTGGCGGCGCGAAAGCGAGGTATTTTTCGAGCGCGCCTACGAGCCGCGCGCGGTGCTCGATATGCTGAAGGACGCCGGATTTTCGTCGGCGGAGACGTTCGGGGAGCGGAGCTTCGGTGCGCCCGCGCCGGACGAGAAAAGAATATTTTTTGTGGCGAGGAAATAAGATGGGCAAGACAGTAAGAATGATTTCGTCGGACGGATTTATCTCCGCCTGCGCCGTGGACGCGACCGACATCGTCGCGCGCGCCCACGAGATACACGGCACGAGCGCGACGGCTTCCGCCGCGCTCGGCAGAGTGCTCGCCGTCACGTCGCTCATCGGCGGCGGGATAAAGGTGGACGGCGGCTCGGTGACCGTCCGCTTCAACGGAAACGGCGCGGGCGGAAGGATCATCGCCGTCGCCGAGTGCGACGGCTCGGTGCGCGGATGCGTGGATAACCCGCACGTCGATCTGCCGCGCCGTCCGGACGGCAAGCTCGACGTCGGAGGCTTCATAGGTCACGAGGGCTCGCTCACCGTCGTGAAGGATCTGCGTATGCGCGACCCCTACGTCGGCATGGTCGAGATAGTCGGCGGCGAGGTCGCGGAGGACGTCGCGGCGTACTTTGTAGAGAGCGAGCAGATACCCACCGCCTGCGCGGCGGGAGTGCTCGTCGCGGGGGACGGGTCGATAGTCTCCGCCGGCGCATACCTCGTCCAGCTGCTCCCCGGCGCGCCGGAGGAGTTCGCGGAAAAGCTCGAGGGCGCGGTCATGCGCGCGGGGACCGTAACACAGCTCCTCGGCGCGGGCAGCGGCCCGGAGGAGATACTTGAAAAGCTGCTCGAGGGCTTCGAGCCGAGAAAGCTCGAGGAGTACGACGCGGTATACCGCTGCGGGTGCAGCCTCGAGCGCGTCGAGCGCGCGCTCATCTCGAGCGGGAAGAAGGCGCTCGAGGAGATGATAGCCGAGGGACACGGCGCGGAGGTCTCCTGCCAGTTCTGCGACAGGGTGTACCGCTTCACCACGGAAAACCTCACGGAGCTTCTGAAGAAGGCGACGAACTGACGGCTATGGAAACAACTCTGATAAGTCCGCCGAGCATTCGGCGGACGAATGCGGGAGGTGAGCGGCGTGTCGGAAAAACCGAATAAGCTCGGACTGCGGCGCTTCCCGGACGTTCCGGCGAGCCGCGAGCACACGACCGGCATAGAGCGCCTTGACACGTGGCTCTTGGGTCACAGAAGGGCGAGAGAAGTGTTCGGCTTCGTGTTCCGGGTGCTGAGAGACAACCTGATAGGCACCGCCGCGCAGACGGCGTTCTTTCTGCTGCTCGCCATCTTCCCGATACTCATGCTCGTGGCGGGGTGGCTCTCGAGGATGCCGTTCGCGTTCGATACGGGCCTGCTCTCGGCGATATTCCCCGAGTCGGTTGCGTCTACCCTGCGGGAGGTCATGGAGCACGCTCCGAGCTCGACGGGCTACACCGTCGTGCAGATAGTGCTGTCGGTCTGGTCGGCGTCGGCGGGAATATGGGCGCTGATGCGCGGTATCTGCATATCCCACACCGGCAGGACGCCGAACTACTTCAAGGGACGGATAATTTCGGTGCTGCTGATGGTGGGCTTCGTCGCGATGATAGCGCTGAGCCTCGTCGTCTGGGTGTTCGGCCGCGACATCGTGAGCTACATCGCGGGAGAGAACTGGCAGAGCGGAGACGTCGTGGTCACGGTGGCGCGGTACGCCTTCACGCTCCCGCTGCTGTTCCTCTTTGTGCTCGTGATGTACGCCGCGACGCCGGGCTTCCGCCTCGAGATGCGCCAGACGGCGATAGGCGCGGCGATAGCCGCCGTGAGCTGGACGCTCGTCAGCCGGGGCTTCGAGGCGTATATGAGCACGTTTTCGCGCTACTCCGCGCTGTACGGCGGCGTCGGCGCGTTCCTCGGACTTGCGGTGTGGCTGCTCGTCGTCTGCTTCGTGATAATGTTCGGCGCGGAAGTGAACGCATATATCGCGGAGACCGCCGCACTCCGCGCGGCGCTCACGACCGAACTCAGACCGCCGGACAAGGCGTAGCCTTGCCCGGCGGAATGCACTCCGCTTCGCATTCCCACGCGGTCGGCGACCGCGTGGGAGCCCTTCCGATGGAAATGCTCGCCGGAAATGAATTCCGGCTCCGCAAAGTTGCTTGCCCGTGGCAAGCAACTTTAACCGCGCGAACCGGCGCGGCGCAGCCGTAGGCTGCGTAGCGAACCGGATGCGGTGTTGGTTTGCAGGTGCATTCACGCCGCCGGAAAAAACGGATTGAAATCTATTTCGCGCCTAACGGCGCGAAACTCTGCGAGGCTCGCAAAAGGCGGACGGTACTGTTGTACCGTCCGCCTTTTGATATGGTCGGATATTGTCAGTCGAGGACTGCGGAAACTTCTGCCTCGGTATCCGGCGCGTCCGTGCGGCCGCCGTCCTTTCCATGCTTCTTCGGCTTGTCTATCTTCGGGTCTTCGAGCACGCGCTTCGGGGGGCGGTCTAGATCGTCCGGGCGCTTGAGCGTGCGCTGCATCAGCTTTGCGGCGGAGGCGAAGTAGTACCCGTCGCAGACCCGCTCGTCCATGACGAAGGTGTAGTCAATATACCGCACGGTGCGGACCGAGCCGTCCCGGTTCAGCTCGTAGCGCTGACGCTTCGCCCCGAAGCTCATGAACAGCGGGACGTTGCCGAAGTCGTAGACGTGGTGGAATATCGGCGGTATGCCGAGCGAGCCCATCGAGGTGATGAAGAAGGACGCATGGAACGGGCTGAGGTCGGTGAGCACCTTCGGCAGGAGGCCGAAGTAGTCGAGCAGACTGAGAAACCACACCGCAAACTTCAGCAGGAAGCGCGGCATGAAGTTGAGTATCTTTGCCGCCGAGTCGAAGCCGCCGCCGGGGTCGTTTCGGTAGTCGTCTATGGCCTTCGTGACCGTGGCGTATACGTCCTCCGCCGTGAAGTCCGGCCGGAAGTGCAGCTTCAGGGCGGTGTCCGGCGAGCTCAAAGCCATCTCGCGCTTGATGACGAGCGAGACCTGTATGTCCTTTCTCGCGTACACGCGATGGCCGACGCAGAAGCGGTTGACCGCCGGCATCGCCGCCACCGCGCGGAGGTAGCAGGTAAGCAGGACGTGCATCAGTCCGAAGCCCTTCAGCCCCTCCTCGCGCTTGCGCTTTATGTACTTCTCTATTTCGGTTATTTCGAGGCTGTCGCGGAAGTAGTTCTGCGCGTCCGAGCGTTTCTTCATGATGAACGGCGAGACGCGCTCCATCGGGGACGTGCCGCGCAGGAGCCAGCCGTCCTTCCTGTCGCCGGGACGCCAACGGCGCTTTTTCTTTGTGTCGGGCATCGGTTCCACTCCTTTTTCCGTATAAAATTGTAAATTTTTGTATGTATGTATCTTTATAAAATAATTTTATCAGATATAAACGTAAAATGCAATGCCCGAAATCTTAAATTTGCGTAAAAAGTCGAAAAAACCTGTCCGCGCGGAGGTACGCTCCGCGCGGACGCCGCCCGAAACATTCAGTTTTCGTCCTCAAAGCGGAACGCGAAGGTCAGCTCATGGCGCTTGCCCGTGCCGTCGGGATTCTCGACAAAGGTGAGCTTCACGCGATACCTGTGCTGTGTATCCGGCAGACGCAGAGAGATCTGCTCGGTCTCGTATGTGTTGTTTGTGTAGCTCCAAAGTCCGGTGTTGTACCTGCGGTTCGTATCTTCCAAAAGTGCGGGATCCTCACCGCCCAAGTGCTCTATGGCGTCATTTCCGTCGGGCGTGTCCGGCACCGGGACCCACTTGCCGTCCTCGAACATCTCTACGGTGTTGCAGGCTTTGTCGCAGTAGAGCGGCGTGCCGTCGTTGGAGCGGACGGCAAGGGTCATCATGCCGCTGTAATACCCGAGGGACACGCCATCCTTTTTCTTTTCGTTCATATAAAGGTGCCAACCGATGAGGTCATACGGCTTCTCCGTCGCCTCCGGGACGGTGAACTCGAAGACCGTGTGGTATAGCTCGTCCCCCGTGGTATATTCGTCCTCTTTTGTGCGGTAGTTGAGGGTGACGCGGTACCGTGCGGGCTCGTACAGGCGGAGGCTTGTGCCGATGCTGCCGGGCGCCTCCGTCGGTCCGTCGGTGGAGCGGAAGGGAGGAAGTCCGCCGAGCATCACAATGGCGTACTCCAGCCCCATATCGCCGGCGGGCGTCCACTCTCCGTTCTCCCATCGCTCGACCGTGCCGAAAGGAATGTTCTTTGTTTCTTCGTAGTATTTGCCGCCGTAGTTGACGCCGGTGAGCGCTATCGCGCGGTCTGTCGTAAATATGAGAGTCGGGGTGCGCGGCTCCCAGTTCGTCTGACCTATCCCGAGCACGGTGAGTCCGCCGCCGTCCTCGCAGCTGTCCACCGGGATACAGCCGTCCTTCAGGACGTACCGCCAACTCTCACGCACGAGCGTGTACTCCTCTTCGACAAATCCGAAGTCGGCGTTCGGACGCGCGCGGAGCACCGCGACCTCCGCGGCGGCGAGCGACGCGAATACGGCAAGCACGAGCAGGACCGCAAGTATTTTCTTCTTCATCTGAAACGCTCCTTTCAACGGTATTTCCGTGTTTCATCCGTATATGTCCGCACCCTCGTATTTCGGGACAGCTTTTTCAAAAAATTTTTTTGTTTTTTCGGAAGCGGCGTCAACGTAAGAAAAATATTGAAAAATCGCCTCCGCTGTGCTATATTTGTAGTATCCGTGAGCCGGGCGGGAAAGCTTCCCGGCGGCGGAGTATTCGGATATTTATTTCCCGGGGACAATAAGCGTCCCACGGGACGATATATGCGGGAGGATGTATAAATGGACTACAAGGCGCTTAGCGAGCTGCTTTTCCCGGACGTGACGAACACGCCGGAGGCGCTCGAGGAACAGTACCCGCCGCGCGACCTGCCGGAGGGCGCGGTCGTGAGCCGCATGGGGCCGAGCCCCACCGGATTTGTCCACCTCGGAAACCTCGTGCAGGGCATAACCTCCGAGCGGATGTGCCACCAGTCGGGCGGCACGCTCTTCCTGCGCGTCGAGGATACCGACAGCAAGCGCGAGGTTCCGGGGGCGATAGAGTCGCTTATTCGCGGCCTCGCGCACTACGGGATAAACTTCGACGAGGGCGCGACGATAGACGGCGAGAAGGGAGCTTACGGCCCCTACAAGCAGTCCCGCCGCGCGCACATATACCACGTCTACGCGAAGAAGCTCGTCGCGGAGGGCAAGGCATACCCCTGCTTCTGCACCGAGGAGGAGCTGCAGGAGATTCACGCCCGGCAGGAGGCGGCAAAGGAGAACTTCGGCTACTACGGCAAGTACGCCGTCTGGCGCGACCGTCCTATGGAGGATATAAAGGCCGCGCTCGCCGAGGGGAAGGAGTGGGTGCTTCGCTTCCGCTCGGAGGGCTCGATAGAGCACAAAATTAAGTTTACAGACCTCATCAAGGGACCGCTCGAGCTCACCGAAAACGACATCGACCACGTCCTGCTGAAGTCGGACGGGATACCGACCTACCACTTCGCCCACGCCGTAGACGACCACCTCATGCGCACCACGCACGTCGTGCGCGGGGATGAGTGGCTGCCGAGCCTGCCGCTGCATATCCAACTCTTCTCGGCGCTCGGCTTCAAGCTGCCGAAGTACCTGCACGTCGGAACGCTCCAGAAGATGGACGGCGCATCCAAGCGCAAGCTCTCCAAGCGCAAGGACCCCGAGCTCGCGCTCTCGTTCTACCGCGAGCAGGGATACCCCGTGCCGTCGGTGTACGAGTATATAATGACGATACTGAACTCCAACTTCGAGGACTGGCGGCGCGCAAATCCCACGGCGCCGGTGGGCGACTTCAAGTTCTCCCCGAAGAAGATGAACCCGGCGGGCTCGCTCTTTGACGAGGACAAGCTCCGCGACGTCTCGAAAGAGGTCATAAGCCGCATGACGGCCGCCGAGGTCTACGACGGCGTCCTCGACTGGGCGAAGGAGTACGACCCGGACTTTGCCGCGCTCCTCGAGCGCAGCCCGGACTACGCCCGCGCGATACTCGCAATAGGCAGGGGCGGCAAGAAACCGCGCAAGGACTTCGCCGTCTGGAGCGAGGTGAAGCCCTACATGAGCTTCTTCTACGAGGAGCTCTTCGAGCCGGACTACACCCCGCCCGAGGGCATGACGCCAGAGGAGATGGCAAACATCCTCCGGGCGTATTACCGACAGCGTATGCAGATGTGGCACGAAAAGCACACGATGCTCGAGCCGGACGGGAACGAATGGTTTGAGAACGTGAAGGCGCTTGCCGAAAGCCTCGGCTACTGCCCGGACACCAAGCTCTACCGGCAGGAGCCGGAGAAGTGGAAGGGAAGCGCCGGCGACGTGTCGATGGCTCTCCGCATAGCGATATGCGGCAGGCGGCAGTCGCCCGATATGTATTCGGTCCTGAAGATAATGGACGGAGACGACCCGGACGTGAGCGGCGATTTCTTTATGGGACGGCTCGAGAGAGCCGGCGCGGCGCTCGGGGCGGACACCTCCGAATGGAACTCAAGATAAAAGGAGAGACCTCGAATGGACAACAGCAATGTTTCCAACTTTATTCACGATATAATCGACGAACAGAAGGCGAACGGCTTCACGCGCGAGATACACACCCGCTTCCCGCCGGAGCCGAACGCATATATCCACATCGGCTCGGCGAAGGCTATATGGATAAACGCTTCGACGGCCGAGAAGTACGGCGGGAAGTTCAACCTCCGCTATGACGACACGAACCCCACCAAGGAGGACGAGGAGTACGTCCGCGCGATACTCGAGGACATCCGCTGGCTCGGCTTTGAGCCGACGGGCGGCGTCTTCTACGGCTCGGACTACTTTGACAAGTGCTACGAGTATGCCGTGAAGCTCATAAAGGACGGTAAGGCCTACGTCTGCGACCTTACGCCCGAGCAGATGCGCGAGTACCGCGGAACGCTCACCGAGCCCGGAAAGAACAGCCCGTGGCGCGACCGCTCCGTGGAGGAAAACCTCGACCTCTTCGAGCGGATGAAGAACGGCGAGTTTGCGGACGGGACGCACACCCTCCGCGCGAAGATAGACATGTCCTCGCCGAACATGAACATGCGCGACCCGGCGATATACCGCATCCTGCATGCGACGCACCACCGTCAGGGCGACAAGTGGTGCATCTACCCGCTCTACGACTTCGCGCACCCCATTCAGGACGCGCTCGAGGGCATCACGCACTCCTGCTGCTCGATAGAGTTCGAGAACCACCGTCCGCTCTATGACTGGGTAGTGGAGAACATCGGCTTCGACCCCGCGCCGCATCAGTACGAGTTCGCGCGCCTCAACATGACCTACACCTCGATGAGCAAGCGCTACCTGCGTCAGCTCGTCGAAAACGGCCTCGTCGATGGGTGGGACGACCCGCGTATGCCGACGCTTCGCGGCCTCCGCCGCCGGGGCTACACGCCCTCCGCGATTAAGGACTTCCTCTCGCGCTGCGGCGTCTCGAAGGCGTACAGCATAGTGGACATCGGCCTTCTCGAGCACTGCATCCGCGACGAGCTGAACCGCACGGCTCCGCGCCGCATGGCGGTGAAGGATCCGATAAAGCTCGTCATTACCAACTACCCCGAGGACAAAATGGAGTATTTCGAGATAGCGAACGACCCGCAGAACGACGAGCCGACGAAGCGCCGCGTCGCCTTCTCCCGCGAGCTGTGGGTGGAGCGCGAGGACTTCGCGGAGACTCCGCCGCCCAAGTTCTTCCGTCTCAAGCCCGGCGGGGAGGTGCGCCTGATGGGAGCGTACATCGTCCGCTGCGACGAGGTGGTAAAGAACGACGCGGGCGAGGTGACGGAGCTCCGCTGCACCGCCGACCTCGAGAGCGGCTGCGGCAATCCGTCAGACGGCCGCAAGATAAAGGGCACGATACACTGGGTGGACGCGCTCACCGCCGTTTCGGCGACGCTCCGCGAGTACGGATACCTCTTCACTCAGCCGAACGTCTTCGACCTGCCGGAGGGGATGAGCTTCCTCGACGTCGTGGATAAGAACAGCGTCACCGTCTACCCGGAAGCCAAGCTCGAGGCGTGCCTTGCGGACACGCCGGAGGGCGAGAGGTTCCAGTTCGTGCGGGACGGGTACTTTGTCCGCGACCCGCTGCCGGATACCTACAACTGCATCGTGGGTCTCCGGGACACATGGGCAAAGGCACAGAGCAAATAAGCCGGTTTCCGTCCGGGGAGGCGTCCCGCCGCCCCGGACGAGCTTTATTAAGAGAATACTGACGGGAGGAAAAGCGTGGACGGGATACTTGACTTCACGGTGCGCGAGCTTCTGCGCGCGATAAGGGAACGGAAGGTAGGCGCGGAGGAGCTCGTGCGTTTTTACCTCGAACGGATAGAGCGGTATGACGGCAGGCTGAACGCTGTGGCGGAGCTCGCCCCGGACGCGCTCCGCCGCGCCCGTGAGCTAGATATGCGCCCCGCCGGAGAGGATATGCCGCTCTGCGGACTGCCGGTGCTCGTCAAGGACAACATCGACGTCGCGGGGCTGCACACCACGGCGGGGAGCGCCGCGCTCGAGGACAATGTCGCGGACGCAGACGCGCCGGTCATTGCAAACCTCCGCCGCGCGGGAGCGTTGATACTCGGCAAGACGAACATGACCGAGTTTGCAAACTTCACCTCGCGCGGCATGCCGAACGGTTTCAGCTCGCGCGGGGGACAGGTGCGGAGCGCGTACCGCGCGGACGCCGACCCGAGCGGGTCGAGCACCGGGTCTGCCGTGGCGGTTTCCGCCGGGTTCTGCGCGGCGGCGGTCGGCACCGACACGAGCTTTTCGGTCGTCGTCTGCGCCGCGGCGAACGGCTGCGCGGGTCTCAAGTCCGCCGCCGGGACGCTCTCCGGGCGGGGAATAGTCCCCATATCGCACACGCTCGACAGCGCCGGAGCGATAGCGCGCGACCTCGACGGAGCAATGCTGCTCGCCGCCGCCATGGGCGACGGCGCCGCGTCCGGCGTGACGCCCGCCGCCCCACGGCGGCTCAGGATAGCGGTAAACCTCGCGAACCGCGACAAAATCTCGCCGCCCTGCTCGGAGGAGGGGACGGAGGCGCTCCTCGCGGCGCTCCGCGCGGAGGGCGCGGAGCTTACGGAAGTCAACCGGCCCTTTAGTCCGCAGATGACGGAGATAATGCGCTGCGAGTTCATGCATGACCTAGAAGAATACCTCGCTTCGTCGAACACGAAGCGGAAGACGCTTCGCGATATAGCGGACTTCTACCGGGAGGACCCGTCCCGGATGCCCTACGGCATTACGCACCTCGAAGGCGCGCTCGAGGCGTCCGGGAGGCTCGACGACGCGCCCTACCTTGAGGCGATGGCGGAGCGGAAGCGCCTTCGCGCGGAGATGGCGGAGGAGCTGAAGGACGTCGATGCGTGCGTCATGACCGGCCCCACGAACGTCATGCACGTCGCGGGATTCCCATCGCTCAGCGTCCCGCTCCGCATGGGCGAGGACGGCACGCCGCGCGGCGTCATACTCTACGGCGCGGACGAGCGCCGTCTGCTCGCGGCGGCGCTCGCGGTCGAAAGGCTGGTTCCGGGCGTCGCGCGCCCGGCGCTCTGAGGGAATTTCCGCGCGAGGTTGAAATATTCCTCCCGATATGGTACAATAGCTTAAACTGCCGGAAAAGGCATTTTCGGGGACAGACCCCGAGGGGAACGGAGGGGTTTCCTTGCAGAGAACGGACATACTCGGCGTCGGATTTGACAACGTAAACATGGCGGAGGCGCTCAAGCGCGCGGAAGCGCTGCTCGACGGCGGCTCCCACTACATCGTCACGCCCAACTCGGAGATAGTCTACGACGCGCAGACCGACGACACGCTGCGCGGCATACTGAACCGCGCCGACCTCGTCCTGCCGGACGGCGTGGGCGTCGTGAAGGCGAGCCGGATACTCGGCACGCCGCTCAAGGAGAAGGTCGCGGGGGTGGAGGTCGCGGAAGCGCTGCTTCCGGTGTTCGCGCGGCGCGGCGACTCGCTCTATCTCCTCGGCGCGAAGCCCGGCATAGCCGAGCGCGCGGCGGAGAAGATGACGCAGACCGCGCCCGGCCTCAAAATTGCAGGTACGCACGACGGATACTTCAAGGACGACGCGGCCGCCGCCGCGGAGGTCCGCGCGTCCGGCGCGGACGCGGTGTACGTCTGCCTCGGCTCACCCCGTCAGGAAAAATTCATATCGGAAAACCTCGGCGCGATGGGCTGCAAGCTCGCTATCGGCCTCGGAGGCTCGCTCGACGTGTTCGCGGGCGAAACGAAGCGCGCGCCGAAGATATTCATAAAGCTCGGCCTCGAGTGGTTCTGGCGGCTCCTGCGCCAGCCGAGCCGCATAGGGCGCATGATGCGCCTGCCGAAATTCCTGCGCGCCGCCAAAAAGGAGGCTCGCCGCCGCAAAAAGGAGGCAAAATAGATGAATGTTATTCTGCTTGCACACACCCCGAGCCCGGTGGAGCTTGTCGCGCTCGCGGCAAAGAACTGCTACTCGAACTCCACGGCGGGCGAGCTTCGGGACGGCATGACGCCGGAGAAGGCCCGCGAATTTGTTGAGATGCTCGCGTCCCTCGGCCATGAGAGCCCGATAGAGCACGCAAGCTACACCTTTGCCATCGAGGGCGTCAGCCGCTCGCTGCTCGCGCAGATAACGCGGCATCGCCTCGCGTCGTACAGCGTCAAGAGCCAGAGGTATGTGAGCGAGAAGGACTTTGAGTACGTCACGCCGCCCGCGATAGCGGCGGTGCCCGAGGCGGCGGAGGAGTTCGAGCGCGCCATGGCGGACGACCGCGCGAGCTACAAGAAGCTCTCGAACATCCTATACAAGAAATACTGCTCGGAGCTCGAGGCGGAAGGAAAGCTCGACAAGGCGTCGAAGTCCGCCGCGCGGAAGCGCGCGGGCGAGGACGCGCGCTACGTCCTGCCGAACGCCTGCACGACGCAGATAGTGATGACGATGAACGCGCGGTCACTCAAGAACTTCTTCTCGCAGAGGATGTGCAACCGCGCCCAGTGGGAGATACGCGAGCTCGCCGCGAGGATGCGCGAGCTCGTCATGGAGGTCTCGCCCGAGCTCTTCCGGGACAGCGGACCCGCCTGCCTGCGCGGCCCGTGCCCCGAGGGGAAGATGAGCTGCGGCAGGGCGGCGGAGATGCGCGCGAAGTACCTCGCGCCGAAGAAGAATGACGACGGGAGTGCGAAATGATAAGAAGAGCCGATAAAGCTGACCTCGCGGCGCTTCGCGGACTGTGGAGCGAGCTTCTGCCGGACGGAGAAGCGCTTGCCGGGGTATATGCCGCGCTCGCGGCGCCGGAGAGGACGCTCGTCCTCGAGCGTGACGGACGTACGGAGGGCGTCGTACTGTGCTCCATCGAGCCGCTCCGAATACCCGGCGCGGGAGAACTCGCGGCGGCGTACATCTTCGGCGCGGCGGCGCGGGACGAGGGCGGGCTTCGCGAGCTCGTTACGGCGTCGCTTGCGGCGGCGCGGGACCGCGGCACCGCCGCCGCGACGGTGCGGCCGCGCGGGGACGAGGAGTTCGCGTTCTACCGCTCCCTCGGCTTTGCCGAGATGTTTTCGATAGAGTATTCGGCGGAGCGCCGCGCGGCGATAGCGCCGTCGGACGAGAAGGTCGCGGAGCTGCCGCCGGAGCGCGCGCCGGAGTGCGAGGAGATATTCACGCAGGTCGCGCGGTGGAGGAGCCACCAGGCGCGGAGCCGCGATATGTGGCGCGCGGCGGCGGAAGCGGAATACGCGCGCGGCGGCGCGATGCTCGCCGTCCTGCGCGAGGGAGAGATCATCGGCTACGCGCTCTGCCGCGAGGACGGCGGCGCGGCGGTGATAGACGAGCTTTTCTGCGAGGACGAGCCGGAGTTCAACGCTCTGCGCCTCGCGGTGATGGACAGGTTCGCGACGGATACGGCGACGCTCTGCGCGCCGGCGTGTCCGCACGGGGCGAGGCGGTTCGGAATGATCCGCGCCCTCGACCCGAAGACCGTGGTCGAGGCGGGACTGAAGCGCCGCCCGGGAGATTTTGAGATAGAGGTGGAGGATACGGAGCTGCCCGAGCTGTCGGGACGTGTTTCCGTTCGGGACGGCGTCGCTGCCGTCGGAGAGAGGACCGGCACGGTGAGCATCACCCCCGGCGACCTCGCGGCGCTGACGCTCGGCGGCGGCCCCGCTCCGTTCCTTAATCCTATCGTTTGAGGACTGCTATGGAAGAGAACAACATTTTTGAAGCAAAAGAACAGCTGCGGCGGAAGATGAAGGAGCGCGCCGCCGCCCTCACCCCCGAGGAGAAGTCCGAAAAGGACCTCGCGGTGCTGCGCGAGCTTGCGTCCCTTCCCGAGATGCGCTCGGCGGCGACGGTTTTCTGCTACGTCTCCGTCGGAAGCGAGGTGGACACCCGAAAGCTCATTCCCGTGCTGCTGCACGGCGGGCGGAGGGTGTTCGTGCCGCGCGTGGACGGCGCGGAGATGAGCGCCGTCGAGATAACCTCTCCGGACGACCTGAGCGAGACGAACGCCTTCGGGATACCCGAGCCGCCGGCGTCCTTCCCCGCGGCTGACCCGGACGAGATAGACATCGCGCTCATACCGGGAGCCGCGTTCGGCACGGACGGCAGCCGCCTCGGCCGGGGGATGGGATATTACGACAGATGGCTTGCGGGCTACCACGGCACGAAGTGCGGCGTCGCCCGTGAGGACGCACTGCTCGAAACGGTGCCCTCGGAGGACACGGACGAGTGGATGAACGTCGTCGTGAGCGACAGGTGCGTCTGCCGCGTCAGCACGGCGCAGAACACCATCGAGTCGGCAATAGAGCAGAACATCGCAAGGAGCGTCGCGCGCGCCGAGGAGGAGCCGGACGATGCCGAGGAGGAGCTTCCCGCGGAGGCGGAGCTCCCCGAGGAGGACGAGGAGCCCGAGACGCGCCCGAGAAAGCGCAGGCTCGGATGCTTCGGCGCGCTTATCTGGTTCCTCTGCGTCATAGGCATAAGCGCCGCGCTCGCGGGCTTCGGCTGGATGTGCGCGGACGATCTCCTCGGCCTCACGGCGGAGGACAGCGATGCGACTATAACCGTGCTCGAGACGGACGACGTGAGCGCGGTCGCGGATAAGCTCGCGGAGGCGGGCATGATCAAGCGCCCGTGGCTCTTTGAGATATTCGGAAAAATATTCGACGCGGAGGAGAAGATCTCCCCCGGCGTGTACAACGTGAACGCCATCATGGACTACCGCGCGCTGATAAACGCCATGCGCGAGAACTCGTCCTACCGCGCGACGGTGGACGTAACCATCCCGGAGGGCTACACCGTCGAGCAGATACTGCGGCGGCTCGAGGAGAACGGCGTCGCAAGCTACGAGGATCTCGCGGATGTCTGCGCGAACTACGACTTCGAGTATTCCTTCCTCGAGGACGTGCCGCTCGGAGACGTGAACCGGCTCGAGGGCTATATGTTCCCGAACAGCCACACCTTCTATGTGGACGAGAACCCGGTAAACGCGATAAACCGCTTCCTCAACGACTTCTCGAACAAGTTTGACGAGGATCTGCGCGCGGAGGCGGAGGAGATGGGCATGAGCGTCCACGACGTGCTCACCCTTGCCTCGATGATAGAGAAGGAGGCGGCGAGCACGAGCGAAATGCCGCTCATCTCGTCGGTCATACACAACCGCCTTGACAACTGGCCGGAGCCGTATCTTCAGATAGATGCGACGATACAGTACGTCCTCGAGGAGCGCAAGCAGTATCTGTCGCTCGAGGATCTGGCAATAGACAGCCCGTACAACACCTACAAGTACATGGGCCTCCCGCCCGGACCTATCTGCAATCCGGGTCTCGCGGCGATACGCGCGGCGCTTCGCCCGGAGGAAACGGACAACTACTACTACGCGCTCACCGAGGAGGGCACGCACGAGTTTGTCCGCACGGCGGATGAGCAGCAGGCGATAATCAATGCCAACCCCGGCGCTTACGGTACGGAATGATGCGAAAAGTCGAGCTTCTGAGTCCCGCGGGGGACATGTCCAAGCTGAAGATGGCGCTCGCCTACGGCGCGGACGCGGTCTACCTCGCGGCGGACAGGTACGGTATGCGCGCCGCCGCGGGAAACTTCCGCGAGGAGACTCTTGCGGAGGCGGCGCGCCTCGCCCATGCCGCCGGCGCGCGGGCGTATATAACGATAAACACCGTCGCGCACGAGGACGAGCTCGAGGGCGCGGCGCGCCTCGCGCGCACGGCGGAGGAGAGCGGGCTTGACGCGGCGATAGTCGCGGACGCGGGAGTGCTCGGCCTAGTGAAGCGCGCCGCGCCGTCGCTTGAGGTACACATGTCCACGCAGGCTGGCATCACGAACAGCGCGTCCGCGCGGATGTGGCACGACCTCGGCGCGAAGCGCGTCATACTCGCGCGAGAGCTCACCTTGGACGAGATAGCGTCGATACGCGCGAACACACCGAAGGAGCTTGATTTGGAGGCGTTCGTCCACGGCGCGATGTGCGTCAGCTTTTCGGGGCGCTGTCTTCTCTCGGAGTATATGGCGGGTAGGGACGGGAACCGAGGCGAGTGCGCGCAGCCCTGCCGCTGGCGCTACCATCTTGTCGAGGAGAGCCGCCCCGGCGAATACTACGAGATGCAGGAGCACCCCGAGGGGACGTACATCCTCAACTCGAAGGACCTCAACGCGATACGCCTCCTTGACAGGATAATCGAGGCGGGCGCGTCGAGCCTCAAGATAGAGGGACGCTCCAAGAGCGAATACTACGCAGCCGCCGTCACCTACGCCTATCGCGGCGCGCTCGACGACCTGTACGCCGGGCGTCCGTTCGACGAGCGGTGGGAGGAGGAGCTCGGGAAGGTCAGCCACCGGCCGTACTGCGACGGGTTCTTCCGCGAGCGGCCGAAGCACGGACTTCAGTACACCGGCGACTCGCGGTATATCCGCGACTGGGAGGTCGCGGCGGTGGTGGAGCGCGTCGAGGGCGATTACGCTTTCGTTTCGCTGAAGAACCCGTTCGGCGAGGACGAGGAGCTGGAGCTTCTCTCGCCCGGACGCCGCCCCGAGAAGGTGCGCGTCCGCGAAATATTCGAGCTCAGTGCGGACGGCGCGGAGATGCGCGTCCCGCGCGCGACGAAGAACCAGCTCACGCACCGTCTGCTTCTGCCGGATGTGAAGCCGCAGGCAATACTTCGTCGCAGTAAACGGATAGAGGAGCGCGCATAGCGCGCTCCTCTATCCGTTTACTGCGAGAAGTTCACTCGGAATTGCGCAGGCGCAATTCTGAGTGAAGCTGTCGGATAGGGCAAAGCCCTACCGACAGCGGGCGCTCCGCTACGCGCCGAGTTTTCCGCCTTCGGCGGAAAATCGACGCACGCTCCGCGAGAGGAGTTTTTTCCGACGTACACGCCGCCGGAAAAAACGGATTGGTGAATTGTCAAGTTAAGTGCAACAGTGATTGAGAG
>CANQDU010000007.1 GCA_947593925.1 uncultured Clostridia bacterium | reverse complement strand
CGTTCGACTTGCATGTGTTAAGCACGCCGCCAGCGTTCATCCTGAGCCAGGATCAAACTCTCTATAATATGGTTATCTAAACAGCTTTCGCTGCTCAAATACGTTATAGTGCCGGCTCCTTCCGGAGCCCGCGTAAGTTCGCTCTCGCTCTCTTACTTTTTTAATTCAAAAGAATCGTTAGGTCGCTCTCTCGCCTTTCGGCTCCAAGAGCGCCCCACCCTATCTCTTACTGGCTTCTTCTCTTTTTGTCACGTTGTTTAATTTTCAAGGTGCGGATCCCGCGCATTGCTTTCCCGCGCGGAATTTTATTTTAGCACGGAAGCTCTCAACTGTCAAGAGGTTTTTTGAAATTTCCAAAAAACTTTTTTGAGAACCTTGTCCTCGCCGCGCCGCAAAGCGTTCCGTTTTCCGGCGCTCCGTTATAATACAACAAAGCGCCGGATTTGTCAATACGGTATTTCAAAAAATTTCGCGGAAAATCAAGCCCTGTCGCCAAGAAATTTTCTCACCGGCGCTATCTTCGGCAGAGCGTACAGCAGCGGTATGCCGAGCCCGTAGCACGCGCCTATCTGACCCGCGCCGACGGTCACCATGTTCCACGCCCACGCGCCGAAGAACCCGGCGGTCGCTCCGGCTATGCTGTAAGCTATCACCGCGCCGACGATGACCGCGTTCAGCAGCACCGCCGGCAGCGGCACGAGCAGGCGGACGCGGATGCGCGCCGCCATCAGCCCCGCGATAAGCGTCGCAAGCGAGCCGAAGACTATGTCGAGCATGCCGTACCCGCCGAAAATGTTTGCAAACGCACATCCCACGGCAAGTCCCCACGCGGAGCCGGGGATGAAGAACGGCATGACGCAGAGCGCCTCGCTGAACCGGAACTGCACCGGTCCGAACGCGAAGCCCGCGCCGAGAAGCGTGAGCGCCGCATAGATTGCGCCTATGAGCGCGGACAGCACCAAATCAAGCACCTTTTTGTTGGTTTTGTTCATCTCTCTTGCTCTCCCACAACTATCTGAATTTTCGGGTTCACTTCAGGCTGCCGGCGTCGAACCCGTCGAGGAACTTCTTTGCGGCGGTCGCAACGGTCTCGAGCGCCTTTTCTCCGAACGGAGTATCTAGCCCCGCCGTCGCGACGAGCCCGTCGAAGGTCTCGGTCCCGGCCTTGCGGACAAGCGCCATATAGCGCCGCCACGCGTCCTCGCGGTCCGTCTGCATGAGCGCCCAGAACTGGAGCGCCACCGTCTGCGCGAGGCAGTAGTCTATGTAGTAGAACGGGCGCTGATATATGTGGCTCTGCGCCTGCCAGCGCCGCCCGTCGCCGTAGAACGGTATCTCGCTCACGTCGAGCCACGGGCGGTAGATCTTCTCGAGCTTCTTCCACTCCGCGTGCCGCTCCGCCGGGGTGAGCTCGGGGTGCTCGTAGACGATGTGCTGGAAGTGATCGACCATCGTGCCGTAGGGTATGAACGCGAGCGCGGAAGCGAGGTGCGAGTAGCGGAACTTATCGGTGTCCGCGCCGAAGAAGCCCTCCGCCCAGTTCCACGCGAAGAACTCCATCGACATCGAGTGTATCTCACAGCTCTCGAGCGTCGCGTGGCGGGCGCTCATCGGCTCGATGTCGCGCGCCATGTACGAGGCGAATGCGTGCCCCGCCTCGTGCGTGACGACCTCGACGTCGCCCTGCGTGCCGTTGAAATTCGAGAAGATGAACGGCGCGCCGTACTCCATCAGCGTCGCGCAGTGTCCGCCGCCGGCCTTGCCCGGCTTGGAGAGGACGTCCATCAGCTCGTAGCCGTAGAGGAAGTCCACGAACTCCGCCGTCTCGGGGCTCATCTCGTGGTACATTCTTTTGCCGTGCGCGAGGATGTCGTCCGAACTGCCGGCGGGACGGGCGTTGCCGCTGCGGAAGAACAGCGCCTCGTCGCTCATGAGCATCGGGAACTTCGCGCCTATACGCTCCGCCTGCGCCTTCTTCACCTCGCACGCCACCGGAACGACGTACTTCACGACCGCCTCGCGGAAGCGCTCCACGTCCTGCTCGGTGTAGCTGTTGCGGTTCATCAGGTCGTAACCGAGCGGGACAAAGTTCTTGTGGCCGAGCTTCTTTGCCATGTCCGTGCGGACCTTCACAAGCTCGTCGTATATCCTGTCAAGCTCCTCGCCGTGCCCGTTGTACCACTCGCCCTCGGCGTTCCACGCGGCGCGGCGCACCTCGTCGTCGGGCGAGGTCTTGAAGGGCGTCATCTGCGGAAGTGTCCGCTTTTCGCCCATAAAGTCTATCTGCGCGGAGGCTATCAGTTTGCCGTACTCGTTTGTGAGACGGCTCTCCTCCTGAAGGCCGGGTATCAGCTCGGGCGAGAAGCTCCGCATCTGTATCTCCATATCTTTGAACATCAGCGCGCCGAACTCCCGCTCGAACTCCGGGCGGAATTTCGAGGCGTAGAGCGCCTTCGTCGCGTCCGTGCGGAGCTCGCCTATCCTCGGGCTCACCGACGACCAGTATTCGCGCTCGCCGGAATAGAACGGGTCGCGCGTGTCTATCTGGTAGCGGTTCATCGCTATCGACATCACGGTCGAGACGTGCGCCGTTATCTTCTCATAGTCGAGGAACGCCTGCCGCGCCGCCTCGTAGCTTTCGGCGTTCGCGAGCCGTTCCGTCACGGCGGTCATATCCTCGCGGATAGTCTCAAACGGTATCCGTTCATACGGCAGCTCGCCGAACTTCTTCATCTCCATCTCAATATCACTCCCGACGCGGGCCCCGCCCGCGCAAAATTCTTTATCATTGTACCACCGTATCGCGTAAAATGCAACAACGACTTGACCGCTTTCTGTGCCGCTCCCGAAATCGGCAAACAAAAAAGCTCCGGACGGTACGCTGTACCGTCCGGAGCAGTTGTGATGTGTTTGCGGAACGCTTACGCCTTCTCGGCCTCGAGGCCGGGGTAGCGCGAACGCTTGGCGTAGCTGGTGTGCAGCAGCTCGTGCGCGAGGTGGCTGCCGGGCTTGCCGAGGTACTCGGCATAGACCTTCTTCATCAGCGGGCTCTCGTGGCTCTTGCGTATCGGCATAGCCGCGTCCTGAGCGTAGAGCGCCTTCGCGCGCTCGGCGCGCAGATCGACGAAGTTGCGGACGTTGCCGGGCTGGATCGGCTGACCGCCGCCGTTGACGCAGCCGCCCGGGCAGCCCATTATCTCGATGAAGTGATAGGTGGCCTCGCCGCGCTTGACGCGCTCGAGCAGCTCCTTGGCGTTGGCCATGCCGCTCGCGACGGCGACCTTGACGGTCATGCCCGCGACCTCATAGCTGGCTTCCTTGATGCCCGCGACGCCGCGGACCTCGGTAAAGTCGAGCTTCTTGAGCTCCTCTCCGGTGAGAGTCTCGACGGCGGTACGGAGGGCGGCCTCCATGACGCCGCCGGTAGCGCCGAAGATGACGCCCGCACCGGTGAAGTCGCCGAACGCCGGGTCGAACTTCTCGTCCGGCAGACGCTCGAACTTGATGCCGGCCTTGCGGATCATCTTCGCGAGCTCACGGGTGGTGATGGTCGCGTCGATGTCCCACAGACCGTCAACCGACGCCTCGTCGGGACGGCGGATCTCGTACTTCTTCGCGGTGCAGGGCATGGCGGTGACGACGAAGATGTCCTTCGGATCGATGCCGGCCTGCTTTGCATAGTAGCTCTTCATCATCGCACCGAACATCTGCTGCGGGCTCTTGCAGGTCGAAAGGTTCGGGATGAACTCCGGGAAGTACTGCTCGCAGAAGCGGACCCATCCGGGCGAGCAAGAGGTTATCATCGGCAGGACGCCGCCGTTCTTGACGCGCTCGACGAGCTCGTTGGCCTCCTCCATGATGGTGAGGTCGGCGCCGGCGTTGACGTCAAACACACCGTCGAAGCCGAGGCGGCGGAGAGCCGCGACCATCTTGCCCTCGACGTTGGTGCCTATCTTCTCGCCGAATTCCTCGCCGAGAGCGGCGCGGACCGCGGGAGCGGTGCCGACGACGACGTGCTTGGTGGGATCGGCGAGCGCCGCCCAGACCTTGTCGGTATCGTCGACCTCGGTGAGGGCGCCGGTCGGGCAGACAGCGATGCACTGGCCGCAGCTGATGCAGCCGACCTCGCCGAGTCCGCGGTCAAACGGGCTGCCGATGTGGGTGGCAAAGCCGCGCTCGCTCGCGCCGATGACGGCCACGCTCTGCAGGTGGTTGCAGACAGCCATGCAGCGGCGGCAGAGGACGCACTTGCTGTTGTCACGGATGAGGTGCGCGGTCGAGCACTCTATCTGCGGCTGGAGGGAGCCGGGGTCGCCGAAGCGGACTTCCTTGACGCCGTACTCGTTTGCCAGCTTCTGCAGCTCGCAGTTGTGGCTGCGGGCGCAGGTGGTGCACTCCATGCGGTGATTGGAAAGAATGAGCTCGAGGGTGCGCTTGCGCGCATCGTAAGCCTTCTTCGAGTTGGTGTTTATCTCCATGCCCTCGGCCACGGGGTAGACGCAGGCGGCGACAAGTCCGCGCGCGCCGGTGACCTCGGTAACGCACATACGGCAGGCGCCGATGGCGTTTATCTCCTTCATGTAGCAGAGGGTGGGGATATCCACACCGGCGGCGTTTGCCGCCTCAAGAACGGTCGAACCGGCGGGAACCGATACCGGAATGCCGTTGACTTTAACATTTACCATATCCATTTGTGTTCTCCTCCGCTTAACCCTTGGTGATAGCGCCGAAACGGCACTTCGATATGCAGGTGCCGCACTTGATGCACTTGCTTGTGTCTATCGTATGGGGCTCCTTGACGGTACCGGTGATAGCGCCGACCGGGCACGCCCTCGCGCACGCGGTGCAGCCCTTGCACTTCTCGGGGTCGATGCTGTAGTTGAGCAGGTCCTTGCAGACGCCGGCGGGACACTTCTTGTCCACGACGTGAGCGACATACTCATCGCGGAAGTGCTTGAGGGTGGACAGGACCGGGTTCGGGGCGGTCTGGCCGAGGCCGCACAGGGAGTTGGCCTTGACGTGCTCGCACAGCTCCTCGAGGCGGTCGATGTCCTCAAGGGTGCCGTTGCCGGAGGTAATCTTGTTGAGTATCTCGAGCATACGGCGGGTGCCTATACGGCAGGGCGCGCACTTTCCGCAGCTCTCATCGACGGTGAACTCGAGGAAGAACTTGGCTATATCGACCATGCAGTTGTCCTCGTCCATGACGATGAGTCCGCCGGAGCCGACTATCGAACCGACGGCCGCCATCGACTCATAGTCGAGCGGGGTGTCGATAAGGCTCGCGGGCAGACAGCCGCCGGACGGGCCGCCGGTCTGAGCGGCCTTGAACTTCTTGCCGTTCGGAACGCCGCCGCCTATCTCCTCGACGACCTCGCGGAGCGTGGTGCCCATCGGGATCTCGACAAGGCCGGTGTTGGTTATCTTTCCGCCGAGGGCAAAGACCTTGGTGCCCTTCGAGCGCTCGGTGCCCATGGCCGCAAACGCCTCGGGTCCGTTGTTGATTATCCAAGTGATGTTCGCGAAGGTCTCGACGTTGTTCTCGAGCGTCGGCTGGCCGAAGAGGCCCTTGACCGCCGGGAACGGAGGACGCGGACGCGGCTCGCCGCGGTGACCCTCGATGGAGGTCATGAGCGCGGTCTCCTCGCCGCAGACAAACGCGCCTGCGCCAAGACGGACGATTATATCGAAGTCGAAGCCGGTGCCGAAAATGTTCTTGCCGAGCATGCCGTACTCGCGGGCCTGCTCGATGGCTATGTTGAGACGGTGAACGGCTATCGGGTACTCGGCGCGGACGTAAACGTAGCCCTCGTGAGCGCCGGCGGCGTAGCCGGCTATAGCCATCGCCTCGATGACGCTGTGCGGGTCGCCCTCGAGGACCGAACGGTCCATGAACGCGCCCGGGTCGCCCTCGTCGGCGTTGCAGCAGACGTACTTGACGTCGTTCTTCTCGTTTGCCGCGAACTGCCACTTGTTGCCGGTCGGGAAGCCCGCGCCGCCGCGGCCGCGCAGACCGGACGCCTTAACGACGTCGATGACCTCCTGCGGCTGCATGGTCTTGAGGACCTTCTCAAGCGCCTTGTATCCGTCGAAGGCTATGTACTCGTCGATGTTCTCGGGGTTGATGCGTCCGCAGTTGCGGAGCGCTATGCGCTTCTGCTTGCGGTAGAAGTCGGTATCGTTAAGCGAGGAGTGGACGGTTCCGTGATGGTCGGCGCCCTCGTGATAGAGCAGACGCTCGACCGGGCGGCCCTTGACGAGGTGCTCGTCCACTATCTCCTTGACGTCGTCGATAGTCACCATCGAGTAGAACGAACCCTCGGGGTAGACGACGACTATCGGGCCGAGCGCGCACAGACCGAAGCATCCGGTCTGTACGACCTTGACCTCGTCCGCGAGGCCGGCGGCCTCAAGCTGTTTTCTGAACTCTGCGGCTATCTCCGGGCTCTTCGACGAAGTGCAGCCGGTGCCTCCGCAGACCATGATGTGTGCTCTTGCGAAATTCATATTGGCGCCTCCTTACTTCGCTTCGCCGATGACCTCGGCGGCTATCTGCTTTGCCTTTGCGGCGTCCACCTTAGTGTAGGTGACGGTGTCCTTGCCAAGGACATGGATCTCGACAACGGGCGCGTTCGCTGCGTCCTTATTGTTGCCGTCCATGATGACCTTGACGTGAGTCGCGTTGTGCGCGCCGAC
Organism: uncultured Clostridia bacterium; assembly: GCA_947593925.1. Classification (GTDB taxonomy): domain Bacteria; phylum Bacillota; class Clostridia; order Oscillospirales; family JAAYOS01; genus CANRIN01. Next base: position 77,323 of record CANQDU010000007.1, on the reverse strand, counting down.
CTCATCGACGATCACACGCATTATGTCGCGCGCGCCGGCCGCGATACCGCAGGTACCCATGCCGACGACTACGCGAATGGCGTTCTTGTCCTCGACGCGCAGGCTCATCTGCCCCGCCATCTGCTCCCGCATTTCCTGGAGCTCTGTTGTGCTCTTTGCCATCTGAACTCTATCCTCCGTTTTTCAGAAGTTTATTTACCCTGTGTTATCTCCGCCGTCATCTCCCGCACGCGCTCGCGCACCGACTGCGGTATGTCCGGCGTTTCGCCGCCTTCCGCGCCCGTCCGTAATTCCCGGCAGAGCATGTCGCTTCGGCAGCGAAAGACAAATTCCATGCCCGGTCTCCCCGAAAGGAAAAGCTCCGCCGTGAGCCCGACGTCGCCTACCGGCGGCGTATCGAGACTCGAGGCCCGGTACCACGCCCTCACGCGCGTCCCGCGGCCCTCGCGGCTCTCTATTTTCATCCCTCCGTCCGCCTGCTCCGCCTCGCTCCTAAGGAGCGAAAGTCCGAGCCCGGCTCCGCGCGCTCCGTCCGTCGAAAAGAACGGATCCGCCGCGCGTTCGAGCGTTTCGCGGCTCATGCCGCGTCCGTCGTCGCGAACCTCGAACCCGACCGTGTCCTCCCTCTCGGAGAGGAACAGCGTAAGCTCGACCTTCCGCGCGCCGGCGCCCACTGAGTTCATGAGGACGTCAAGGATGCTTTCGGAGATATCCCGCACGGTCTTACTCCATGTACTGCTTAAGTATCTCGGGAACCATTGCCGGGGTCATACGTCCGTAGACCTCGCCGTTGACGGTCATGACCGGCGCAAGTCCGCACGCGCCGATGCAGCGGGTGGCGTCTATCGAGAACTTTCCGTCGGACGTGATGGAACCCGCTTCACAGCCGATGGTGTCAACGACCTTCTGCAGAACGTCGCCGGAGCCCTTGACGTAGCAGGCGGTACCGAGGCAGACGCTGATCTGTGTCTCGCCCTTCGGGTTGAGCGCGAACTGTGCGTAGAAAGTGGCGATACCGTAGATCTCCGTGAGCGGAATGCCGGTCTCCTCCGCGATGATGACCTGAACCTCCTCGGGCAGGTATCCGTAGATCTCCTGCGCCTTCTGGAGAATCGGCATCGTTGCGCCCTTCTCGTGCTTGATCTCGGCGATGAACTTCTTCAGCTCCGCCTCCTGCTCGGGCGTGCCTTTGAAGGCCACCTTGGTCTTTGTATTGGGCATCGAAAAACCTCCTCCATTTACAAGCGGGCATACTCCCGCTTTTGAATCTGATATGATTTTAGCACACTTTTTTCGACTTTGCAACAGGTTTGATTCTGCATTTTGTGCCGAAAAAATCGTTCTTTTCCGTGAGGGCGCACGTTCTGTAACAAAAGTTACACTTTCTGCCAATGCTTTTTTCGTCCGCTATTCGAGCCCCGTCAGGCGGCGCAGGGTGTGAGCCAGCGTATATGCGGAGCCGCCGCACCGGAGGAACGCCGCGCCGGTCCCCGTCATGACACGCGCGAGCTCCGCATCCGGCGAGACGTCGTCCGCCATGAGGACGCACGCCGCGCCCGCTATCTCCGCCGCCGCCGCGACGTTGCGGTTCGTCATTATCGTTATCCACGCGTCGCCCCGGCGCATCCGCGCGGCGGCGCGGCCAATAAGGTCGCAGACATACACGCCCGTAACCTCCCGCGACATATCGCCCTTATTCAGTACCTCAGCGCCGAGCGCCGAGGCAAGCTCCGCTACAGTCACGGCGTCTCCTCCCTCCCCGTCCGAGCGTCAAAACGGACGGCTTTATATGTTCGCTTTAATTATAATGTATGGGCGACGCAAATTCAAGCGCCGAGCAATAACCTCAAAATTCCCTTGCCCGCCCGGGGAAAATCGTGTATAATTGGTCGTAGGAAAACCAAAGGAGGAATAATCATGAAGCTGCTCAAGACAATAGGCGCCGTCGTCGTCGCGCTCGGAGCGATAGTCGGCATAGTTTTCGTCGTGTTCCGCTATGCCGAGGTGCTCGGCGATCAGCGCGCAAAGAAGGACGACGACTTTGACCCCGACCTTCTCGGGATCTGACGCGCGTTTTCAGGCTCGGAGGATAGAACAAAATGCCGATAAAAGTACCGTCTGACCTTCCCGCGCTCAGGACTTTGGAGCAGGAGAACATTTTCGTCATGCACACGCGGCGCGCGGAGTCGCAGGACATCCGCCCGCTCCGCGTGCTGCTGCTGAACCTCATGCCCACAAAGCTTGAGACCGAGACGCAGCTTCTCCGCTGTCTCTCGAATACGCCGCTCCAGATAGAGCTCGACCTTCTCCAGACGCAGAGCTACACCTCTACCCACACCCCGCAGGAGCACCTTCTCTCGTTCTACATGAACTTTGACGAGATAAAGCATCTGCGCTACGACGGCATGATAATCACCGGCGCGCCGGTGGAACACCTCGCCTTTGAGGACGTTGCGTACTGGAAGGAGCTCTGCGAGATACTCGACTGGAGCCGCCGGAACGTCTGGTCGGTGCTGCATATCTGCTGGGGCGCGCAGGCGGGTCTCTACCGCCACTACGGCATAAAGAAGCATCCGCTCGAAAGGAAGCTCTTCGGCATCTTCGAGCACACCGCCGTGCGCCCGGAAGCGCCGCTGCTCCGAGGGTTCGACTCGCGTTTTCTCGCCCCTCACTCCCGCCACACCGAGGTGCGGCTTGAGGACGTGGCAAAGACGCCCGGGCTCGAAGTCCTCGCCGCGGGTGAGAAGCCGGGTCTCTACATCGCCGCGACGAAGGACGGCCGCGAGATATACGTCACCGGCCACTCCGAGTATGACGCGGACACGCTCGCCCGCGAGTACCGCCGTGACCTCGAGAAGGGACTTCCGATAGACATACCGGAAAACTACTTCCCGCACGACGACCCCTCTCAGCCGCCGCCGCTCACCTGGCGCTCGCACGCGACGCTGCTCTATACCAACTGGCTCAATTACTACGTCTATCAGGAGACGCCATACGATCTGGATCTGCTGTAAACTCAAGACGGCGGGGCTTGCGCCCCGCCGTCTTTTGTGTGCTGTACCGCCTTGCGCCCCCATGCAGGGCTTGCTGCCCCACACTTACCGGTGAGTCTTGCAACTTGGCGTTACTTCTTTATCTTTGCAAGCTTTGCTTCTATCGTCTCGAGCGCTCCCTCCGGCAGTTCGCCTATGAACGCGAGGTTGCGTTCGAGCGTCATGCTCTTTATCATGGCCATCATGCCCTCGGGTATCTCCTGCCCCATGAGCTCGGTGACAAACTTCTTTGCCTCAGGGTTTGCGAGGAGATCGCCCATCTTGTCCTTTACCGAGAAGTGCTCGGTCGAAAACTCCGGCGTCTTCTTCTCCGGCTCGACTACGCCTTCAAACCAGTTCTTCACGCCCTCTCCGCCCCTGCGGTGCGCGCTCTCGCGCTGGTCGGCGGGGACGGTGTAGCTCGCGGGCTCCGTTTCGACCTTTTCCACCGATATGAAGTCGGCAAGTCCGCCCGCCTCCGCGCGGAGGATGTTCGTCCCCTCGCGGAGCGGGACGCCCTCAAACGTCGCGACGCGCTCGTTCGAGCGTCCGACCTCCGCTCCGTTCGCATACAGCACTATCTCGCCCGCGTTCGAGCAGACGACGACGCGCGTCGTCTCACCCGACCGGCAGGCGTACCGCGCGCCGCAGACGTGGACGAACGGCTCCTTCGACCAGTGCGCCTTGCAGACGTAGAACGAATCCTTCTTTATTTTGCGGTCGCTTGTGACGAGACCCTTGTTGTTGCGGCCCTTGACGCCGCCCTCGTCCCGCGCGGAGCAGCCGAAGTCGAACATATTCCAGACGTGCGACGCCCAGACCCACGGCCTCTCCTCGAGTACCTTGCACAGCTCGGCATGGTAGAGCGCCTGATACTCCTCGGTATAGTCCTTGCACTCCGGCGTCTCCGAGTGATAGGAGACGATGCCCTCCGCGCCGTACTCGCTGAGTCCGAGCGCGCGGTCGGGGTACCGCGCGTGGTAGCTGTCAAGCCACGGCCCGTTGTCCTCTATCTTGCCGCCGTACCAGCCCATGTACTGATTGTACGCCTCGACGTCGGTAATACCATGTATCGGATGATCGCCCTCGGTGAAGCTGACGTGCGCCATCGTGGTGAGGCGGGTCGGGTCGAGAGTCTTTGCCAACTCGTTGAGCTCACGGTGATTTTCCACCACGCCCTCGCGCTCGCCGCCGATGAGAATTTCGTTCGAAATGCCCCAGAAGCATATGGACGGATGGTTGTAGTTCTGTATTATCAGCTCGCGGAGCATGTCCTTTGCGACTTCGTGCGCGTTCGGATCCTCCGACTGCACGCTAATATAAGGTATCTCCGCCCAGACGACTATTCCGCGCTCGTCGCAGAGGTCGTAGAACTCCGGGCTGTGCTGATAGTGCGCGCAGCGGACGGTGTTCGCGCCGACCTCGCAGATGAGGTCGGCGTCCTCGACATGATCCTCCGGCGAGACGGCGCTCCCCTTGTACATCCTGTCCTGATGGCGCGCGACGCCGCGCAGGACGGTGAGCTTTCCGTTGAGGAAGAAGCCCTTCTGCGGATCGACCGAGAAGGTGCGGACGCCGAAGCGCGCCGCGACCTCGTCAAGCCCCTCGTTGTGAATAACGAGCCGCGCCGTCGCGGTGTAGAGATACGGGTCGTCCGTAGACCACAGATGAGCGTTCTCAAGCGGTATCTCGACGGAGACGTGCTCCTCCGCGGGACGCCACACCTCGGCGGCCTTTCTTCCCTCGCCGTCGCGTATCTCGAAGCAGACCGACATCCCGTCGGTCGCGCCCTCAAGCCACGCCTCGCAGCGGACGGACGCGCGCCCGTCCTTCACGGACGGAGTGACGGCCATACCCGCAGAGCCGTAGTGACCGAGCGCGAAGTGCGTCGCGGGGACGGATATGAGCTTCACCCCGCGCGTGAGTCCGCCGTAGAAGGTGAAGTCCGCCGTCCTCGGGTAGATGTCCGGGAAGTCGCTGTTGTCAACACGTATCGAGAGGACGTTCTTCCCCTCCGAGTTCACGAGACCGGTGAGCTCCGCGCGGAAGGCGGCGTAGCCTCCCTTGTGGGTGCATGCGGGCTTTCCGTTCAGGTAGACCTCCGCCGCAAGCGGCGCGGCGCCCACCTCGACGTAGAGACGTCCCCCGGCAGTCGGCTCGCGCGGGACGTCTATCTCGCGCTCGTACCACGCGGAGCCGCGCCACGGACGGCTGCCGTCCATGCCGTCCACGGCGTTCCAGCTGTGCGGAAGCGTGACGCTCTCCCACGCGGCGTCCGCAGGAGCGGACGGCGCGTCGCTTTTTACGAATTTCCAGTTGTCGTTTATCGGTATGACCTTTCGCATTTTGTTTTCCCTCCCGTACAGGTAATATGGTTATGGTAAAATTATACCATTAGTCGGGTAGGAGCACAAGCGCAAATCCCGCCAACCTTGCCCGAAAGCGTTGCGATAATGCGGCGGTCATTGAAAACGCCGCCGCTGTGTGCTACAATAGTGTCAATAAAATACATACGCCCGGCGGAGCGCTCCGCCGGTACTATCAGGGAGGTCATTATGGAAAAGAGTATTCTTGAAGCTCTGCGCGGCGAAAACGGGAACTATCTTTTCCCGTTCTTCTGGCAGCACGGCGAGAGCGAGTCCGTTCTGCGCGAGGTCATAGGGAAGATACACGACTGCGGCATCGGCGCGTTCTGCGTCGAGAGCCGTCCGCACCCCGACTTCTGCGGCCCGAAGTGGTGGGCGGACATGGACGTCATTCTCGACGAGGCGAAGAAGCGCGGGATGAAGGTCTGGATACTTGACGACGCGCACTTCCCCACCGGCTACGCGAACGGCATTCTCGCGAAGGGTCACGCCGACAAGACAAAGCAGTACCTCAAGTTCACCGAGGTCCCGGTCGCGGGACCGCTCCCCGGCGCGCGCTTCAACGCCGCGTCGCTGCTGAACCCGCCTCCGTCCCCCGCTATGGGCATCGACATGGCGGCGATAATGAACCGGGGACTTGCGACCCCCGAGCTCCCGAAGGACGACTTCCTCCTCGCCGCCGTCGCGCGGCGTATGGAGCGGGACGGAACTCTCGGTGAGGCGGTCGTGCTTGACAGCCACATCTCCGACGGCGTTCTCACATGGGACGTTCCGGGCGGCGAGTGGCGCGTCTTTTTCATAGTAGTGAGCCGCACCGGCGGCGGACGCGCGAGCTACCTCAACTGGGCGGATGCGGAGAGCGCCGCGCTCCAGATAGAGGCGGTATACGAGCCGCACTGGGAGCACTACGCCGCCGAGTTTGGAAACACGATCGCGGGCTTTTTCTCGGACGAGCCGTGCATAGACAACTGTGTCGGCTTCATGTTTAGCGAAGACATCGGCCGCAACGACATGGCGCTCCCCTACTCCGAGGAGCTCATTTCCGCTCTGCGCTCGTCGCTCGGCGGGACGTTTGAGGCGGACCTTCCCGCGCTCTGGCGCGAGACCTCCGACCGCGCGCACACGGCGGAAGTCCGCCGCGCGTATATGGACGCGCTCACGCGGCTTATAGAGCGCAACTTCAGCCGCGCCATCGGCGACTGGTGCGCGGCGCACGGCGTCGAGTACATAGGCCACATCATCGAGGACGAGAACCAGCACGCCCGCCTCGGCTCGAGCATGGGTCACTTCTTCCGCGCACTGCGCGGGCAGCACATGTCCGGCATCGACGACATCGGCGGACAGGTCACCTTCGGCGGCGGAAACGGAAAGCGCGCGGGTCTCTTTACCGACCGCGACTGCGAGTTCTACCACTACGCGCTCGGCAAGCTCGGTCCGTCGCTCGGGCACATCGACCCGCGCAAGCGGGGACGGACGATGTGCGAGATATTCGGCGCTTACGGCTGGAGCGAGGGCACGCGCCTGATGAAGTACCTCGCCGACCACTTCCTCGTGCGCGGCGTGAACCGCTTCGTCCCGCACGCGTTCTCCCCCAAGGACTTCCCGGACAGCGACTGCCCTCCGCACTTCTACGCGCGCGGGAACAACCCGCTCTACCGTCCCTTCGGACTGCTCGCGCGGTACATGAACCGCATGTGCCACGTCCTCTCGGACGGAACTCACCGCTGCCGCGCGGCGATACTCTACCACGGCGAAAGTCAGTGGATGGGCGACGCGCAGTTCATGCAGAAGCCCGCGCGGGCGCTCGCGGAGCATCAGATAGACTTCGACTTCCTGCCCTCCGACGTCTGGGACGACCGCGAGGGCTACCCGCACTCCTTCGACGGACGTCTGCACGTCGCGGACGAAACCTACGACTGCCTCATAATTCCCGGCTGTGACTACGTCCCGTACCACGCGGCGAGGTTCGCGGCGGAGGCGGTAAAGTCCGGCTTTGCGGTGTACATCACCGAGAGGATGCCGCTCGGCGTCCTCGGCGGCACTCCCGAGGAGAACGCCGACGCATTCGAGGGTCTTCACGCGGCGGAGGTCGTTCCGACCGCCGCGCTCGCGGACATTCTCATAAAGAAGGGACTTGCGGAGGTCACGCCCGACCGCTTCTTCCCCGACCTCCGCGTCTACCACTACGAGAAGGGCGACCACCTCTACATGCTCTCAAACGAGAGCGCGGGCGACGTGTTCGACGGCGAGGTGTCCTTCCCCGCCTCCGGCACGCCTGTCATCTATGACGGATACGAAAACGTCCTCCGAGCGGCGGACTTCCGCACGGAGAACGGCGGCGTCACGCTCCGTCTCCGCCTCGAACCCTACGAGTCGGTTATCGTAGACTTTGCGGAGGACGTCGTCGGGCTCTCCCGAGCCCCGAAGCTCACGGGCGAGTCGCGGACGCTCAGCGGCGAGTGGACGGTCGCCTTCGCCTCCGCAAAGGAATACCCGACCTTCTCCGGCGCGGTAAGGATGAAGGAACTTCATAACCTCGAGGTCCTGAAGCCCGGCTTTTCCGGCACGGCGCGGTATGAGCTTGACTTCACGCTCGACCGCGCGCACGACGCCGCCGTGCTTGAGCTGCCGGAGGCTTTCGAGTTTGCCGAGGTCTGGGTGAACGGCGAGAAGGCCGGCGCGCGCATAGCGCCGCCCTACCGCTTCGACTGCTCCGGCCGCCTCGTCGCGGGCAGGAACCATATCGCCATAGAGGTCACGAATACGCTCGCGAACGCCATGAGCGGCGCCGCGCCGAGCTACCTCACCGGCGCGGAGTTCACCGCTCCGTCCGGCCTGCTCCGCGACCCGGTGCTGAAATTCTGAGATTATGAAAATGCAGAAAAGGAGTGCGGAACAGGATGTTCCGCACTCCTTCTGTCTGCTAAAACTTGCATATTGAGGCCGCAACTTTATCTTACGTTCCAGCGATCGTTATAAGTCCCGCGTATGTCCTCCGGCGCGCCCTCGACCTCCGTTTTGACCTTGGAGGTCCTGCGGCGCTCGTCGAGGTACTTCTCAAAGAGCTCGGTGTCAAGCGGCAGCTCGACCATCTTTCCCGTCCAGTCGCTGAGGTGCATCGCGTTCGAGAGAGTGAGGCCGTTTATGCCGTCATAGCCGGGGGCTATCAACTCCTCGCCGTGCAAAACGGCGTTCGCAAAGTTTTGGAGTATGCCGACGTGCGCGGTCTCAACGCCGGGGCACTCCGGTTCGAGCTCGGTGACGGGCGGCGTCGCAAATCCCTGCTTTGACGTAAAGCAGACCTCGCGCTCCGGCTCGTCGAGCTTCCACATTCTGAGCTTGCCGCCCTCCCAGACGAGCTTCGCGCGGTCGCCGCTTATCTCGAGGCGGTTCGTGCCGGGATACTCGCCGGTGGTGGTGATGAAGGTCGCGCTCGCGCCGTTGTCGTACTCGGCGTAGGCCGTCACGTCATCCTCTATCTCGACGTTATGCCAGTGGCCGTAGCGGCAGCGCGCCCAGACTCTCTGCGGCATGCCGAACATCCACTGCCAGAGGTCGAGCTGGTGCGGGGCCTGATTGAGCAGGACGCCTCCGCCCTCGCCTGCCCATGTGGCGCGCCACGAGCCGGAGTCGTAATAGCTCTGGGTGCGGTACCAGTTGGTGATGATCCACACGAGGCGCTTCGGCTCGCCTATCTCGCCGGAGCGTATCAGCTCGCGTATCTTGCGGAATTGCGGGTTCGTGCGCTGGTTGAACATTATCCCGAACACCTTGCCGCTCTTTTTTGCCGCCTCGTTCATCTTCTCGACGGCGGAGGTGTACACGCCCGCCGGCTTTTCTATGAGCACGTTCAGTCCCGCGTCGAAGCCCGCCATCGCGAGCGGCGGATGCAGATAGTGCGGCGTCGCGACGATCAGCGTGTCGATAAGCCCGCTCTTTATCATCTCCCGCGCGTCCGCAAAGAGCGGTACGCCCGGCAGGTTCTCCTTCGCCCAGTCGAGCTTGGCGGGCGATATGTCGCACACCGCCGCGAGGCGCATACCCTCGACCTTGCCCTCAAGGATGTTTTTCGAATGCGCGCTTCCCATGTTGCCTATGCCGATGATGCCTACATTAAGTTCACTCATAGCTGTATCCTCCTCTGTCAAGTATCCTTTTCAGCGCGTCCGCGCCGGCGTCGAATGCCTCGTCCGGCGTGGAGTAGCTGAATTTGTGCTTTAATTCCTCGGTTTGCAGGTTTTTGAGCCCGATGAAGCTGAAAAGATGCGGTTCGAGCGTGAGCACGCGCCCGCTCCCCTTCTCCGCGAACATATCTATTATCCTCGCGACGCCGCCGTCTCCCTCGCCGGACGGGACTACCGTGCCGTCCTCCGCGAGCGCGTCCTTGATGTGAAGATATGTCGTCCGCGCTGCAAACTGCGGGAATATCTCGTCCGGGCGCTCGCCGCACTGTATGTAGTTTGCCGGGTCGAAGACCGAGCCGAGCGACGGCACGGCCTCGAGCAGACGGAGCGTCCGTTCCGCCGTCGCGCCGTATATGCCCTTCTCGTTCTCGTGGCAGAGAAGGACTCCCTCCTTCTCCGCAAGCTCCGCCATCCGCCTCAGCTCCGCGAATATCGCGTCCGCCTCGCCCTCCGCCTCCTCCTCGGAGACGTAGTAGCTGAACATCCGCACCCGCGCCGTGCCGAGGCGCTTCGCCGCCTCTATAGACCGCTCGAAGCGGCGGCGGTTCTCCTCCGCGTCTCCGAGCCGCGTCTTGCCGAGCGGCGAGCCGATGCTCCACACCTCTATCCCCGCGGCGTGAAGCGTCTCCGCGACGGCGTCGAGCTCCCCGTCCGTGAGGTCGGTGACAGTCTTTCCCCCGACATTCCGTATCTCGATAAGGCGCATACCGTTCCGGTGCAGAGCCTCAATCTGCCCCGCAAGGTCGCCCGACGCCTCGTCGGCAAACGCGCAAAGCCTGAAATCCGTCATCAGAAGTCAAGCCCCGCTTTCTTCAGGTTGTCGTGGCTGATGCGCAGCTCGTCGAACGGGTCGCGCCCGTAGGCGTCGTCCTGCTCGACCATCGCGTACTCCACGCCGGTGTCGCGGCAAGCCTCGAATATCTCGTCCCACTCGAGGTTGCCCTTCATCACCGGCGCGAAGCGCTTGTCCCAGCCCTCGACGGCGTAGTCCTTGAAGTGGCATATATCCACGCGCCCCTCGAAGCGGCGGAGCTCACTTGCGGGGTTCCTGCCGCCCGCCTGCACCCAAAAGAGGTCAAGGATGAAGCCCCAGAGATCGGGATCGGTCTCGTCCGCCATGATGTCGATGAGCGGCGCGCCGCCGAAGCGCTGGTACTCGAAGCAGTGATTGTGGTAGTGCAGCTTCATCCCGCGCTCGCGGAAGACCCGCGCCGCGCGGTCGAAGTCGTGCAGGAACGCGCGCAAGCCCTCGACGCTGCCGACGTATCTCTGCGGCATCATGCCTATCCCGACGTTTTTGCAGCCGTAGATTTCATGCTCGCGCGCGACCGCCTCCGGCTCGTTCATTATGCGGTCCTGATTCGTGTGGGTGACGACTATCCTAAGTCCCGCCTCGTCCGCAAGCTCCCGCATCCTCTCCGGCGCGATCGGCGCGAACGCCGACACCTGCAGGGTTTTGTACCCTATCGCGGCCAACTTCTTCATCGTCTCCGCTATGCCCGCCTCGTCCTGCGCGAACGCGCGGACGGTGTAGCCCTGTGCTCCTACTATCAACTCTGTCCCTCCTTACGTTGTCTCGTCGCCCGCGGCGGGCGAACGGTCATTTTCCGAACGCCATCTTCGCGGCGTTGTCGTAACATATTCTGCGCATCACCTTCACGCACGCGGCCTCCTCGGCCTCGCCGCGCTCTATCCACTCGCCGAGCACGCTCGCGGCTATACGGCGGTAGAAGTCGTGGCGCGGATAGGAGAGGAAGCTGCGGCTGTCGGTGAGCATTCCCGGGAAGGCGGCGAGGTATCCCGCCTCCGCCACCGTCTCAAGCTGTCGGGCTATCCCGCCGAGCGTATCGTGGAACCACCACGCCGCGCCCATCTTCACTCTCGGGAAGCTGAACGCCGCGCTCGCGAGCGCCGCCGCGTTCGAGGGTTCGAGCGTGTAGACTATCGTCTCCGGAAGTCCCGCGCCGCGCTCGCAGCTGTCAAGGAAGTCCGCGAGCACCGAGGGGCTCACCGCTCCGGACGCGCAGTCGGTACCGGCGTCCGGGCCGAAGCTCTCAAAGAGCGCGGTGCGCGGGTTGCGTTTTGCCGCAAAGTGGAGCTGCGACACCATGCCGCGCGCCGCGTACTCCCCGGCAAGGAAGCGGTAGATGTAACCGAGCCACGCGGAGTAGTCCTCCTCCGGCATACCCGCCTCGTACCGTCCCGCGACGGCGCTCTCGAATATCTCTCCGGCGCGCTCGCTCGAGCACTCTGCGGAGGGCAGTCCCTCCACTCCGACGTCCGCGAACCGGCACCCGAGCGCGCAGAAGTCGTCGAGCCGGCGGCAAAGTGCCTCCTCCAAGTCGTGAAGCGACCTTATTTCGACGCCCGCCGTGCGTCCCAGCCTTTCGATGTACTCTCCGTAGCCCTTCCTGCGGATGTTCGCGACGTTGTCCGCGCGGAACGCGGGAGCTATCCTTGCCGGAAGAGGGTTCCGCCCCGCCCTGCGGTCGTCCTCGAAGCGGCGGTGCCAGACGAGGTCGTCCGCCGGGTCGTCGGTCGTGCAGACGTACTCGACATTCATCATCTCGACGCACTTCCGGGGCGAAAGCCGCGTCTCCCTTATCCTCTCTCCGACTCTTTCGTATATCCCGCGCGCGTTCTCCGCCGTGAGCGGCTCGGTGACGCCGAAGTACCGCTCTAGCTCGAGCGCCGTCCAATGATAGAGCGGGTTCCCGACGGCGAGCTCCACGCATCCGGCGTAGGCTTCGAACTTCTCCTCCCACGGCGCGTCGCCGGTAATGAGGCGCTCGTCTATGCCAGCCTCTCGCATGAGCCGCCACTTGTAGTGGTCGCCCGAGAGCCACATCTCGCCGATGTTCTCAAACGGCCGGTCGAGGTACAGCTCCTCCGGGGAGAGGTGGCAGTGGAAGTCTATTATAGGAAGATCCTTCACCCCGGCGTACAGCCTCTCCGCCGCCGGGCTCCTCAAAAAGACGTTTTCTTTCATTTCTCCGCTCCTTCACTCTATTCATATATCATATAATTCAGGGCAGGTTTGTACCTGCCCTGAAATTTTTCGCGGCAAATCGCGCTCGCTACGCTCGCTTACCAATTTGCCGCGAGAACACTACGCTTCGCGCCGAGTTTTCCGCCAAAGGCGGAAAATCGACGCACGCTTCGTGCAAAGTATTTTTTCCGCCGTACACGCCGCCGGAAAAAATAAATATCTGAATATCTTGTCACCACAAGTGGCAAAGCTCGGCAGATCTTTCAAATCACAGTTTTCTGTTTTACCGTTTTCCCTTGTCGTATATCTCGCCGAGGGCGCGCGGAGCGCGGTTCGTCTTCGAGAAGAACACCAACAGAAGCAGCGTCACGATATACGGCAGAGTCATGATGAGGTTTGAGAAGGTGCTCGGAAGCGCGAGCAGCTTCGCCACGGCGTATCCGCCCGAACGTGCAAACCCGAAGAGCAGGCAGGCCGCAAGCGTCGGCATGACGCGCCAGTTGCCGAATATCAGCGCCGCTATCGACAGGTAGCCGTAGCCCATGAAGATGCTCGGCGAGAAGTTCGCGGCTATATAGTATGCAAAGCAGATTCCGCCTATGCCGCTCAACGCGCCGGACGCGAGGACCGCGATAAAGCGGGTGCGCGCGACGTTTCCGCCCGCCGCATCGACCGCGTGCGGATTGTCGCCGCAGGCGCGGAGATGCATTCCGAAGCGCGTCTTATAGAGTATGAACCACGCTATGAGCGCCACGACGAGTATTATCGGCACGAACACATACATCTTCCCGAGGACCGGAACTCCGCTGATGCCGGGGATTATCGTCCCGAGCGTAGGCGCGGTGCTGAGCTGGAACTTGTTGGAGTTCTGGCCGAACACCGAGGCGTTTATCAGCTTTGCAAGGAACGCCGCGAGCGCCGTCGCAAGTATGTTGATGACAACGCCGCTTATGACCTGATTTGCGCGGAAGTTGATGCAGAGCACCGCGTGTATGACCGCAAACAGCGCTCCGCCGAGGCACGCAAAGAGCATCGCAAGGTAGAACTCCCCGGCGAACGCTCCGTTCGTGAGGAGCACGACCGCGAGCGCGCCAACAAACGCGCCCATGCCGAGCATACCCTCGAGAGCGAGGTTAGTTATACCGCTCCGCTCGCTGTAGATGCCGCCTATCGCTATGACAAAGAGCGGCAGTGCGAAGGAAAGGCCGTCGCTTATAAAGGTTTCCATTTACCGCTCGCCTCCTTTGCTGTCCTCCGCCGCAGGGACGGGCTCGTCCGGCGTCGCCGCCTCCGCCGCCTTGCGGCTCTCGATCTCGCGCTCCTTCATCCGCGCGAGCTTCGTGCGTATAAAGAAGGTACACGCGCTCACGACGAGGATAAGTCCCGTAATTATCGAGGCTATCTCCTGCGGGATAGCGGCGGAGCTCGACATATACGTGCTTCCCTTGGACACTATCGTGATAAGGAAGGACGAGAAGAATATGCCGACCGGGTTGTAGTTTCCGAGTATCGACACCGCTATCGAGTCAAAGCCGACGCTTGTGAGCACGCCCGGCTGTATCGAGTTGAAGTAGCCGAGGTAGTACGCGACGCCCGCGAGCCCCGCGAGCGCTCCCGAAACGAGCATCGACAGGACCATGTTCTTTCCGACGCTCATACCCGCGTACCTCGCCGCGTTGCGGCTGAGGCCGACGCTCTTCATCTCATAACCGATCTTTGTGCGGTCGAAGAGCACCTTCGCAAAGATTATCGCGGGAGGAACGAGCAGCATCGCAAGCGGCAGATCCGCCTTCATGCCGAATATCTCGACGCCGGTGATGGTGAGGCGGGATGCGTTGCTGATGTACATCGACTGGCGCGACACCGGATCGACGTAATACATATTTATGAAGAAGGATACGACATACTGGATTATGTAGTTCAGCATTATCGAGCTTACGACCTCGTTGATGTTGAACCTGTACTTGAGAAATCCTATTATTCCGCCTACGAGCGCGCCCGCCGTGACGCCGATTATTATCACGAGCGGCAGCGCCGCGGCCGCCGGAAGGTCGCTGTACCCCACGACCACCGTGGCTATAAATCCGGCAAAGAGCATCTGACCGGAGATACCGATGTTGAAAAGTCCGGTCTTGGAGGCTACCGCCACCGCGAGCGCCGCGAATATCATCGGCGCGAGGACGTTGAGGAAGCTCATAAAGTCGGTGAGCATTCCGGTCTTTGCGGCGTAGTTTGCCTTCGGGACTATGCCGCATCCGCGAAGCATACCGAGGAATGCGTTTATCGGGTCCTTCCCGAGGGCGAGGAGCATCACGGCGGAGGCAAGCAGGCTCAGCACGACCGCGAACACCGGTATCGTTATCGACTGCCGGCGCTCGTCTCCGAATACTGCGAGGACGGCGCGGCGGAAGCCGCTTCCCGATTTCTTCTTCATGCGCTCACCCCCATCATGTACTCTCCGACCTTGCGGCTCGTGAGCTCCGCCGCCGGCGCGGTCTTGAGCAGCTGTCCGCGATAGATGACGCCTATCGTGTCCGCGAGCGCCATTATCTCGTCAAGCTCGAGGGAGATGAGGAGCACCGCGCGCCCCGCGTCCCTTTCCGCGAGTATCTGCCGCCGGATGTTTTCTATCGCGCCGATGTCGAGCCCTCGCGTCGGCTGGACGAATATCATCAGCTTCGACTCGAGCTCTATCTCTCTCGCGATTATCGCCTTCTGCTGGTTGCCGCCGCTCATCGAGCGCACCTGGGTGTGGGTGCCCTGCCCCGAGCGGATGTCGTACTCCTCTATGAGGCGGTTCCCGTGTTCCTCGAACGCGGCTCTGTTGAGGAAGCCCTTGCGGCAGAACGGCTCCTTGAAGTAGCTCTTGAGCGCGAGGTTTTCCGCGAGGTCAAAGTCGAGCACGAGGCCGACGTTCTGCCGATCCTCGGGTATGTAGCTCATGCCCGCGAGTATGCGGTCGCGCACGGATGCGTGAGTTATCTCCTCGCCATCGAGGAAGATGCGTCCGCCGGACGTCTTTGCAAGCCCCGCGACGGCGTCCGCAAGCTCTATCTGCCCGTTGCCGGACACGCCGGCGACCGCGAAAATCTCGCCCGCCCTCACCGAGAACCCGACGTCCTTTACGACCTCGAGCCCGTCGTCATTCTTAACGGTGAGACCCTCGACCTTCAATATCTCCCGGCCGAAGTTCGCGGGTTTCTTGTCGATATCGGTCTCCACCTCGCGGCCGACCATCATGTTCGCCATCTCGCGGGTGGAGGTCGTCGCGGCGTCTATGACGCCGATGAGCTTTCCGCGCGCGAGCACCGCGCAGCGGTCGGCGACCTGCTTTATCTCCTCGAGCTTGTGCGTGATGAGGATTATCGTCTTGCCGCCCGCCCTCAGCTCAAGGATTATCTTCAGCAGGAACTCTATCTCCTGCGGGGTGAGCATGGCGGTGGGCTCGTCGAAGATGAGTATTTCCGCCTCGCGGTAGAGCATCTTGAGTATCTCGACGCGCTGCTGCATCGATACGCCGACGTCCTCTATCTTCTGCGTCGGATCGACCTCGAGGCCGTAGCGGCGGCTGAGCTCCGCGATGTCTCGATTGGCCTTTTTGATGTCGACCGTCGGCAGGAAGCCGAGCAGGCGTTTCTTCGGCTCTATGCCGAGGACGATGTTCTGCGCTATCGTGTAGTTGGAGATAAGCCTGAAGTGCTGGTGCACCATCCCGATGCCGAGCTTTGCGGCCGCGGCGGGGCTTTCCAGCGTGACCTTCTCTCCGCGCACATAGATCTCGCCCTCGTCCGGCTCGTACAGCCCGAAGAGCATGCTCATCAGCGTGCTCTTTCCCGCGCCGTTCTCACCGAGCAGAGCGTAGATCTCCCCCTTCTTTATCGCGATCGAGACGTTGTCGTTCGCGACGATGCCGGGGAAACGCTTTGTCACACCGCGCATTTCTACGATGTATTCGCTCAAACCCGTTTTCACTCCCCCCTGAGAATATGTGTATATAAAATACACCATAATTCTACCACAACAAAGCGCTCGGCGCAACAGAAATAACTGCAATATCCGACTTTTGCGCGCAAAAAAAGCGGGGCGCTGCCTATGTGGCAGCGCCCCGTCTTCTGTTTTTGTTCGTTTCTGAACACCGTGCAGCCGTCGCTTAGCCCTTCAGCGAGCCGATCATAACGCCGGTGACGAAGAAGCGCTGAACGAACGGGTAGATGCAGAGTATCGGCAGAGTAGCAACGATAGTGGTGCAGTACTGCACGAGACGCTGATACTGGTCGATATCCTGACGGTTCTGCATACCGCCGTCCTGCATGATCTTCGAGGTGTCGTTACGAATAAGTATCTCGCGGAGTATGAGCTGCAGCGGATACAGCGAGGTATTGCGGAGGTACAGCATGGCCTGGAACCAGCTGTTCCACATACCGACCGCGAGGTAGAGGATGATGACCGCGATGGTCGCCTTCAGCAGCGGGACGAAGATGCGGAACAGTATCGTCATGTTTCCGGCTCCGTCGAGCTTTGCCGATTCCTCAAGGCTGTTCGGTATACCCTGTATCGACGTTCGCATGATTATGATGTTGAACACCGATATTGCGCCGGGCAGGATTATCGCCCATCTCGTGTCGTACATATGCAGGTCACGGATGACTATGAAGGTCGGGACCATGCCGCCGTTGAACATCATCGTGAAGGTGATGATAAACACTATGATGTTCTTGAACATGAAGTACGGACGGGAAAGGATGTAGCCGGCTATAAGCGTACCGACAAGGCCGATAACGGTGAAGCACGCGACATAGATGAGCGTGTTGCCGTAGCCTGTGGCGATGTTGGTGTTGTTGAACACCAGACGGTAGCCTTCGGCGGTGGCGTTTCCGAGCGGCCAGAGTATCGTGCCGCGGGCAGCGAGCAGCTTTGCGGGCTGGCTGAACGAGGCTGCGAGAACGTGCCACATCGGGAGAATACAGGCAATTCCTATTGCCGCGAGCACCGTGTAGTTAATGATATCGAATACGGTTTTACCGACTGTTCTTCTTTGTACCATCTTCTACACCTCCATTAGAACAGACTGGTCTCGGAGACCTTGCGCGAAATTGCGTTGGTGATTATAAGGAGCGAAAAGTTTATAACCGAGTTGAAGAGGCCGACGGCAGCCGAGTAGTCGTAACGCGTTTGCTGAATGCCGATGCGATAGACGTAGCTCGAAATAACGTCCGCCACTTCCATGGTCAGGTCGTTGTAGAGAAGTATGATCTTCTCGAAGCCGACGCTGAACAGGCTGCCCATACGCATGATGAGCATGATGATGATGGTCGGAGCAATGCCCGGAAGGGTGATGTGCCAAGTCTGCTTCCAACGTCCGGCGCCGTCGATAACAGCCGCCTCGTAGAGCTCCTGGTCGATGGACGAAAGAGCGGCGAGGTAGATTATCGAGCCGAAGCCTATGCCCTGCCATATATCCGAGCCGACGTAGATGACGCGGAACAGCTCCTTCTTTTCGAGGAGGCTGGTTGCGACACCGCCGTAGGCGCCAAGGGTCTGAACGAGAGTCGAAAGCATGCCGCCGACTTCGCAGAAGTCCTTGATAAGACCGCAGATGACGACCATCGAAATGAAGTACGGCAGATAGCTCATGGTCTGAATAGTCTTCTTGAAGTACGTATTCTTGACCTCGTTGAGCATCAGCGCGAAGATGACCGGCATCGGGAACGAGAACAGGAGCGAATAGAAGCTTATAAGGAACGTGTTGCGGAAGGTACGCCAGAAGAACGGGCCCGAGACGAACTCAACGAACCACTGGAACCCGACCCATTCGATGCCGGCTCCTATAAAGCCCTTCTTCATGTCGTACTTCTGGAACGCCATTGCAAGACCGGCCATCGGTATGTAGTTAAAAACTATGAAATACGCGAGGATCGGTATTGCCAGCAGATAGATCTGCCAGTTCATTTTGATGTCGCGCCTGACCGCACGGATAGTCCACTTTCTCTCCTTCTGCACCGGCGCGACTTTCTCAGTTTTACCAGCCATGACTAACCTCCTTACTAGGTTTTCCCAGACCTGAACGAACAGAAACGCACGGCGCCTTCACCACCATGCGTACCGGTACGTCGGTTTGGTTAACTTACATGAATATTGTACTATGCTCTTGTGCAAATTGCAAGACCTTTTTGCTATTTTTCACAAAATTTTATTTACGATTTTTTGCAACTTGACAAACGCGCGGCAGAAATTGCGATTTTGACGAATTTTCTCGTTTTTACGGACATGCAATTTGTGCGAAATTTTGTCCTTTAAATTTGCCAAAAGCTCCGTATTTTTTGTGCATCATGCGCAAAACGGCATTTTTGCAGGCAAAAACGGCGGCCGGGCGTTTTGCGTGGAAATCTAACTTCGCAAAAACGGAAAAAACTCATTCCCGAGCGAACGCGCGTTTTTTGATAACGATTACTTTGGAAAACTCTCCCGGGCGCGGCTTTTCCGCTTCCTTTCCGCGCGGGGATTGACAGCGCGGCGGATAGAGTATAAAATATATGAAGCCAACTACTATATTATAATGTACCGGGAGAGATATTTCAATGAGCTACATGGGTCTTAACGAAATACGCGAAAAATTTCTCGCGTTCTTTGAGACGAAGGGGCATCTCCGCCTGCCGAGCTTCCCGCT
Organism: uncultured Clostridia bacterium; assembly: GCA_947593925.1. GTDB lineage: Bacteria > Bacillota > Clostridia > Oscillospirales > JAAYOS01 > CANRIN01. The sequence goes on along the minus strand of CANQDU010000007.1, from coordinate 58,085 downwards.
CATTCCCCAGGGGGACAAGTCGGTCCTCCTCGTCGTCGCGGGGATGCAGCCGCTGAAGCCGTGGTTCACGGGCGAGCAGGAGCCGCCGCGCCACCGCGTCACTACCTGCCAGAAGTGCATCCGCACCGAGGACCTCGAAAATATCGGCAAGACCGACCGCCACGGCACCTACTTCGAGATGCTCGGCAACTTCTCGTTCGGCGACTACTTCAAGCACGAGTCTATACACTGGGCGTGGGAGTTCCTCACCGGCAAGGAGTGGATGGGTCTCGACCCCGACCGCCTCTACCCCTCGATATACGAGGAGGACGAGGAAGCCTTCGAGATTTGGAACAAGGAGATGAATATCCCCGCCGAGCGGATATTCCGCTTCGGCCGTGAGGACAACTTCTGGGAGCACGGCGCGGGTCCCTGCGGCCCCTGCTCCGAGATATACTACGACCGCGGCGAGAAGTACGGCTGCGGCAAGCCCACCTGCACCGTCGGCTGTGACTGCGACCGCTACATCGAGGTCTGGAACATCGTCTTCTCGCAGTTCAACAACGACGGCGAGGGCAACTACACCGAGCTGAAGCAGAAGAATATCGACACCGGCATGGGTCTCGAACGCCTCGCCTGCGTGATGCAGGACGTCGGCTCGCTCTTCGACGTCGATACCGTGATAAACATTACAAATAAGGTGTCCGAGTACACCGGCGTGAAGTACCACGAGGACGCGAAGAGCGATGTGTCGCTCCGCATCATCACCGACCACATCCGCGCCTCGGTCATGATGATCTCCGACGGCGTGCTCCCCTCCAACGAGGGACGCGGCTACGTCCTCCGCCGCCTGCTCCGCCGCGCGGCGCGCCACAGCCGTCTGCTCGGCGTGCACCGCCCTTACCTCTACGAGGTCGTGGACACCGTCATAAACGAGAACGAGAGCGCCTACCCCGAGCTCCGAAGCAAGCAGGAGTACATCGCGAAGATAGTCCGCATGGAGGAGGAGAACTTCGCCCGCACGATAGACTCCGGCCTCGGCATACTCACGAGCCTTGTGGACGGACACCTCGCCAAGGGCGAGACGGTCTTTGGCGGAGCCGACGCATTCAAGCTCTATGACACCTACGGCTTCCCCGTCGAGCTCACCGAGGAGATAGTCGGCGAGAAGGGACTCACCGTCGATCACGAGGAGTTCCGCCGCCTCATGGAGGAGCAGCGCGTCCGCGCGCGCAAGGCGCGCGAAGCGCTCGGCGACCTCGGCTGGGCCGGCATCGAGTTCGGCAAGGACATGCCCGAGACCGTCTTTGAGGGATACACGAAGGACACGACCGAGGGCAAGGTCCTCGCGATAGTCGCGGACGACGAGTTCCGCGACGAGATAGCCTCCGGCGTCGAGGCGCTTATCGTCCTCGACCGCACGACGATGTACGCCGAGATGGGCGGACAGGTCGCCGACCGCGGCGTGATAGAGTGCGCGGGCGGCAGGTTCGAAGTGAGCGACGTCCAGAAGAACAAGGGCGGCAAGTTCATGCACTACGGAAAAGTCGTGAGCGGCGAGATAAAGCTCGGAGACACCGTATCCGTCTCGATAGACGCCGAACGCCGCGCCGCCATTTGCCGCGCCCACTCCGCCACGCATCTTCTCCAGAAGGCGCTCCGCAGCCGGCTCGGCACGCACGTCGAGCAGGCGGGCAGCCTCGTCGAGCCGGACAGGCTCCACTTCGACTTCACCCACTTCAGCGCCATGACGCCGGACGAGATAGCCGACGTCGTGCGCGAGGTCAACCGTCACATCCTCGCGGGTCTCGAGATACGCACCGACGAGATGCCGATAGACGAGGCGAAGGCCATCGGCGCCACCGCCCTCTTCGGTGAGAAGTACGGCGACGTCGTCCGCGTCGTCCGCATGGGCGGAGACTACTCCATGGAGCTCTGCGGCGGCACCCACCTTGACAACACCGCGAAGGTCGGCCCGTTCCACATCACAAGCGAGGGCTCGGTTGCTTCCGGCGTCCGCCGCATCGAGGCTATTGTCGGCGAGGAGGTCCTGAACACCCTCGCAAAGACCGAAAAGATACTCCACACCGTCGCCGCCGAGCTGAAGACGACGCCGTCCGACCTCGTCGAGCGCGCCCGCGCGCAGCTCGAGGAGACAAAGTCGCTCCGCCGCGAGCTCGAAAAGCTCCGCCTCAAGGACGCGGCGGCAGGCATCGACCGCTTCCTCATGAGCGCAAAGACCGTCGGCGGGCTCAAGCTGTTCACCTCGGTCGTCGGCAGTGCGGACGCGAACACTCTCCGCCAGATGGGCGACCAGATACTCTCGAAGGAGAACGCGATCGTTGCGGTCTTGAGCTCCGTTGTTGACGGAAAGGTCACCTTCCTTGCCGTCTGCGGGCCGGACGCCGTGAAGGCCGGCGTCAAGGCCGGCGACCTCGTGCGCGAGGTCTGCAAGGTCGCCGGAGGCTCCGGCGGCGGCAAGCCGTCGAGCGCGATGGGCGGCGGCAAGAACCCGAACAAGGTAGACGACGCGCTCGCGATAGTAGACGACTTCGTCGCGGGGAAGCTCGGACTGTGAAACTCCCCGAAGATCCTTTCATGCTCCTCAGCGTCGTCAATACCCGCCTTCGGGACTTCTATCCGACTCTTGACGAGCTGTGCGCCGCGTGCGGCGTCGAGCGCGCGGCGCTCGAAAGGAAGCTCGCGGACGCCGGCTTCGAGTACGACGCCGGGACGAACCGCTTCAGATAATTATCGGAGGTCACGCAAATGTCTGATATTGTAAAGCACGACCCGGACTGCCTGTTCTGCAAGATAGTCTCGGGTGAAATTCCCTCCTCGAAGGTGTACGAGGACGAGGTCTGCTACGCCTTCAAGGACATCGACCCGCAGGCGCCCGTCCACTTCCTCGTCATACCGAAGGAGCACATACAGTCCTGCGCCGCCGTTGACGGCTCGAACTCCGCCGTCGTCGGTCACATCTTTGAGGTGATAGCGAAGCTCGCGGCGGAGCTCGACCTCGGGGACGGCTTCCGCGTCGTCTCGAACGTGGGCCGGCAGGCGGGTCAGAGCGTTCCGCACCTTCACTTCCACGTCCTCTCCGGGCGTGACATGACCTGGCCGCCGGGCTGATGCGCCCGCTCGTACCCGCGGCGCTCGGCTTTGCCGCCTCGCTGCTGCTCTCCGAGTACATCGGGGCGCTTGCCCTCATTCCGGCGGGCGTCCTCGCCGCAGTGTTTACGATATGGTACCTCGTCCGCCGAAGCGCGGGGGTCTCGCACCTCCGCGCTTCGGCGGCTGTGTTCTCCTGCGCCGCCGTCGCGGCGGCGCTGTGGCACCTGCTCTTTTCGATGATATTCTACGCTCCGGCCGCTCGGCTCGCCGGCTCCTACGGACGCTTCACCGCCGTCGTGCGGGGATACTCCGAGCCGTACAGCTACGGCTCGGGCGTCGAGGCCGAGATACGCGAGGCGAACGGCGCGCGGGCGCGGCTCTGGTTTAACGAGGATACCGACTTCCGTCCGGGCGACGTCGTCTCGGTCGAAGCGGAGCTCGGACTTCCCGAGTCCTCTCCGGACTTTGACTTTCTCGAATACTACCGCGCAAAGCGCGTCTTTCTCAGCGGCAAGGTCACCGAGATCTGGGACGTACAGCGCGCGGAGCGGACGCCGCTCCGCTTTCTCCCCGCGGCGTTCGGCCACGCTCTGTCACAGCGGCTCGGACGTCTCTACGACGGGGACACCCTCGCCGTCGTGAGGGCTCTCACCGTCGGCGACCGCTCGGACATGTCGGACGCGCTCCGCCTTGAGATACGAGCGAGCGGACTTTCGCACCTGCTCGCGATAAGCGGACTGCACGTCACGCTCCTCTGCGGGATGGTCCTCCGCGCGTTTGGAAGCAGACGGCGGCACGGCATACCCTTCGCGCTCGTCATAGCCCTGCTCTTCGTGCTGACGAGCGGGGCGTCTCCCTCCGCCGCGAGGGCGTTCGTGATGCACGCGCTCGCGCTCGGCGCGGTCCTGCTCCGGCGAGACGCCGACCCGAAAAGCGCGCTCTCTGCCTCGCTCATACTTCTGCTGCTCATAAATCCGTTCTCGATATCAGACATCGGTCTGCAGCTGAGCTTTCTTTCGACCTACGGGATACTCTGCAATATGGACGCGGTCTCCAAGCGCCTGCGCGAGCTTCTCGCGCCGAAGAACCGCCTTCTCGCGCGGCTGTGGAACGCCGTCGCCTCCGCCGCCGCGATGACGGCGATAGCCACGCTCTACACCGCGCCGCTCATCGCCTACACCTTCGGGAGCATATCGCTTTTCGGCATCTTTGCAAACATTTTCGCGACGTTTTTCGTTCCGGTGGCGCTTGTCGGAGGACTTCTCAGCGGATTTCTCGCGTTTGTATCCATGCCCGCCGCGCACGCGCTCGGGCGCGTCGTGACGCTTGCGGTGCTCGCTCTCCGCGCGGATGCGCACGTATTCAGCCACATTCCCTTCTCGATAATCGACGCGCGCGACCCGTACAATCTCTGTGCGCTCGCGCTCGGGTACGTCCTTCTCCTGATATGGCGCTTCTCGCCGGAGGGAAACCGGCACGGCGCGGTGTGCGCCGCGGCCGCCGGGTGTGCGCTCGTCCTCTCGATGTCCCTCGGCGAGGCGACCCGCCGCGCGGACGGCTTCGAGGCGACCGTCCTCGACGTAGGACAGGGCGAGTCGATACTTCTCCGCAGCGGCGGAGACGCCGCGCTTGTCGATTGCGGCGGGGACGGCTACGGCGGCGCGGGCTGCATCGCCTCCGAACGCCTCATGCTCGAGGGCACGCGGCATCTTGAAGCGCTTATTCTCACCCACTACCACACCGACCACGCAAACGGCGTCCGCGACCTGCTCCGCTTCGTCTCGGTGGATACGGCGTATGTTCCCCTCCCCTACGAGGAGTCGGATAACGACACGATCGCCATGCTCAGGGACAGCGGCGCGGAGGTCGTCTTTATCGAGGAAGATAACCTCTCGCTCCCGTTCGGGAAGGCGTCGCTTGAGCTTCTCCGCCCTGTCCACGGCTCGGGCGAGAACGAGGAGGGCATAAGCGTCCTCGCGGAGCGCGGGGACTTCTCGATGCTCATGACGGGCGACCTCGGCTCCGAGAGCGAAACGGCGCTTGCCGACAGAGAGGGACTTTCCTCGGTGGAGGTCTGCGTCGCGGGTCACCACGGCTCACGCGGTTCGAGCTCGGACTACCTGCTCGACCGCATTCTGCCGGAGGTCTCACTTATCTCGGTCGGCTACAACACCTACGGTCACCCGCACCCGGACACCGTAGCGAGGCTCGAGGCGCACGGGTGCGACATATACCGCACCGACCTCGGCGGACATCTCCGCGTCCGAGTCGGATAGGCGCGGCGCGTCAGTTAATCGTCCGAACCCTCGGCAAAACCCGTATCTAATCACCGCACGGAAAACAAACCGGCGGAGAAGCCCCCCCAAAAAAACCGCAAGGGAGTGACAATATGCCTCCGAAAAAGAAAAGCGACGGCGACGCGCAAAATCTCCGCGTCTTCAAAAGTGAGCTCGAGAGCGGAGCTCTGCGGAGCCTCTACGTCTTCTACGGCGAGGAGAAGTACCTTCTCGAATACTACCTCGAACAGCTGAAAAAGGCCGCCGTCGCGGAGGGAATGGAGGACTTCAATCTCTTCCGCTTCGACGGAGCGTCGCTCGACATGGACGAGCTCGGGGACGCGGTGGAGGCGCTTCCGGCGTTCAGCGAACGGAAGCTCGTCACCGTCACCGACCTCGACATCTACCGCCCCGGCGCGGACAGGAAGGAGCGGCTCGAAGCCATCCTCTCCGACCTGCCGGAGTACACCACGCTCGTCTTTGTGTATGACACCGCAGAGTACAAGGCGGACGTGCGGACGAAGATACACAAGCTCGTCGCGGCGAACGGCCTTGCCGTGGAGTTTGCGCTTCAGGAGAACCGCGAGCTCGTCGGTTGGCTCCGCCGCCGCTTCCGCTCGCTCGGCAAGGAGATAGACTTCCCCGAGGCGGAGCAGATGCTCTTTGTCTGCGGACGCTCGATGACGCTGCTCGTAAACGAGGTGGAAAAGCTCGCGGCATACGCCGCCGGTGACAGAATACTCCGAACAGACATCGACGCGGTGTGCAGTCCGATAGCGGACGCCGTCGTGTACGACCTCACCGACCGCGTCGCAGCCGGGAAGTTCGCGGAGGCGCTCGAGCTCTCCCGCGAGCTCACGGCCATGCGAAACGACCCCATCTACATCGTGGGCGCGCTCTCGCGTCAGATACGTCAGATATTCTACGGGCGCATCGCCATTGACGACGGTCTCGGGCAGGACTGGCTCGCGCGCGAGGCGGACATTCCCTCCCCCTACGTCGCGCGGAAGCAGCTCGACCTCGCGCGGCGGTTCACGACGCGCTGGGCGCGCGAGGCCATGAAGCTCTGCGTCGAGTGCGACTACGCGCTGAAAAGCTCCTCCGCCGACCGCAGCGCCATGCTCGAAACGCTCATACTGCGCCTCGCGGCGCTAGAACGGTGAAGCCGCGCATACGCGAGGCGGTCGTCGTCGAAGGGCGCTACGACCGGAACGCGCTGCTCCAGGCAGCGGACGCCGTTGTCGTCGAGACCGACGGCTTCGGCGTGTTCTCCGACGCGGAAAAGCTCGCGCTCATACGCCGCCTCGCGGCGGAGCGCGGCGTCGTGCTCCTCACCGACAGCGACGGCGCGGGAAGCGTCATACGCGGCCACCTCCTCGGGATGCTCCCGAAGGACAGCGTGAAGCAGGCGTACATCCCCGAGGTTCGCGGGAAGGAGCGCCGCAAGCGCGCTCCCTCGAAGGCGGGGCTTGTCGGCGTGGAGGGGATGCCGCCGGAGACGATACTTCTCGCGCTCCGGCGCGCCGGCGCGACCTTCCTCGACGGCGAGGACGCCGCGCGGGAGCGGAAGGACGAGCTCACCCGCGCGGACATGATAGCGGCGGGTCTCTCCGGCTCGGCGGACGCCTCCACGCGGCGCGCGGCGCTCTGCCGCGAGCTCGACCTTCCGGAGAAGCTCGGCTGCCCCGCGCTCTTCTCCGTCCTCCGCGCGCTCGTCACCCGTGAGGAATTGTTTGCGCTTTCGGATAAAATTTCGGAAAAGGGTTGACTTATAGCGCGCTCCAAGGTATATACTGTATTTATCGGCCGCAAATCTCCTTTCGGGCGGCGCCCGGAGGGTAAAAATACGGCGGCGGGACTTCCCGCCGTCAACTATAAAAATACTATGGAGGTATTGAAATGGCTTCAAAAGTCTACTTCACCCGCACTATCACCCCCGAAAAGGTCGTGGAAATGTTCGATATGCTCCACAAGGAGCTGCCGGGCAAGGTTGCGCTCAAGGTGCACTCCGGCGAGATGGGAAATCAGAACTTCCTGCGTCCCGAGTTCTGGAAGCCGATGTTTGACCACGTCGGCGGCACGATAGTCGAGACCAACACCGCCTACGGCGGCTCCCGCGCCACCACCGACGTCCACCTCAAGACCCTCGAGGACCACCATTGGACGATGTTCCCCACCGAGATACTTGACAGCGAGGGGCCGGACGACGTCCTCGAGATCCCGAACGGCAAGAAGATAAAGCAGAACTTCGTCGGCAAGAACATGAAGAAGTACGACTCGATGCTCGTCCTCTCGCACTTCAAGGGTCACGCGATGGGCGGCTTCGGCGGCGCGCTCAAGCAGCTTTCGATAGGCGTCGCCTCCGCGCACGGCAAGGCGAACATCCACGGCGCGGGCCATCCCGACAAGATGTGGCAGACGAATCAGGACGACTTCCTTGAATCCATGGCGGATGCCGCCGGCTCGGTCATAGAGTTCTTCAAGGGCAACATCGCCTACATCAACGTCATGAAGAACCTCTCGGTAGACTGTGACTGCGACGGACACGCCTCCGCGCCCTGCATGCACGACATCGGCATCCTCGCCTCCGTAGACCCGATAGCGATAGACCAGGCGTGCGTCGATCTCGTGTACGGCTCGGACGACCCCGGCAAGCCCGCGCTCATCGAGCGCATCGAGAGCCGCCACGGCATCCACACGATAGAGGCCGCCGTCGAGCACGGCTACGGCTCGCGCGAGTACGAGCTCATCGAAGTAAAGTAAAGTAATTCAAGCGCAAAAGAGGGTGGGACAAGATGTCCCGCCCTCTTATTAAGAAAACCGGCAATAATGGCCGGCAATAATGACAAAAGAATATCTTTTATGAGGAGAATGTACCATGATCCACAAAAGAATCAAACTGTTTGAGGACAAGGAAGTCTATCTGACCACCTACATCCACGACAATTTCGGCGCATACGGCGGCGCTTACGGCACGGAGAACGGTCGGGGAGCAATCATTGTTCTGCCGGGCGGTGCTTTTGCCTTTTTGGCGCCGAACGAGGGCGAACCGGTGGCGGTCACCTTCATGCAAAAGGGCTTCAACACCTTCGTGCTGGAGTACACCGTCGGAGATGACTGCAAATATCCCGACGTGCTTATCGAGTGTTCCAAGGCCATTCAGGTCGTGCGGGATCACTCCGAAGAATGGAATATTGACCCGCATCGGATCGCGTTGATGGGATTTTCCGCAGGCGCGTGCCTCGCGGGCGTGTCCGCCACGCAATGGAACGACCCGCAGATCGCGCAGGCGCTTGGGGTAGAGCCGACGTACATCCGTCCGGACGCCGCGGTGATCGCCTATGACTGCTGGGACAATTCCGGAACTATCTGGAACGACCCGGAATTTATCAATCCCGATGCCTCTCAGTTCCCCAAGAGCTGTCCTCCGCAGCTGGACATGATCCACTATGTGGGCGAGCACGTCTGTCCGCTGTTCGTCTGGCACAACCAGAAGGACAAGTATGTGCCCGTGCGCAACGCGCTGATGATAGCGGAAAAGATGTGCGAACTGAAAATTCCCGTGGAGCTGCACCTGTACACCGGCGGCGAGCATGGCATGAGCGTCGCAAACGAGCTGTCTTACAGAAACGAAGAGGAAATGCGGCTGTGCCGGGAGAATCCAAACATCTCTCTGTGGGTCGATATGGCGGCAAACTGGCTGAAGAGCATATGACGATATAATTGTGCAACAGCACAGCCTCGCAGAGTTTCGCGGCGCAGCCGCGAAATAAAGTCAAATCATTTTCGGCGGCGGCGTGTACAATGCGCCCTCGAACCAATACCTCATCCAACCTTCTACCGGGCGCATCAGACCTCGGCGCTTCGCGCCGACGTCCCGACTTTGTACTGCGCGGAGCGTGCGTCGAAGGCGGCGAAGCCGCACCGCGCCGGTTCGCGCGGTTGAAGTTGCCGTAGGCAACTTCGCGCAGGGGCGATTCATTCGCCCCGAGCATTTCAATCGGAAGGGCTCCCACGCGGTCGCTGACCGCGTGGGAATTGCGTAGCGGAGCGCCTGCTGTCGGTAGGGCTTCGCCCTATCCGACAGCTTCACTTGAAATTGCGTCTGCGCAATTTCAAGTGAACTTCTCGCGGGAAATTGGTAAAGGAGCGGGCGAAAGCCCGCTCCTGCGATTTCCCGCGAAAGCCTAAAACATTAGGCGCATAAACAGTCCCCCCTGCGCCGTCCTGTGCTGGAATCCGCGCTGCTCGCTCGTGTCCGCGTAGTACCAGTCCGTGAGCGGAACGCGGGTACGCATCGTGTCGTATGCGCGCCAGAGCAGGTCCGAGACGAACTCGAAGTCCTCCCGCGAGCCGAAGCACGCGACCCACATCTCCCAGTCCGACTTGGTGTACTTCTCCCGGTTGTCGAGCGGGACTCCGTAGGGCAGCGCCTCGCGGCGATACCGCGCGAGCTCGCCCGCGTAGAAGCTCTCGGGGAAGAGCTTCGTCCCCCAGAGCAGATCCCAGACGGCGTTGTACTTGAGGCTGAACGTGTCCGGGCGGTCAAACGCGAGGCAGAAGCTCCCGTCGCCGTTCACCGCGCGGCGGAGCATCGACTCGGCAAACTCCCGCGACTTTGCCTCGGCCTGCTTTGCCTCGTCCGCGCGGCCGAGCCGCGCGAGTATCTTCGCGTAGCCCGCCATGCCCATCGCCGCCTTTATCGTGAGGTTGACGTTGTGGGCGAGGTGGCCCGCAAAGTCGTCGGTGCAGAGCTGATTTTCCGGGTCGAGGCCGTAGCGGTCGAGGTAACGGCTCCAACGGTCGAGCAGATCCATATTCTCCGCGGCGAAATCCGCGTTCCCGTCCCGCTCGCACATGGCCGCAACCACGATGAGGATGTTCCCGCTCTCCTCCACCGGCATCTGATACTCGAGGCGGTTGCCGCCATAGACCTGTCCGTTCAGAAGCGGGTACTGCCCGACGTCGTGCGGCGCGAAGTCGAACTCCCATTCGTCGCTCCGCGCATATTTCAGCATCGGACGGAGCATACCGCGAAGCAGCTCGGTGTTGTAGCGCAGATAGAGCGGCGCGGACGGATACGTGAGGTCTACCGTCGCGGCGCATCCGTTCGAGAAGCACTCCTTCGATATGTAGAGGACGTTCCCCTCGGGGTCGAGCGCGAGCTTGTGCGCCGCCATGACCTGCCGGTACGCGAGAGCGAGTATTTCGGCGTATTTCTCTCCGCCCTTCCGCTCGGCCTCGCCGAGCATTTCGCGCGAGAACTCCTCACACCGCGCGGATATCTCCTCGTAGTCGGAGAGCGCCTCGTCCATCGCCTGCTCTATCGTCCTGCCGTCCTTCTTCCAGTAGGCTTTCACCGGCTCGCCGAAGTATACAAGGCTCGATATATCGTCGTACCCGAAGGCAAAGAGCGCCGACGGGCGCAGCTCCGTCTCGGCGTACACCGCGTACAGGTCCTCGAAGACCTCGTTTCCGGTCTCCGCCGCGCCTCGGACGGCGAGGTATAGGTATCCCCAGTCGATACGCACGTCGTCCCCGCTCCGCCAGAGCACCTTCTGCGTGCCGCTTCCCATGCGGACGCAGGAGCCGTTCGCGAGAGACACGTCGCGCGAGCAGGCGCGCCCCTCGCCCGCGCGGTTGAGGACAAGCTCCTCCGAGACCGACACCTTCGCGCGGACGTCGTGCTCCGCGCCGTCGAGACTCTTCCAGTTCAGCTCGAGGTAACTCACCGGCCGCGACGCATAGTAGAGGTCGGTGACAAGCAGAGGCGAGAGGAACCGCGCCGTGAGCTCTATCTTTTCGTTTGCGAAGACGGCGGTGGTGCTCACCGCGTCTATGTCGAGCGACTTCTGCTCTATCGCCTCGCCCTCCCCGCCGCCGAGGAAGCGGAAAGTCTCCCCGTCCACCGTGACCGTGCCGAGTATGGCGTTCCGGCTGCCGGTCCAGTGGACCGGCCACCGGCGGTTTATCTCGTCCCGGCTCCACACCGAGAAGTAGGGGTCTACCGTGATGAGCGGCACCGACGGCATACGCATCTTCATAATGTTTTCCTCCCTGATTTTATATTTTCTCCGTAAAATCCGCAAAGGACAGCGTTTCCGCGCTGTCCTTTGTAATTTCCTTATATCCCGAGCATGCGGCGGGCGCGCTCCACGGCGAGTATCGCCGACTGGTGCTTTATCCCGCCCGACCGTATCATTTCCTCTATTTCGTCGAAGGACGCGGTCTCAAGCTCCAGCTCCTCGTTCGTGTCGAAGTGCGTCTCTCCGGTCTTCCTGCACCCGGTAAAGAGAAAATACCAGATGTAGTTGTTGTTCCGGGCGGGATTTGTCGCATACTTTCCCAGAAGCACCGGCTCATTCGGCGAGGTGTAACCCGTCTCCTCGGCGAGTTCTCTCTTTGCCGCGTCCGCCATAGTCTCGCCCGGCTCGGGCGAGCCGGCCGGGACCTCAAGCGTTATCTCCCCGAGGGCGTGGCGGTACTGCCGCACGAGCAGGACCTGTCCCTCCTCCGTGACGGCGACCATGTTCACCCAGTCGGTGTATTCGCAGACGTTGTACTCCTCGATGACGTGTCCGTTCGGAAGCGCCACGCGGTCGCAGCGGAGATTGCCGAAGGGCGACTTGTAGTAGTATTTCGAGCTTATGAGCTTCCACTTCTCCATGGAATTACTCGGCGTCCTCCCAGTTGTGCCAGACCTCCTGCACGTCGTCATTGTCCTCGAGCGAGTCGAGAAGCTTCTGCATGCTCTTGCGGCTGTCCTCATCCGCGATGGAGACGTAGGTCTGCGGGACCATGGCGACCTCGGCCTCGAGGAAGGTGTAACCCAGCTTTTCGAGGGCTTCGAGCACCGCGCTGAAGTCGTCCGGGTCGGTGTATATCTCGAACGTCTCCTCATTCGCCTCAAACTCGGCGGCGCCGCTCTCTATCGCGTCCATCATGACCTTGTCCTCGTCGAGGTCTCCGCGCTCGATGACTATCGAGCCCTTCCTGTCAAACGACCAGCTCACGCATCCCGTGACGCCGAGCGAGCCGCCGAACTTGTCAAATGCGTGGCGCACCTCGCTTGCGGTGCGGTTGCGGTTGTCTGTCATAGTCTCGACTATGACGGCGACGCCGTTCGGACCGTAGCCTTCGTAAGTAATGCTCTCGTAGTTCGCGCCGTCCGACGCGCCGGAGGCGCGCTCTATGACGCGCTTGAGGTTGTCGTTCGGGACATTGTTCGCCTTGGCCTTCGCGATGATGTCGCGCAGCTTGCCGTTCGAGTCGGGATTGGCTCCGCCCTCGCGCACGGCAAGGATTATCTCGCGGCTCATCTTGGTGAATATTTTCGCCTTCTGAGCGTCTGTCTTGCTCTTCTTTGCCTGAATGTTATGCCACTTGGAATGACCGGACATCTAAACACACCTTCCGTATTATTTTAACCAGTTTCCGCCGGTTTGTATCTTGACGGCTAATTATATCACACCATGACGCCCTTTTCAAGGGCAAAAGCCGACATATCGGCGTTCAGTTGAGGAAATCCTTCAGCTTTTTCGAGCGGCTGGGGTGGCGGAGCTTGCGGAGCGCCTTCGCCTCTATCTGGCGGATGCGCTCGCGGGTGACATTGAACTCCTTGCCGACCTCCTCGAGCGTGCGGGCGCGCCCGTCCTCTATGCCGAAGCGGAGGCGGAGCACCTTCTCCTCGCGCGGGGACAGCGTGGAAAGCACCTCCACAAGCTGCTCCTTGAGCAGCGAGAAGCTTGCGACCTCCGCCGGCTCGGACGCTCTCTCGTCCTCGATGAAGTCTCCGAGGTGGCTGTCCTCCTCTTCGCCTATCGGGGTCTCGAGCGATACCGGCTCCTGCGCTATCTTCATTATCTCGCGAACCTTGTCCACCGGCATATCCATCCTCTCGGCGATATCCTCAGGCTGGGGGTCGTGACCGAGCTCCTGAAGGAGCTGACGCGAGACGCGGATGACCTTATTTATCGTCTCTACCATGTGGACGGGTATGCGTATCGTGCGCGCCTGATCCGCGATGGCGCGGGTTATCGCCTGACGTATCCACCATGTCGCGTAGGTCGAGAACTTGTAGCCCTTGGTGTAGTCGAACTTCTCGACAGCCTTGATGAGACCGAGATTGCCCTCCTGGATGAGGTCGAGGAAGAGCATCCCGCGCCCGACGTACCGCTTCGCTATGCTGACTACAAGGCGGAGGTTCGCTTCGGTGAGCTTTTTCTTTGCGCGGTTGCCGCGCTCAACGGCGGCCTTCAGCTCCTTCTCCTTCGCCTCGTCTATCGCGGCGAGCTCCTCCGGGAGGTCGCCGCCCGCCTGCCGCGCGGCTTCGAGCTTTTCGAGAAGGTCGCGCGCCTCGTAGCCCTTGCCGATGTCCTGAGCAAGCTCTATCTCCTCGTCCGCGCTGGAGAGCAGGTCCACCGAGCCTATCTCCTTGAGGTACATGCGCACCGGGTCGTCGAGCTTGAAGCTGTCCGCAAGCGACTGTGTGTCCACAAGCTCGTCCTCGGTTATCTCCTCGATGCTCTCAAGCTCCTCCGGGGGGACGTCCATATCGTCGTCGATGCGTTCGAGCGCCTCTATCTCCTCGTCCTCGACCGCGACCTCTATCGAGTTCGCCTCGAGCGTGTCGTAGAGCTTTTCTATCTGGTCGTCGTCAAGCTCGAGCTCGTCTATTACCATCTTGATGTCCGCGCTGTCCAGCTTGCCGTTCTCCTTGCCACGCTCGATGAGGTTCGTGAGCAGAGTCTTTTTTCCCTCCTCCGAGGGTGTCTTCTGAATATTATTACTCGCCATCTTCTTTATCCTCCCAGCCCTTTGTCTTTTTCAACTTCTGCCATCTTTCCACGAGACCGTCCGGCTCCTGTCTTTGCTCGTACCCCGCGCGCACGACCTCTATGTAACTTGAAAACGCCGCCTCGCCGCCCGGCTCCGGATCCATCAAGACCTTCATGACAAGCGACAGCTCCGCCGGCGTCAGCCTGCCCTCGAATATCGCGGGCGAAAGCGCTCTGCCCTCGTCCGCCGCTTCGAGCATCGCGGAATACGCCTTCGCGAGCGTCTCCGAGCTGAAATGCTCCGGCGGCAGAGCCTCACGCGCCTTTCGGAGCAGCTCTCCGTCCGAATACATACATCGGATGAGCCCCTCCTCCGCGCGGGCCGACTTCGTGTCCGAATACCGCACCTCGCGCTCCTTCGGCTGCATTGCGGCCACGGGATTGAGCTCCCGCCGCCGCTCCGCCGAGCGTTCCTTGCCGGCCTTTTTCTTCCGCGCGATCGCCACCTCGTCGGCGACGGCCTCCGCCCTAACTCCCGCGAGCTCCGCCACGCGCGAGCTGTACACCGCGCGCTCGGCGGGGCTTGAAAGCTCCGCGAGCATCGCCGCCGCTTCATGAAGGAAGCTTATCCTCCCCTCGTCGCTTGAGAGGTCGTACTTCCCTCGGAGCGTGCCGAAGCGGTACTCGATGTGCCCCTCCGACTGCGTGAGCCGCGCCGAGAGCGCGTCCGCCCCGAACCGCTTGATGAACTCGTCCGGGTCCTTCGCGCCCGCCATGTCTATGAGCTTCACCTTGATGCCCGCGTCCTCGAGGAGCTTTATCGCCCGCTCCGCGGCGCCGCGTCCCGCGGCGTCCATGTCGTAGGCTATCACCGCCTCCTGCTTGTAGCGCGAGATGAGCCGCGCCTGCGCGTCGGTGAGCGCCGTGCCGAGTGACGCGACCGCGCTCGAAAATCCCGCCTGGTGGAGGCTTATCACGTCCATATACCCTTCGGCGAGTATCATCGCGGGATAGGTCGATTTCTTTGCGAGGTTCATCGCAAAGAGGTTGCGGCTCTTCGAGAACGCTATCGTCTCCGGGCTGTTCAAATACTTCGGCTGCGAGTCGTCAAGCACCCGCCCTCCGAAGCCTATGACCTCTCCCCGGAGGTCGATTATCGGGAACATAACCCGGCCGCGGAACCTGTCGTAGAGCCCGCCCTTCCTGTTCGCGACGGCGAGCCCCGCCTCGAGAAAGAGCGACTTCTCGTAGCCCTTTATCCCGCCGAGAAGGTCGTCCCAGCTGTCCGGCGCCCATCCGAGGCCGAAGCGCCTTATCGTCCTGTCGGTGAGGCCGCGCGAGTAGAAATACTCAAGTCCCCGCCGGCCGCCCGGAGAGTAGAGGTTCGCGTGGAAGCGGCGCGCCGCTTCCTTATTGAGCGCGAGTACCTGCGCGCGCCGCTTCGACGTGTCGGCGTCCCCATCCTCGGGGACGGTCATGCCGACCCGCGCCGCAAGGTGCTTCACGGCGTCCACGAACCCGAGATTTTCCGCCTTCATTATAAAGGTTATGACTCCGCCTCCCTCGCCGCAGCCGAAGCAGTGGAATATCTGCTTGTCGCGGTTTACCGAGAAGGACGGCGTCTTTTCCGAGTGGAAGGGACAGAGTCCAAACAGATTTGTGCCCTTCTGCTTCAGTTCGACATATTCGCTCACGACGTCAACGATGTCGCTCCGCTCAACGAGCTCGTCCAAAAACGACTGAGGTATCGGCACCCTGTCCTCCTTTCCTTCCGCCGTGCGTTACAATAATCCCCAACACGGCGGAAAAATATTCATAACCCGCCATTTGCGGGAAAATGCAAGCTGTTTCAGCTGTGCTTTGTCCACCCATAGGGTATAAACAGCTCCGTGAAGCGTTCGACAGCGTAATTGTCGGTCATGCCGGAGATGTAGTCCGCCGCCGCGCGCTCCGCGCCGTATTCTTCGACGAGATATCGGTCGTCCTCGGGAAGTGCCTCCGGGTGCTCCGCATAGTAGCCGTAGAGCATCTTCAGCATCTCCTTGGCCTTGCCCTCCTCGCCCTTCGCCGTGGGGTTGCGGTAGACTCGCTCGAACATGAAGTCGCGCAGCTCGTTCATGGCGGGACCGACCGTATCGCTCATGCGTATCTCCCCTCCGTCGCTTGAGAGTATGACGTCGAGGACCATCGTATTTATCCGCTCGCTGTAAGTCTCGCCGAGCGTGTCGCGCAGGCGCTTCGGTATGTCCTCCCCGCGGAGGATGCCGGCGCGTATCGCGTCGTCAATATCGTGGTTTATGTAGGCTATCCTGTCCGCAAACTTCAGTACGCGACCCTCCGGCGTCATCGCCTCGGCGTCTCCGCTGTGGCAGAGCGCGCCATCCACGACCTCTGCCGAGAGGTTCAGGCCCTTCCCGTTCCGCTCGAGTATCTCCACAACGCGTGCGGACTGCTCGTTGTGGGCAAACCCTCCGGGCACTACCTCGTCGAGGGCGTACTCCCCGGCGTGGCCGAACGGCGTGTGTCCGAGGTCGTGCGCGAGCGCCTGCGCTTCGACAAGATCCTCGTTGAGCCGCAGACCGCGCACGATGGTGCGCGCTATCCGCGCGACCTCCAGCGTGTGCGTGAGGCGGGTGCGGTAGTGGTCGCCCTCCGGGCGCAGGAAGACCTGCGTCTTGTGCTTGAGGCGCCGGAAAGCCTTTGAATGTATCACCCTGTCAATGTCGCGCTGGAAGCAGGTGCGTATCGGGCACGGCTCCTCCTCCCGCGCTCTGCCGGCGGAGTTCGCGGCAAGCGTCGCGTAGTCCGCAAGCGTCGCGCGCTCCAGCTCCTCATAGTGCTCTCTCAGGGTCATGGCGCATCATCTCCGTCCTACTATATATTACGCCGCCCGCTTACCAAAACACTCTTTTTTGCCGCAAAAAAATCCGACCTTTTTCGCGGCGCCGACGTGTCCTCCGAAAGCGCTACCTTATCCTCACCGCGCGCCGCCGCTCGCCGCAAGGGCGCGGATCGACCGCCCCCGCCGTCAGCTCGACGGCGCGGAGGCGGAACCGCTCCTCCTCCCCGCCGGGTATCCAGTAATCCATGGTGACGGCGTCGGTGTACTCCGTGCCGTCGAGCCCGCCGCCGGCGGCCTCGATCTCGAGGCGCATCCGTTCGAAGAAGGTGTAGTCAACGCGCGTGGAGTAGACGCTCACCTTCTTCATCGCGGCGACGCCCGCCGCGTCGAGCGCTATCTTTGCGCCGCGCGCGTAGGCGCGGATGAGTCCGCCCGCGCCTAGAAGTATGCCGCCGAAGTACCGCGTCACGATGCAGAGACAGTTCGTCACACCCTCGCGCGTGAGGACTTCGAGCACCGGACGCCCCGCCGTGCCGGAGGGCTCGCCGTCGTCCGAACAGCGGGTGACGCCGCCCGCAAGCGACCACGCCGAGACGTTGTGCGAGGCGTCCCAGAATTTCTTCTTCGTCTCGGCGATTATCTCCTGCGCCTCCGCCTCGCTCTCGACGCGCCAGAGCCTGCCGACAAACCGCGAGCGCTTCTCTGTAAACTCGTCCTCCGCGTGCTCGAGGAACGGCACAAGATATTCGTCGTTCATTTCTCGACCGCTCCCCTGCTTTTGAGATACTGCACCGTCAGCTCGTCGCACTCCGCCCGAACCGTCACCGTTCCCGGCTCGTACTCGACCTCGACCGCCCCGGCTCTTTCGCGCAGCCACTCGACAAGAGCGAGCTGCGAGTATTCGAGCGCAAACGTCACCGGGCGCTTCGGCTTCGCGAGCGCCGCCCGCAGAGACGCTGTGAGCCTGTCCAGACCCTCGCCCTTCGCCGCGGATATCGCGACGTCGTTTTCGCGGAGCGGCGCGGGTTCCGCGCAGAGGTCCATCTTGTTGAAGACCCGTATCCTCGGCGTTGCCGCCGCCCCGAGCTCCTCTATAAGCGACTCGGTGACCTCCGCCTGCCGCTCCCACTCGGGCGAGGAGTAGTCTATCACATGAAGTATGGCGTCCGCATACTCAAGCTCCTCGAGCGTCGCCTTGAACGCCTCGACAAGCGTGTGCGGCAGCTTCCGCACGAACCCGACCGTGTCCGAAAATATCAGCCTGAACCCGTCCGGCGCGGTGTAGGCGCGCGTCGTCGGGTCGAGGGTGTCAAAGAGCCTGTCCCTGCCGGCGACGCCGCCGCAGAGCGCGCCGAGGAGCGTTGACTTCCCCGCGTTCGTGTAGCCGACTATCGCCACCGTCGGCACGCCGCTCTTCACCCGCCGCTCGCGCTGTGTGCCGCGCACGCGGCGGACGCGCTCGAACTCCTCCTCGAGGTGCGCTATCCTCCGGCGGATGTGCCGCCGGTCGCTCTCGAGCTTGCTCTCGCCCGGGCCGCGCGTGCCTATTCCGCCGCCGAGGCGGCTCATCGCCGTGCCGAGTCCCGAGAGTTTGGACAGCATATATCGGTACTGCGCGAGCTCGACCTGGAGCCGTCCCTCGCTCGTGCGGGCTCGGCCGGCAAAGATGTCGAGTATCAGCGCGGGACGGTCGAGGACGGTCGTGTCGAGCGCCTTCGAGAGGTTCCGAAGCTGGCTCGGGGACAGCTCGTTGTCAAAGATGACGAGCTCCGCGCCGTTCTCCTCCGCGAGCTTCTTTATCTCCTCCGCCTTGCCCTCGCCGATAAACGTCGCGGCGTCCGGCGCGGGACGCCTTTGCAGCACCGAGCCGACGCACTCCCCGCCCGCCGCCTCGAGCAGCAGGGCAAGCTCCTCCATGCTCTCGTAGTCCGAGCTGTCATGCTCAAGGAGCGGGCAGTCGAGACCGACGAGCACGGCGCGCTCAACTTCTTTTTCCCTTGTTTCTTCCATAGAGTCTCCTTATCGCGGGAGCAGCTGTTCTCCCCGTTTGGCATAAACACAACAAAAACCGTATGATATGTCGTGGACGTACTTCTTTTCCGCGTTTATACTTAATTCAAACAGAAATACATAGCTATTGTATCATGTTTTGCGCGTTTTGCAAGGGTGCGCATCTTCCGACGCACAGCTCCGTCAAATCGCGCAGAAGTACATATCTTGACACTCCTGTTTTAGTGCGTATCGCCAAATCTGAAATATTTTGAAAAAGTTCTTGACATTAGGTAAGCAACCTACTAAAATAAGTAGGTAGTCAAAATAATAGGTTTCCTAACAATTCGGAAAGGAGGATCCAACAATAGTGAGACAGCCCTTCCCCGAACCCCCCGCGCCGGACGGCAAACGTCCGCCCGAGCCGCCTATGCCCGACCCGTCCGAGCCGGTCGAGCTGAGGCTTGTCAGCCTGTTCTTCCGGCTGATGCACACGCCGTGGATGAAGGTCCCCGCCCCCGGCCTCACGAACGCGGAGACGCGGATACTCTTCGCCGTCCGCGGCAGCGAGCACACCGGTCACCCGATACGGGTGCGAGACCTCAGCCGCATGCTCCGCGTGAGCTCGCCCACGATAACCCAGCACATCAACTCGCTTGAGGGCCGCGGGCTCGTCCTGCGCGAGCAGTCCCCGAAGGACAAGCGCGAGGTGCACATCGCCCTCACCGAGCTCGGGAACTCAACGCTGGAGGGACATCGGGACGTGCTCCTGCAGAACTTCCGCGAGTTTGCCGGATACCTCGGCGGCGGGGACGCGGAAAAGCTCGCGGAGCTCATCGCAAAGACCTGCGAGTTCTTCAACGAAAAAGAAAAACAGTATTCGGACTGATTTAAAAGGAGTGACGATTTTTGCGACTCATTCTTCACAAACTCAAGCCCTACCGGCTGCTCGTCTTTCTGACGCTGGTGCTGCTCTTCGCCTCGGCAATGTTCGAGCTCTACCTGCCGAGCCTGATGAGCGACATCGTCAACAAGGGCATCGGCGCGACGAACGCGGCGGGCGAGGTAGTCGGCGACACCGGCACGATAATACGCATCGGCGCGTACATGCTCCTCACGAGCCTGCTCGTGTCGCTTACCGACTTCGGCGCGAACTACATCGCCGCCCGCTCCTCGATGGGCTTCGGGCGCGACCTGCGCGGCGACGTCTTCCGCAAGGTCAGCAGCTACTCTCTGCACGAGGTTGACAAGTTCGGCACCTCGTCGCTCATCACCCGTACGACAAACGACGTCGGACAGGTCCAGATGATGCTCTCCTTCGGCCTGCGCATGATGGTCAACATGCCTCTGAACCTCATCGGCGGCATCATCATGGCGGTGACGAAGGCGCCGAGCCTCGCGTGGATAGTCGCGATAGCCATGCCGCTGCTCGCCCTCGTCGTCGTGCTGAACATCAAGGTCACGACCCCGCTCTTCAAGGTCATGCAGACGAAGCTGGACACGCTCAACCGCGTGCTCCGCGAGAAGCTCTCCGGCATGCGCGTCATCCGCGCGTTCAACAACGTAGACCGCGAGCGCAAGCGCTTTGACGACGCGAACTACGACCTCACCGAGACCTCATTGAAGGCCATGCACCGCATGACGCTCATGCAGCCGCTCAACATGCTCATCTTCAACGGCGCGGCGCTGGCAGTCCTGTGGTTCGGCGGCTGGAGAGCGGCCGAGGGAAATATCTCCGCCGGCGACCTGATGGCGTTCACGCAGTACCTCATGCAGATACTCATGAGCGTGATGATGGCCTCGATGATGTTCACGATGATCCCGCGCGCCATGGTGTCGATAAACCGTATCGGCGCCGTCCTCGAGGAAAATCCGAGCATCGACGACCCGGCAAAGCCCATCACCCCCTCCGAGAAGATACACGGCAAGGTCACGTTCGACCACGTCACCTTCCGCTATCCCGGCGCGGAGAACGCCGTTCTCGAGGACATAACATTTACCGCCGACCCGGGCGAGACGGTCGCCATAATCGGCTCCACCGGCTCGGGCAAGAGCACGCTCATCAACCTTATACCGCGCTTCTACGACGTGGCGGAGGGCTCGGTGAAGGTGGACGGCGTGGACGTCCGCGACATGCGGAAGAACGACCTTCGCGGCCGCATCGGCTACATCCCGCAGAAGGCTCTGCTCTTCACCGGCTCTATATCCGAGAACATCCGCTACGGCAAGCCGGACGCCACCGACGAGGAGGTCCGCGACGCCGCGCGGATAGCTCAGGCGCTCGACTTCATCGAGGCAATGCCGGAGGGCTTCGACTCGATGCTCGCGCAGGACGCGACGAACGTCTCCGGCGGTCAGAAGCAGCGCATTTCGATAGCGCGCGCGCTCGTCCGCCGTCCCGAAATATACATCTTTGACGACAGCTTCTCAGCGCTCGACTTCAAGACCGACGCCGCGCTGCGCGAGGCGCTGCGGCCCGTCTCGCGTGAGAGCACGGTGCTCATCGTCGCGCAGCGCGTCAGCACCGTCATGTCGGCCGACCGCATACTCGTCCTCGACGAGGGCAAGCTCGTCGGCATCGGAAAGCATTCCGAGCTGATGGAATCCTGCCAGGTCTACCGCGAGATCGTCGCAAGCCAGCTCAAGGAGGAGGATATAGCATGAACAGCAACAACACACCTCCCAAGGGCTTTGACCCGAAGAACATGCCGAAGAACTTCGACCCGAAGAAGGCGCCGAAGGGCTTCGACCCCAAGAACATCCCGCAGGGCGCGCCCGCCGTGCTCCGCGACAAAAAGGGCAACCCGATAGTCGTCCAGTCCAAGTACGCGCAGAAGCCCGGCGCGCGCCGTCCGATGCGGCGCGGAGGGCCCGGAGGAGGCCCGCCCGGCCGTCCCGGAATGCCCGGCGAGAAGGCGAAGGACTTCAAGGGAAGCCTCAAGCGCTCGATAGTCTACATCGGAAAGTTCAAGTGGGCGCTTCTGCTCGTGGCGGTGCTCTGCGTACTCTCGTCGATAGCGAACATCTTCTCGCCGAGAGTGCAGGGTCTCGCGATAAACGTCATCGACCGCGCGTTCCGCACCGGCACGCTTGACACCAAGGCGCTGCTTCGGTGGATACTCATTCTCGGTGCGATATACGTCGCGTCGTCGCTCTTCTCGTTTATCCAGCAGTGGACGGCGATAGGCGTCTCCCAGCGCCTCGTCCGCACGATGCGCAGCGACGTCGATGCGAAGCTCTCCAAGCTCCCGCTCAAGTACTTCGACCAGAACACCCACGGCGAGATACTGAGCCGCGTCACAAACGACATCGACAATGTCTCGAACACTCTCCAGCAGTCGATGACGCAGATAATATCGTCGGTGATAACCCTCGTGGGCGTCCTCGCGATGATGCTCACGATAAGCTGGATACTCACCCTCGTCGTGCTCTGCATCACGCCGTTCTACATCCTCGTCGTCTACGTCATAGCGCCCAAGAGCCAGAGATACTTCGTCGGCCAGCAGGCGGCTCTCGGCGACATCAACGGTCACGTCGAGGAGATGTTCACCGGCCACAAGATAGTTCAGGCCTACGGCCGCGAGGAAGAGAGCATCGAGGAATTCGACGAGATAAACGACCGCTACTACACCTACTCGGTGAGCGCGCAGTTCATCTCCGGCATGATAATGCCTATCAGCCGAATGCTCGGCAACACCGGCTACGTCCTCGTCTGCGTCATAGGCGGTATGCTCGTGTCGAACGGTATGCTCCCCGGCATCGGCGAGATACAGTCGTTCACGCAGTACGTCCGCCAGTTCAACCAGCCGATACAGCAGACTTCGTCGATAGCGAACACCCTCCAGTCCACCATAGCCTCGGCGGAGCGTATCTTCGAGATACTTGACCAGGTCGAGGAGCCGGCGGACATCCCGAACGCCATCACCATCGAGAAGCCGCAGGGCGCCGTTAAGTTCGAGCACGTCCGCTTCGGCTACACCGAGGACAACGTCCTCATGGAGGACATGTCCATAGACGTCCACCCCGGCGAGACGATAGCTATAGTCGGTCCTACCGGCGCGGGCAAGACCACGCTTGTCAACCTCCTCATGCGCTTCTACGACGTGAACGGGAGCCGCACCGTCACCGTTGACGGCAGCAGCTACCCCGTCTCGGGCGGCGAGGTGAAGATAAACGGCACGGTCTACAAGGTGCAGGACGGCGCGGTGAACATCGCGGGACACAGCTATCCCGTCGAGGGCGGCGGCATCACCGTGGACGGCGTGGACATCCGCGACATGCCGCGGAGCAATCTCCGCTCGATGTTCGGCATGGTGCTTCAGGACACATGGCTCTTCCGCGGAAGCATCCGCGACAACATAGCCTACGGACGCCCGGACGCCACCGACGAGCAGATAGTCGCGGCGAGCCGCGCGGCGCGCGCCGACCACTTCATCCGCACACTTCCGGACGGCTACAATACCGAGATAAACGAGGAGGCCTCGAACATCTCGCAGGGACAGCGCCAGCTGCTCACGATAGCGCGCGCGTTCCTCGCCGACCCGGAGATACTCATTCTCGACGAGGCGACGAGCTCGGTCGATACCCGGACCGAGGTCCTCATTCAGACCGCGATGAACGAGCTGATGAAGAACCGTACGAGCTTTGTCATAGCGCACCGCCTCTCGACGATACGCGGCGCGGACCTGATACTCGTCATGAACCACGGCACCATCGTGGAGCAGGGCACGCACGAGAGCCTGCTTGCCGCAAACGGCTTCTACGCCGACCTGTGGCAGAGCCAGTTCACGTCGGCGCACATATCCGAAGAGGATCAGGAGAGGATGTGACCTGCGGGGCGAGCCCGCCCCGTACAGCGGGGAAGCTCCCACCCCTCCGGCGGGGAAGCCCCGCGTCCCTGTTACGGGGTAGAACCCCGTACGAATATGCGGAACCTGGCGGTTCCGAAGGCTTCGCGGGGCTGTGCCGCCCCGCACCCCTCCAGCGGGGAAGCCCCGCGAGCATTCGCGGGGTGACCCCGCGTCCCTAGTAGAGCAGAGCTCTACCGACACCTTTGCGGGGGCTCTGCCCCCGCACCCCCGGCGGGGCTGTGCCGCCCCGCACCCCTGCATTACTTTTTGCTCGCGCAAAAAGTATCCAAAAAGCGCGTTTAAGGGAGAGGGCTCCGCCCTCTCCCTTAAAAATTCCTCTCCCGACACAGACACAACACCATTACTGCCAGAACAGGACGATACTCTGCTTCCGACAAACCTATTGTCCAGCCGGGTGAGTTTCTGGGGAAACAATAATAGAGGTCAATACGATGAAAACCATTCTTGTCATAGATGACGACGTACATATCGGGAATCTTCTCGAGGAGGCGCTTTCGCGCGAGGGGTACGAAGTTCTCCGCGCCTACTCCGGCACGGAAGCTCTGCTGCTTCTCTCGCGCTCCGTGCCCGACCTCGTGCTTCTCGATCTGATGCTTCCCGGCCTCTCCGGCGAGGAGGTGCTGCCGAAGCTTCGAGGCATACCCACGATAGTCGTGAGCGCCAAGGCGGACGTCGAGGACAAGGTGGCGCTCCTCCTCGGCGGCGCCGCCGACTACGTCACAAAGCCCTTCCAGCTCCGCGAGCTGCTCGCGAGGGTAGCCGCGCGCCTGCGGGACGGCGGTACTGTGCCCTCCGCCCTGAGGTGCGGGGATCTCTCGCTCGACCCGGACGCCCGCACGGTCGAGGCGGCGGGGTGTCCCGTCCGCCTGACGCGGACGGAGTTTGCCATTCTCAAGCTGCTGATGGCAAACAAGGCGCAGGTCGTCACAAAGTCGCAGCTTCTCGATCGGATAAGCTCCGACACGCCCGACTGCACCGAAAGCTCGCTCAAGACCCACATGAGCCACCTCCGCTCCAAGCTCCGCGCCGCCGGAGGAAAGGAGTACATCGAGGCGGTCTGGGGGATTGGCTTCCGGCTTTCGGAAAATCTCAACTAGATCTCCACCGTTTTCTTTACCGCTTTCTCAACCTTTTTTCGGTATGATAGGCTCACCGGACAAAGGAGGTAATACGATATGGAATATGTTCTTCAAACGAGCGCCCTTGGCAAGAGCTACCGGGGCTTTAGGGCGCTCGACGGGCTCGACATGAACGTCCCGAAGGGGTCGATCTACGGCTTCGTCGGCAAGAACGGCGCGGGCAAGACGACGCTTATCCGCGTTATCTGCGGTCTTCAGGAGCCGACCGGCGGCGGGTACACACTCTACGGGCGGCGGAACACCGAGCGCGGCATCGCGAAGAGCCGCCGCAGGATGGGCGCGGTGGTGGAGGCTCCGTCGATATATCTCGATATGTCGGCGGAGGACAACCTTCGCCAACAGTACAGGATACTCGGCCTTCCGTCGTTTGAGGGGATAGACGGCATCCTCCGCCTCGTCGGGCTGGACAAGACGGGGCGCAAAAAGGCGCGCCACTTCTCGCTCGGTATGCGCCAGCGGCTCGGCATAGCCGTCGCGCTCGCGGGCGACCCGGACTTTCTCGTCCTCGACGAGCCGACGAACGGGCTCGACCCGCAGGGTATCGTCGAGATACGCGAGCTCATACTGAAGCTCAACCGCGAGCGGCAGATGACCGTTCTCGTCTCGAGCCACATACTCGGCGAGCTCTCAAAGCTCGCGACCTGCTACGGCTTTATCGACCGGGGACGCATCGTCCGCGAGATAAGCGCGGAGGAGCTGGAAGCTTCCGCCGAGAAACGCACGCGCGTCGAAGTGAGCGACGTCCGCGCGCTCGCGCGCGTGCTTGGGCGCATGTCCCTGGAGTACCGCATACTCTCGCCGACGTCGGCGGATATATACGCAAAGCCCTCCGTCTCCGCCCTCGTCCGTGAGCTCGGTGAGGAGGGGTGCGAGCTCCTCTCTGTGGAGGAGCACGACGAGAGCCTCGAGAGCTACTACATCCGGCTCGTGGGAGGTGACGCGGAATGAACCGACTTCTGTGCGCCGGCTTCTGCCGTCTGCGGAGAGACAAATTCTTCTGGATATGCGCCTTCGCGTTGCTCGCCCTTTCCCTGCTTTACGCATTTACCGGCGGCGTCGAAAACTACCTCATTATGCTTGAAGAAGGGCGTGAGAAGCCGCTTGAATACTTCATATTCGAGCTCACGCCGTTCATTTCGGCGTTCTTTGCCGCTCTGGTAAGCCTGTTCCTCGGCTTCGAGTACACCGACGGAGGAATACGCGGCAAGCTCATCGTCGGCCACACCCGCGGCGGCGTCTACTTCTCAAACTTTCTCGTGTGCTTCGCGGCGGATCTGATACTCACAACTGTTTTCCTTCTGGGGCAGATCCCATGCTTTGTCGTTATCGGCGCGCCTGCCTTCGGCTGGGGCGTGTTTGCCGCGTACATTCTCGCCCTCGTCTGCTACACGGCGGCGTTCACGGCGATATTCTGCGCCGTATCAATGCATGTCACGAACCGCGCGCTCGCGGTGATAGTCTGCATTGCCGTCTGGACGGTGCTCATCCTCGCGGCAAGCGGCATAGACGACCGTCTGCTCGAGCCGGAGCTGACCGGCGGAATGGTATATATAAACGGTGAGTTTGTGATGACGAACCCGGAGCCGAACCCGCTCTACGTCTCGGGGACGGCGCGCGCGGTGCTCGAGCGTCTGCTCGAGCTGCTTCCTACCGGGCCCGCCATTCTCATGACAAACGCGACGCTTGAGCACCCCGTCCGCGCGGCGGCGCTCATGCTCGTCCTCTCCGCCGTCGTGAACGCCGCGGGTATGCTCGCGTTCCGAAGGAAAAACCTGAAATAGGAGGTTCTGATGACTGTGTTGGCATGGACGGCGGCGGGAGCGGCTTCTATTCTCTCCCTCCTGCTCCTTATGAAGATACTCGTCATGCGAAAAAGCGCACGGGAGATAGAGGAGGCGTTTCACGACCGCCTCATGTCCGACACGAACACGCTTATCGACATATCCTCGCGCGACCGGCGAATGCGGTCGCTTGCGGAGGCGGCAAACCGTGAGCTGCGGGTGCTCCGCGCGGAGCGGCTTCGCTTCCTGCGCGGAGACGAGGAGCTGAAGAGCGCCGTCACGAACATCTCCCACGACCTCCGCACGCCGCTCACCGCGATATGCGGATACCTCGACCTGCTCGACCGAGTGGAAAAGAGCGACGCCGTCGCGCGTTACCTCGACGTGATACGCGGCCGCGCGGAGTTCATGACAGGCCTCACCGAGGAGCTTTTCCGCTACTCGGTCATCCTCTCCGGCGGCGCCGGGGACGAGCCAGAGGCGGTGTCTGTAAACGCCGTCCTCGAGGAGTGCGTCGCGGCGGGCTATGCCGCGCTCACCTCGCGCGGCATAGAGCCGGCGGTCTTACTGCCGGAGCGGAAGGTCGTGCGGACGCTCGACCGCGCCGCTCTCGTCCGCGTATTCTCAAACCTGATAAGCAACGCCGTAAAGTACAGCGCGGGCGACCTCGACATAGTCCTCACCGAGGGCGGCGAGGTCACGTTCTCAAACTCCGCGCCGGGGCTTGACGAGGTGCAGGTCGGGCGGCTCTTCGACCGCTTCTACACCGTCGATACGGCGCGGAGCTCCACCGGCCTCGGCCTCTCGATAGCGCGGACGCTCATGCGCCGCATGGGCGGCGGCATCTCCGCCGAGTACTCCGGGGGACGGCTCACCGTCCGCGTCGCGCTGCCTAAAGAATAGCGTGCGGCAAATCTGCGGGCCTTGCCCACGGATTTGCCGCACAACTCTACGGCTCTTGCAACACCTTTGTCATATGTATGTGCGGGCAGTGCTCGTCGAGGTATACCTTCCCCTCCGCCGCATAGCCGCAGCTCTCGTAGAAGCCGCGCGCCTGCACCTGTGCCGAGACGGCGGTGCTCTTCGCGCCGTGCGTGCGGCACTCGCGCTCGGCGGCGGCCATCACCGCCCTTCCGCGCCCGCCGCCGCGGAACTTCTTCCGCACGGCTACGCGGCCTATGTTCCACTCGCCGCTCCTGTCGGAGGGATATATCCTGCACACGGCGGCGGCCTCTCCGCCCTCGCGGAAAAGGAGGTGCAGCGACTTTCCAGGCTCGTCGAGCTCGTCAAACTCGACCTTGAAGCCCTGCTCCTCCACGAATATCTCCAGACGTATGGCGCGCTCCTCCTCGGAGGGCGCGCCGCTCACTTCGTAATCGGTCATCATCTCACCTCACACGCTCGCCCGCGAGATACACGCTCTCCACTGCGCCCGCCTCGTCCACCGTGACGAAGTCGGCGCACATGCCGTCAGAGAAGCCGCCGGCGTCCTCCACGCCGAGCGCGCGGGCGGGATTTGCGGCGCATATCCGCGCCGCGTCCCCGGGCGCGACTCCGAGCGACAGGAGATTTTTCAGCGCCGCGTCGAGCGTGCGGCAGCTTCCGCAAATCGTGCCGTCCGGGAGGCGCGCGACGCCGCCCGAAATGCGGTACTTCACGCCGCCGAGCTCGTGCTCGCCGTCCCCGAGACCCGCGCCGCTCACCGCGTCGCTTATGGCGGTGACGCGCGCCGCGCCCTTCGCAAGCAGCACGAGCTTCACCGCCGGCGCGGAGAGGTGGACGAGGTCGCATATCATCTCGCACTCGACGCGAGGGTCGGTGAGCGCCGCGCCGAGAAGTCCCGGCTCGCGGTGCGCGAACGGCACCATGCCGTTAAAGACGTGCGTCGCGCGGCGGAACCCGGCGTCCACCGCCGCCTCCGCCTGCTTGTAGGACGCCGTCGAGTGACCCATTGAGAGCTTCACGCCGAGGCGCGCGGCCTCCGCCGCGAGCTCCGACGCGCCCTCGAGCTCCGGCGCGACAGTCATCAGCTTCACACGCCCCTCTCCCGCCCCGACGAGCTCGCGGAAGAGCCGGACGTCCGGCAGGCGCAGGTTTTCCGGGTTGAGCGCGCCCGCGCGCTTCGGCGAGACGAACGGCCCCTCGAGGTGTATGCCGAGTATCCGCGCCTCGTCCGCGCCCTGAACGCGGCTCGCCGCGACTATGTTCCGTATCGCCGCGAGCGCGTCCTGCTCGCCGAGCGCAGAGAGCGTCGGCGCGAACGCGGTGACGCCCGCCCGCGCGAGCATCCTCGCCGCGCGGTGCAGGTCGGCGTCCGCGTGGTCAAACGCCTCGCCGAACGCTCCGTGTATGTGCGTGTCTATAAGCCCCGGCAGCGCTCTCGCGCCGCCGAGGCTTATCCTCTCACCGTCGCCGGAGGCCGAAACCACGCCGTTTTCGACTCTCAGCTCTCCCTTTTCCCA
This sequence comes from uncultured Clostridia bacterium, assembly GCA_947593925.1. Lineage (GTDB taxonomy): Bacteria > Bacillota > Clostridia > Oscillospirales > JAAYOS01 > CANRIN01. The sequence goes on along the minus strand of CANQDU010000007.1, from coordinate 28,855 downwards.
GCCGTCCCCGGCGGGAAGATACAGGTCGGTAAAAATCATGTCAGTCAAGCACGACCTCGTGCCCGGTCTCCGCCGACTTGTAGACGGCGCAGAGTATCTTCATTATATCGACGCCGTCCTTCGCGGGACTGCGGCAGGGCTCGCCCTTTGTCACGCAGTCCACGAAGTGATTTATCTCGTTTGCGAAGAGCCCGTTGAAGTCGAGCGCGGTGTTGTGGGCGAAGTTCACGTCCGCGAGGTAGTCGTTCATCTCGGTATAAAGCTCTACCTCCGGCTCTATCTTCGCGCCGCCCTTGGTGCCGAAGAGCTCTATCTTGCCCTCGTCGTGCTTGATGTTGAGGCTGAACGCCGCCTCTATCGACAGGACCGCGCCGTTGTCGTAGCGTATCATCGCGCTTGCGAGGTCCTCAACGTCGCATATATCCTCCGCGCCGGCCGAGACCGACGTGTAGCCCTTGCCGCTCTTGATGTTCGGACGGTTCCCGAGCTTGCGGAAGGTCGCGCCGTAGACCGACACCGGCTTGGGGTTACCCATGATGTAGCGGGTGAGGTCGATGACGTGTACGCCGAGGTCGATGAGCGGGCCGCCGCCCGAACGGCTCTTGTCGCCGAACCAGCCGCCGGGGTTGCCGTTGCGGCGGAGGTATGTCGCCTTCGCGTAGTACATCTCGCCGAAGAAATCGCTCGCGACGAAATCCTTCAGGAGCGAGCAGTCGTTGCCGTACCGGCGGACAAAGCCTATCATCAGGAGCTTGCCGTTCTTCTCGGCGGCGGCCTTCATCGCCTCCGCATCCTCTACAGAGGTCGCCATCGGCTTCTCGCAGAGGACGTTCAGTCCGGCGTTGAGCGCCGCAATAGTGACCGGCGCGTGCTGGCTGTTCCAGACGCAGACGCTCACCGCGTCGAGCTGCTCCGCCTTAAACATCTCGTTGTAGTCCGAGTAGAGCTTCGTTATGCCGTACTTCTCGTCCATAAGCTTCAGCTGCTTCTCGTTGATGTCGCAGAAGCTCACGAGCTCGACCGCCGGGTTCTTCAGGTACGCCTGAATATGCTCGTTTGAAATATTTCCGACGCCTACGACGCCGACTCTGAGTTTTGCCATATTCTTTTCCTCCTCACGTTTATTGTTCCGCCGCATGACGCGGCGCCGTTCGTTACATCAGTTTTCTCAGGAAGTCCGCCGCGAGACGGATGTCCGCCGTCGGGTCGGCGCCGACCTCGCGCTCTATCGTAAGAAATCCCCTGTACCCGACTTCCTCGAGAGCCGCAAGCCAGACGGGGAAGTCTACGCTTCCCTCGCCGAGCGGCACCTCCTCGAACGCTCTGCCCTCCTGGATGGCGTCCTCGATGACGCCGTAGATTATCTCAGGGTCGATGTCAAGGAGCTTCACGCCGTCCTTCGCGTGGGTGTGAACTATGTAGTCGCGGAGGGTGTAGACGCCCTTCACCGGATCGTCTCCCGTCACCATGACGAAGTTTGCCGGGTCGAAGTTGACGGCGACGCCCTTCGAGCCGAGCCCGTCGAGGAAGCCCTTGAGCGTGTCGGCAGTCTCGGGGCCGGTCTCGATGGCGAAGTGGCCGCCGAGTGTATCGGCATACTCCGCAAGCTCGCGGCACGCCTCCTGCATGACCTTATAGCGCTCGTGCGACGGATTGGACGGCACGACGCCGATGTGCGTAGTCACGATGTCGGTGCCGAGATCCTTTGCAAGGTCCATGACGCGCTTCGACTTCTCGATGAGCTCCGCGTTAAGCTCCTTCTTGCCGAAGCCGTGCCCGAAGTCGCCGCATATCGCCGAAAACTCGAGCCCGTGCGAGCGGACCATGTCGAGCAGTTCGCGCCGCGCGGACGCCGTCAGCTTCTCCGGCGTGTACTCCCCGCGCGAGGCGTACATCTGGATGCCGGCGGCTCCGAGGCTCTCCGCGAGCCCGAGCGCCGCCCGAAAGTCGGTGCGGAAGCTCTCGACCATAACTCCTATCGGAAATTTCATTGTTCTCCCCTCCGTTTTTCTGTATTGCCGCGCCGCCATGCGGCGCTTCTCTCAGCCGTATCATAGCACACCCCGGGGAGCGCCGCAAGGTGTTTTCGGATAAAATGGGAAAAGAATATCATGCGCGAGCCGATTTTACCAAACGCGCATTTTCGGCGGTCAAGTTTTCCCCTCCCGCGGCATACACATTCGGAGAGGAGGGATACCAATGAAGAAAGCACTTAAAGCGCTCTCCGCACGCTTCGGCGGAGGCAAGGCACGGATATTCCTGATACGGCGGTGGTACGTCGCGGCGGCGGCGCTCGCGCTCTGCGTGGTCGGGATATACGCCGTGTTCGGAAACGAGACCATCGTGGGCGCGGCGGCGGCGAAGCGCGAGCTGCCGATATACTGCGTGCAGCGCGAGGACAAGGCGGTGTCGCTCACCTTCGACGCCGCGTGGGGCAACGAGGACACTCAGCAGCTCATCGACATACTCGGCCGCTACAATGTCAAGGCGACCTTCTTTGTCGTGGGCGACTGGGCGACGAAGTACCCCGAGTCGGTCAAAGCGCTCTCGGACGCGGGGCACGAGGTCATGAGCCACTCCGACAAGCACAAGCACATGACCCAGCTCTCTGCGGAAGAGATAGCGGCGGACGTCACCGCCTGCTGCGACAAGATCTCCGCCGTCACCGGCGTCACGCCGACGCTCTTCCGCGCGCCCTACGGCGAGTATGACGACAAGGTCGTCACCACCTTGCGGAGGATGGGTATGTACACCATCCAGTGGGATGTGGACAGCCTTGACTGGAAGGAACTCTCCGCCTCGGAGATACACGAGCGGGTGATGTCGCGCGTCGCGCCCGGCTCTATAGTCCTCTTTCACAACGCCGCGCTCCACACCCCGGAGGCTCTGCCCGGGATAATCGAGGCGCTTCAGGCGGACGGCTACTCCGTCATGCCGGTAAGCGAGCTCATCTACAAGGGCGAATACACCCTCGACCACGAGGGGCGGCAGATCCCCGCGGGCTCCGCGCCGTCGCCGTCCCCCGCCGGCTAAACCGCATTTGTATTTTTTGCGGATTTTCCGTCATATTTCCGCAAAATTTTCAGCCGATTTTTTCTTTGGAATTCGGTTTACAGCCGCGATTTCCGGTGATATAATAGCCGGGTAACGAAATTACGTGCCGTACCCGGCCGTTTTCACTGGGAGTGACTGTTTTGGCTCGCACACGCAGCTATGAAATGGATATGGTAAAAGGACCGCTGCTCGGCAAGATATGCCGGTTCGCGTTCCCGCTCGCACTGTCGAGCATGCTCCAGCTTCTGTTCAACGCGGCGGACATCATCGTCGTCGGCAACTGGGGCAGCGACACTTCGCTTGCGGCCGTCAGCTCCACCGGCTCGATGGTCAACCTCATCGTCAACCTCTTTATCGGCCTGTCGATAGGCACCAACGTCCTTGTCGCACGCTACTACGGCTCGGGCGACCGCGAGATGCTCGACCGCGTGGTACATACCTCTATCGCAACAAGCCTCGCCGCCGGCGCGATACTTGCCGTGATAGGCTGGTTCTTCGCCCGCCCGATGCTCGAGCTGATGGACTCGCCGGAAAATGTCATAGGCCAGTCCGCGCTGTACGTCAAGATTTTCTTCCTCGGCATGCCGGGAAACATGCTCTACAACTTCGGCGCGGCGGTGCTCCGCTCGGTCGGCGACACGCGCCGCCCGCTCTACTTCCTCATAATCGCGGGCGTGCTGAACGTCTTACTGAACCTGCTTTTCGTCATCGTGTTCAAGATGGACGTCGCGGGAGTCGCGATAGCGACGATAATCTCGCAGTACGTCTCCGCCGCGCTCGTGCTGATATGCCTTGTGAAGAGCGACGGGCCGTACCGCGTTTATCTCCGCCGCCTGCGCATACACCTCGACATGCTTTGGGGGCTTGCGCGCATCGGCATCCCGGCGGGTATCCAGGGCATCATCTTCTCCCTGTCCAATGTGATAATCCAGTCGTCGATAAACTCCTTCGGCTCGGTCGTCATGACCGGTTCGGGCGCGGCGGCAAACCTCGAGGGCTTCGTGTACGTCGCGATGAACTCGTTCTATCAGGCCGCACTCAGCTTCACCGGGCAGAACATGGGCGCGGAGAAGTACGAGCGTATCGACCGCGTGCTGCTGCTCTGTGAAATGATGGTGACGATCGTCGGCCTGGTGTTCGGCGTCGGCGTGTACCTTCTCGGCCACCCGCTGCTCTCCATCTACATACAGGACGAGGTCGCGATACAGTACGGCATCGACCGTCTGCTGCTGCTGAGCGCGCCGTACTTCCTGTGCGGCATGATGGACGTTCTCTGCGGCGTCATGCGCGGAACCGGCTACTCGTTCATTCCGATGGTCGTGTCGATACTCGGCGTCTGCGGTTCGCGCATACTCTGGATATACACCATCTTTGCCATGCACCACACGCTCTTTACGCTCTTTATCTCCTACCCCATTTCGTGGGCGGCGACGGCGCTCATTCACCTGCTCAGCTACTTCCTGCTGAAGAAGTTCAAGCTGAACCCCATGAAGAAGAAGCGCGACGAACGCCTCGCCGCCGAAGCGGCGGCTGCTGCGGCCGCCGTGTGACGCCGTCAAACTCCATAGAATTTTCGTATTTCCCTTGGGAATATTTGTCGTATGGTCACAAATATCCCCGGGGAAATCATTTTGTGCTTTACAAAACGGACGTCAGGATATAAAATATTCGTAAGTTCAAAAGCGAGGTTCCAACCTATGTCTGACTGTTCGCGTAAAAACGGATACTTCTACTTTAGCTTCAGCTTTGCCGGCTATTACTTCGGCAAGGCTTGTTCTGCTGTGGAAGACGTCAGGGCATAGACCGCAATCTGTGCAACAACGCTCCGCGGCAGACCGCCGCGGAGCTTTTTTGTTCCGCGCGGCGCGGAACGGGCCTCGCTTTCAAAAAGTATCGGAGGAATTAAAAATGATCGTCATTCTCAAGCAGAACCCGGACAAGGCGCAGCTCGACATGCTGACAAAGTGGCTCGACGATATGGGCATAAGCGTCCACACGACCGTCGGCCACCTTCAGACCATCCTCGGTCTCGTCGGCGACACATCGAAGATCGACATCGACCTTATCCAGGCGCTCGACATCGTCGAAGACGTCAAGCGCGTCCAGGAGCCGTTCAAGAACGCGAACCGCAAGTTCCACCCGGACGACACCGTCGTAGACGTCGGCGGCGTGAAGATAGGCGGTGGGAACTTCCAGGTCATAGCCGGCCCGTGCTCGGTCGAGAGCGAGGAGCAGATATGCGCCGTCGCAAAGGCCGTAAAGGCATCCGGCGCGACGCTGCTGCGCGGCGGCGCGTTCAAGCCGCGCACCTCGCCCTACTCCTTCCAGGGACTGCGCGAGGACGGCATCCGTCTCCTCGTCGAGGCCAAGCGCGAGACCGGACTGCCGATAGTCACCGAGATAATGGATCTCTCCCAGCTCGGCCTGTATGACGACGTGGACATGATTCAGGTCGGCGCGCGCAACATGCAGAACTTCGAGCTCCTGAAGGAGCTCGGACATCTCCGCAAGCCGATACTCCTCAAGCGCGGCCTCAGCTCCACGCTCGAGGAGCTGCTGATGAGCGCCGAGTACATCATGGCGGGCGGCAACGAGCAGGTCGTGCTCTGCGAGCGCGGCATCCGCACGTTCGAGACCTACACCCGCAACACTCTCGACATCAGCGCCGTGCCCGTCCTCAAGGACCTCAGCCACCTCCCCGTCATAGTTGACCCGAGCCACGCCACCGGCAAGCACTCGCTCGTCCCGCCGACGGCACTCGCGGCGGTCGCCGCCGGAGCGGACGGCCTCATCATAGAGGTACACAACGACCCGGCGCATGCCCTCTGCGACGGCCCGCAGTCGCTCACCCCGAAGAACTTCGAGCGCCTCATGCGGAGCATCGACGCGCTCCGTCCCTATGCCTACGAGCGCGAGGCGTGACCGTATGAATATAGGTATAGTCGGCCTCGGTCTCATTGGCGGGAGCATGGCGCGCGCGATAAAGCGCTCCGGCGCGGGCCACACGGTCTACGCATGCAACCGCTCGAAGGCGCCGCTCGAAGCGGCGCTCGGCGAGGGCGTCGTTGACGCCGTCCTCACCGACGAGACTCTGCCCCTCTGCGACCTCGTTCTCGTCGCGCTGTATCCGCAATCCACGGTGGACTACGTGCTCGGGCACGCGCACCTCTTCTCGCTCGACACCGCCGTTATCGACCTATGCGGCGTGAAGGGCGCCGTCTGCCCCGAATGCTTCAAGGCCGCGCGCGAGCACGGGTTTGCCTTCATCGGCGGACACCCCATGGCCGGCCGCGAGATCTCCGGCTTCTCCGCATCGCAGGAGGAGCTGTTCGATGGCGCTTCGATGATACTCGTCCCTCCGGAGGACGTCGATCCCGACCTCATGGGCTCGCTTCACGACTTCTTTCTGTCGCTCGGCTTTGGACGGATAACCGTATCCTCCGTGGAGCGGCACGACCGCGTCATAGCCTACACCTCTCAGCTTGCGCACGTGGTCTCGAACGCCTACGTCCAGAGCGAGACTTCGGCGATGCACGGCGGCTTCTCCGCCGGCAGCTTCAAGGACCTCACCCGCGTCGCGCGGCTCAAGGTGGATATGTGGACCGAGCTCTTCCTTGACAACCGGGACGCGCTCTCCTTCGAGCTGCGCGGCCTTATAGACCGTCTCTCCGCGTTCGAGAGCGCGATAAGCTCCGGCGACGCGGAGACGCTTGCCGCGATGCTCGAGCGCGGCGTCGAGATGAAGGAGGCAAGCGAAAATGTCTGACGCGATACTCGTCCACGTCTCAGCCGACCCGATAGACGCCGCACCGGACTCGCGCGGCTACGACATACACATCGGCGAAGGACTGCTCGAACTTCTCGCCGACTTCTTCCCTCTGCGCGGCGGCGCGCCGGACGGCTTCGCTCTCATCTGTGACGAAAACACCGACCGCCTCTTCGGCGAACGCGCCGAAGCGGCGCTCGGGCGCATGGCTCCCGTGACGCGCATCGTCATGCCCGGCGGCGAGGAAAACAAAAATCTCACGACGCTCGGCATGATACTCGAGCGCATGGCGGCGGCGAAGCTCACCCGCCGCTGCGCCGTCGCCGCGGTCGGCGGCGGGATAGTCGGCGACGTCGCCGGCTTCGCCGCCGCGAGCTACCTTCGCGGCGTCCGTCTCATGCAGGTCCCGACGACGCTTCTCGCCGCCGTTGACAGCTCGGTCGGCGGCAAGACCGCCGTGAACCTCTCGGCGGGCAAGAACCTCGCGGGGGCGTTCCACCAGCCCTCCGCCGTCGTCTGCGACACGTCGCTTTTCGCGACCCTCACCACGGAGCTCATCGGAGACGGCACTGCGGAGGCTCTGAAGCACGGCGTTCTCTCGAGCCGCGAGCTCTTCCGCGACACCGCCGCGCACGGCGCGCTCCGCCCGGAGACGATAGCAGCAAACGTAACGTTTAAAGCCTCCGTCGTCGCGGCGGACACGCGCGAGAGCGGCGCGCGAAAGCTATTGAACCTCGGCCACACCTTCGGCCACGCGATAGAGAAGTGCAGCGGCTACGCCGTTTCGCACGGCCACGCCGTCGCGATAGGAACGGCGATGGCGGCGCGCGCCGCCTGCTCGCTCGGCATACTTGCGGAGTCTGACCGCGACGAGATAACGGACGGCATCCGCGCCTCCGGGCTTCCTACCGAAACGGACATTCCCGCCTCCGAGCTCGCCGAGGTGATGCTTTCGGACAAGAAGCGCTCGGGCGACGGGATAGACTTCATCCTTCCCGAGACGGTAGGGCGCTGCCGTATCACTCGCATACCAACCGACCGGCTCGGCGGCGTCCTCGCCGCCGCCGGCGTGAAATAAGGAGACGCCATGAATATCAGGATAACCCCGCACCGGCTCTCGGGCTCGCTCCGCGCGATACCCTCCAAGTCGGACGCGCACCGTCTGCTGATACTCGCCGCCCTCGCGGAAAAGGAGACCTTCGTCGGCTGCCCCGACGTCTCGCGGGACATCGAGGCCACCGCATCGCTCCTCCGCGCGCTCGGCGCGGGCATAGAGCGGACGGAGGACGGCTTTCTCGTGACGCCGGTGTCCTCCGTTCCCGCGTCTCCGCTCACGCTCGACTGCCATGAGAGCGGCTCCACGCTCCGCTTTCTGCTGCCTGTCGCGGCGGCGCTCGGCGTGAGCGCGAAATTTGTCGGGGAGGGACGCCTCGGCGAGCGTCCGATGCTTCCCCTCACCGCCGCCTTGCGGAGCGGCGGCGTCTCCGTATCCGCAGACCTCCTGCCTATCGAGATAAGCGGCAGGCTTCGCCCCGGAGAATACGAGCTGCCGGGCAACATCAGCTCGCAGTTCATCAGCGGTATGCTGATGGCGCTTGCGCACCTCGGCGGCGGCTCGGTGCGCCTCACGACGGCGCTCGAGAGCGCCGGCTATGTCGATATGACCCTGCGGACGCTCGAGCGCTTCGGGGTATCCGTTTCGCGCGGCGGCGGAACGTTTGCCGTGTCCGGCAGGGTTCGCTCGCCCGGCCGCGCGGACGCGGAGGGAGACTGGTCCTCCGCCGCGTTCTGGCAGGAGGCGAACGCCTTCGGCTCGGACGTCTCGGTCGAAGGTCTTGACGGCGCTTCCGCACAGCCCGACCGCGCCGCCGCGCGTCTGCTCCAAACCCTCGGCGGCACGGTGGACGTCAGCGGCTCGCCCGACCTCTTTCCCGCGCTCGCGCTCGCGGCGTCCGCCGCCCGTGCGAGAACGGTCTTCGTCGGCGGGGCTCGCCTGCGCTTAAAGGAGAGCGACAGGATAGCCTCCGTCGCGGCGGCGCTCCGCGCGCTCGGCGGCGTCTGCCGTGAGACCGACGACGGCCTCACGGTCGAGCCTTCGCCCCTCTCCGGCGGCGAGGTAGATGGCGCGGGCGACCACAGGATAGTCATGGCGGCGGCAGTCGCCGCCGCTCACGCCTCCGGCGAGACCGTCATACGCGGCGCGGAGGCCGTCGAAAAGAGCTATCCGGGGTTCTTTGAAGATTTCAAACATCTGGGAGGGATAGTCCATGTCCTCTAGCTTCGGCGAAGCGTTCAGGGTGACGGTATTCGGCGAGTCTCACGGCGCGGGCATAGGCGCCGTCGCGGAGGGATTTCCCGCGGGCGAGCGCATCGACCCGGACGAGCTCGCGCGCTTCATGGCGCGCCGCGCCGGAGGAAAGAGCTTCTCGACACAGCGCCGCGAGGCGGACAGTCCCCGCTTCCTCGGCGGTATCCGGGACGGCGTCCTCACCGGCGCGCCGCTCGCGCTCTTTATCGAGAACGCCTCTCAGCGCTCCTCGGATTACAAGTCCTTTGAGAACATACCCCGCCCGTCCCACGCGGACTATCCGATGTACGTAAAGTACGGCGGATACGCCGACCGCTCGGGCGGCGGACACTTCTCCGGCCGCCTCACCGCCGCGATATGCGCCGTCGGCGGCATGGCAAAGCAGATACTCGCGCGGCGCGGGATATACGTCGGCGCGCACGCCGCCGCGATAGCGGGTGTGCGCGACGCGGCGTTCGACCCCCTCCGTGTCACCCGCGCGGAGCTCGAGGCGGCGGGCAAAAAGGAGTTTCCCGCCCTTGACGACGCCGCCGCCGAAAAGATGCTCGCGGCGATAGCCTCGGCGCGCGCCGAGTGCGACAGCGTCGGCGGCATCGTCGAGTGCGCCGCTGTCGGACTGCCCACCGGGCTCGGCGAACCGCTCTCGGACGGCGTCGAGAACCGCCTGTCTGCGGCAATATTCACCCTCGGCGCGGTGCGCGGCATAGAGTTCGGGGACGGCTTCGCCGCCGCCGCGATGCGCGGCTCGGAGCATAACGACGGCTACGGCATCTCGGACGGCAGGGTGACGCCGCTCACGAACCACGCCGGCGGCGTCCTCGGCGGCATGACGACCGGTGCGCCGCTTCTCTTCCGCGTCGCGTTCAAGCCCACGCCGTCCATCTCGAAGCCGCAGAGGTCTGTTGACCTTGCGAGCGGTAGCGAGACCGAGCTTGTCATCGCGGGCAGGCACGACCCGTGCATCGTCCCGCGCGCCGTTCCGTGCGTTGAGGCGGTGACGGCGTGCGTGCTTCTCGACCTTATCCTCGGAAACAAAGGAGCGACCGAAAATGGAACTCTCTGAGCTTCGTGCACGGCTGGATGTGCTGGATAAGCAGCTTCTCGCGCTCTTCACCGAACGTATGAGCATCGCCGCCGATGTGGCGGCGGCGAAGAAGCGCGACGGGCTCGCGCTCTACCAGCCCGACCGCGAACGGCAGATACTCGAGCGCGTCGGCGCGGAGGCGGGCGAGCTCGGCGGCTACGCCCGCGCGCTCTTCTCGACGCTGATGGCGCTCAGCCGCAGTTATCAGGCGCACCTCGGCGGCGCGGGGGACGACATAGTGCGCGCGTTTGATGACGCCTCCGTTCGGGACGACTTCCCGCGCGGCGGGAACGTAGCGTGTCAGGGCGTCACCGGAGCGTTCTCCGAGGAGGCGTGCCTCGGCCTCATGCCGGACGCGCACATACTCTTTTTCAAGAACTTCGACGCGGTGTTCTCCGCCGTGGAAAGCGGTCTCTGCGCCTACGGAGTGCTTCCCGCCGAAAACTCCACCCACGGCACGGTGAGCCGCGTCTACGACCTCATGCTCGAGCACCGCTTCAGCATCGTCCGCTCGACGAAGCTGAAGGTCTCGCAGTCGCTCCTTGCGCCAAGCGGTGTCGGCCTTCGCGACATACGCGAGGTAATAAGCCACGAACAGGCGCTAGGACAGTGCAGAGCCTATCTTGAAAAGCTCGGCGTCACGGCGACTGCCGTCGAGAATACGGCGCTCGCGGCAAAGACCGTCGCGGAGAGCGGACGGCGCGACCTCGCGGCGCTCTCCAGTGCGCGCTGTGCCGAGCTGTACGGGCTCGACGTCCTCGCGGAGGACGTTCAGGACGAGAGCGCGAACTTCACCCGCTTTATCTGCATAGCGCCCGAGATGCGGATATATCCCGGCGCAAACAAGCTGAGCTTTGTCTGCTCGCTGAAGCACATCCCCGGCGCGCTCTATTCGCTGATAAGCCGCATAGCCGCGCTCGGCCTGAACCTCACGAAGCTCGAGAGTCGCCCGATACCCGGGCGCGACTTCGAGTTCACCTTCTATTTCGACATCGAGGCCGACCCGTCCGACCCGGACGTCCGCGCGCTGATAGGCGAGCTTGAGACGGTAACCGAGAGCTTCCGCTTCCTCGGCGCTTACTCGGAGGTGTAGCATGAGGCTCGGTCTTATAGGAAACCCGCTCGGCCACAGCTACTCCGCGATAATACACAAGCGGTTCGGCGGGGACTACTTCCTGCGCGAGCTTGAGCGAGAGGAGCTTGCGGACTTTCTCACGCGCGGCGAGTGGGACGGGCTCAACGTCACCATCCCCTACAAGCGGGACGTCATACCCTTCTGCGCCGAACTCGGCTCCGCCGCGCGGGCGATAGGCAGCGTGAACACACTCGTCCGCCGTTCGGACGGCAGCATATTCGGAGACAATACCGACTACACCGGCTTTCTAGCGCTCTCCCGCCGCGCCGGCGCGGACTTCGCGGGAAAGAAGGTGCTCATCCTCGGCTCGGGCGGCACGTCGCTCACGGCGCGCGCCGTCGCGCACGACGAGGGCGCGCGGGAGATACTCGTCGCGAGCCGCACCCCCTCCGGCGAGGGGATGATAGGCTACGGCGACATAGACCGCCACCTCGACGCGGACATACTGATAAACACCACGCCGGTCGGGATGTTCCCGAACGAGGACGCCGTTCCGGTCGAGCCGGAGCGCTTTCATCGGCTCGAGTGCGTCCTCGACGTGATATACAATCCCCTCCGCACCGAGCTCGTCCGCCGCGCCCGCGCCGCCGGGATACCGGCCTGCGGCGGGCTGTACATGCTCGTCTCCCAGGCGGAGGCGGCGCGGAAGATCTTCGGCGCGGAAAGCCGCGCCTCCTGCGAGGAGGTCTACTCCGGCCTTCTCCGCGGCCGCGAGAACGTTGCCCTCATCGGTATGCCGGGGTGCGGAAAGAGCACCGTCGGCAGGCTCGTTGCGGCGGCGCTTGGGCGCGAGCTCGTCGACACCGACGAGCTGGTCGAAAAGGCTGCGGGCATGACCGTCCCCGAGATATTTGCCGCCGAGGGAGAGGCGGGCTTCCGCCGCCGCGAGCGCGCGGCGATAGCCGAAGCGTCCGCCCTACGCGGCGCCGTCATCGCCACCGGCGGCGGCGCTCCGACCTTCGAGCAGAACCGCGCGGCGCTCCGCCGTTCGGCGCGGGTGTACTACGTCGAGCGGGACGTCGCTCTGCTCTCGACCGACGGGCGTCCGCTCTCGACCTCTCGGGAGCGTCTGCACGAGATGCTTGCCGAGCGGACGCCGTCCTACCTCGGCTGCTCGGACGTCAGCGTGAAAAACGACCGCCGCCCGGAGGACACGGCGGCGGAGATAGTGAGGGATTTCAATGAAAATTCTTGTAATTAACGGCCCGAACATCAACATGCTCGGCATACGCGAGCCGGACGTCTACGGAAAGAACACCTACGCCGACCTGTGCGAATTTATCACGCGATCGGCGGCGGAGCTCGGCGTCGAGGTCGAGCTGTTCCAGTCGAACCACGAGGGCGATATAGTTGACCGCATACAGGCGGCTTACGGAAATATCGACGGCATCGTCATCAATCCCGCCGCCTACACTCATACGTCGGTCGCGATACTCGACGCGCTGAAGGCCGTGTCGATACCCGCGGTCGAGGTACACATCTCTGACGTGGCGGCGCGGGAGGACTTCCGGCAGATAAGCTACGCCGGTATGGCGTGTGTGAAGACCTACAAGGGTCTCGGCTTCGAGGGCTACCGCGAGGCGATGAAGTTCCTCGCGGAGCACGCCGGGAAGTCCGCCGAATGAGCGGCGCGGAAGCTATGGACGGCTGCATATTCTGCCGGATAGCGGGCGGCTCCGCGCCCTGCATGAAGGTGTACGAGGACGAATACACCGTGGCGTTTCTCGACGTCGCGCGCGACGTAGACGGTCACATACTCGTCATCCCGAAAAAGCATGCGGAAAGCATGCTCGACTGCGACGCGGAGACGCTCTCCCGCCTCACCGAGGCGCTTCGGCTCATCTCGAAGCACCTCACGGAGAACTGCGGCTATGACGGCGTGAACCTCCTGAACGCAAGCGGCGCGAGCGCCGGACAGTCGGTGCCGCACCTGCATTTTCACATCATCCCGAGGCGGAGCGGCGACGGCGTAGACACGTGGCCGCGCTTCGGCGGCGCGAAGGAGGATCCGGCGGTGCTGCTTGAAAAGCTCGCCGTTCGGAGTCAAGAAAAGTTGTGAATTTCCCATGGCGCGGCGTGAAAATTTCACGCCGCGCTCGAAATATCGGCTGATATTTTCTCCCCGCTATTGCAAAACACTCGGCCATAGTATACAATATTTTCGTACCACAAGATTACATAAATTCGGAGGGCATTATGGGAAACAACAAAAAGAAACAGTCCCCGCAGCAGAAGGCCGAAGCGTCTGAGCAGAAGACGAAAGAGACGAAAAAGAAGAAGCTCGTCGGCATCGTGTGCTGTCTTGCGGTCGTGGCGGGCATCACGGCGGGATTTTTCGTCGGCCGGGGCGTGAACGGCACGGCAAAGCGCCCGAACCACATCACCGACAAGGATTTTCTCACCGTCACCGGCTCCGACCTCACCAATCGTGAGGGAGAAGTCGTCCGTCTGCGCGGCGTGAACCTCGGCGGCTGGATGATCCAGGAGTGCTGGATGTGCCCCGTCATCGGCGCGGACGGCGAGTGGGGCAATCTCGACACGATAGAGGCGTTCGAGGCCGCCGGCTTCACCGAGGAGCAGATCCAGCAGCTCTTTGACACCTATCAGGACAACTGGATAACCGAGGCCGACCTCGACATCATCGCGGACTCCGGCGCGAACTGCGTCCGCGTCCCGTTCTGGTACCGCAACTTTATGAAAAACGAGGCGGGCGACTGGATAGAGGACGATCTTGACAAGAACCCCGGCTTCCAGCGTCTCGACTGGGTCATAGAGCAGGCGGGCGCGCGCGGGATGTACGTCATTCTTGACCTCCACGGCGCGCCCGGCGGGCAGAGCATGAACCACTCGTCCGGCACGGTAGGCCGCAACGACCTCTACTCCTCCGACGAGTGCCGCGCGACGATGAAGAAGCTCTGGACGGCGATAGCCGAGCGGTACAAGGACGAGCCCGCCGTCGCCGCCTACGACCTCATGAACGAGCCGCAGAACAACGACGGCTTCGAGGAAAACGAGCACTACGTCAGCCCGTGGGACGAGGCCGCGTGGCAGCAGACGAACGACGTCTACCGCGAGATGACCGCCGCCGTCCGCGCGGTCGACCCCGACCACGTCATCTCGGTCGAGGGTATCTGGCGCATCACGAACCTCCCGAACCCCGAGAACGAGGGCTGGACGAACATGCTCTATCAGGTCCATCTCTACGACGACACGGCGCAGTTCAGGACGCTCGCGAAGGAGGTCGCGGACTACGGCAAGGCGCACAGCGTCGCGACGCTCGTGGGTGAGTTCTCGAATATGGCGGGCATCGAGATTTGCGACGAGAACGGCATAAGCTGGACCTCGTGGACCTACAAGGGCGCGAAGGGCTCGAACGGCACGTGGTTCTGGTACTACGGCACCCCGACGCCCGCCGTCCCCAAGAACACCGACTTCGAGACCGCGCTCGAGCGCTGGGGCGAGGCCATCCGTACCGAGAACGGCTTCACGCAGTCCGGCGTCGTCACAAGCGCCATACGCAACGCGCTGAACCCGTCCGCAGAAGCGGAGAAATAGATCAGACAATCTGAAATAATGTACAGCAGACAAAGAACCGCCTTACAAGGCGGTTCTTTGTTTTAGCTGATTTTGATCCAAACGGAAAATCTTTTTATCGGCGGTGAGTAGTTTTTCTGTTTTTATCCTTTGGAAGCACAGAATTTTATCGGTTCGTCATAGATTGCAGCATCTCTTGAGAAAGCACCGTTATTTCCCCGTTACGGATCCGATATATCCGCCCGGCCAGCGAGGCGTGTCCGTCTTTTACAAAAATAGCGCTGTCATCTTCCATTGCACAAACAGGGAGTTCCATGGAGACTTGCTTCAATGTCTGTACCAATTCTTTGTTTTCCATGTCAAAATGAGCTTTGATCGTAATATCGGCAAGAGCCAGTCCATCGTAAGGCGTCAAGGATTCCCAAATATCGACCGAATGCTTTGCCATATTGACAGATCCGGCGCTCACCCCTAAAATAACCGCCGAACTGCTGCGAATTTCATCGACGATCGCTTTTCTGCGAAGCAGTTGAAATTGCTGCGTTGCATTGCCGCCCATAAGGAAGATACACGAACCCGTTCGGATGAGCTCTTTCGCCAAAACCGCTTCTGTTCTGTTGTCAATTACATAGTATTCGGAAAACGGCAAATCACATTCTTCAAACATACCGTGCATACCGGCAGCATCATTGTCATTGCGCCCATACTCTGACGGCCATGCGCTTATAAAAACGAGTCTTTTGCGAACAGATAATTCTTCTTTGAGACGATTCGCAATGTCATCGGGAAAATGATGTGTCGGAAACCCGCTGAAAAAGCCTAGCATTTGCGCATTCATAGCAGCCGTTCTATCTCCTCGCGCGAAGGAATTGCGTCTATCGCGCCGTGCTTCGTCGTCGCGAGACTCCCCGCCGCCGCCGCGAAGCGCATCAGCTCCTCCGCCTCGTCGAGCGTGAGGGCGTTCGCGTTTCCTCCGAGTTCGAGGAGCTTTGTCATGGCCGCACCGCCGAAGCAGTCCCCCGCCCCGGTGGTGTCGACCACCGTGACGTCCGGCGCCGGAACCTTCACCACGCCGCATTTGAACGCTCCAACCGCGCCCTTGCCGCCGCAGGTGACAAACACCGCGTCGAGGCCGTAGCGCTCGCGGAGCGTGCCCGCGGCCTCCTCCGCGTCGCTTATGCCGAAGAGCCACTCGGCCTCCTCCTCGGACACCTTGAGGATGCTCGCATAGTCCATGGCTCCGAGCACTTCCCGGCGGAGCTCATCTTCCCTGCCCTTCCAGAGCGGGAAGCGGAGGTTCGGGTCGAAGCTGACCGTCACGCCGCTGCCCTTCGCGTGCATGGCCAGGGTGAGCACGGTCTGACGCTCCGGCTCCTCCGCGAGCGCCACCGAGCCGAAGTGCAGCACGCGGGCGTTCTCCGCCGCGCACAGAAGCTCCACATTGAGCGCGAGCGCCGTATCCGCAAGACCCTTGCGGTAGAAGGAGAAGCTTCTGTCGCCCTTGTCGTCGAGATGCACGAACGCGAGCGTCGTGCCCCGTTCGGGGTCGGTCTGTATGTAGCGGTCGATGAGGCCGCAGTCCTTCAAAGTGCGGCGTATCTGCCGGCCGAATGCGTCGTCCCCGACGCGCGCGGCGGCGGCGCTGCGAAGACCGAGCTTCGCCGCGACGCACGCGCTGTTCGCCGGCGCGCCGCCGACCTTCGGCAGGAACGCGCCGTCCTTCGGCGTCATGTCTATCAGAGCCTCGCCCACGGCGAGGAAGTCAAGCCTTGTTTCTTCCATACTTCTCCTGTTCCTCCTTCTCAAGCAGTGAATACGCGACCTTGCCGACTCCGGTGAGCGGCAGTTCGCTCCTGAACTCTATTTCGCGCGGAAGCGCGTACCGCGCGACCTCCTTGCGGCAGTACCCAAGGATGTCCTCCTTCAGCGCGTCCGAGGGTTCCGCGCCCTTCTTCGGGACGATGAACGCCTTCACTTTCTGCATCCTGTACGGGTCGGGCACGCCTATCACACAGCACCGCTCGACCGCCGGGTGCTTCTCGAGCACCGACTCTATCCTCGACGGGTAGACGTTATAGCCGCTCGTGACTATCACTCTCTTGAGGCGCTGGCGGAAGAAGATGAAACCGTCCGCGTCCATCATGCCGAGGTCGCCGGTGTGAAGCCACACCTCGCCGTCCTCATGGCGGCGGAGCGCCGTCGCGGTCTCCTCCTCGCGGTCGATGTAGCCCGACATCAGCGACGGGCCGGTGATGCAGATCTCGCCCTCCTCGCCGGGCGTCATGCGCTCGCCGGACTTCGGGTCGCGTATCTCGTAGAAGGTGTCCGGGAAGGGTATGCCTATGCTCCCCTCTACCTCGCGGTCTATCGGCGTGAGACAGGACGCCGTCACGCATTCGGTAAGTCCGTACCCCTCGCGCACGCGGACGTGCGCGCCGTGCTCCGCGAGGTAGCCGTCAAACCGCTTTTTCAGCTCCGGGGAGAGCGAGTCTCCGCCGGAGAACACTCCCTCGAGGAAGTCGAGCTTCACGCCGTCGAGGAACGGGTTCCTAATCATCGCCTCGTAGAGCGTCGGAACGCCCGCGATAAACGTCGGTTTTTTCTTCTTTATGAGCGCTGCGTACTCCTTGAGGACGAGGCGCGGCACGAGCAGGGTCTTTCCTCCCGCCGTGAGCAGCGTGTGGACGCACACTCCGAGCCCGAAGCCGTGGAACATCGGCATGGCGGCGAGCATACTCATCCACCGCTCTATCGGCTTACCGAGCATTGCTGCGGTCTGGACGGCAAGCGCGTTCATCGCGAGGTTCGAGAGGCGGACGCCCTTCGCCTCGCCGCTCGTCCCGCCGCTGAACAGGACGACCGCCTCGTCCTCTGCGCGTCCGACGTCCGGCGAGAGGGAGACGCCGTCTCCGAGTGCGAGGAAGTCCCTCCACTTCAGCGTCATCCCACCCTCCGGGCGCGGGTACTTCCTGCCGGAGGCGAGCGTGTACGCCGCGAGCTTCACGCGCGGCAGCTCGTCCGCGGGGGTGGTAAAGACTATCCGCTCAAGCGTCGAGCCGGGCGCGACGCCGAGAAACTTCCCGTAAGCCCCGTCAAACGTCACCGCGACACGGCTCCGCACCGTTCGTAGGGCATGGCGCAGCTCCCCCTCCGCCGATAGCGGATGGATAAGGCACGCTACGGCGCCGATGCGGTTCAGCGCGTACAGGCAGTACACCGCCTGCGGAGTGTTCGGCAGGCAGAGCAGGACGCGCTCGCCGCGTGTCACGCCGAGCGCCGCGAAGCTCCGCGCCGCCTCATCTATCCGCCGCATGAGCGTCGAATAGCTGTAGTCTCTATTCATATAGCTAAGCGCCGTCCGTTCGGGTTCGCTTGCGGCAGACGGCTCTATCGCGCGGAACATGCTGCCCTCGGGGTAGTCCAGCTCCGCCGGGACCGGTCCGTAGAAGCGCCTCCACGGCGCGGGAATATTCTTTTCGGGGATCCTCATACTTCCTCCGCATACCACGGGAATTTACGACACCTCAATTATATCACATTGTACGTCAAAAACAACACGGACTTTTGCCGTCCGCCGCGCGCGGCTTGCATTCGTTCCGCCCCGGTGTTATAATAACTCCATAAACTATCGGAACTTCCTGCCGTTTTGCCCGTCCTCCGGCCGGCAAAACGGCGGATACATTCCCACAGGAGGTAATCAAATGGACATCAACACCGCAAAACAGGCGCTCCGCGAGCTCCAGCTCAAGATGTACGCTTACAACTACGCAAGCGCGATAGTCTATCTTGACGCCGCAACCGTCGCGCCGAAGAACACGAGCGAGGGGCGCGGCGTCGCGATGAGCGTGCTGTCCGGCGAGACGCACAAGCTCTTCTGCAACGACGAGGTGGGCGAGCTTCTCACGTTCCTCACCGAGCACAAGGATGAGCTGAGCGACATCGAGCGGCGAGAGACCGAGGTTCTGAAGCGCAGCTACGACCGTCAGACGAAGATCCCGCTCGACGTCGTCATGGAGTACTCCAAGCTCGGCGTTGAGGCGGACGACGCGTGGCACCGCGCCAAGGAGACCTCCGACTTCGAGCTCTTCCGCCCGTACCTCGAGAAGATAGTCGAGTACCAGAAGATGTTCGCGGGCTACTACGACCCGACAAAGAAGCCGTATGACGCTCTACTCGACACATACGAGCGCGGCATGAATACCGAGATACTCGACCGCTACTTCGATAAGGTGCGGAGCGCGATAGTCCCGCTCCTCGCCGCGACGCAGGCCGCACCGGAGATAGACGACTCGTTCCTCTACAAGTACTACCCCGTCGAGAAGCAGAAGGAATTCAACGACCGGCTGATGGAGGTCATGGGCATAGACCGGGGCTACTGCACGATTGGCGAGACCGAGCATCCCTTCACCACCGGCACCGACAACCGCCACGCGCGCATCACCACCCACTACTACCCGGAGGCTCCGAGCTTTGCGATGTACTCCACCATTCACGAGGGCGGCCACGCGCTCTACGAGCTCGGCGGCGACGACAAGTACCGCTACACCTGCCTCGCGGGCGGCGTGTCGATGGGCGTTCACGAGAGCCAGAGCCGCTTCTACGAGAACATCGTCGGCCGCTCGGAGGGCTTCACGAAGTTCATCTTCCCGAAGTTCAAGGAGATGTTCCCCGAGCAGCTCGAGGGCGTCACGGCGGATATGTTCTACCACGCGGTCAACAAGGCGCAGCCGTCGCTTATACGCACCGAGGCGGACGAGCTCACCTATTCCCTGCACATAATGATACGCTACGAGCTCGAGAAGCGGATAATCGCGGGCGAGCTCGCCGTGAAGGACATACCCGGCGAGTGGAACCGCATGTACAAGGAGTACCTCGGTATCGACGTTCCGAGCGACAAGGAGGGCTGCCTTCAGGACAGCCACTGGTCTGGCGGCAGCTTCGGCTACTTCCCCTCCTACTCTCTCGGCAGCGCCTACGGCGCGCAGATGCTCGCGAAGATGCGCGAGACCGTCGATGTTGACGGCGCGCTCGCGAAGGGCGACATCGCGCCGATAACCGCGTGGCTCCGTGAGAGGATACACCGCCACGCGAGCTTTCTCGAGCCGGCGGACGTCGTCCGCAACGCCTGCGAGGCGGAGTTTGACCCCACGTTCTACACCGACTACCTCACAAAGAAGTTTACCAAACTTTACAATCTGTAAAACTCAAGTAAAAAAGGCGCCCCGAAACGATGTTTCGGGGCGTCTTTTTTGTGTTTGTCTAACGCTTTTCGGCGAGTCATTCCCACTCCTCGCCCTGCTCCCACATATACTCCCGGTACTCGTTCACGCCGCGGCGTATGAGTCCGCGCACGTTGAGCCCGAACCGGCAGCGGTCGGCGCAGTATCCGCAGCCGACGCACTTCATGGCAAGGCGCATCTTCCCGCGCGTCTCTCTGTCGGTGTACGCGCCGCGCGGCGTGATGTGGATGATATACCCCGCCCGCGCCGCGAACGGTATGTCGATACCCACGGGGCACGGCATGCATTCCCCGCAGCCCCGGCAGAGCATACCTGCGTTCATTTCGCGCTCGCCCTCTATCCTCTCATGCAGGAGCCTTGTCAGTCTCGGCGGCTTGCGTTCGAGCGCCGCCGTCTCGTCTATCTGCCACGGGTACTCCGCGCCCCAGAGCGGGTGGACCTTCCCGGCGCCGCGCAGGAACGCCATGGCGCACGCCGCCGAGCGGAGCAGCCCTCCCGCCATCGGCATTGACGCGAAGAAGTATACGCCGCGCTCCTCCGCGAGCGCCGCGAGCTCCAGCTCCTCCGGCGCGGAGAGGCTGTTCAGGGGGTACAAGACCGCGTCAAAGAAGCCGCCGCATACCGCCTCACGCGCCTGCTCAAGCGAGTCCGAGGCAAGCCCGAGGCTCCGCACTCTGCGGCTCCGCTTCGCCTCCGTCATCGCCTCACGCAGTCCGTCCGACATGTCTCCCGGGCAGACGCCGCGCAGGCACAGGACGTCTACGTACTCCGTTCCGAGCGCGCGGAGGCTCTCGTCGAGGCTGCGGCGAAAGTCCTCCGCGTCGGACGCGCGGACGTCGGTCAGAAGAAGGTACTCCGAGCGCGTGACGCCCGCGAGCCCGCGCGCGACGCGCTCCTCGATGCCGGGATACTCGCGCGTCGCGGCGAACAGCCGCATGCCGCCGTCGTAGGCTCTTCTCACGAGAGCCGCGCCCCCGCGCCCGTCGAGCCGCCCGAGCCTCTTGCAGTCGAGGCCGCCCTTCCCTCTCCCGAGCCCTTTCAACGTCATCTTCGTAACCTCCGCTTTGTCCGTGTGCGAGAACAAGTCTCACATTCAAACGTATTCTACCACGTTTTGGAGCGCGCTACAAGCGTTTTGGAAATTCAGCGCGCCGGGACGCGCTTTTTCCCCACCGCCGTCCCCGCGCCGACGCCCTGCGCCGTCGCCGCCGCGAGGTAGCACACCGCCGCCGCGAGTACCCCTCCGGCGAGCGCCATGCCGTCTGGCAGGAGCTTCCCGAGGTAGAGATACGCGAGCCGCGCGACAAGTCCCGCGAGCACCGCCGCCGCGAGCGGCGCGACAAACCATCTCCGCCACTCCGCCGCAAGTCCGCACGTCGAGAGCACGAGCCGGAAGTTCAGCGCGAAGGTGAGCGCCGTGCTCGCGACGAACGCCGCGACGTAGCCCGCCATCCTCAGCCCCGGCAGGCGCACGAGCAGGACGACCATCGCAAGCTCCACGGCGTTGCCGAGTAGGAAGTTCACCGCCGAGATGTTCTGCTTTCCGAGTCCGTTGAGTATGCTCCCGCATATCGCCATGTATATCGAGAACGCCGTGCCTATCGCGATAGGCAGGAGGTATGCCGGATCCACCCTCTGCCCGAACATATACCACCCGAGCGTGTCCCCGAGCGGCACGAGCACCGCGAGTACCGGAAGTATGACAAAGCTCGTCGCGAGTATGCAGCGCGAGACCTTGTGCCGCAGGTCCGCCATGTTGCCCGTGGCGAGGTTTTCCGAGAGCTTCGGCACCATCACGAGCCCGAGTCCGACTATGAGCGCTGACGGGAGGTTGAAGAGCGGCATCGCCATTCCGAACAGCACGCCGAACTCCCCGAGCGCCTGCGACTGCGTGAGTCCGCTCCGCACGAGCATCCTCGGGATAAGTATGACGATGAGCGAGGATATGATGTTGTTTGCGAGGTTCGTGACGCTCACCGGCGCGGCGATGGCGAGTATTCTCCGCGTCATATGGCGGTCGCCCTCGCCGCCTTGCGGCAGGCGGGCGGACTTTCTGCGGTACACGAGGCGGAGAAATCCGCTGCTCGCCACCTCACACACGAGCATCCCCGCGGCGATGAGCGCGAGCATTCGGTCGTCCGGCTGGGGGAGGAACAGGCGCAGGAGCCCCACCACCGCCGTCATGCGGACGACCTGCTCCATCAGGTCGCTGAAGGCGGGCGGGTTCACCTCTTTCGTGCCGTAGAGGTAGTTCTTGTGTATGTTCTCTATGCCGGTAAAGAGTATCACGGGAATGAGGACGTACACCGCAAGGCGCGTGCGCCCGTCGCCGAGGAACCTCTCCGCTATCGGCGCGGCGAATATCCCCGCGCCGACGCTTATCACGGCGAATATTCCGAAGAACGCCGCGAGCGCGCGCCGGACGAGTCCGCGCAGAGCCGAGTAGTTACGGAGCGCCATATACTCCGCCGCGAGGCGGCTCACCGCGACACAGATACCGCTCGTCCCGAGCGCGAGCGCGAGCGAGTAGAACGGGAATATCAGCTGGAAGAGGCCCATCCCCTCCGCGCCTATCAGCCGCGAGAGAAGCATCCTGTACACGAACCCGAGAAGCTGTGAGAGAATGTTCGCCCCCGTCAATATAAAAGCGCCGTAGCGCACCGATCTTGTATCTATACCCATTTCTTACCCCCGCAGACATAAGCGCTGCCGCGCCGGAATTGTCATTCACGGCTATCATATTTCCGAACGGAAGAATTTAGAATTTGCGCTTGAATACTCCCGACGCCTGTGCTAATATGGATTTGTGACAAATACTGTTATGCGGGAGGTAAAACATATGAAAGCAAAGCTCACATACAGCAAGAGTTTCCGTATCGGCTCGATAGACCCGAAGATATACGGCTCGTTTGTAGAGCACCTCGGCCGCTGTGTCTACGGCGGCATCTACGAGCCGGGCCATCCCTCCGCAGATGAGGACGGCTTCCGGCAGGATGTCCTCGAGCTCGTCCGCGAGCTCGGCACGCCGATAGTCCGCTATCCCGGCGGCAACTTCGTCTCCGGCTACAACTGGGAGGACGGCACCGGCCCGAAGGAGCAGCGTCCCCGCCGCGCGGAGCTCGCCTGGCACACGATAGAGACAAACGAGGTCGGTATAGACGAGTTCGCGAAGTGGGCTAAAAAGGCCGGCGTCGAGATAATGGAGGCCGTCAACCTCGGCACGCGCGGGCCGGACGATGCGAGGCGGCTCGTCGAATACTGCAACTTCCCCGGCGGCACCGAGCTCTCCGAGCGCCGCATAAGGAACGGCCACCTCAAACCGTTCGGCATAAAGACGTGGTGCCTCGGCAACGAGATGGACGGCCCCTGGCAGATAGGCGCAAAGACCGCCGACGAGTACGGCCGCGCCGCCACCGAGGCGGCGAAGGTCATGCGTGAGCTCGACCCGGACATAAAGCTTGTCGCCTGCGGCAGTTCAAACAGCGGAATGCCCACCTTCGGCAAGTGGGAGGCGACCGTCCTCGGCCACGCCTACGACTTCGTGGACTATGTGTCGCTTCACAGCTACTACGGCAACCGCGACGGCGACATTCCGAAGTTCCTCGCAAGCTCGCTCAACATGGATGCGTTTATAAAGACCGTCGTGTCGATATGCGACTACGTCGCGGCGACAAAGCGTTCCTCGAAGAAGATGATGCTCTCCTTTGACGAGTGGAACGTCTGGTTCCACTCCAACGACGCAGACACGCAGATCCCGCGCTGGACCATCGCGCCGCCGCAGCTCGAGGACAAGTACGACTTTGCGGACGCGCTCGTCGTCGGCACCCTGCTCACGACGCTTATGAACAACTGCGACCGCGTGAAGATGGCGTGCATCGCGCAGCTCGTCAACGTCATTGCGCCGATAATGACGCGCGAGGGCGGCGGCGCGTGGCGTCAGACCATCTTCTATCCGTTCTCGCTCTCCAGCAAGTACGGACGCGGCGACACGCTCCGTCCCGCGCTCGACTGTCCGAGCTACACCGTCGAGAATCCCACGCCCTTCGGAACGACCGAGACGACCGAGGTTCCGTATCTCGAGACCGCCGGCGTTCTGAACGAGGATAAGGGCGAGCTCACCGTCTTCGTCACGAACAGGAGCATGGACGAGAGCGCCGACCTCACGCTGAAGCTCGAGGGCTTCGACGCCGTCCTCGCGGAGCACATCCTGCTCCAGAGCGACAGGTTTGACGCCGTCAACACCGAGGAGCACCCGGACGCCGTCGCGCCGTCGTCCGCGGCGCCGAACGCCGCCACGCGGAACGGCGAGCTCACCGTCGCAATAGAGCCGCACAGCTACAACGTACTGCGGTTTAAACTCAGGTAACACGGTCATTTATAATTATGGTTTTTAACAGCGCCGGGGCGTACAGAGTTGTCTGTACGCCCCGTTTTGCAGTACTAAAAATTTTTTCAAAATTTTTGTCCCGAAAATGTCACGACCGGACATATACAGGCAGAACGAAAAAACACCGCAAGGAGGTCACGAAAATGTCAAAGAAAAAGCTCTTTTCGGCGCTCTGCCTGATACTCGCCGCCGCGCTCGTTCTCCCCTCCTGCTCGGGCGGAGAAAAGGAGCCGACCGTCCTCACCTTTACCGTGCCCGAGACGTTCACCTCGGGAAGCGAGGGACAGTTTGAAGTCACCATGTTCGGGCTCACGAGCAGAAGAATGATTTATAAGCCCGCCATCGGCATAGAACTCAATATACAGAGCACCGACGGTCTATACTATCTGTTTGGGGATGCCGTCTGGGAAGAAGGTTTGCTTCAGAGCGGAGAAACCGAACGGTACGGCACGGTCGAGCGTGAGGAGGGCGGCGAGTGGGTCGTCTGCGGAAGTGTTTTTGACGGAAACAACACCGGAATGACGTACATGGGATATATGTTTGAGGTTCCGCCGCTCGTGGGCGGTCGCTTTATCCGTCCCTACGAGGCGGCCCGCAACCATCAATATATGGAGGTCGAGCTCAGCGATACGCTCCCCGGCCGCTATCGCGTCCACGTCGCCGTGCGGGAATACATCCCGAAGTGGGGCGATGACGATATATCCTTCCATCCGATAAACGGCGAGGACCCGCTGTCCTTCGGCGGCACCACGGGCGAGGCGACGGATGAGATAGTCTTTGAGTTCGACATACCCCAGTTCGACAGCAATCCGATAGACGTACTGGGATACACTCTTTACGACTATAGCAGCACAGACTCGGAGGACGGCGGCGCCCGGGCGATAGCTCACCTCGATCTTCTGCTCCACGCCAACGGGGACATAAGGTACCTGCAGAACGATTCCGTAAAGTTTGAACGTCCTGACGGCGAGGGGTACTCGGAGGTGCCCGACGGCGTGGTGTACGGTCTTGGCGGCAATGATCGCTACAACTATCAGTATCTGCAGGTCTGCGACGAAGACGGCAGAGACTACACCACTCCCGACGTTATTCCCGTCGGTTGGATAATCCTTCAAGACTGGGATAAGGAGACGACCTACCGCCTCTCGATGACCTTTGCCGAGAACGAGGACGGCACCGGCGACACCTACACCCTCTACCTGTATCTGAATTTTGCGGAGACGCCAGAGGACTAGTCGGCGCGAAACGTGCTCGCTTCGCTGCGCACCATTTCGCGCCGACTGTCACTCGACCGTAACGCTCTTTGCGAGGTTTCTCGGCTTGTCTATGTCGCACCCCTTGAGCGATGCTATATAGTAGCTGAGAAGCTGGAGCGGTATCACGCTGAGGCTCGCCGCAAACAGCGGCTCGCAGTCCGGGATGGTGAGCGGCGTCACGCCCTCGCCGGATATGTCCCGCGCGGACTCAGAGACTATCGCCGCCACCGACGCGCCGCGCGCCGAGACCTCCTTGATGTTCGAGAGCGTCTTTTCAAAGAGACGGTTGTCGCTTATGACGGCTATCACGGGCGTGCCGTCCACTATGAGCGAGATGGGGCCGTGCTTCAGCTCGCCCGCGGCGTAAGCCTCGCTCATCGTGTAGGATATTTCCTTGAGCTTCAGCGCGCCCTCGAGCGACACGGCGTAATCTATCCCGCGCCCGATGAAGAACACATGCTCCGCCGAGAACCAGCGGCTCGCGAGCTGCTGCGTCTGCTCCTTTATGCCGAGTGTCTTTTCTATCAGCCCCGGCAGCGCCTCGACCGCCGCGACGAGCTCGCCGTATCGCTCGGGCGTCACCGTTCCGCGCGCCTCCGCCATGCGTATGCCGAGCAGATAGAGCGCGGCGAGCTGCGTCGAATACGCCTTCGTCGTCGCGACGGCTATCTCCGGCCCCGCCCAGGTGTAGAGGCTCATGTCGGCCTCCTTTGCAATAGAGCTCCCGACGACGTTGACGACGGCGAGTGTCCTTGCGCCGAGGCGCTTCGCCTCGCGCAAGGCGGCGCGGCTGTCCGCCGTCTCGCCCGACTGACTGATGATTATCACGAGCGTCCTCTCGTCCACGAGCGGAGACTGATAGCGGAACTCGCTTGCAAGCTGCGTCAGCACCGGTATGTGCAGCAGCGTTTCGAGCACCCGCGCCGCCGCGCACCCGACGTAGTACGCCGAGCCGCACGCCGCTATGTATATCCTGTCAAAGCTCCGTATCTCCTCGTCCGAAAGCGGTATCTCAAGCTCCACCCTGCCGTTCTTTATGCGCGGCGAGATGGTCGCCTGCACGGCGGAGGGCTGTTCCATTATCTCCTTGAGCATGAAGTGCTCGTAGCCGCCCTTCTCCGCCGCCTGCACGTCCCAGTCTATGTGGGACGGGGTCTTGTTCACCCGCCGCGAGTGCTGGTCGTAGACCTCCACCGACGCGCCGGTGAGAATGGCTATCTCCTTGTCTTCTATGTAGTACACCGAGCGGGTGTGCTCGAGTATCGCGGTGACGTCGCTTGCGATGAAGTTCTCGTCCTCGCCGAGGCCGATGATAAGCGGCGAGTCGTGGCGCATGGCGACGAGCGTGTCCGGGTGATCCGCGACGAGGATACCGAGCGCGTAGCTCCCCTCGAGCACCGACGCGACGCGCTCCGCCGCCTCGAGGAGATCGCCCTTGTAGTAGTGCTCGAAGAGGTGCGCGACGACCTCGGTGTCGGTCTCGCTCACAAACGTCACGCCCTGCGACGTGAGGTACTCCTTGAGCTCCATGTAGTTCTCGATTATTCCGTTGTGGACGACGGCGGTGCGGCCGGTGCCGCTCGTCTGCGGGTGGGAGTTTATGTCGGACGGCTTGCCGTGCGTGGACCAGCGGGTGTGGCCGATGCCTGCCGAGCCCACCGGGAACGCGCCGTTATTCGTCTTTTCCACGAGCACGCGGAGGCGTCCCTTCGCCTTCTCGACCTCTATTCTCTCGCCGTTCCAGACCGCGACGCCCGCCGAGTCGTAACCCCGGTACTCGAGCTTTTTCAGTCCTTCGAGCAGTATCGGCGTCGCCGCTTTCCTGCCGACATATCCGACTATTCCGCACATACTAT
This sequence comes from uncultured Clostridia bacterium, assembly GCA_947593925.1. Taxonomy (GTDB): domain Bacteria; phylum Bacillota; class Clostridia; order Oscillospirales; family JAAYOS01; genus CANRIN01. The sequence continues at coordinate 1,235 of CANQDU010000007.1, read as the reverse complement.
ATGAACCTCCGTAAAAGGACAGATTTCAAAACACACAATACAGTATATTACAAGACTCTCCGCCGTGTCAAGCATACCTCTCCCCCGCACGGCATATATATTTGCAGGCGTTACAGGGGGTGGATATTATGAAAGTGTTAGTCGCGGGCGGAAAGCGCGACCTCTCGCGGGCGGCGATAACCGTCCTCTCGGCCGTCATACTCGTGGCGGGAATAGCGGGCATTTCGGCGATATGGAACAGTCCCTCCGCCTCGGCGGAGGGAACGGCGGTCATGGCGGACGGGTCGGACGACTTCGTCGTCTCGGCGGCGCTCGGCGCGCTCGGACGGCTCGGCGCGCACTCGAACACCGAGGCGATAGAGGTCTGGGCGGAGGGCGTCGTGTCGCGGAACGGTCTCATGCAGTATTCGGTGATGAGCGCGGAGCTCGGCGAACGCTACCTCGAGATACTCGGCGACGACGTGATGATCGAGCCGACCTCCGCGTCGGTGGACAGCTGGTACGCCTCCGACATAGTCGAGGGCGAAACAGAGACGAAGGCGACGCTGCTATTCACCGTGTCGGAGGACGGGAAGAGCGTCGCGGCGTCGGCAGAGCTCACGCTTACCGAGGAGGGCGAGTATACGGTGATAAGCTCGCTCACCGTCGAAAGCCCGCTCTACGATTTCACCGGGATACGCGCATAGCCGTCCGCGCATCAAAACAATGGAATTTTTTGGCGGCATAAAACGCTCCGGGGCGAGGTAAAATATTGCCGAACTCGCTAAAGGAGGCGTTTAAAATGACCGACAGAATTGCTCTTATTCTTTCTATAATCGGCGCGCTGAACTGGGGTCTTATAGGCATTTTCAAGTTTGATCTCGTGGCGTGGATCTGCGGCGGCCAGACTGCGGCGATAAGCCGCGTGATATACACGCTGGTCGGGCTTGCGGGCATATGGTGCATCTCGCTGCTCTTCCGCAAGCGTTCCGCGATAAGCGAAAACTAGCGCTTCGCGCTTCGCGGCAAATCGCGGGGGCAGACAAAGTCTGCCCCCTTACCAATTTGCCGCGAGAAGTTCCCTCGGAGTTGCGCAGGCGCAATTCCAAGGGAAGCTGTCAGATAGGGCAAAGCCCTACCGACAGCAGGCGCTCCGCTACGCGCCGAGTTTTCCGCCTTCGGCGGAAAATCGACGCACGCTCCGCGAGAGGTATTTTTCCCGACGTACACGCCGCCGGGAAAAATAATTTGACTGG
>CANQDU010000006.1 GCA_947593925.1 uncultured Clostridia bacterium | reverse complement strand
CCAGTCAAATTATTTTTCCCGGCGGCGTGTACGTCGGGAAAAATACCTCTCGCGGAGCGTGCGTCGATTTTCCGCCGCAGGCGGAAAACTCGGCGCGTAGCGGAGTGAAAGCCGCCGGCAGAGCTCCGCTCTGTCCGGCGGCTTCGTCGCGAAAGGGTGCGCAGGGCGATTTATCGCCCGAGCACATTTCGCGATGACTTTTAGTATGCTATCCCCTGTGCCTTCATCGCCTCGGCCACCTTGAGGAAGCCCGCGATGTTCGCGCCCATGACGAGGTTACCCTCGTGGCCGTACTCCTTCGCGGCCTCGCTTGCGGCCTTGTAGATACCGCGCATGATGCCGTGCAGACGCTCGTCAACCTCCTCCGCGGTCCATGAGAGGCGCAAGCTGTTCTGACTCATCTCGAGACCACTCACCGCGACGCCGCCGGCGTTCGCGGCCTTCGCCGGTCCGAACAGGACGCCCGCCTTTTGGAAGCACGCGACCGCCTCCGGCGTGGACGGCATGTTCGCGCCCTCCGCGACGGCGATGACGCCGTTCTTTACGAGAGCCTCCGCACCCTCGAGGTCCAGCTCGTTCTGCGTCGCACACGGAAGCGCGATGTCGCACGGGATCGTCCAGATGCCCTTGCAACCGGGGGTGTAGACCACGCCCTCGACGCGCTTCGCGTACTCGCTTATCCTTCCGCGCTCGACTTCCTTTATCTGGCGCACGACCGCGAGGTCGATGCCGTTTTTGTCGTAGACGTATCCGCCGGAGTCGCTCATCGCGACGACCTTCGCGCCGAGCTCCGTCGCCTTCTTGCAGGCGTAGGTGGCGACGTTGCCGCTGCCGCTTATAACGACGGTCGCGCCCTTGAAGCTCTTCCCCGCCGCCTTCAGCATCTCGTCGGTGAAGTAGCAGAGGCCGTAGCCGGTCGCCTCGGGACGGACGAGCGAGCCGCCGTAGGTGAGTCCCTTGCCGGTGAGGACGCCGCTGAACTCGTTCCTTATCCGCTTATACTGGCCGAACATATAGCCTATCTCACGCGCGCCGACGCCGATGTCGCCCGCGGGCACGTCAGTGAACTGGCCGATGTGCTTTGCAAGCTCGGTCATGAAGCTCTGGCAGAAGCGCATTATCTCGCCCTCCGACTTGCCCTTCGGGTCGAAGTCGGAACCGCCCTTGCCGCCGCCCATCGGGAGGCCGGTGAGGCTGTTCTTGAATATCTGCTCAAAGCCGAGGAACTTGATGACAGATGCGTTGACCGAGGGGTGCAGACGGAGTCCGCCCTTGTACGGGCCTATCGCGCTGTTGAACTGCACGCGGAAGCCGCGGTTGACGCGGACATGTCCCTCATCGTCCACCCAGCTCACGCGGAAGACTATCTGTCTCTCCGGCTCGACGATGCGGTCGATGACGCCCGCCTCCACCAGGTCGGGACGCTTCTCCACCACCGGTTCGAGGCTCTCGAGAACTTCCCCTACCGCCTGAAGAAACTCCGGCTCGCCGGCGTTGCGGTGCGCGACCTCGTCGTATACCTTCGCAAGATACTCGTTATGAAACTCCATGAACAAACCACCTTTTCGCATACATATTCGGAACCGTTTCAAAGCATGGCTCAGTAATTGTATTATATTGCATTTTTGACGTTTTCGCAAGCGTTCGGAGGGTACAAATCCCAAAAAAGTCAAATTCTCCGAAGTGCAAAAAAGGCTCCGCATAAGCGGAGCCTTTTCCGTCACATTTTCGGTTCTGCGGGGCCGTCTCAGTTGAGGCCGACGTTTCCGATGCCGGTCTTCTCGACCACCGGGAACTTCTCGAGCTCGGCGGTCTGCCAGCTGCTGTAATCCTCGTTGGCCTTGACGTTCTTTACCTGCACCTGCCAGTACGGGGTATCCTCGCCGACAAAGTACATGACGTGCTCGCCGTAGGAGGTCTCGACGACGTCGGTGTCGCCGGCCTTGCGGCTCGCGTCGAAGCACCAGTCCTCAAACTCGGTGACCATCTGACCCTTGTAGACCTGCTCGTAGATGCCGCCGTCCGCGGCGTTGCCGTCGTCGGAATACTGCTTTGCGAGCTCCGCGAAGCTGTCCTCGGTAGCCGCGCCGTTCTTCCACTCCTCAAGGATGCGCTCCGCCTCGGCGGTCGCGGCTTCCTTCTGAGCGTCGGTGGTGCCGGTGTCCTCGGTGCTGTCGTCGGTATCCTCGGCAGCCTCGGCGTCGTCGCTTACGGGGTTGCCGTCGGCGTCAAAGTCGTCAAAGGAGACGAGGATGTGGCGGACGTCTATCGTGTTGTAGTTGTTGCGGGTGCGGTCAAGGAAGAACATGACGTAGGTGCCGTTCGTCGTGTCGAAGGTCGTGGTCTCACCCGTGACGCGGTCGGCGGAGAACAGCCAGTCCGCCTGCTCGGTGCTCGTGGCCTGACTGTAGGTCGTGTTGCTCATCAGCGTGTCGTTCTCGGCGTCCGCTCCGGTATACTCGACGGGCTCGGGGAGGTTTCCGTCCTCATCCGGCTCGCTCTCGGCGGCGGTCTTCTGCGCGACCTCGTTCTGACGGGTGACGACCTGCGCTATAAACTCCGCCTCGTTCGTGCTCGCCGCCGCGATGCGCTCCGCAGTGCTGCGCGCGGCGTCGAGCGCGGCGGTGCGCTCGTCATCGGTCATGTCGGTATCGGTGTCTGCCGTGACGAGATAGCGGCGGTAGGTCACGAGGTCGAAGTCGTTCCTGTTGTCCTCGTAGTAGGTCTCGATATCCGAATCGGTTATGGCGTCCGCAAAGGAGTCATACTTCGTGTCGGAATACTGCGTCGCAAGATAGCCGTTGCGGAGCAGGCGCTCGTACTCGGTGAGATCCATGCGCTTGCCGTACATATTCTTGAGGTACGCGCCGAGGTCATAGCCGTTGCTGTCCGCATAGTCCCGGAGGGACTGTATATCGTTCTGGACGTTCTGCTCGTTCTCCGCGGAGAGCGTGACGCCGTCGGCCTCGGCCGCGGCCACGAGCATGTGTACCTGCTGGACGGAGCTCTTGGCACTGTTCAGGAAATAGTCGTGCCAGGTCATCGAGCTGTCGGCATAGTAGGGCTGGCTCGAAAGCGGCTGGGACGTGTCGAGCCCGAAGAGGGTCGAAGCGTAGTCCCCGACCTGACTGACAAAGTTGGAGTACGAGTTGATATAGTAGTAGCTCAACTCGTGGTCATAGACCTTCTCGCCGGCGATGGTGACGGCGGCGGCATTCGGCTTTACGAATCCCTGATACACAAAGAAAACGGCCGAAAGCACAAGCGCCACGACGACTATGACTGTCGCGACCTTGTAACGCAAACCGTTGTCCTTACCGTCCTTTTTGTTCTTCTTCGCGTTAAGCTCTTCCGCGGCGGCGCTCTGAAGCTTGCGCTGCCTCTTTTCCCTGGAGGCGCTCATATCGCTTACACTTCCTCTCGAAATAACTTAAAATACCCTGTTATTCAGAAAGGCTTTGGAAAATCCAAAGCCTTTCCGCCGTGTTGGCAGCGGGAGAAGGATTCGAACCCTCACAAACAGAGTCAGAGTCTGTCGTGCTACCCTTACACAATCCCGCTATCTCCAAAACGCAAATATGATTATACCAAATTCCCGCTGTTTGTCAATACCAAACTTAAAATTTTTTGCCTTGCGGACATCTCCGCGCCGTTTGAAGCGCCGGATACGGCCCGTTCGGAGCGCTTCCGCACCGCCGGGTCACACCCTCCTGTACACCGCGAGGTCGAAGTCCGCCGTCACCGTCCGCACGTCCGACGACGCGATGCGCTCGGGGTGAGCTTCCCCGCTCCGCGAGTGCGGCGTCATGCGGAAAAGCTCGAGCGCATCCTCCGCGCTCTCAAGCTCTATGCGGTAGGTCACCCGCTTCTCTTCCGCAAGCTCGAAGCCCTCGTGCCGGTGCTCCTTGGGCTCGGGATGCGGAGGACGGTCGTAAATTATACGCTTCAGCTCCGCGAGGTGCTCCGCTCCGGGCACGGCGACGGCGAGGACGCCTCCCTTACCGAGCAGCCGCCGGAACTCCGCGCCGCACCACGGTGCAAACACGGACAATATCAGCGAGACGCCGCCGGACGCGAGCGGCATGTCGTACACGCTCGCGACCGCGACCTCGACGTTTTCGCGCTCCCTCGCGCCGAGGCGCTTCGCGGCGGCGGACGCCGCGAACTTGGAGAGGTCGAGCGCCGCCGTATGGCGCGCGGGCGCTATGTTCTCAAGGAACCACCCCTCCCCGCAGCCCGCGTCGAGCAGGACGCCCTCCGGCGTCCCGACGGATATGCTCTCGAGCTCGCGGCGGAGCGCCGCGTAGTATCCCTTCTCTAGGAACGCGCTCCGCGCCGCGACCATCTCCCGTGTGTCGCCCTCGAGCCTCGGCGGGCGGCCGGTGAGGAGGTTCACGTACCCGCTCCGCGCGCGGTCAAAGGAGTGTCCGTTCGCACAGACGAGCCCGCTCTCCGTGCGGAGGAGACCTTCCCCGCAGACCGGACAGCGAAAAAGGGACGGGCGGCGCACGCCGCCCGTCTCCGTGTTTTTTATGTCCTTTTCTCTCTCCGGACGCATTACTTGAACCAGCCGAGCCGCATGAGCTTACCCACAAGCGGGAGCTCCTTTGCCTTGCCGGTCGCGGCAAAGACGATGCCGAGCACGACGTACGCAAGTATGGCAAGCGAAATTATCCACTGTATGGCGCCGAAAATAAAATAGGTCCCGACGCTCACATACTTGACCGCGCCGAATATAGCGCTGATTATCGACAGCGCAATCTCGCACAGGAACAGGTACATTCCCTGAACCGCGTGGAAGCGCACCCACGGCGAGTTCTTCTCGGCAAAGAACGGTATGAGCACCAGTATGCCGATATAGGAGAGAATGCCCATGGCCTTGTTGTTCGCTATGTCCTGCGGATGGTACTGCGCGGTGTGGTCGGGCATGAAGCCGCTCCCGTTCGGCGCGTACTGCTGATAGTTCGGGTTACCCTGAGGCGGGGTCTGCTGATAGTTCGGATTGCCCTGAGGGGGAACCTGCTGATAACCCGGATTGCCTTGCGGCGGCGTCTGCTGGTAGCCCTGATCGCCCTGGGGCGGCGTCTGCTGATAGCCGGGGTTGCCCTGGGGCGGCGTCTGCTGGTAGCCGGGGTTGCCCTGCGGAGGTGTCTGCTGGTAGCCCTGATCGCCCTGAGGGGGCACCTGCCCGGGCTGCTGAGCCTGCGCGACGGGCGCGCCGCATGCAGGACAGAACAGAGCGTCGTCCTCCATCTGGGTGCCGCAATTAACGCAGAATTTTGCCATATATTTCCCAACTCCTTCACTTGAAAATCGTGCCTGACTCTCTGCCGAAAGCCGATATGCGCGGGCGTTGCCGCCTCGGAGTTCAGACTTTCGGCGCTTTGACTTAATTATACGCTTGTCTTTGGAGAAATTCAACCTTACTTTGCAAAACTTTGTAAATTTCCGCCGGACGCCGCGCATGCGCCCCGGCGGAGAAAAAGGACGGGGTTGACCCCCGTCCTTTCGCCGTCTCTCATTATTTGATGTTTGCCTTCAGCCACTTGACGTCCTCGCCGAGGCAGGCGACGATGTCGTTCAGGTAGTCGTTCTCACGCTCGACGGTCCACGCGGTCTCGTTCGGCTGTGCGTCGGTCGCGGCCTTGATCTCGTGCCAGTCGATGCGGCTCGACGGGTCGCCCATCGGGCACTGTATCTTCATGCGGCTCTGCATCTCGGCCATGCGCTTCTTCATCTCCTCGGAGAAGATGGGGTTGCCGTTCTCGTCGAGCTTGGGCGGGGTGAAGGCAGGACGCGGCTCGCTCATCGAACGCGGGGTGCCGGTGCCGACAAGCTTGTTGTTCTCCTTGACGTGTATCGAGATGAAGCGTCCGCTGTGCTTGCGTATAAACGCGGGGCAGTCGCAGCCGGCGGCGGTGGCCCAGCCGCAGTCGAGCTGGAACCAGACCTTGCCGGGCTCGGTCGCCTCTATCGTCCACTCGAGGATAGGCTTGCCCTCGTCCTCAAAGAACTCGGTGGTGTGATTGTGGTAGCCGATCTTGACGCCGTACTTCTCGGCCATCTCCGCCTTTTCGGTGAGCTGGCGGCCGAGCTCTATCGCCTCGGCCTTGTTCGCAAACTGGAAGGACGGGACTATCATCATCTTACCGCCGATGGCCGCGAACTTCGCAAGCATCTCCTCGTCGATGAGGTCCATGGCGACGTGGCTGGAGAGCGGTTCTATCCCGCCGGCCTCCGCGCACATCTTCTTCAGCTCCTCGGCGGAGTTGTTCTTGAGGTCGTCCGCAAGCAGCTCGATGCCGTCATAGCCGAGCTCGTGCGCTTTCTTCAGCTTGTCCTGAAGGCTCATCGGGCCGCGCCCGAAGGAATAAGTACCGACATTGATTTTCATTGTGAGGCTCCTTTCCGAAATTGGGTAAACGATTTCTGATATAAATGGTACACCCGCGCCGCCGGTTTGTCAAGCAAAATCTGCCGGCTCCGTCCGCGCCGTCCCGCGCGGCAAAAATATCGGCTTTGAGCGCACTCCCGGAGCGCGCTCCGGCACTTGACACCGGCGTTCATTTTTGTTACAATTACCATGCAATCGTTTTCAGAGTACGGAGCCCTCGGGTGAGAAAATTTTATGGAGGCGTAAAACCTATGGAAAAGTATCTCGGTTCGGACATAAAGCAGCTCGGCTTCGGCCTGATGCGCCTGCCGAAGCTCGAAAACGGCGAGATCGACCACGAGCAGGTCAAGGAGATGGTGGACCTGTTCATGAAGGCCGGCTTCACCTATTTTGACACCGCATACGTCTACGAGAACGGCAAGAGCGAGATAGCGGCGCGCGAGTGCCTCGTCAAGCGCTATCCGCGCGAGAGCTTCACGCTCGCGACGAAGATGCCGCTCTGGGGCATGAAGGACGCAAGCGAGCTCGACATCAAGTTCAAAGAGTCGCTTGACCGCGCGGGCGTCGGCTACTTCGACTTCTATCTGCTCCACAACATCAACCGCGGCAACTATGACGACTCGAACAAGTTCGACGCGTGGGGCTGGGGCCTGAAGAAGAAGGCCGAGGGCAAGATCCGCCATCTGGGCTTCTCCTTCCACGACACGCCGGAGCTTCTGGACAAGGTGCTCACCGAGCATCCCGAGGCCGAGTTCGTTCAACTCCAGATAAACTATGCCGACTGGGAAAATCCCGGCGTCCGCAGCCGCGAGTGCTACGAGGTCGCGCGGAAGCACGGCAAGCCGGTCGTCATAATGGAGCCGGTCAAGGGCGGCAGCCTCGCCGGAATGGCGGAGCCTGTCCGCAAGGTGCTCACCGACGCGAACCCGAACGTCTCGGTCGCGAGTTGGGCCGTCCGCTACGCCGCGAGCCTCGAGGGTCTCGTCACCGTCCTCAGCGGCATGTCCAACCTCGACCAGATGAAGGACAACATCAGCTACATGGAGGACTTCAAGCCGCTCAGCGACTCGGAGCGCGCCGTCGTCGCAAAGGCTGTCGAGGAGTTGAACAAGATCCCGCAGATACCCTGCACCGAGTGCCGCTACTGCGTGGACGGCTGCCCGCAGAAGATAAGCATTCCGCGCTTCTTCCAGGCGTACAACAACTATCAGCTCTTCCGGAACAAGCAGGGCTTCATCCAGCGCTACAACGGCACCGCACGCGAGGGCGGCTCGCCGGAGGACTGCATACAGTGCGGCCAGTGCGAGAGCCACTGCCCGCAGCACCTCGAGATAATCAAGCTGCTGCAGGACGTCGCCGCCGCGACGAAGTAAGCGCCGTCAAAAGCGTACATAGCAGAATGAGCGGGCGTCTGCCCGCTCATTTTTTGCCGTAAAAACAGGACTGCCGGAAACGGCAGTCCTGTCTTATTCCGTAAACCGCACGATGTCGTTCGGCGTGCAGCCTATTATCGAGCAGAGCTTTTCAAGCGTCAGCAGCGTGATATTTCTGCCCTTCTTCAGTGAATCGAGCGTTTTGTTGTCTATGCCGCCCTTCAGGAGCTGATACTGCGTCACTCCGCGCCGCCGCATCGTCTCCCACAGGGGACTGTAATCTATCATAAACCCACCTGTTTATATCAATATGCCGCCAAAAACGCGAACATTTACAAAGGAAACTTTCACACTTTCAAGGTTCCAGATTGTCTTCATCGAAAAGCGGCGAATCGAAGAACTCCCTCATGCTTACGCCGAGTCCCTGACACAGCTCATGGATTATGCGCAGCTTTACAGAGTCATACGAGCAGTTTATCACGTTCCCTATCGTCGATTTCGGTACGCCGCTCCTCATGTACAGCCGGTACTGCGTCATGCCCTGTTCGGCAAGCAACTCTCCGAGTCGCTTGCTTACGGCTTCATTCAAGAGCATTTCATCGCCACCCGCACCTGTAAATGTACTAATATTATATGAACAGACACAAGAAAATTAGTCCCTGTAGCTGTACTAATCTCTCTTTTTGTGCTATTCTAAAATCCGAGGTGACGGTTATGACGGTTACATTCTGCGGACACAGGGAAGTCTACGAACGCGCGGAGGTGCGCGAATGGCTGCGCGAGTGCATCGATATGCTTATATGCGAGGGTGCGGATCTGTTCTATCTCGGCGGGTATGGGGAATTTGACCGCATGGCGGCGGGCGCCGTCCGCGAGGCCAAGTCGCGCTGCCCGCATATTCGGGCGGCGCTCGTCCTCCCCTATCCGGACAGAGTTCCGGACTGCGGCGGCTGCGACTACACGGTCTATCCTCCTCTTGAAAACGTTCCGCGCCGGTACGCCATACTTCGTCGGAACGAGTGGATGATACGCGAGTCGGACGTGGTCGCGGCATACGTCCGCGCCGGCTTCGGCGGAGCCGCCGCGGCTCTCGAATACGCCGTCCGCCGCGGCAAGCGCATACTGCGCTTCTCTCCCGCCGGCTGAAAGCGTTCCCTCTCACGGGAGGGCTTGCGTTTTGCTCCGGTTTTTGCTATAATTACTTTATAATGGGTTTTTGGGCGATCCCCGGCACAAGATATATTGTGGGTGACATGCCGTGAATATGCGGCGCGGATATGCCGCAGACTTACGTTATTCGGAGTGTGATACTGTTTGGCTGCAAAAAAGACAAGCTACGGCAACGATTCTATTTCCTCGCTGAAGGGCGCGGACCGGGTGCGGAAGCGTCCCGGCGTCATCTTCGGCTCGGACGGCCTCGAGGGCTGCGAGCACGCGGTCTTCGAGATACTTTCAAACTCCATAGACGAGGCGCGCGGAGGCCACGGCAGCCGCATCATCCTCACCCGCTACCTCGACCGCTCTGTTTCGGTCGAGGACTTCGGGCGCGGATGCCCCGTAGACTGGAACCCCAAAGAGGAGCGCTACAACTGGGAGCTCGTCTACTGCGAGCTGTACGCCGGCGGAAAGTACGACGCGGACGGCGTCTACGAATACTCCCTCGGCCTCAACGGTCTCGGCTCCTGCGCGACGCAGTACTCCTCCGAGTACATGGACGTCTCCGTCTGGCGCGACGGGAAGAAGTACACCCTCCGCTTCGAGAAGGGCGAGAATGTCGGCGGCCTCAAGAGCGAGCCCTACTCCGGGCGGCGCACCGGCACACTCCACCACTGGAAGCCCGACCTCGACGTCTTCACCGACATCGACATCCCGGTGGAATACTACACCGACGTGCTGAAGCGTCAGGCGGTCGTCAACCCGAAGGTCACCTTCGTCTTCCGCAACGAGACCGCGCCCGGCAGGTTCGAGGAGCAGGAGTTTATGTACGAGAACGGCATCTCGGACTACGTCGCGGAGCTCGCGGGCGAGGAGGGGCGGATAACCGACGTCAGAAGCGTCTCCTGCGAGCGTGTCGGGCGAGACCGCGAGGACAAGCCCGAGTACCGCGTGAAGATCGGCTGCGCGTTCCTCTTCTCGAACCGCATGGCAATTATCGAGCACTACCACAACTCGAGCTTCCTCGAGCATGGCGGCTCGCCGGACAAGGCGCTGAGGAGCGCGTTTGTCGCGGCGCTCGACGAATACCTCCGCCGGACGAACAAGTACCAGAAGGGCGAGTCGAAGATCTCCTTTAACGACATTCAGGACTGCCTCGTCTTCGTCAGCTCGAACTTCTCCACCCAGACGAGCTACGAGAACCAGACGAAGAAGTCCATCACGAACAAATTCATCCAGGACGCGATGAACGACTTCCTCCGCGAGCAGATGCAGGTCTACTTCATCGAGAACCCCGCGGAGGCCGACCGCATCTGCGAGCAGGTAATGATAAACAAGCGTTCCCGCGAGCAGGCGGAGCGCACCCGTCTCACGATAAAGAAGAAGCTCACCGGCACGCTCGACCTCTCCAACCGCGTGCAGAAGTTCGTGGACTGCCGCACGCGGGACGTGGAGCGGCGCGAGCTCTACATCGTCGAGGGCGACAGCGCTCTCGGCTCGGTAAAGCAGGGGCGTGAGCCGGAGTTTCAGGCGATAATGCCGGTGCGCGGCAAGATACTCAACTGCCTCAAAGCCGACCTGCCGAGGGTGTTCAAGAGCGACATCATCACAGACCTTTTGAAGGTACTCGGCTGCGGCGTGGAGGTCGCGCACAAGGGCGCGAAGGACCTCGCCTCCTTCGACCTCGCGAACCTTCGCTGGTCGAAGGTGATAATCTGCACCGACGCGGACGTGGACGGCTACCAGATACGCACGCTCATTCTCGCGATGATCTACCGCCTCACGCCGACGCTTATCGAGCAGGGCTACGTCTACATCGCGGAGACGCCGCTCTACGAGATACGCCTGCGCGGCGGCGAGGAGTCGCTTTTCGCATACACCGACGCCGAGCGGAACGAGATAGTCGCAAAGCTCGGAAGCAAGAAGTACACCATCTCCCGCTCGAAGGGTCTCGGCGAAAACTCGTCGGAGATGATGTGGCAGACCACCATGAATCCCGAGACGCGGCGGCTCGTCCGCGTCATGCCGGAGGACGCCGAGCGCACCGCCGAGATGTTCGACCTCTTTGAGGGCGACAACCTCGCGGGGCGCAAGGAGTTCATCGCCTCGGAGGGCTACCGCTTCCTCGACATGGTGGACGTGAGCTGACCGCCCGCAAAACTATTCTTTCGGAGAAAAGACGATGCCGCTTCCGATGGTACATCCGGCCGTCGCGGTCAGAGTGAAGGACAAGCTGAAAATTAAGGACGACGGAGCGTTCTGCCTCGGCTCGATAGCGCCCGACGCGATACACATGCGTGAGGGCGCTTCCGCGGAGGACAAGTTCCGGGTATGCGCGGGAACCCCTTCGAGAACGAGCAGAGCGCTAGGGCGCTTATCGGACGAAGCGACTTTCTCACGTGATACGCCGTCCACCTCGTCACCGACATGTACCGGTCGCGCGAGGTGGGTACTGCGTTCAAGGCAAGGTTCAGGGCGAAATTTTCGGACGCCGACCACGCCCCGGCGTACTACAACGACACCGACCTTGCGGATCTCGCGCTCTACCGCTCCGAGCCGTGGGTCGCGGAGGTCTACGCCGCGCTCGAAAGCGCCCGCGGCGAGGCGGCGGAAGATATGCTCACGGCGGAGGAGGTCGAGAAGTGGCGGCTCCGTCAGCTGCACTGGTTCGAGCAGGACTTTTCCCGCCTGAAGCCCGCCGAATTCGTCACCCGCGAGGAAATAGACCGCTACATCGAGTTCGCCGCCGAAAAATGCCTCGAATATTTCGGCGTGAAATAACAGAGAGAAAGTAATTTGTAAAGGGAGAAGATACCTTGGCAAAGAAGAAAGACAGCGAGACAAGGGAATACATCCCGGCGCCCGTCACCGACCAGCCGATAACCGAGACGCTTGAGAAAAACTTCATGCCCTACGCTATGAGCGTCATAATGAGCCGCGCCATCCCGGAGATAGACGGCTTCAAGCCGTCCCACCGGAAGCTGCTCTACACGATGTACAAGATGGGGCTGCTGAACGGCGGCCTCACGAAGTCGGCAAACGTCGTCGGTCAGACGATGCACCTCAACCCGCACGGAGACGCCGCGATATACGAGACGATGGTGCGCCTCACAAAGGACAACGAGACGCTGCTCGCGCCGTTCGTGGAATCGAAGGGCAACTTCGGCAAGGTCTACTCGCGCGACATGGCCTACGCCGCGAGCCGCTATACCGAGGTGAAGCTCGCGCCGATATGCTCCGAGCTCTTCCGCGACATTGACCGCGACTGCGTCGACTTTGTAGATAACTACGACTCCTCCACAAAGGAACCCACTCTGCTGCCCACGACCTTCCCCAACGTCCTCGTGAGCGCAAATCAGGGCATCGCCGTCGGCATGGCGAGCCAGGTCTGCGGCTTCAACCTCGCCGAGGTCTGCCGGACGACGGCGGCCTTCATCCGCGACCCGAACGTGGACATCTTTGAGACGCTTCCCGCGCCCGACTTCACCACCGGCGGCGAGCTGCTGTATGAGCGCGAGGCGCTCGAGGAGGTCTACAACACCGGGCGCGGCTCGGTAAAGCTCCGCGCGCGCTGGCGCTATGACAAGAGCGAAAACCTCATCGAGGTGTACGAGATACCCTACTCCACGACGGTCGAGGCGATAATCGACAAGGTGGTCGAGCTCTGTAAGGCAAACAAGCTCCGCGAGATAGCGGACATTCGCGACGAGACCGGCCGCGCCGGCCTCAAGATAGCGATAAACCTCAAGCGCGGCGCCGACCCGGAGGCGCTGATGCAGAAGCTCTTCCGTATGACCCCGCTTCAGGACAGCTATCCCTGCAACTTCAACATTCTGATAGCCGGAACGCCGCGGCAGATGGGCGTGCGCGAAATTCTCGAGGAGTGGTGCGCGTGGCGGTGCGAGTGCGTGCGGCGGCGCGTCCACTACGACCTCGGCGTGAAGAAAGACCGGCTCCACCTCCTGCGCGGACTTGAGAAGATACTTCTCGACATCGACCGCGCGATAAAGATAATCCGCGAGACCGAGGAAGAGGACGAGGTCGTCCCGAACCTGATGATAGGCTTCCGCATAGACGAGAAGCAGGCGGAGTATATCGCGGAGATACGCCTCCGCAACATCAACAAGCAGTACATTCTGCGCCGCCTCGAGGAGACGGGCGAGCTTGCGGACGAGGTCGCCCGTCTCGAAAAGATACTCGGCGACAGGCGCGCGATAATGGACATAATAGTGGAGGAGCTGGAGGCGGTCGCAAAGAAGTACGGCGCGCCGAGGAGGACGGTCATTCTCCGCGAGTTCTCGGAGGACGCGCCCGCCGAGGCGGAGAGCGTCCCGGACGCGAGCCCCGTCACCGTGTTTCTCTCAAACGAGGGCTACTTCAAGAAGATAACCCCGCAGTCGCTCCGCATGGCAAGCGAGCAGCGCTTCAAGGAGGGCGACGCGCTCCGTCAGAGCTTCGAGACGAGCGCCTCGGCGGAGGTCGTCTTCCTCACGAGCATGCAGCAGGCGTACAAGTGCCGCGTGGGCGACTTTCCGGACACCAAGGCATCTGCCCTCGGCGACTATCTGCCGGCAAAACTCGGCATGGACCCCGGCGAGCAGGTCGTGTTCATGTTCCTGCCGGGAGACTACACCGGCTCGCTCCTGCTCTTCTTTGAGAACGGCAAGGCGGCAAAGATAGAGGCGGAGGCATATAATACAAAGTCGAACCGCCGCCGCCTCACCGGCGCGTTCAGCGGGGCGAGCCCGCTCGTCGCGGCGTTCTTCCTCGAGCGGGACGAGGAGCTCTGCATGCACACCTCGGACGGGCGCGCCATACTCTTTACGACGGCGCTCCTCGCGCCGAAGTCCACCCGCTCGACGATAGGCGTGCAGGTCGTGACGCCGAAGAGGGGGCGCCTCCTCGCGCGCGTCGAACGCGCGGAGGAGAGCGGCATACTGAACCCCGCGCGCTACCGCACGAGGGCGCTTCCCGGCGCGGGCGCGCTGCTCCGCCCGGAGGACGTGGGCGAGGTTCAGGCGTCGCTCGACATATAAGACACTTCAGATAAGGGGTTTCCGACAATGCAGAAACCGAAAATACTGCGCACCGGCGTGCTCGACTTCGTCGTCATCGCGCTCGGAAGCGCGCTCTACGCGCTCGCGTTCGACATCTTCCTCGACCCGAACAACATAGCCCCCGGCGGCGCGAGCGGCCTCGCGATGGTGATAAACCGTCAGCTCCCGTTCCTGCCGGTCGGTACGCTGGTGCTCATCATCAACGCGCCGCTCTTTCTCATGGGCTGGCGGATAGAGGGAAAGGACTTTCTCATAAAGTCGCTCTGGGGAACGGTCATCTCGTCGGTGCTCATCGACGTGTTCCACGGGCTCTACGAGTACACCGAGGATCCGCTCATGGCCTCGATAAGCGGCGGCGTACTGCTCGGCGCGGGGCTCGGGATAGTCTTTACTCGCGGCGCGACGACCGGCGGGAGCGACATCGCCGCGCGTCTTCTCACCTACAAATTTCCCGGGCTGTCGGTCGGGCGGCTGATGCTCGTCGTCGATACGATAATTATTGCGCTCGCCGCGCTCACCTTCGGCCACATCACCTACGCGCTCTACGCCGTGGCGGCGCTCTACATCTCCACCCTCGTCATTGACGGGATACTCTACGGCGCGGACTCCGCGCGCGTCGCATACATCATCACGCGGCAGACGCGCGAGGTCGTGGAGGCGATAGACCGCGAGCTCGACCGCGGCGCGACGCTCCTGCACGGCGAGGGAAGCTACTCCGGCGCGGAGATGAACGTAATACTCTGCGCGATAAAGCGGCGGCAGATAGCCGACCTCAAGAAGCTCGTGCGCGAGATAGACCCGAAGTCGTTCCTTATCATCATGGACGCGCACGAGGTGCTGGGGGACGGTTTCCGCAGCCACACGCGCTAAGCGCGTGTGGCTTTCGCGGCGAATCGCGCTCGCTGCGCTCGCTTACCAATTCGCCGCGAAGCTGTCGGATAGGGCGAAGCCCTACCGACAGCATGCGCTTCGCTACGCGCCGAGTTTTTTGCCTCCGGCAAAAAATCGACGCACGCTCCGCGAGAGGTGTAAATTTCGCCGTACACGCCGCCGAAATTTACGGATTTGACTCTATTCGCCGCCTGCGGCGGCGAACTCTGCGAGGCTGAAAATGAAAGTTGGGATAGCGGCACAAAGTGCCAACGGGGCGCGGGACGGTAATGGCGGCGTAATATCGCCGCTTTACTTATGCCTCAAATCGTGGTAAAATATTTCTGTATGATATAAAGAAAACCACTGTTTTCAAAATGTACGGAAAACGGGTCGGACGCCCGCGAAAAGGAGAAGTTTCAGATGTTGGATATTTCCGGTGAGGTGCGCGAGCGCGGGGAGCGCGCCGAGGCAAGGCTCCGGGACGTCTTCCGCGCCTTCGACAAAACAGCGGAAGTCCGCACCGAGCAGATACTCGAGGCGTTCGCGCGCCACAGGGTGAGCGAGGCGATGTTTGCCGGTTCCACCGGCTACGGCTACGACGACCTTGGGCGGAGCGCGCTCGAAGCGATATACGCGGACGTGTTCGGCACGGAGGCGGGGCTTGTCAGGATAGGCTTTGCGAACGGCACGCACGCCATAGCGTGCGGCCTCTACGCCGCGTGCGAGCCGGGAAGGACGCTTGTCTCCGCCGTCGGCGCGCCTTACGACACGATGCGCGGCGTCATCGGCATAGACTCTCCGGGTCACGGGACGCTCGCGTCCTACGGCGTGAAGTACCGCGAGGTGCCGGTGACGGAGGACGGTCTTCCCGACCGGGACGGCATCCTCGACGCCGTGCGGGACGAAAACGCCGGCGCGGTGCTCATTCAGCGGAGCCGAGGCTACTCCGGCAGGAAAAGCCTCTCCGCCGCCGAGATAACCTCGCTCTACCGCGCGATAAAGGAGCTTCGCCCGGACATAAACGTCGTTGTGGACAACTGCTACGGCGAGTTTGCGGATGAGTCCGAGCCGGAGGGCGACCTTATCTGCGGCTCGCTTATCAAGAACCCCGGCGGCGGACTTGCGCCGTGCGGCGGCTACGTCGTGGGACGGCGCGACCTCGTCGCGCGAGCGGCGGAGCGCCTCACCGTCCCCGGCATCGGCGGCGAGGTCGGCGCAACGCTCGGGCAGAACCGCCTGCTCTTTCAGGGACTGTTCCTCGCGCCGTCGGTGGTGGCGTCCGCCCTCAAGACGGCGGCGTTCGCGGCGGCGCTCCTCGAGGAGGAGGGCGTCCGTGTGTGCCCCAGACCGTTCGAGGAGCGTCACGACATCATCGAGTCGCTCGACCTCGGCAGTGCGGAACGCCTCCGCGCATTCTGCGAGGGGATACAGTCCGGCGCGCCGGTGGACAGCTTCGTCACCCCCGAGCCGTGGCCGATGCCCGGCTACGACTGCGACGTGATAATGGCGGCGGGCGCGTTTATCGGCGGCGCGTCGATAGAGCTCTCCTGCGACGGGCCGATGCGTCCCCCCTACCGCGCGTTCCTTCAGGGCGGGCTGACGTGGCCCGCGGGAAAGCTCGGCGTGCTGCTCGCGCTCGAGAAGTTCCTGAAAGCGTAAAATATCGGGCGTTCTGCCCGGGACGAGGTATTTTGATGAGGATACTCGGAATAGACCCCGGCGTCGCGACGGTCGGCTACGGCGTCATTGACTACGAGGCGGGCAGGTTCCGCCACGTCCGCCACGGGATAATCAAGACGGCGGCGCACCAGCCCCTGAGCCTCCGCCTGCTCGAAATATCGCACGACATGCAGGAGCTCATAGACATGTTCCGGCCGGAGGCCGTCTCGATGGAGGAGCTGTTCTTCTCGAAGAACATCACGACCGGCATCGCCGTCGCGCACGCGCGCGGAGTGCTCCTTTTGGAGTGCCGCCGCGCGAACCTGCCGATATACCAGTACAACCCGATGCAGGTGAAGATGGCGGTCACCGGCTACGGCGCGGCGGAGAAGAAGCAGGTGATGGAGATGACCCGCCGTCTGCTCGCGCTCGACGCGCTCCCCCGCCCGGACGACGCGGCGGACGCGCTCGCAGTCGCGATATGCTACGCGCACGCCTCCGGCGGCGTGAGCGACGGGACGACAATATAGCCTTTTCGGGGAACTTCACAGATTTTTGAGAACTTACGGGAGGTATACGCCTTGTTCTACTACATAGAGGGTAAGGTCGCGATAATCGAGCCGGGGCTTGCGGTCATAGACGTCGGCGGCGTCGGCTACGGCATACAGACGACGCTCACCACGCTCGCCGAGCTCCGCACGGGCGAGACCGCGCGGCTCTACATCCACGAGTCGATACGCGAGGATGCGTTCGACCTCTTCGGCTTCCGGACGCAGGAGGAGCTCTCCTGCTTCCGCATGCTCGTCTCGATATCCGGCGTGGGGCCGAAGGCCGCCGTGTCGATACTCTCCGCCGTGACGCCGGAGCAGCTTGCCCTCGCCGTCATAACCGGCGACGAAAAGTCGCTCACCGCCGCGCCGGGGATCGGAAAAAAGATAGCCCAGAGAATAATTCTCGAGCTCACAGACAAGATGAAGAAGGAGCAGCTCGAGGCGGCGCGCGGCGGCGGAAGCGCGCCGGCGGCGTTCCTCGGCGGCGCGGCGGCGGAGGCGGAGACTGCGCTCGCCGTCCTCGGCTACGACCGCAGCGAGATAAACGCCGCCCTGAAGGGCATAGACGCCTCTCATCTCACGACCGAGGAGATAGTCACGCTCGCCCTGAAGAAGCTAGTAAGATTTTGATTTTGTCCGATGTGAGGACGGTCTGGAGGACTTTATGGAGATACGTTTAGTCGAAAAGCCGGCTTTTTCGGTCATCGGCAGAGAGGGCTCCGGCGAGCCCGGCGGCGCGTGGATCCGCGCGCTCTGGGACGACGCGAACTCCCGCTTTGCCGAAATATTCCCCATCATCGCAAAGGACAGGCTCGGGAAGGCGCAGGTCTGGGGACTGATGAGCGACGCGGGACGCGGCTTTCTGCCGTGGGACGAGCGCGGCGGGCTCTACCTCGCGGGGTGTGAGGTTCGCCCCGGCGCGTCCGCGCCGGACGGCTGGACGAAGTGGGAGGTTCCGGCGTACCTCTACGCCGTCGCGGAATACACCGAGGGGACGTACGGCGAGGTCTTCCGTGAGGTAACGGAGGACTGGCTCCCGAAAAACGGCCACACGCTCGCGGGCGCCGTCCACGAGTTCTACCCGACAAGCGGGGCGCTCGAGCTGTGGTTCCCGATAAAAAAGCTGTGAGAGGAGGCGGCAAGGGATGAGCATAGAGTTCAACGACTTTGACGAGGAGCGGATAGTCTCACCCGCGTCCGGCCCGGGCGACGACTCGGACGCTTCCCTACGTCCGAAGACGCTCCGCGAATATACCGGTCAGGAGAAGGCGAAGGAGAACCTCGCTATCGCGATAGAGGCCGCGAAGGGACGCGGCGAGGCGATAGATCATATACTGCTGTACGGCCCTCCGGGGCTCGGAAAAACGACGCTCGCGGGGGTCATAGCAAACGAGATGGGCACGAACATCCGCATCACCTCCGGCCCCGCCATCGAGAAGGCGGGCGACCTCGCGGCGCTGCTCACTAACCTCAACCCGTTCGACATACTGTTCATCGACGAAATTCACCGCCTCAACCGTGCGGTGGAGGAGATACTTTACCCCGCCATGGAGGACTACGCGCTCGACATCATCATCGGCAAGGGACCCTCGGCGCGGTCGATACGTCTCGACCTGCCGCACTTCACGCTTATCGGCGCGACGACCCGCGCGGGTCAGCTCACCGCCCCGCTCCGCGACCGCTTCGGCACGGTGCTCCGCCTCGAGCTGTACACGGCGCAGGAGCTCGCGAAGATAGTCACCCGCTCCGCCGTCATACTCGGTATCGACATCGAGGAGGGCGGCGCCATGGAGATAGCGCGGCGCTCGCGCGGCACTCCGCGTATAGCGAACCGCCTTCTGAAGCGCGTGCGCGACTACGCGCAGGTCCGCGCGGACGGCGTCATCACCCGCGAGGTGGCGGACGCGGCGCTCGGTATGCTCGAAGTGGATGAAATAGGTCTCGACATGACCGACAGGCGGATGCTCGAGAGCATCATCTTCCACTTCGGCGGAGGACCGGTCGGCCTTGACACCCTCGCGGCGACGATTGGCGAGGAGGCGGTCACCCTCGAGGACGTCTACGAGCCGTATCTGCTCCAGCTCGGCTTCATCAACCGCACGCCGCGCGGCCGTATGGCGACAAAGTCCGCCTACGACCACCTCGGCCTGCCCTACCCCGGCGACAACGGTTACGCCCAGCAATCTTTAGACAACATATGACCTCGGAAAAAGCGAAGAATTTTCCGAGTTTGAAAGGGAGTTTTACTTATGGCACGACTTTTCGGCACGGACGGCGTTCGCGGCTCCGCCGGTAAGGAGCTGACGGCTCGGCTCGCGCTCGACCTCGGAGCGGCGGCGGCGGAAGTCCTAACCGAGACGACGTCGGGCGGCGCGAAGAAGCCGCTCGTCATCATCGGCAAGGACACGCGCATCTCGAGCGACATGCTCGAAAACGCGCTCGCGGCGGGGATATGCTCCGCCGGCGCGGACGTCCTCCTGCTCGGCACGATACCCACCCCGGCTGTCGCGTATCTTATCGGAGAGCTCGGCGCGGACGCGGGCGTGATGATCTCCGCCTCGCACAATCCGTTCGGCGACAACGGGATAAAGATATTCGGCTCGGACGGCTGCAAGCTTCCCGACGAGGTCGAGGATATGATAGAGGCGCACATGAAAAGCGGCTTCGCGCCGCGCACCGGCAACACCATCGGCTGCGTGCGCTCCGACGCAAACGCTTTGCACCTGTACGTTCGGCACCTCCGCCGGTGCGCGCAGAACGACCTCGCGGGGCTCCGCGTGCTCGTTGACTGCGCGAACGGCGCGGCGTCCGTGACCTCGCACGAGCTGTTCGACGGCTTCCGCGCAGAAGTAGACATCATCGCCGACAAGCCGAACGGCGTCAACATCAACCAGGACTGCGGCTCCACCCACCTCGAACGGCTGCAAAGGCTCGTAGTCGCGGGCGGGTACGACGTCGGCGTCGCGTTTGACGGCGACGCCGACCGCTGCCTCGTCGTCACCGAGAAGGGCGACACGGTGGACGGCGATCACATAATGGCGATAGTCGGCCGCGAGATGAAGCGGCGCGGCACACTGAAGAAGGACACCATCGTCGCGACGGTGATGAGCAACCTCGGCTTCCACCGCTACGCCAAGACGAACGGCCTCACCGTCATAACGGCGCCGGTCGGCGACCGCTACGTCCTCGAGGAGATGAAGAAGGGCGGCTACAACCTCGGCGGCGAGCAGTCCGGCCACCTGATATTCCTCGACGACGCGACCACGGGCGACGGACAGCTCACCGCGATAAAGTACCTCGGCCTCCTCTCCGCGAGCGGCGGAAAGGCGAGCGAGCTCGACGCGGAGATAGCTCACTTCCCGCAGCTGCTGAAAAACGTCCGCGTCCCGAACGAGATAAAGCACACCCTCGCCGAACTTCCGCAGATAAAGCGCGCGATAGACGAGGCGGAAGCCATGCTCGACGGAGGGCGGATACTCGTCCGTCCGAGCGGCACCGAGCCGCTCGTCCGCGTGATGACCGAGGGCTTCGACGAGGATACGGTCGAGCGCGCCTGCGAGCACGTCGTGCGGGCGCTGGAAGAACTTAACGTTTGAGCGTTTCGCGGCAAATCAAGGCGGGCAGACTTTGTCTGCCCGCCTTATTAGTCCACCGTGAAAATCTGTTATTACCCCTCCGGGGCGCTCGTCCTCGGCGAAGTGCTGTCGGCGATCTCCCATTTTCCGGTTTCCGTGTCTTCCGTCAGGTAGAAATACTGCTCCACATGGCCGTCCTTCCTGAAGGTTTCTGTGTGGTCGTACTCCACATAGTATTTCGCCCAAACCACGACAAAGTGCTCCGCAAGGTACTCGTCCGTCCACCCTCTTGACCGTGCGAGGTCGCTTCCCGTGTACATCTTAACCACGCGCTCCGTCTCGCTTTCGTCAACTTTTACCTCGTCCACGCGCACGGTAAGCGTGTACTCCTTCCCGGCCTGTCCTTCGATAGCGCTTTGAACGGTTCGGATCGGGTCGGCGGACGGCGCCCGGAACCACGGGTCAAACAGTCCCATCTCATACGCCGCAAAGCCGCAAAGCGCCAAAACGGCGAGGACGGCGGCGATAAGGACGACCGGCTTCAGATGTCTCATTCTCGACATACGGGATCTGTCGTAAGAAACGGCCTCGGCGACATATTTCATATCAAGCTCGCTCATGGCGTCGGAAAACATCCTTCCGTTCATACGAGCACCTCTCTTTCCCTTAAATACCGTTTCAGCTTCTCGCGGATGCGCGTCAGCCGGACGGAGACGTTCTTCTCCGAAAGACCCACAAGCTCGGCTATATCCCCGTGACTGTCGGCAAACCAGTAGCGGCGCATGAAGATGACGCGGTTCTCGGCAGAGAGCGTGTCAAGAAAGCTTTCTATCATGCGCGCGAGCTCCTTCGCTTCCACCTCGCTCTCCACCGTGTTCGGGTCCGCCATGCAGGCCTCTATCTCCTCCATGGCGACCGTATAGCGGCTGTTCCGCTTCGCCGCCGTATTCTTGTAGTAGAGCTTCAGCGAAATATTGCGGACAATTTTACACAGGTACGCGAGCAGAGGGTTCGGGCGCTCCGGCGGGATCGTGTTCCACGCGGCGAGATAGGCGTCGTTCACGCACTCCTCCGCGTCCTGCCTGCTGCCCACGATGTTATATGAGAGGCTGTGGAACGTCTTTCCGTATTTGACGTCCACCTCCCGTATCGCCTGTTCCGAGCGTGAGAAAAACAATTCGATGATAGCTTCATCCTCGACCACTCGCGGCACCTCCTTTCCGACTTCGACTATATACTACGCTTTCCGAAGCTAATACTACATCGGATACTAAGTTTTTTCAAATACATCCGAAACGCTTTCCCGTACCGCAGATATTGACAGGGGCGGCGCATCTGCGCCGCCCCTTCGTTTTATCTTGTTACGCTCCCCGTATCAAAGGAACTTCTCGTTCAGATCTACGTTGAAATCCTTTGCAAGCCTGCGGAAGTCGTCCGAGCTTATCGAGCGCTTGCGTCCGCCCATGGAGATTATCTTCACTAGGATATCCGCCGCCTTATCGACGGTGTGCGCGAGGCCGAACGCCATGTCGAAGCTCTCGCCCGCGCAGAACATCCCGTGGTGCGCCCATATAATGACGTCGTAGGTCTTCATCTTCTCGCAGCTCTTGAGGCCGATGGCGCGTCCGCCGGGAACCTCCCACTCGAGCACGCCGACGCCCGCCGGGAAGATTATCGGGCACTCGGTCATCGTGTCCCACAGCTCGCGGCTCCACACCGCATCCTCGAGCGGCAGGACGTAGCTGAGCGCTATCACGTTTGCGGGATGGCAGTGATAGATAACACGGTTCTTCCCGCCGGTCGCCTCGATCTTGACGGCGTGGTTGAGAAGATGGCTCGGCAGCTCGCTCGTGGGACGTCCTCCGTTCACGAGTCCCCAGACTATGCGGTAGTTCTCGCCCTTGTCGTCAAGCTCGACTATCGCCGTGGCGTCCTCCGGCTCGCGGAGGGTGTTCTGGAAAAACTTGCCCGAGCCGGTCACCATAAAGAAGTCGCCCGCAAGCGACGGAATGGACGCATCTATCGGCGTCCACGGCTTCGGCTCGGCGTAGAAGTCCTCCCGCACCGACTCGGCCTCCTCCGGGCGCAGACGGTAGCTCATGTTGCCGCCGTTGCGCTCGTGCCAGCCCATCTTCCAGCAGTTCTCGGCCATGCCGAGAAAGCCCTTTGCAAATTCGGAATCCAGTACCTTCATAGCTCCTCCTCATTCTCCCGCGGCTCCGCCGCAGATATGTCCCGCACCCGGCGGGGAAATTTTCCTTATGTCAATATTATATCACCGTACGGAAAAAAGTAAAGTGCCCTTCCTTGCGCTCGCGGGACGTATGCTGTATAATTGACATATATCCTTACGGGAGGCCGAAGCATGATACTCTTTACCTGTGACTACAACGAAGGCACGCATCCGCGCATAATCGAGCGGCTCGCCGCGACAAATCTCGAGCAGAACCCAGGCTACGGCACGGACGCGCACTCCGCCGCCGCGCGGGGATACATCTCGGAGCTCACCGGTGTCCCCGCCGACAGGATACACTTCCTCGTCGGCGGCACGCAGACGAACTTCACCCTCATCGCGGCGGCGCTCCGCCCGCACGAGGGCGTTCTCAGTCCCGAGACGGGACACATCAACGTCCACGAATCCGGCGCGGTGGAGGCGACGGGGCACAAGGTCATCACCCTTCCCCCGACGAACGGCAAGATAACGGCGGCACAGGCGGAGGCGGCCTTTGAGGCGCATTTCAGCGACGCTACGCACGAGCATATCGTCAAGCCCGCGATGATATACATCTCCGAGCCCACCGAGACCGGCACGGTGTACTCCATCGGCGAGCTCCGCGCGCTCCGCGACACGGCGCACCGCTACGGCGCGCCGCTCTACGTTGACGGCGCGCGCCTCGGCTACGCCATGGCGTCCGCCGCGTGCGACTTCACGCTCCGCGACCTCGCGGAGGCGTGCGATGCGTTCTACATCGGCGGCACGAAGGTCGGCGCGCTCTTCGGAGAGGCGCTCGTCATCTCGAACGAGAGCCTCGGGCGCGACTTCCGCTACATAATGAAGCAGCGCGGCGCGATGCTCGCGAAGGGACGTCTGCTCGGCATACAGTTCGAGACGCTTTTCGAGGACGGGCTGTACTTCGAGATTTCAAAGCACGCGGTCGCGCTCGCGATGCGCGTGCGGGACGCATTCCTGAAGGTTGGCTGCCCGTTCTACGCCGAGTCGCCGACGAATCAGCAGTTCCCGCTGATAACGCCGGCGCTCCGCGCGCATCTCGAGCGCGAGTTTGCGTTCGAGCACTGGGGCGAGCGGGACGGACTCGAAGCCGTCCGCTTCGCTACGAGCTGGGCGACGACCGAGGAGCAGGTCGCGGCGCTCGAAAAGTCGCTCGCGGAGTTTTCGGCGGGCGCACGTTGACAAAAACAATTCTCAAAGAGACACAAATAAAAATGGAGAAAACATGAAAAAGGCGGAATTTCTGAGGATAGCCGCACGGCTGAACGACCGTCTCGGGGTCGTGCCGCTGCTCTTCGGCTCGCTCGGGCTGGAGCAGCGGCTTCACGCCGACCTGTCTGCGGACGACATCGACATACTCGTCCCCGAAGTCTTTCTTTCGGAACGCTGGTCTGACCTCGCCGCCGTCATGGAGGAGGACGGTTACGCCCTCTGCGACGCGGACGAGCACGAGTTCGAGCGGGACGGCTTCAGCGCGGCGTTTGCCGCGCTCGAGAGTCTCGCGCCCTTCGCGGGAGTAGACCTCGCAGGGATACCCGCCGTGGAGGAAGCGGGAGCGCGCTACCTTCTGCTCGGTCTGGAGGACTACCTGAAAGTCTACACGGCCTCCTCTAAGGACGGTTACAGGAAAAACACCAAGCACAAGAACGACAGCGAAAAGATAGAGCGGATAAAGCGAGCCCTCGCGGAAGAAAATCAGCGGTAGGGCTCGCGACAGGACTGCAAAACCGTGGCGGCAAGTCTGCGACTTGCCGCCACGGTTTTTTCTGCTTTGGTTTTGCTTTGTTCAGCTTTTCTCTCCGAGCCCCATATAGGCGGTGAGGATCTTTGCAAGCTCCGCGCGCTCGGCCACGTCTCCGGGTCTGAGAAGCCCCGCGTCGTCGCCCTCGAAGAGCCCGTTTTCGGCGCACCAGCTCATTGCATCCAGAGCCCAGTTATGTGTCGTCTCTTTGTCCGGGAAGTCGAGCTCGCCGCTCGGGTCGTCCTCAACGGCGATCTTCGTGACGTTCTTCTCATAGCGGTACAGCATGGCCGCCATCTCCTCACGGGTGATCGCCCGGTCGGGACGGAACGTGCCGTCCCCGTACCCGTTCGCAACGCCCGCTTCCGCGGCCCACCGGATCGCCTCTCCGTACCACGCGCCTCCCATTACGTCGGTGTACCGGATCTCCGCGTCGGACTCGGCGTTGTCCGCCATGTTCCAAAGCACCGTCACCATCTCGGCGCGCGTCACGTTCCCCTCGGGGACGAAGAGCCCGGTGTCATATCCGTTCATAACGGCGCGGGCAATGACATAGTCCGTAAACCTGTGGTACCACCTCGTCACGTCCAGATCCGGGAAGCGGAGGGACGGACATTCGTGGAACGCGGCGTGTACCGTCACCACATTGCTGTTCGGCATAACGAAGCTGTAGGTCCCGTCTCCGTTGTCGGTGAGCGGCACCTCCTGCCCCTTGCTGTCGGTGACGGTGAGACTGTCGAGCATGCAGCCCTCGTTCGGCTTGACGGTCAGGGAGACTTCGTAGCCGGGAACGGCGCTCTGAACGTCGGGTGTGACGGTGCCGTGAGGCGTTGCGGGGACGACGATCGCACCGCGCATTTGGGGATTCTGGTACCAGGTCAGCACATAGGTGGAGTAGTATCTGGCGTAGACCATGATGGCCGTGCCGTCCTTCACCACCTCGATGTGCTCGCCATACTCGTTTGCGGCGGTGGTGATAGTCTGCACTTCATCTGTCCCGTCTCCGTCCGTGTCGTGGAAGCGGTAGACGGTGTAGCCGTCCTTGCCCTGAAGCTCCGCGGGCAGATAGATGAGGTTTGCGATGAGCACCATGGAGTCATTGATGGGCGTGACTTCCGGTTCCGGCGTCACACCCGTCACCGTTTTGGTGAGGGTCATGTCCAGCACCATGCCGATGTTATTTGCGGATACCGGAACTTCTTCGAGCTTTTCCGCCATGCCCGCGTCCGCGCCGGAGTTCTCTATCTTCATCTTGAACTCTACCGTGCCGCCGTCCTGCTCTACCAGTTTCCTCTCATCGTTGTCGTAGAGCTCGGCAGCATCGTTGTCCGTGATGATGGGGTCAAGATCGACCACCACCGAGCCGGAACCCGGCGCCACTTCGACCACCGTATTCAGCCGGTAGCCCGGGAGGGTATACTTCCCGTTCTCCACGCTCTCGTCGGTGATCTCCACCATGTAGGTCTTGACTACTCCGTTCCATGTAAACACCAGATTATAGGTGTTGGGGAGGAGCCCGCTGAAGCTGAAAAATCCGTCCTCGTCCGTGGTGGTCAGGTCTATCTGATGCTCGCCCATCATAAGCGCCACGCTGACGTAGGGCAGAGCATCTTCGGCCTTGTCTATCACCACGCCGGAGATGCTGAAGACCGCTTTTGTCCACTTGGCCTCAAAGGTCACGTCGGAATAGGGCATGTAGAACTCCTCGCCCGGCTGATACAATGCCCCGCCCCGGCTCCAACCGGCAAAGACGTATTCGTTCGGTGCATTTTCCGGAGCCGCGGGCAGAGTGATCTCCTGCGTGGGGATGAGACCCTCCATGGGCTCGGGCGCCGTGACGCCCGCGAACCGGTTTCCCTGCTCGTCCCGGCCGGGGTCAAAGGTGACGGTATAGGTCGCCGGGTGGTCGTTTTCGGCGATGCGCAGAACGCCGACGTTATGGAAGCCGCCGCCGAAGGAGCCGGCGTGACGGAAGTTGGCGTTGGGAATCTGCACCCACACTTGATAGGTTCCGGTCTCGGTCGGGTCGTCAACCACGGTCCCGTCCTCCAAGCGGTATTCGATGTCATCGGCGGTCACACCCAAGTCATTCAGGGTGATGCTTGTCCCCGCGCCGGGATAGCGGTCGCCCAGCACGGTGTCCGGGGAGTTTGTTACCTCGCCCCACGCGGCGGTGAGGGTCACGTCCCGAGCAGGTCCTTCCTCATGGTAGAGCCACTCGTTGTTTGTAACCTTGAAGACCACCGGCGCGGGCTGAATGACCACGTCCGCGGTGGGGTCGGAGACGGTGTAGTTCCCGGCCTCGCTGCCGTAGAGTGTCACCGTCACGGTGTAATCGCCCGCGTCGGCGGAGTCGGTGACCGCAAAGGCCATCAGGTCCTCATGGAATGTCTCGGGATTCTTCAGGAATCCCTGCTTCTCCTTCTCGTCGGGCTGCTCGTCGGCAAGGAAGGCGTTCTCCACCCGCACGGTGGGGTGCATCTTGTGGCCGTGGTAGACGAAGGTCAGGTTCTGCCATGTGACACGCACTTCGCAAGGCTCTACGGTGACGGCGCCGATGCACAGCGTCCGCGTGTCCGGCTGCTCCCCCACAAACATGAAGTTTTCGGGGTCATCCGTCAGGGTCACCCAAATCTCATAGGTTCCGGCGGCTCGGAAGGTCTCGCCGGCGTCCTCGGTGACCTCGTTCCCGGCGGCGTCCTTCACCCGCTTATAGCTCACGGAAAACATGTCACCCATCGCAACGCCGTTGTCCTGCCGGACACTTGCCCGGTGTTCCAGACTGTCATAGGTCATGGTCAGGGCAAAATCGTTCCAAACGGCAGGGTCGGCGTCTTCGGAAATGACATAGCCGTCGGGGTTGGGATCATCATTGGGCTCTGTTTCCCAGTCATGGACGGGCTTGACCTCCGGGCCGACAGCGAAGGTCACGGGCGCCCGGTTGATGGTGAGAGTGCCCGCATTTTTGCTGCTCCCGCCGTCCGTGAACACAAAGTTTGCAGAGTCGTTGAGGGTCACGACGATGTCATAAGTCCCGGCGTTGGTCTGATTTGCCGCGCCGTCATAGGTGACGGTGAAGACCGCGCCGCCGGAGGCCGTCGCGGTCAGCGTATGGGTCAACGTCGTGTTCTGCGTGACCGTGGCGGTGTACGCCGCGCCGTCGTAGGTGTACTCGGTATCCGTGACCTCAAAGCTCACCGGCGCTTTCTGAATGGTGTAGTCCTTTGTGACGTCTGTCGGAAGCTGGTAGTTGGGGTTGCTGATTTCCGTGACCTTCGCCGTGTACGTCCCGGCGTTCGTCCGCGTGCCGTTCTCGCCCACGGTGAGGGCGCACTCGTCGCCCGCCACCAGATTCGTGGCCTCGGCGGTGACGGTGACGCTCTTGCCGGTGTAATAGATGTCGTTCCATCCGGCGGTCGCGTCTGTGGCTCCGTCTCCGGCGTTGGAGAAGTGCCAGACGAAGGTCAGCTCCTGCGGCGTAACGTCGGCGTTGGAGGGGGCCTCCGTCAGCTCGGTGGCGGTGAGCTCATAGTTGTCGCCCCAGTGATCGTCCAGCGCTATGCCGGTGACGTTGACGGGCTTGTTCTCCCCCGCGTCCTTTGTCGCAAACTCCACCTGACCGTGGGCGGTGGGAGCTTCGCCGCGTACCGCGCCGGCGAGGACGATCTCCCCGTCCGCGCTCGGGTGGCTGTACTTTGTCCCGTTGTACACTCCGCCGGGCACGAGGCTTGCCTCCACCGAGGGCGTCAGCGTCTTTTTGTTCACCGTGACGGTCACATCAAACATCACCGGCAAGTAGTTATCCTCGTCGTCCGGCGTGAAGATCACGCCGTAATTCGTCCCCGGGGTGGCGGCGGGATAGTAGCTCCGCTCCACCCAAGTGAAGGTTCCCGCGACAGTCACCCCGTTGAGGGAGGCCGAGCCGCCCGCAAGGCGGTCATCGGTCAGCTCGTCGCCGTAGGTGAGCGGGGTAACCGTGGGCGCGGAGATCACAGGCTGTGCGGCGGTAACGGAGGCCTCGACTGCGTCGGAAGTCACTGTCTCCGAGGTGAGAGTGTGTCCGCAGTGTGTCGTGACCTTTACCGTATAAGTCCCGTTGTCGGCGGTTGAGCGGAGGGCGTAGGTGCTGTCGCTCGCTCCCGCGATCGCCGTGCCGTCCTTGAACCACTCGTAGGTGTAGGTGACGGTATCCGTCGCCGCATGGGAGGGCGCGGCGGTCAGGGTAATGACCGGATCGCCGTTGTTGTATACGGCGGTCGCATAGTCGGCGGTCAGGGTAACCGTGGGCACGTCCAGCGTCCACTTGGCAGTCAATTTCACATCGGCGGTGACGGACTCGGTAAAGCCATACTTTGCCCCTCCCACAGCGTCCCACTCGACAAAGGTGTGACCGGCGAGGGTGGGCGCTGTGGGCGTGGAAGCCGTGCCGCCGCTCGCCACAAGCTGTGTCGCGGGACTTCCGGCGCCGTTGCCGTCGAAGCTCACGGCGTATATCACCACCGTCGCCGTCGCGGTGAGGCCGGAGCTGGACGTGGCGGTGAACTCATACGTTCCCGCCTCCGTCACGGTGTAGGTATTGCCGGAGACGGTCTCGGTGGAGCCGTCCGGCTTCTTCACCGTCACCGTGCCAAGTGAGACGCCGAAGCTGCTCGTGACTGTCAGCGTCTGCTCGGTTTTAGTCGGGTCGCCGGTCATGCCGCCGCTGACTGTCAGCGTCGGATCCCGCTTGTCCACCTTGATGGCGTCAGACCAGCCGGTGGTCTCGTTCCCGGCGTTGTCCACGGCCTTATAATAGATGTAGAAGGTGCCGTTCTCCGTTTCGCCCACGGTCACGCTCCCGCCGGTGGTATCAAGCGGGGTAAGTGCCGTCGGCGCGGGGGCGGAATTGGTGGTCGTGACGGCGTACTCAAAGCTTGTTACGCCCGCGGGAACGTCCGACGGAGTGAGACTGATGGTCGGAGCCGCGCTGTACCAGCCCTCCTCAATAGTCCCCACCGTCACCGTGGGCGCGTCACGGTCGATCTTAAAGGGTCCCGCGAAGCCGTCCGTGTGATTGGTTTCCCGCCCGCTCTCCTCCCAGTCGCTTGGGGACTTGTCGCAGAACTTGTAATAGACGTAGTATTCGCCGGACGTGGGCGTGGAGGTCTCGTCCAGCGTCACCGTGTAATCGGCGCCGCCAAACTCCGTAAGGTCGGTTGGGGTGGCCGTATTATCACTCACGATCTTATAATACGCCTTGCCCACGTCGCTCTGGGTGTCATCGGCGGTGAAGGTGACGGTGGGCGCGCCGTTCGTCCAGGCATCGGAAATCGCCGGAACGTTCACCGTGGGCGGGGTGACGTCGATGCAGTCCACGACAGCGGTGGCGGTGCTGATCCCGCCATAGTCGAGATCCTCCACCTTCACGGTGACGGAGCAGTTCTCCGTGACCTGAACCGTGCCGGACGTCACGTCCTCAAGCACGCTGTCGTCTGGCAGGGTGACCTTGAAACGCCGGCCGGTCTCGTTTGTGACCGTCCAGGTCAGGGTCACGCTGTCATTGATCCACTTCGCGGGGACGTCGCTCAGCGCGATCTTCGGCGCGTTGCCGTCCAGCGCGCTCTGGGCGATCACCGTATAGCTCACGGGCGAGACGGCGGCATAGATGCGGCCCACGTTGTCCGTCACCCGGATGTGCAGATATTTTGCGGTCTCTGTGTTCTCGGTGGCGGTGTAGGTGAGCGTGGCGCTGCCGTCGGCAATTTCCTCCAGCGTCTGCCAGCTTCCCGGACTATCGGTCGAATTCGTCCAGGCATATTCCACCATGGCAACGCCGGATTCAGCGTCGGAAAAGGTCACGGGCAGGGCGATCTGCGTATAGACGCCCTCCCTGGGGGTGGCGACGGAGCCCTCCCCGGAGAGCGCCCCCACGGAGGCGGCGGGAGCCTTGGTGTCGATGTGCTCCACCTCTACTGTCTTCGTCTCCATGTCGTCGCCGCGGCGGAGGCGGAAGGTATAGGCGCCGTTTTCGGCGACGGTCACAATGCCCCCGTTGGCGCTGGTCATCGTCTTCCAGCCGGAATCTCCCTCTCTGTGATAATCAAGGGTATCGCCGTTGGCCGCCGTCACGGTGATGTCCCGGCTCGTGACCCAGTTTGTATTGTCGGCGGAGGCGGCGAGCGAAAGCGCGGGAGGCGTGGGATTTGTGGGATGCTCCGGGGTTCCGAAATTCACCTCGGCGTATTGATACGCGGAAGCGCCCGTGGTCTCGTAGGACGCCAGCACATGGAGATACCACTTGCCGTTATTGCCGCTGCCCGGCTCCTGCCGGGTCGATAAGGTCAGCCCGCCGTTTTTCGCGGCGGTAAGCTCCGTCGCGGTGGCGTCCACCCAGCCGGTGGCGGGCATCGTTGCGGAATTAGACCACACGTACCGCATGGAGGTGGTATATGCCTTATTATCATTCACCTTCACCGTCGCCTTGCCGACGCCGTCCTTGACGCCGTTGGACGCGACGCTGATGTTCGGCTGGTTGCCGTCCACCTTGGAGCTTGTGTTCATGCCGGAGGATGCGCTGCTGGCGGTGCCGTTCGTGTTGCACATGTCCTTGACGAGGTTGATATTGTCTACGCCGGTAATAGACAGATTTCCGCTGGCTCCGGCCTTCACCGTGCCGGTGAAGTAGAGCACGTTGGTGTCCGCGCCGCCGGTATATTCGGCGTCGCCCCAGTTGGTATGTACCTTGATGCTGTTGAGATTTGTGTTCCCGGTGTTCGTGGTGTCCACGATCTCGTCAAAGATCAGGGACACTACAAACTGATCCCCCGCCTTGTAGGTGGAAGCCGGCATGGGGGCGATGGCGATAAGCTGAGGCTCTCTTTCATCATATACAATGGCGTAGCTGGTCAGACCGTCCACATACCATTCGTCTTCCTTTTGACCGTCGGCACTAAAATAGAGATAGCAGGTATCCTTAATACCCAGTTTTACATAGTTATGGCTCGTGCCGCTGCCGGCATAAGCGTAACATTGCCCGTTGGCTTTTAAAGGATAACCGGAGTTTTCCGCGCCTCCCGTTCGAGAATCCGGGAAAGAATAATACCTCTCTGAACCCTTCGTGCTCTGCTCAAATGTACATGCCCAAAGCTGTCCGGCGAGACCGCTGACCGCATCACCCTTTGAGGGGGTATCATGGAAAGAATCATCCAAAGGCTGGTTTCCAATATATGCGTGCTCATAGCCGTCTTCAATCTCGTAGGCATACAAATCATAGCGGTAATACCAGCCGCTGCCGGTTGCCTGCAAATAGGTCCCAGTGTTTCCGCTGTAATAGGTCGAAAGTGAACTGTTTGTGTGGTAGTTTTGCGTATTATTTCGGTTGGTCAGGAACCTGACGTTTTTATCAGTTGCACCTTGGCTTCTCGTACTATCTCCAATATATTTTCCGTTCGTTCCGCTTGTTTGCACGACGTCTACCTTTGACTGCTCTGTCGTGTAGACCGTACGGCTGACGGTATGATTACTGTCCTTGCTCATGATTCGCGACGCGCGGGTGGTATTCCCCAGCGTGCCGCCGCCGGTGACCCGGTAGATCTCCACCGAGTAGGTGCGGTCGGTGTTGGAGTAGGCCGTGGCGGGCTTATCGCCATACTGCGCGGCCACGCCGTTCTCATTGACGGTGATGGTCTGCTTTGTCTCTCCCTGCCCGAACGTCAGCGTCCCGGCCTGGTGGGTGAAGTGAGTGCCGCCCACGGCGGAGCCGTTTACCGTGCGGAAATAGACGGTCTGTGTGCCGTCGGAGCCGTCCGTCCTTGTGACGGTGAAGGTATTGCCGCTGGAGGAGATGTTAAACGTCCCGTAATTGGCCGCGCCGATGCCGAAAGACACCTGCTCGCTGTAATAGGTCACGCCCCCGGCGATCGCGTAAGCGCGGGCATAGTAAGTCACGCCCTCGGTGATGTCCGGGGGCGTCTTTATCTCGCCGCCCGCCGTCGTCACAGCCGGGGTGGTATTATATTTGCCGTTGTTGAGGGCGGTGGTTGGGGCGGTCATGATGCCCCAGACAAGACCCGTCTCGGTGATTTTGTCCTCACCGGGGGAGGCGAGCTGCGCGGTCAGGGTCTTTGCCGCCTTATCGAACACGGGCGTCGTCAGCGCCAGCGCCGAGGCGGTGACGGTCACGTTGACCTGCCGCTCCGTCTTGTTCCCCGCCTTGTCCTTCACCGTGACGGTGACCTGACGCTCTCCGGCGATGTTGGTAGCGCCGTCAGCTACCGTCACGACGACGGTGCATTCCTCCGCCGGCTCGTTGTCGGTGACGGTCAGCGCCGACCTCACCTTGTCGGCCACTTCCTCCTTCGTCGCGCCCAGCTTCACCTCCACCTGTTCATAGGTGAAATCCGGGGCCTTAGTGTCTCTCCACTGAGCGGTCAGGGTCATGGACGTTTTGAAATCACTTATCGTTGCCCCGTTCGCGTATGCTTTGCCGTTCTGATCCCGCCACTCCGTAAACGCATACCCGGCGCACGTGGGCGCGGCGGCGAGGGTGACGCTGCCCGGCAATGCATACTGCGTCCCGGGCAGACCCGTCACGCCGGACTTACCGCCGTCCGAATAGCGGATAGCCGCGGGTCCCTGGAAGCGGGCGTTGATGGTCTTTCCGTCGTTGTCTGTTATCTTGAACGTGACTACGCCCGTGGATGCGTCGGCGGAGACCGTGTAGCCGCCGGGGTCCAGAGTGACGGTCTTGCCGGTGTCATAGGTCAGGATAACGGTGTAGTCGGCGGAGCTGTTGGAGCCCTGCTTTGTCACGTCCTTCAACTGTGCGCGCACGTCCCTCGCTTCGATTTCCGAGGTCTGGTAGGTATAGGCGTAGTAGGCTCCGCAGTCCTGCGCGCCGCCCGCCCAGCAGAAATAGCGGTACTCGGCCGGGGAGGTGCCCGGCACCTTGTAAAGGCCGCCGTGCTGGCAGTTGTCAAAATCCCGGCCCTTCTGAATCACGTCCACATAGACCTCTACCTTGGCGTTGGGGTATTTCGAGTGCATAAAAAGTACGGAGTTGTTTATTTCGTCTGTCGCCTTGAGTATAGCGCCGGAGCCCAGGGCGCTGACGGCGTCGTCTCCGTCGAATTGGTTGTTCAGGAAGGCGTAGGCCTGACCGGGCGAAAAGCTCTTTGTCTCCTCAAAGCTGTGATAAATGAAGGCTGTGCCGTCGCCGTCAAGATACTTCAGATCCACCGCTCCCGCCATGATCGTGTCCATCATGGGCAGCTCATGCAGCCACACCGGCCCTTCGATGGGAAGTGCCGCCAGTGCGCCGTCGATACCCGCCCGAAGGGCGTCCATGACGGCGGCGCCGGCCCCGGCCTCCTCCGCGGCGGCAAGGATCTGCTCGTAGTCCGCGATCATGCCGAGAAGGGCGTCCTCATCCATGGCGAGGACGGCGGCGGGGATGCCGTCGAGCGTGACGCCGGAAAACCATGTGTCAAGGAATTCCCGGAGGAGCTTACCGGTCTCCGTGTCCGTATCGAGCTCCATGTCCTCCACGGTAACGGTGACGGCGGGCACGTCCACGCCCTCCCCCGGAACATATTCCTCGGGGAGGATGGGCTCCAGAATAAACACGCCCGCAGTCACGCCGTCGATGACCTTCGGCCATGCGACGGGTATCTCCACGGTCTTTATCACCATCTCGGGGGCGGCATCGGGCGTGGCGGACGTGCTTCCGCCGTCGCCGCTCCCGGCGCTCTCGTCAAAGATCTCCGGACCGTCGAAGCCGAAGCCGGGCTCCACCTGCGGTTCCTCGGGGACGAGTATCTGCGCCGTCAGCGAGGCGGGCAGATACAGCAGTCCGTCGCGGATAAGCGCGTCCTGATTGCGGCCCGCCGGGACGGTCTGCTCCGCCACGGAGCCGTCCGGCTCCTCGAAGCCGACGACCGTGATCTTCTCGCCGGAGTCGGCCGCCAAAGCCGCCGTCGGCAGCAGACCCGCCAACAGACATATTACAAGCAACAAGCTTATGACCCGTTTTTTCATAATTTATCCTCTTCTTTGTATCGGCAGCGAGGGCTCATTCTGTCCGTGGGTAAAGCCCACGGACAGAGTCGGGCTGCCCGACTCCCGTATATTTTCCGTTTTCTCTTGACAAGTCCCACTTTTACACTTATTATTGTATCATGTTCACCCGTGAACAAGTCAATAGGGAAGGTGAAAAATTTGGAGAAACTATTTACAATAAATCAGGTGGGCAGGAGCTGCGGAGTGTCCCGCTCCACTCTCATGCGTCTTGAGAACCGAGGCCTGCTCGTCCCCGCCAAGGTGGACAGCGAGACCGGCTACCGCTGGTATGACAACTACAACGTCAGCCGGGTCATGCAGATACAGTCCTTTTTGCAGATGGGTCTCACGTATGACGACGCCGCCCTCTACTACCGCGAGGGCGGGGAGTCGCAGGAGCTTCTGGAGCATACCGAGGAGCGGTTCCTGCTGTTCAAGCGTGCCTATGAGGAAATAAAGCTCCGGGTGGAAAAGAAGGATTATCTGAGCTTTGAGTTTGTGGATCTGCCGGAGTACGTCTGCTTCTGCCGGGAGTTCCGCGGAACAACGCCGGAGGATCGTTATTGGGCCATGTACAGCCTCTACCACGAGGCGGTGGAGAAGGGGTATCGTCTGCTTGCGTCCGAGCCGCTTTTTATCATCAACAAGCGCACCGACTATCTGGACGGCGCTTTTGAGGACAAAGAGGTGGACTTTATCTGCTGTATCCCGCTGGATTCGGACGAGCCGCCGGAGGAGGCGGTGACCTTCCCCGCCTGCCGGGGCTTCTCCTGCCTGGGCTACGGGGACTACTCCCGCAGAGCCTACGCCTTCAACGAGTTGGGCCGGGAGATCCGGGAACGCGGCTTGAAGCCTGCGGACTACGTCCGCGCCATGAGTCTTGTCGCCCCCTACACCGGGCGGGAGATCGACCCGAAGAACTACGTCTCCCGGCTGGTCGTGCCGGTGGAGGAGTGAAGCGGGGGCGTTCGATGCGGCGCTGACGCGGGCATGTTGCGGCCTCTCGCCTGCCCTGCGCCCGTTGAGCAGAACGGGCGCCTCTACGCCGGCGGCGACATCGACCGCCGACGCATCCGGATGTCTCGCTTTTGAGCGGCCCCGCAAACGAAATCGCGGCATGACCGAAATCATGCCGCACGAATTATCCCGGTTACGCAAGAGTGGCGGCGCGCACGCGCCGCCACTCTCTTTTGATTGTTTTGCGCCGGTTGCTCCGCTGCTGTGGTGCAGCTTCGCGCTCCCGTTCGCTTACTTCACGACCTTCTCGCAGAAACGCATGAGGATGGTCGCGACCTCCGCGCGCGTGGCGCTCTTCGCGGGCGAGATGTGCGTCGAGTCCGTGCCGTTCACGAGCCCGAGTTCTACCGCCCAGCTCATCGCGTCCGAAGCCCAGCTGCTTACAGACTGCGCGTCCGCGAAGTTTGCGAGCGTTCCGCTCGCTTTCGTCGCATAACCCTTCTTCTGAGCGTAGCGGTGAAGGATCGTCACGAGCTGCTCACGGCTCACGTTGTCATCCGGCGCGAAGGTGTTGTCGGCGTAGCCGTTGACGACGCCGTTCTCTGCCGCCCACGCTACCGCGTCCGAGTAGTAGGCGTCAGACTTCACGTCCGCAAAGCCTTCCTCTACCGCGTCCGGCTCGTATGCGAGGCGGTACAGGACCGTCACCATCATGCCGCGCGTCATACTGCCGTTCGGTGTGAACGTGTTTTCGGCGGTTCCCTTGAACAGCTCGCGCGCCGCAACGAACTCGACGGCGTTGGACGCCCAGTGGTTCGCGTCCTCGACATCCGCAAACGTCTCGGCCTTGTCCACGATCTTGAGCGTCACATCGCCCTCGACGTTCAGGACTACTCCGTTCTCGCCGATGGTGCAGTCGCGGACGACCTCCTCGGTGCCGTCCTCGTGGACGATGACCGCGACCGTTCCCGGTCCGAACTCGGTCACGGGAATTTCGACCTTCTTGCTCTCGGTGGACTCGGTGCGGACGCTTATCTCCGGCGCTTCCTCGGCGGTCTTCGCCGCCGGAACCTCGACCGGCGCGGTCACGACGTCCTGCTTCTCCGCTTCCTTCGGAATTACGACCTCGGCGGATGTTACCTTGCCCTCCGAGTCGGTGCTCTTCTGACCCACGACGCCGTCCGGAGTCGTCGTGCGCTCGGTCGCGCTGCCGTCGGTCTGCGTCACCTTCTCGGTCACGGTGTTGTCCGGCTTAGTCGTCGTCTCGGTGATGACGCCGTCCTTATCGGTAGTCTTCTCGGTGACGGTGTTGTCCGGCGTGGTGACTTTCTCGGTCACAGTTCCGTCAGGCTTCGTCGTCTTTTCCGTGACAGTGCCGTCAGCCGCGGTGTCTGTCACCACCCGCGTCCCGTCCGGCTTTGTAGTCGTCGATGTCGATGAACCGTCAAGGTTAGTGTGACCCGTCGTTATGTCTCCCGGAGTCGTGGGCGGGATATAAACCACCTCAACTTCGGCGGGCTCACTCGCAAACGCGTTTGCCGTCGCCGCAGTCCTCACCTGATAGGTCCCGACCGCGAGGCCGCGTATGGACGTGCCGTCCTCGGGTACCGCCGTCCAGTCTCCGTCGGTCGTCTTATACTCATACGCTGTTTCCGCGTCGAGGCCGGAGATCGAGCCGTTGTCCGCCTCGGGGGAGCTCGGCGTTACGGCGTAGAGTCCGCTCGGAGCGTCGGGACGCTTGGGAACGGCCACGGTCTGCGCCGCGCTGTGCAGGAATGCGTCATCGCCCGTCACGTCGGCGATTGCCAGCTCGCTGCCGAGCCATTCGGTCTTGATTCCGAGCTTTCCGCCGCTCACCTGCGCGGGAGCGCCGTTTACGGTATAGCTGCGACCCTCGACAAAGCCGGTCAGAGCCTCGGCCGCATAATCTATCGCTATCTCCGGCAGGTCGTTGGAAGGCTTGACGACGGTTTCGCCGTTCTGGACATAGCAGACGTAATTCGTTCCGGCTTTCGCCTCCGTGCCTCCGACGGTGGTGGAGAAGGTCAGAGTACGGAGCTTTGATGTTGCCTCCGTCCCGTCGGCCTCATTAGTGGTGACGGTGGTCTCGATCCCCGGGGCGAAGGACAGCTTCGCGGGGTTCTCCTCCGTGGCGGTTTCCGCCACGAGGATCTTTCCGCCGAAGTCGCTTTTCACGACCGTTGTGGTCCCGCCACCCAGAGTCAGCGTGGCTTCGCCGCGGTCCCTCGGATAAGCGGTGCCGTCGTTAAAGAGATCCTTGTCCTGGAAGCTGTCATAAATCGCCGTCAGCATATCCGCTTTGCTCTTGGCGGTCGTTTCGGCAAATGTAAACGTGCCTTCCTTGAATTGGACTTTGACGCCGGGCATCAGCTTTAGCCGCTCGTTGACAGTCCAATCGCCGGAGAGCTCAAGGTCCATATCGCCGTCTATGGGATAGACGAAATCTCCTGTCGTCAATGTCATAGCGACAATGAAAAGTTCGCTTGCCTCGATGCTGCCCTTGCCGTCCATGACGAGCTTTTCCCGGTCATTGTTCTTGTCGTAGGTCTTGACAACGGAGCCCTCGGACTGGCGGATAAGTCCGTTGTCCCGATCTATCTGCGGGAAGCGGGTGTAGTAGTATTGCTCGTTTGCGTACATCTTGACGGTGCCGACAAGGCTGGCGCCCGCGTTGATGACAGTCTTGACCTCGATGTTGTGCATGTCCGCCTGGTTCATGGGGTAGACGGACGGATAGACGCTAAGCGCCCGCGAGCCGCCGCGCCAGTTGCGGACGATGTACAGGTCGCGCACCTCGCCGCCGGGCTCGGCAGTGACGGTTCCGCTGCCGGTGACGTATCCGCACACGTCAAGTATGCCGCCATCTTTGACAATGATTTCGCCCTCAAGCGCGATCTCTCCGTAGCCGCCGGTCACGTCCATGTCGTAGTGTCCCGCGCCGGGGCGCCCGGTGACCGCGTTGACAAGCACCGTGCCGTTGACCGTCAGGGTACTCTCGGCGGGGATCGTCAGCGTGTGGAACACCTGCGCGTTTGCGGCCTTGCCGGTGCTGCCGGCAGTGCTCGTCCCGTCGGGGTTGTAGCCTGTCTCGGTGTAGCCGGTGTCATCCGCGGAGACGGGCAGGAGGAGCATGACGTCCTTGGGAACCTCCACATCGCCGGTAAGGGTGACGTCGCTTTCAAGGACAACGGTATCGTTCGCCTCGGCGTGCTCAAGGGCGAGCTCCAGCGTGCGCCAGTTGGTCTCCCCTATCCTCGCCTCGTGGCTTTCGGTGTACAGGGCGGTGTAGGTCGCCACGCCGGTGACCTCGGCGGGAGTGGTATCCCAACCGGTAAATTCGTAGTGGGTGCTGTTTGTATCCACATTCACTTCCGCTTCCTCGCGCGAGGGCTTGGCGCCGTAGCGATAGGTCTCCTGCGCCGACGTCTCGCTGCCCGCCGCATCCCGGTACTTCCATGTGATCTGATAGGTGTTGCGGTC
This sequence comes from uncultured Clostridia bacterium, assembly GCA_947593925.1. Lineage (GTDB taxonomy): Bacteria > Bacillota > Clostridia > Oscillospirales > JAAYOS01 > CANRIN01. The sequence continues at coordinate 85,848 of CANQDU010000006.1, read as the reverse complement.
GTAGTAGATGTTCATGACGGTCTGGCCGTCCGCGCCGATCGTGCCCTTAAGGTCATTACTGCTTGCCCTATTGACATGGAAGCCCGTAATCTCTCTGGGCGTCAGGGTAACTTCGGCGGCAGTCTGACCATTCTTGCTTTCCTCGCCGTTATCGGCAAGCTCATACTCATTGCCATCGACCTTTTGCAGCCAATGCTTCACTGTATACTTGGTATCGCCCTTGGGGTTCCACTGAGCGATAAGTTTAAGCTCGCCCTCCGCAGTGACATCGAGCCCCTCGCCAACTTTGGTCTGCTGGCTTACCGTTTCACCGCCGGCGGTCTGCCAGCCGGCAAACTCGTAACCCTCCCTTGTGGGGTCGGTCAGTTGATCGCCGTAGGTCTGGTCGTAGGTGACGGTGATGGTATCTGTGTCCTTGCCGTTAACTTCGCCGCCGTCGGCGTCAAGGGTCACATCATACGTTTTTGCCTTCCACTTGGCGGTCAGGGTGACTTTCCCGCCCTGAGCGTAGGTGAGATTCGACACCTCCTGGCAATCTGTATATGTCTTATTACGACTTTGAGACCAGACATCGAAGTCGTAGCCCTTGCGGGTGAACTCGTTCGCCTTGAGCTCTTGGGGCACGTCGTAAGTGAACTGCTGGCTTTCCATCGAACCTGTAACGTCACTATCTCCGGGCTTGAATTCCACGGTGTAGGTGTTGGCAGTAACCTTTGCGTAGACGGTGGTGTCTCCCGTAAACACTTTGGTGTCAAAATCTATCTTTTTGCCATTTTCCTCAGAGTCCAGCCATTCGTGGAAAGTATATCCTCGTTTGGCATTTCCTAGATTCTCGGCTTGAGTCGTAGGTACCATGCCCCTGGAATCTGTGGTTACTTTTGTATCTGTATTGCGTGCATATTCGTTATGGAAGGTGACGACCGGGTGCTTCCACCAATGGACGTAGATATCTGTGCCGTTTTCAGTGGCATAGTTCTCTCCGATCTTGCTGTCGCTGTCTTCCGAATCGGTAAACCAACCGAGGAAGGTGTAGCCCTCCCGCTTCGGGGTTTCCGGGAGCAGCCAACCCTCGCCGACACCCTGAGCAATCGTTGTTGTAGTAGATGTATCGTCCTCATAGTGGAATATCACGTTCTTGGTTTCGGACGTCCACTGGGCTTCGTATGTAACGTCAAGCGCCCCCATCTTCTCAGACGAGGCGTCAGCGGCAGAAATCACGCCGCACTCTACATTCTTTTTCTCATTTTTACTATCTCCATAGTCGGTACAGGTCTTTTTCCAACCGTAGAGGAATTGACCGCTATTTTTCGGCTCCGGGAATGTAATCGTAGCATCATATTGATATTCGGTGGGGCTGTTATCTGTAACGCCCACGCCTGTAAAGGTCACTTTATGATTGTCATCACTGTTGCAGAAATAAATCGTAACAGGGGCGCTGAATGTTATACCGTCAATCTCCCCGTTGAGCGTGACGGGAACTTGGGTGCCCGCCAGAAAGCTTATTGTAACATCTGCCCCTGAAAGTTCGGCGGCCTTGCCATCGTATCGAGCCAGTACCGAAGCAAGGACTCCAAGCATCAGTAGCATTTGTAGATCTTGCTGATCCTCTTCTCCGTGAGCTATCGGCAGGGTGTTGTCGTTCTGCTTAAGCATATCTGGAAGTAAGGATAATATGGTTAGCATGGTGCTGGTTTGCCCCGCGTTCTGATCGAGGTATTTTGTCAAATAATCTTCGCCCCACTCGATGTCGCTCAGAGTCATCGAGGTTATTTTTTCATAAGCGAATAATTTGCTAAGAAACGGAATGCTTATTAGGTCCATAGCTTGGTAATTTTTATTAATAAAATTACAAGCGACACCGCCGCTTGAACCTTCAATAAAATTCAGCTTGGCAATCCCTGTAAGCGCTGCGTTGACTCCGTCATCCGGCGCGGCGATTGCTTCTTTCATCGCGTCATAAACCGTATTGACGGCCTCATTCTGACTCATACCCGGCGCCGCCAGCGCGCTAAGGGGCAGCATCGTCACTACAAGCAGCAGCGCGAGGGAAAAGCTAAGGGCGCGTCTTCCGATTTTCATAGATAACACCTCATTTCGTATACATACAAGCAAATCGTCGTCAGGTGTTCCGACAATTTAACTTTTTTGTCCATTTGGAACTCCTTTCAACTCACCGAATCGGTGAAAAGAGTTAATTAAAATCGGTGGCAGGCAGAAGCCTGCCTGCCACCGGGCGCCGGGGGTATGGGTAATTATTTTCCGGAAGTATTCACGGAGGAGAGGTCAATATTGAGCTCTACCAGTATCGTCTCATCAGCCGTGAAACCGAGAGAAGACTCGAGGTCAATGTGGACGGTAACAGGAACAATATACTTGCCTGTCGTCGATCCCTGTGTGACCTTGAACTGGCTGGGCTTCAGGGACTTGGCATCGCTGGTGAGGAGCGCATTAACGCCCTTGACCAACTTAGCAAAATCAGTAACTGAACCGGCGTAAGGAGTATAATTGGAGCCCATGGTAATAAGATCCTTAGTCTCGCCGCCAACAAGCACCTTCGCGGAAACGTGGCCAAGTACGGTATCGATAAGGCCTTCATTGGTGTTGATCATCCTAGCAAGCGTCTCAATCTCGGCGAGGCTGCCGTCCATTGTCTGCTGTGCCAGGAGGGTCAAAAGCGCTTCAACAGAAGCACCCTCAAAAGCTGTCTGCGCACTGTCACCACGATAAGCCTGACCTACCTTAGTGAGAAGGGTCTGGGGAAGCTTATCAAGGCAAACGACAATGTACTCGGATTCGCCGGTGAGACCTTGAATCGTGCCATACTTACTAGCAACATCGCTCGCGTTGATCTTAGTCATGGACACATAATCGGAAAGTTTCTTCGCAAAATCCTTGACGCGAGTGAGTTTTTCGCCTGTGAGCACGACCTTAAGGGTAACATCATACGTGCACTTGTCACTCTGTGTGCAATTGTTGGCAGTGGCAGTACCCTCAACGGATCTGAACTCTCCGCTCTCGGGGAGATTACCGAGATCATAGAAGAAGCCACCGGCAACGGTGAACAGAGCATGCTTAAGCGCGGTGTTATTGAACTTGCCCTCGGCAGTGTAGACATCCTCACCGCCGACAGTCAGGGAGATACCATTGAGGTGCGTTTTCAGCGCCTCGCCGATTGCGGTGGCAAGTCCGTGACCGTCACCGTCAAGAACCTTATCGGTGGACGTAAGCTTATCAAAATTGATGGTGAGAGTATAAGTGCCATTGCTCTGAGAAGCCACAACGAGTTCACCCATGTCGTCAAGAGCAGTATCAAGAGCTTCCCACGCAGCGTTCATAGCTGCCTCGGCCTCATTTTTGTGCTCAGACGGCGTCGGTTCAGCCGGAGCCGGCTGCGGAACCGGAGTCGTACCCTGCTGGGACGGAGCGGTCTGCTCGGCCTCGGGAGCGGGAGCCTCGGCGGTGCTGCCGGCCTCGACGGTCTCACCGTTGACGGTGACGTCGGTAGCCTCGGCAGGAGCGGCAACGTTCGTGCCCTCCGGCGCGTTCTCTATGGCAACTTCCTCGACCTGAACCTGAACCACGGGAGCCTCTTCGCCGGTGACGGTGACGCCCTCGAGGTCGACGGTCTTCGCCGCGCCCGCGACGACTATCGGCATATCCGGGTCAGCCTCGCCTGTGACCTTGACGTCGTCAGCGACGATAAGGGTTATCTTGCCCTCCTGAATCTCGACGGTCTGGCCGTCCTCGTTCGCGTAGCCGCCGATGAGGTTGTCGAGCGCGGTCATAACGCTCGCGCGGTTGATGACGTCGGTCGGATTGAGCTCGTTGTTGCCGGTGCCGTGGATGACGCCCATGTCGGCAAGCGCGTTTATGTAGCCGGTGGCCCAATCGGAGGTCTCCTTGCCGTCAACGAAGGTCTTCGTGGCGGTCTCGACCGGCTTGACGCCGAGCGCGCGGCCGATCATGACGAACATCTGCTCGCGGGTGAGAGTGCCTTCCGGGTTCATCGTCGTGGCGCTCACGCCGTTCATGATGCCCTTCTCGACGACCTTGCTTATCGCGTCGGCATACCACGCGGTGGCGGGAACGTCGGTATAGGCGGTGATGTCGCCGGCCTTCGTCAGCTTCAGAAGATTGACGAAAACCTGGGCCGCCTGTGCGCGGGTCATGCTGCCGTTCGGGTTGAAGCCGGTGCCGTCGCCTCCGACGACGCCGAAGTCGCTCCAACGGTCGATCTGGGTCTCAGCCCAGTGGCCCTTCGTGTCGGCGAAGTCCGCGGCGAACGCCACCGTCGGAAGCATGGCGATAACCATGACCAACGCCAACACTAATGCCAGTACTTTCTTACGCATAGTAATTGTACTCCTTTCACATTCTGTTTGAAGTATTGTGGGGACTTTCCTGCGGCATTCGTTCCTTTTTTCTTTCCGCCCGAACAGTGGGGGCGGCGGCAACGGCAAGCCGCAGCCACGCGCTGTCCGGGCAGACTCTGAAAGGAGACGGAGCCGCTAATGAGGAAAGCGCCTCCTCCCGTCCCTCCGGCTCTCTGAAGGGACGGGAGCAAACGCCGTCCGGCGGCGAAAAGTCCTCCTGCCAAAATCTCTACTTTTTCGCAAATATTGGAGAGGGTTTTCCGAGTCGAAAATTTGCTAAAATTTTTATGAAAAAAGACTAGCATTTTCAATTTGAGCGTGCTATAATATGGGCAAAGCGATGAATGAATCGTTTTACAAAAAAGTAGAGGATTTGGCAGGTTTTCGCCGCTGTTTTTGCGGGCAAAACCCGCCGTTTTTTATTTGCGAAGCAAAGCTTCGCGGGGCGACCCCGCGTCCATAAGTGAGGCTCTGACTCACTCAGGGACGCGGGGTCGCCCCGCAAAAAACTACGAAGTTTACTTCGTAATTACATCATCGAGCGGTAGAGCGCCGCTATCTCCTCGACGGAGGTGTCGCGCGGGTTGCCGGGGCAGCACGCATCGGCATAGGCGCTCTCGGAGAGGAACTGCACGTCCTCCTCCTTGAGGATGCCCTTGAGGTCGGTCGGGATGCCGACGTCCTTGGAGAGCTGCTTGACGGCGGCTATCGTCGCCTTCGCGGCGTCCTCGTCGGACATGCCGTCTATACCCTCGACGCCCATCGCGCGGCCGACGGCGCGGTAGCGCCCGCCCGCGACCGGAGCGTTGTACTCGAGGCCGGTCGGAAGGATTATCGCGCAGGCGACGCCGTGCGGCGTGTCATACAGCGCGGAGAGGCCGTGCGCCATCGAGTGAACGATGCCGAGGCCGACGTTCGAGAAGCCCATGCCCGCGATATACTGGCCGAGCGCCATGCCCTCGCGTCCCTCCGGGGTGTTCTCGACCGCGCCGCGCAGGTGCGTCGAGATGAGGCGTATCGCCTCGAGGTGGAACATGTCGGATATCGCGCAGTGGCCCTTGGTGATGTAGCCCTCTATCGCGTGGGTGAGCGCGTCCATGCCGGTGGCGGCGGTGAGCGACTTCGGCATGGTGCTCATCATGTCCGGGTCTACGACCGCGACCTCCGGGATGTCGTGCGTGTCCACGCAGACGAACTTGCGCTTCTTCTCCACGTCGGTGATGACGTAGTTTATCGTGACCTCGGCGGCGGTGCCGGCGGTCGTCGGGACGGCGATGGTGAAGACGGCGTGGTTCTTCGTCGGCGCGACGCCCTCGAGTGAGCGGACGTCCGCAAACTCCGGGTTCGTCGCGATGATGCCGATAGCCTTCGCCGTGTCCATGGCGCTGCCGCCGCCGACGGCGACGATGCAGTCCGCGCCGCTCTTGCCGAACGCCTCGACGCCGTGCTGCACGTTCTCTATCGTCGGATTTGCCTTGATGTCGCTGTATACCTCGTAGGGGAAGCCGGCCTTGTCAAGCAGGTCCGTGACCTTTCCCGTCACGCCGAACTTGATGAGGTCCGGGTCGGAGCAGACAAAGGCCTTCGTAAAGCCTCTGCCGGTGAGCTCGGGCAGGATGTTCTCAAGAGCGCCCTTGCCGTGGTATGAAATAGTGTTCAGAACGATGCGATCTGCCATAGTGATATACCTCCGTTTATTTTTTTACTCGGGCAGTGCCCGGTCGTACCTATTATTTCCGCCGCTGCGGAGTTTTACCGCTTCGACGTGACCTCGCGCTCGTAGCGCATGACCTCCCCGTACCACTCGCGGTCGAGCGGAACGCCCGCGCGGCGGCAGTACTCGTCCCACACGTCGCCGAAGGGAAGGGTCTTCGTGTCCTCCATCAGCATGAGGCGCTGCGTGTAGTCCGCGCGGTCCTGCATCTCCTTCAGCGCCTCGTGCGGCTGAAGAAGCGCCCAGAGCAGCGCCTTCTCCGCCGCGCGGGTGCCTATCACCCACGCCGCGACGCGGTTTATCGAAGCGTCGAAGAAGTCGAGGCCGATCATCGCGCGCTCGAGCGCGCCGCAGCGGACGAGCTCCTTCATTATCTCGCGCAGCTCGTCGTCGAAGATGACAACGTGGTCGGAGTCCCAGCGCACCGGACGGGAGATGTGCAGCGGCAGCCTGTCAAAGAAGCAGAGCAGCGAGGGTATCTTGTCGCTTATGAGCTCGGTCGGATGGTAGTGTCCGCTGTCGAGCAGAGGATAGACCTTCTCGTGCGAGGCGGCATACGCGACGTAGAACTCGTTCGAGCCGGTGGTGTAGCTCTCAAGGCCGATGCCGAACACCTTGCTCTCGACCGAGTCAACAACAAAGTCGAGCTTCTCGGCAAATATCTCGTCGAGCGCCGCCTTGAGACGCATCCTCGGGCCGAAGCGGTCCGAGGGGATGTCCTTCATGCCGTCCGGGATCCAGACGTTGTTGAGCGCGGGACTCCCGAGCTCGCGCCCCATCCTGTCCGCTATGCGGCGGACGGCGATGCAGTGGTCTATCCAGAAGCGGCGGACCTTCTCGTCCGGGCTCGAGAGCGTGAGGCCGTCGCGCACCATGGGATGACCGAAGAGCGTCGGGTTGAAGTCTATCGCGAGGCCCTGTTCCTTTGCCCACTCCACCCACGGGGCGAAGTGCTTATACCCCAGCTTGTCGCGGTCCACCCACTCGCCCTCGTCAAACACCGCGTAGCTCGCGTGGAGGTTTATCCGCTTCTTTCCGGGGATGAGCGACGCGGCCTTCTCAAAGTCCGCCTTCAGCTCCTCGAAGTTCCGGGCGCGGCCGGGGTAGTTGCCGGTCGTCTGGATGCCGTCCGCCGCGCCGCCGTCCACGGTGTCGAAGCCCGCGACGTCGTCTCCCTGCCAGCAGTGCATGGATATCGCGGTCGCCGCCGCCGTCTCCATGGCTCGCTCGACGTCCGCGCCGATACCGGCGTAGGCTTTCTTTGCGTTTTCAAAGCTCATACCGCATACTCCTTTATCTCAAATGATTTTTTCACTATCTCGCGCGCGGAGGGGATGTCGCTCACCTCTCCCGCCGCTATGAGCTGCATCAGAAGGTTCCCTATCGACGTCGCCTCGGACGGCCCCGCGTACACCGGGATGCCCGCGGCGCGCGCGGTGAGCTCGTTGAGGAACCCGTCCCGCGAGCCTCCGCCGACGATATACAGCCGCTCCGGCTTCCGCCCGGTTATCCGTCCGAGCTCCTCGAGCGAGCGGGCGTATCTGTCCGCGAGGCTGAGGTAGACCGAGCGCACGAGGTCGCCGGTGTTCTCCGGCGCGGGCGCGCCGGACGCGCGGAGCAGCGCCGTCACCGCCGCCGTCATGCTTGCGGGGGCGAGCAGGCTGTCGTCGTCCACGTCGAAGATGCAGTCGTACCGGGACTTCCGCGCCGCCGCCTCCAGCTCCGCAAAGCTCACCTTCTTCGCGGGCGCGGCGGAGCGCTCGCCCGAGGAGACGTATTCCTCGCCGTTCAGCTCGCGGCGGATGCTCTGGATTATCCAGAGACCCATTATGTTCTTGAGGAAGCGGTATGTCCCGCCGGCGCCGCCCTCGTTTGTGAAGTTCGCGCGGCGGCTCTCCTCGCCGAGAGACGGCTCGGTGAGCTCGGTTCCGATGAGGCTCCACGTCCCGCTCGATATGACGGCGCATGGCTCCGCGCCTATCGGCGCCGCGAGGTAGGCGGACGCCGTGTCGTGCGACGGCGCGGTGAGCACCGTGCAGCGGCACCCCGTCCTTGCGGACACCTCCGGCGTAAGTCCGCCCACGACCGTCCCCGGCTCGTGAAGCTTGCCGAAGATGCGCTCGGGAAGTCCTAGCGCGCGTATTATCTCAAAGTCCCAGTCGCGCTTTTTCGCGTCGAGGAGGCCGGTCGTCGAGGCGTTCGTGTACTCGTTCACGCGCTTGCCGGTGAGCCGGAAGGCGAGATATTCGGGTATCATCAGAAGCGTCTCCGCGCGGCAAAGCGCCTCCGGCGTCTCGTGCGCCGTCACGGCGAGCTGGTATATGGTGTTGAACTTCTGGAACTGTATGCCGGTGCGGTGATACAACTCCTCCCGCGAGAAGTGCGGCAGGACGAACCGCTCCGCGCCGTCGGTGCGTGCGTCGCGGTACGCGACGGCGTCCCTCGTGGGGCATCCCTCCGCGTCCAACGTGACGAAGTCCACGCCCCATGTGTCTATGGCGAGAGTGTCCGGCGCGAGGCCGGCGTCCGCCGCCGCCTTCATGCCCGCCTCGACCTCGCGCGCGAGCATTTCAAGGTCCCAGCAGTCGTGGCCGCCGCGCCGCACCTGCCGCGTATCGAAGCGGTAGACCTCGCGCACGGCGAGCCGTCCGTTTTCCAGCCAACCGGCTATGTGCCGTCCGCTCGAGGCGCCGATGTCCACCGCAAGATGTATGCCTGCCACGCTCCTTCATCTCCTTTTTACGAATTGCACATTTTTCTATGGATATATTTTACCGCATCCGAAGCGATTTGTCCACAAAGATTTGCGGACGGAGCCTGCCGCCTTGTATGGCATTGCCCCGCACCCGTATAACGGGGAAGCCCCGCGAGTATTCGCGGGGCGAGACCCCGCGTCCTGAAGTGAGGCAGAGCCTCACGGGCAGATGTGGGGCATGTGCCCCCCACCCCCTAGCGGGGCAGACCCCGCGGGCATCCGCGGGGCGAGCCCCGCGTCCTTGGTAGAGCGGAGCTCTACCGGCGCCATGCGGGGATTGCATCCCCACGCCCCGCGTTACTTTTTGCTTGTGCAAAAAGTAACCAAAAAGCACACAAAGGGGAGAAAACCACGGTTTTCTCCCCTTTGTACCCTCTTTCCTTAATCGGAAAGTCTCTGCTACGTGGGATGTCCGTCCGTAGCTTAGCACAGGCTTTCCCGCTCATACTTTCTTCTAGAACCGAAAGCTCCGTTTTCTCGGGATAGCCTCTGCATTATGCTTATAGTGTGAGCGTAGGACCGGATTTTTATTTCTACTACGCAGGAACTGTTCGATGTCGTCGAATACGGTTGGAAAGTTTGATGTTCTCCCCAGAAACTCACCCGGTGGGACGATAGATTTGTTGGATACAGAGTGGGTCCTGCTATGAGGGTTGCGGTTGTGTGTCTGTATTGGGAGAGGGATTTTTAAGGGAGAGGGCGGAGCCCTCTCCCTTAAGCGCGCTTTTTGGTTACTTTTTGCGCGAGCAAAAAGTAACGCAGGGGTGCGGGGCGGCACAGCCCCGCGAAGGTCTCGGAACCGCCAGGTTCCGCATATTCATACGGGGTTTTACCCCGTAACAGGGACGCGGGGCTCGCCCCGCAGATTCCTGCGGGGCTTCCCCGCTAGATGGGTGCGGGGCGGCAAAGCCCCGCGAAGGTGTCGGTGAGGCTCTGCCTCACCTAGGGACGCGGCGCTCACGGCCCCGCTGTCGTTTTATAAAGCTGAAACCTATACCTTTGTAATGCGCCAAACGTATTGAAAAGCCGCATCTTTTGTGATATACTGCAAAAAGCTTAATGGTTTCAAACGAGAAATGAGAAACGTTTTTTCGCGGCGAATAAGTTTCTCGGCGGGGGTGGATGCATGGAAATTATGCTTTCCGGAGCGGACGGCGTAGTCTGGGGAGGATGGACGCCGAAAAAAGCGGCGGAATTTCTTCGTGAAGAGAAAATAAGCATACGCACTTTTTCCGAGACCCTTCGGGCGCTCTATCCACTTGACGACCTTCAGTCCAAGCTTATACGTGAATTCTCGTCGCTCCCCGGCGACCCGGAGGAGGCATCGGCGCTGCGGAAGGTACACAACTGGCTTTCCGACAGGCACACACCCTCAGACCGCGAGGACCTCTTCAGAATGGCGTTCGCGCTGGGTCTTTCCGAGAACGACGCCAACCGTCTGTTGGGACAGTGCACCGGGTGCGGAATACATTACCGGGACGGGCGGGATGTGATATACGCCTGGTTCCTGCGCAACGCCGGGAAATACAGGCAGGCTTCGGAGTTTTACAAATCTCTACCGCGGGTAGAGATTCCTCTCGCCGTACCGGCGACGACATCGTCAAATGTTACGCACGAGCTTCAGGAGTCCTTCATGCTGGTCCATAACCTCGAGGAATTGCGAACTCTCTACACTTCCAAGCTCCCGCTCTTCGGAACGCTCCATCTGCGGGCCTATTGGTATCTTGACAGATACATGGATCAGCTGAGGAATCCTCCAACGCAGGTCGGCGGTGCGGCGGAGCCGAGCTACTCCGTGGAGGAGGTCACCGAGCTGTATCTTACGATGGGCATGCCGAGAGCCCGTTCGCGTTCGGGGCTGACAGTCACCCAGAAGCTCATAAAGCATAACTGGCCGAATGCCACATATCTCAAGAACATCTGCGCCCGCAAGGAGGACGTGCCCAGAAAGCTTCTGCTGCTTCTGTATCTGGTGACGGAGAATGTGGTGGACTCGGGGTACAGCGAGTATGACGAGCTGTATATCACCGCCTCGGAAAGATTTGAACAGCATTGGTGGACGCTGAACGCCATACTCAACGACTGCGGTATGCCGCCGCTGGATCCTCGGGATCCGACCGACTGGCTCACCCTCTACGCACTGGCCTCGGACTCCGAGCCCATGAGCGAGCGTATGTCCCAGGTGATAGAGCAGCTTTTCTCCGAATAAATATACACCGGGAGAGCGGCTCCGCTCTTCCGGCGAGGATGAAAATGACTGCGGGACCGCTCCCGAACAACGCGGCGTTTTTTGATTTTGACATTTTTGCGGGGACAGCCCGGCCGACGCGCCGTGGCTGTCTCCGCGTCTGTTTTTTCGACGGAAATGGATTGGACTGCAAATGTTATAGGTGTGGTAGAATTTAATTTGTATAATTGCCCGAAATGGGCAAAACGAATTATTGGGAGGAAAATAACATGGAAGCCAAAACCACAATGACCTACTGCACCAACGGCCATCCCTTCGATACAGCGAAATACAAGGTTTGCCCCAGATGCGGAGCAAAATCGGCCGGTTCGGCCCCGTCTGTCGAGTCCAACGGCGGCGTTCCCGGCGTCACCGAACCCATCGGCGGTATGACCGGCACCGAGCCCATCGGCGGCGTCCCCGGCGCCACCGAGTCCATCACCTTCGCCCCCGGCGGCAGAACCGGCGAGGGATTTGTGGAAACGGAGATCGCCGGTCCCGTCGGCGGCAGCGACCCCGTGGTCGGATGGCTGGTATGCATCAAGGGTCCCAACTACGGCGAGGACTACCGCATCCATGCCGGATACAACTACATAGGCCGCACCACCGGCGATATATGCATCCACGGCGACGACCAGATTTCCCGGGAGAGTCACGCCATGATAGCTTTTGACAGCAGCGAGCTTGCCTACTACTTCGGGCCTGCCGGCGGACGGAACCTTGTGAAGGTCAACAACAAGACCGTTCTCAACACCGTTGAGATCCACGCCTACGACACCATCTCCATCGGCTCCGCCACCACGCTTATATTTGTCCCGCTTTGCTGTGAGAAGTTCAATTGGGAGACGGGAGAACAGGGCAAATGAGCAATATGGATAGTTCCCGGTTCCCGGACGTATCGCCCTCTCCCGACCTGCCGGATGTCATTCCGACCGCACCGGCAGCTCTGCCCGACGTGCCGGACGCCGTTCCGACCGTGCCGGCAGCTCTGCCCGACGTGCCGGATGCCGTTCCGACCGCGCCGGTGACTCCGCCAGCCGCGTCGGATGCTCCTCCGACCGCGCCGGCAGCTCCGCCCGGTGCGGAGAGCTCCGCAGACGCCGGGGCGCTCGAAAATGCTACCGGCGACACCGACGGCGCCGTCGAAGAAACCGGAGATGCAGACGGCAATGAGTCCGAAAATACGACCGGCACGCAGACGTTTGCCGGGCAGATCATTGACTTTGCCGCACAGCATCCGGCGGCCTTCGGAGGAATATGCGCCGGGGCCGGCGTGACGGCGGCACTTCTCGCGGCGCTCATCGTCTCGCTGATACGGCGAGCCCTCAGAAAGAGCCGCAAGGCCAAGACACCGACCGGAAAAATAACGGTCAAAGCCTACAAGCTCCACGGACAGGGCGCAAGAAAAGATCAGCAGGACTGCTTCGGTGTGTCACCCACCGAATTTGTCGACAAGCAGGGCGTTTTGGCGGTGGTGGCCGACGGCATGGGCGGTCTCGAGCACGGGGATCAGGTCAGTCAGGCCGCCGCTTCCGCGGCGCTCAACGGCTTCTTCACGGTCTCCGGCTCCGCCGAGAACGTACTTCTGGAGCTTCTGAAGAAAGCCGTATCGGCCGTAGACGGTCTGCTCGGGCCGGGCGGCCTCAAGCGGAGCGGTTCGACAATTGTGATGGGTCTTCTGCGCGACATGAAGTTCTCCTTTGTCAGCGTGGGAGACAGCCGTATATGCCTGTACAGAAACGGAGACCTGTATAAGCTCAACCGCGAACACACCTACAAATACGAGCTCGCGGCTCAGGCCGTCAGCGGCTCCGCGCAGATAAGCGACGTCTACAAGCACCCGAAGAAGGGCGGACTTACCAGCTATCTGGGCATGGGAGATATAAAGTATGTCGATATGCCCACGTCGCCCATAGACCTTCACCCCGGGGATAAGCTGGTGCTCATGACGGACGGAGTGTATAACGCTTTGACTGACAGTGAGCTCGCAGCGGCACTCTCGGACAGCGCGCCGGCGGATGCCGTCAAGAAAGCGGTGGCCGCCAAGGGCTATACAAATCAGGACAACTATACCGCCGTCATACTTTCGGTGGAAGACAGCTCACGAAAGTCCGAAAGGAGAAAATAATGTTCAAAATCGCCACATATTCAAATGTCGGAGGTCGTGCCAACAACGAAGATACCGTAATGGCGGTCAGACACGGCGAGGAAAGGATCTGCGCGGTGGTGGCGGACGGACTCGGCGGCCACGGCGGCGGCGAACTGGCCTCCGCCCGGGCGGCCGAGCTTATCTGCGGCCGCTGGGCGGGTCAGGTGGACAAGGACGTTCTTACAAACCTTGTCCTCGCCGCCAACGAAGCCGTTCTTGCCATTCAGACGCCCCAGTGCAGCATGAAGACCACCGTGGTGGCTTTGACGGCCATGCCTGGGCGCGCCGTCTGGGCTCACGACGGCGACTCGCGGCTCTATCGGTTCCGCGACGGCAAGCTGGAGTTCCAGACGACGGACCACTCCTCCGCTCAGATCGGCGTGATGCTCGGCCAGATAACCCCTGATCAACTGCGCTTTCACCCCGACCGCAACAGGGTGCTCCGCGCCCTGGGGCAGGACACGGATCTGAAGGTGGAGACCGGCTCCTGCGACCTTCTGCCGGGGAGAACGGCGTTTCTGCTGTGCACCGACGGGTTCTGGGAGTACGTGCTGGAGGAAGAGATGGCAAAGGATCTCCGCGCGGCAAAGGACCCGGAGGACTGGATAGCAAGGATGAGGAAACGTCTTGCCTCAAAGGTAAGCGAGGGCAACGACAACAACTCCGCCGCCGCAGTCTGGATAGACATATAAGAAAGGGGAAAGGATATGAAAACCGATATAAAGAGGGTCATTTGCACAATCCTTGCGCTGTGCATGATAACTGTCGCTCTCGCCGGCTGTTCCTCCGGCAATACGGGCAGCGCCAACCGAAACGGCGTTGTGCGCGTTGCCGTCGTGTACATAGAGAGTTATTACCCGCTTATCTTTGACGACTATGACAATATTGTGGGTGTCGAAGAGGATCCGACGCAAGTAAATGAGAGATTAATGGCTTTAGGCAGCGGAACCGGCATCGGAAAGACCGGCAAGGAGACGCAGTATTTCGTGACCAACCGTCATCTGATGACTGATATAGCGGATCTTGACTATGATATTTACGGTAACGCATGCTACTATACCGCCTCGGTATCCCGCATTTACCTGTTGTTGGACGACTTTGCAATGAGCGCCACCAATGAGATAGATACAAGCCGCGCCGTACCCTGCGATCTCCTGTACAAGTCCGAACTTGACGAGCCGGACCTTGCCGTGATAAAGGCCGCGGAGCCGGTCGCGGGACGCAAGGCGCTGCCGCTGCATGATCCGAACGATTCGATAGAGTCCGGAGAAGAGGTCTGGGCGCTGGGATACCCCTCAGCCACGGAGGATTTCGTCAGCGACAGCTACGGATTTCAAAACTATTACGGAAGCGTGGAACGTGTCACCGTCACCAACGGAACCGTCAGCCTTCACTCCACCACGACGGATAACAACGGCGCGCGTGTAAGAGTTATCCAGCATACCGCGTCCATGAACTACGGAAACTCCGGCGGCCCGCTTATTGACAAGCACGGCGCCGTAGTGGGTATCAACACCTGGGGAACTCAGAGCGACGGCCAGAACTACTTCTTCTCCATCGAGGCAGATTTCCTGCCGGACATCCTTGATGATCTGCACATAAAGTACGACATCTACCATGACTCTACGTGGCTTTGGGTAGTGATAATCGCCGCAGGCGCCGCGGTTCTCGCCGGAGCCGTGGTGCTTATCGTCGTCCTTACCAAGAAAGATAAGGGCGGAAAGGATAAGCCGGCCGGCGACCCAACGGTCATCATCGGAGCCGTCCGCCTGCAGGGCACCGCCGGCGTTTTCGCGGGAAGGCGCTTCGCCGTGAATGAGGGGCAGTACGTCCGAATAGGCGTGGATCCCGGCCCGAACGGTCTCCAATTCCCAGACAGGACGCCCGGCGTCAGCCACGTTCACGCGGCGGTCTCGCTGAACTCCGGGTCTCTGACCGTTACGGATCTCGGCTCGACCTACGGCACCTACGTGAACGGACAGCGCATCCCGCCGAACGTTCCGACCGTACTGCATGTAGGCGACGTGATAGCTCTGGGCTCGAACAATCAGTCATTCACCGTGAGCACAAAGGGGGGCGTATAAAAAATGAAATGTCCGAAATGCGGCCGCGAGTTTGACACTCCTGCTCAGCCGGTCTGTCCCCACTGCGGAGCAAATCTGCCGCCCGCTCTCCCTGTCGGAACGGTCATCGGCAGCGGAGACGCGACATACTGGGTCGGCGGCGTCCTCGGTCAGGGCGGCTTCGGTATAACCTACCGGGGAACCGATAAAAGGACCAAGCAGGAAGTTGCCATCAAGGAATACTTTCCCTCAAGGGGCAATCACCGCTGGGCGGAGCGTGACAAGGACGGCGTTACCGTGTACGCCGCAAACCGTACGGAAGACGCCTATAACCAAGGGCGCATGAGCTTCCTCAAGGAGGCCAAGATGGTCGCAAAGCTTGACAACGGCCCGGCAAGCATCGTCAAGGGCGTGGACTATCTGGAGGCCAACGGAACGGCGTATCTGATCCTGGGGTTTATCTCCGGGCAGCCGCTCTACAAGGCAGTCCGCGCCCGCCCGGACGGAAAAATGGCGCCGCAGGAGCTCTTCCCGAAGATGCTTCCTCTTATGGACGGCATAACGTGGATACACAGCAAAGGCATGGTACACAGGGATATATGCCCTGACAACATCATGCTCATGCCGAACGGCGAGCTGTGCCTGACGGATTTCGGCTCCGCAAGGCCGGTAGACAAAGCTATGACGGGCTTCTTCAAGCCCGGATACGCGCCCATCGAGCAGGCCACAACCGTCTTGGGACCCGCGGGCTTCTACTCCGACGTCTACACTCTGGCGGCGTCTATGCTGTTCTGCCTGACCGGCAGCGCTCCTACTGACTGCTCAGAGCGCCTTTCCGCAACTACCCAAGGTCAACCGGATCCTCTGTTCCTTCCCGACTGCCTTACGGAGGCACAGAAGGCCGTGTTCCGCAAGGCGCTGGCCATACGTCCCACGGACCGGTATCAGACCATGGCCGAGTTCAAAAATGCCCTTCTCAGCGCAATAGCTCCGCCCCCGCCTCCGCCTCCGGTGCCGTGGTACGTAAAGTACCGTGGACAGTTGATCGCAGGCGTGATAGCGGCCGTGGCGGTCCTTGCTGCCGCCATCGGACTTATAGCGACGTCCTGAGGCGCGGTATCCGGCATGCCGTAAACGGAAGACCGGCGGGCGCTCCGCGCCCGGACAGACGATCTGCCGGCACGCATCCGCATGTCCGGCGGGGCCTTCTCCGGGCCGGACGCCGCCGCACGGCGTCTGAATTCACCAGAAAGGGAGGACGAAGCACTTTATGACTCCGGATATAGAAGAGCACGGAAACACTGCGCAGGCGGAATACTGCCCGTACTGCATGTCGCAGGTGGAGGGCGATAAGCCGTGTCCCTGCTGCGGGCTCACGGCGGGAAGCTACGTAGCGCAGCCGAAGCATCTGCCGGCCGGCACGGTGCTCCGGGACCGATATATGCTTGGCAGGGTCCTCGGAGAGGGCGGCTTCGGCATCACCTACATAGGCCGGGACATGGTCCTCGGCCTGAAGGTGGCCGTAAAGGAATACTTCCCCACCGACAAGGCCACCAGAAACAGCGCGGTATCTACCAACGTGGATAACTTTCTGGGCTCGAATAACAGCTTCTTCGAGCGCGGAAAACAGCGCTTCCTGCAGGAGGCCCGAACCATGGCGAGGCTGGACCGGCTGCCGAACATAGTCGGCGTCAGGGACTTCTTTGAAGAGAACTCCACCGCCTACATAGTCATGGAGTTCATCGACGGAACGACGTTGAGCGAGCTGACAAAGCAGCGGGGCGGCGTATTGCCGGCGTGGGAACTGCTGCACATAATCGAGCCGCTCTTTGATTCTCTTTCCGCCATGCACGATCTGGGGCTTATCCATCGGGACATCAGCCCGGATAACCTCATGCTCGAGCACGGCATAATCAAGCTGCTCGACTTCGGGTGCGCCCGCGAGGCGGTAGACGGCGACGCCACCATGACCATCATGCTCCGGCACGGATATGCGCCGCTGGAGCAGTACCAGTCCTCGAGCGGCGCGCAGGGCGCGTGGACGGACGTCTACGCGCTCGCGGCGACCATTTACTACTGTATCACCGGCAAGAAGCCTCCTCAGGCCATGGACCGCCTCTTCCAGGACGAGCTTATCCCTCCGAGAAAGCTCGGCGCGGAGCTGTCCCAGGGGCAGGAGCAGGCTATACTGCGCGCTCTGAGGGTACAGCCGAGGGAACGGTTCCAGTCCGCAAAGGAATTCCACACGGCGCTCTATGAGGGCGTGGTGTCCGTCTACCTCACCGGCGGGGACGAGAATACGGAGCTTTCTGTCGCCAAGGGCGACGTGCTGAAGGCGTCGGAGCTCCCCGTTCCGATAAAGAAGGGGTACACTTTCCTCGGATGGTACACCGATTCGGCCTGCACCAAGCCGCTGAAGGAGCTCACGGTCACATCGGACGTCAAGCTTTACTCCGGATGGCAAAAGCAGGTGCCGCCGCCTGAACCCCGAAAAAATCTCATTTTCAAAATCGGCGCCGCGGCGGCGGCAGTTCTGGCGGTGCTCGGCGTGACGCTCGGCATCACTCTCGGCAGCAGAGGTGAAGCAAGCCCGAGCGCGCCACCGGTTACCGAGCCCACGTCAACGTATTCGTCGGTGCCTACGCACAAGCCGGTCAGCGAAGAACAGGCGGACAGCGGCACAAACGGCAACGACGGCGGAGAAGTTATCGCCTACGACGCGGATCAGTTTATCGCGTATCTGACAGACGACAATGCGTATTCCTCCGTGGTATACAGCGGAGACCAGGCTCTCCGTCTGGACGAGTCGCTCAACATCACAAAGCCGGTCGTCGTACACGGCGGATGCGAGGTGACCTCCGGCGACGTGCAGATATCCGCCGAGTCGGAATTTTACGGCGTTTTAAGGCTGAACGGCGGAGTTATCACCGTGAACGGCGAGGGGTCGGGTCTTCTTGTCGACCGTGTCGAAGGCGAGGGTGGGTTTATCCGCACCCGCAACGGCGGCAAGCTGACACGCACGAGCGACGGATACATTGCGGAGGGCATCGTTCTGTGGGTCGCGGACAGCTCCGACTTTGCCATAGAGGACGGCTCGCCGATGCCCGACGATATGAACTTCTTTGTCTTAGACGAGGACAAAGCCTTTGAGAACGCCGACTACGTCACGGACGAGGGCGTGCTCAGGAACGCCGCGATAAGCGGCAGGCTGGTCGCTATCGACGGCGACATCAGCCTCAGCGGTGATTACTATTTCAGCGGCCCGCTCCTTATCAGCGAGAACGCGACCGTCACCGGCGACGCGAATCTGTTCATCAACCGTGCTCTGGTGAACCGCGGCGTCATATCCGAGTCGATAAAAATACATGTGCTTGAAGGCGACCTGTTTGTCAACAGCGGGACCGTCAACGACGGAACCGCAGTAGAAATGGGCAACATCGACTTCTGGGACATGCCCCTTTTACTCAATCAGGGCGGCATGTATCCGCAGAACCTGAACATCCACTCGGGATTTCTGATAAACTGCGGGAAGCTGTCCGCAAACCCGGAGCACCGGGCAGACGCAGGGTTAGCGTTCGTGCTGGATGCATTCGTCACAGTATTTAATATCGGCGAGCTTGAGCTGGGCGGCGACTTTGACAATGGCGGCTTCTCTCTGCAGGGCGCTTCGACGGTTTGTAACTTCGGTACGGCTGTCTTTGGCAACGGCTGGAACTCCGGAAATATCAAAAGCTGCGGACCCACGACGGTAACGGGCGATCTCAAAAACGTCAGCGGAACGATTACTGACCCGGCCGGGTGCGTTGCCACCTCCGGCGACGGGCAGATACACGGCGGAATAGTCTTCTATGAAGATGGAAACGCCGCAGCCGCGTGGGACACGCTCAACAAGGACGGGGACTGCCGGCAGTTCGTGCGCAGATGGATAGAGAATGAGGTTGTTCCCGTAACCGACGCGGAGACGCTGCTTGCCATGGCGTCCGGCAGCGACGGCATCCAAGTGGCAGGAGATATTACGATAGACGGCGACCTGACAGTGGAGACGGATCTCGCTGTTTACGCCGGCACGCTGAACGTGACCGGCACGCTGACGGTCACGGGAGGCATAGCAGATATCAGCGGAGGAATTGTCCGAGCCGGCGGAGTCCGCATTACGGACGGGGCGTTCCTGGCCGTAGGCTGCGGCGATGACCCTAATGAGAATGTTCCGAGGCTGGATCTGACGGGCGGCGGAGACCTTGTCATTTCCGGCGGTTCCGCATGCGAAGTTAACGGGCCGATACGCCTCAACGGCGGCGCCATAACCGTCACCGATGACTCCCGGCTGTACGACAGCAACTTTATCACCCTTTGCGGCGAGTTGACGGTAACGAACAATTCTATGGCGTATACCCTTATTCCCGTAGAAATGCAGGCCGGAAGCGTGATCTCCGTTGACAGCGGCGGCATACTCCTGAGCGCGAGCATGAGTACGAATGCCAACATCGTCATCGGGGAAGCGGGACGGCTGATCGCCGCGGGCCTTGACACGCAGGGGCCGGGCAGGCTTACAAACTACGGTTCCGTAAGCCTCAACGCCAAAACGCATCTGGCGGCTCCGGTCGAAAACTTCGGGTATATGGCATTGGACGGCGAGATCTGTCATGACTACAGCATCAGCAGCTCGTTTGTCAACCACAGCCATCTTCGGGTGGGCGGAAATCTGGTTCTGGACCCGGGCTCGACGTTTACCAACGAGGCTCGCACGGAGTTCTCTTACGGCGAGCTGAGAAATTACGGCAGAGTTGTCAACAACGGAAATATCTTCACCGGCGGCATCAACAATTTCGTGCTCATAAACGAGGGCATATGGGGAGGAAACGCCATCAAGGAGCAGTAAAATCAGCGGGCAAAGCCCGCCCCCTTTTGCGGGGCTGTGCCCCCTCCAGCGGGAAGCCCCGCGGGCAAGTGGGCAGAGCCCACACCCGTATAGCGGGGAAGACCCCGCAGGAATCTGCGGGGCAAGCCCCGCAGGAATCTGCGGGGCGAGCCCCGCGTCCTTGGTAGAGCGGAGCTCTACCGGCACCATGCGGGGATTGCATCCCCGCGCCCCGCGTTACTTTTTGCTTGTGCAAAAAGTAACCAAAAAGCACACAAAGGGGAGAAAACCTTAGGTTTTCTCCCCTTTGTACCCCTCTTTCCTTAATCGGAAGGTCTCTGCCACGCAGGGCGTCCGTACGTAGCTTAGTATCAGTGTCCACGCTCATACTCTCCACTAGAACCGAAAGTTCCGTTTTCTTGGGATAGCCTCTGCATTACGCTTATAGTGTGAGCGTAGGACCGAATTTTTTGTATCTACTACGCAGGAACTGTTCGATGTCGTCGATATAGTAGGAAAGTTTGATATTCTCCCCAGAAACTCACCCAGTCGGATGATGGATTTGTTGGATACAGAGTGTGCCCTGTTATGTGGGTAATGGTGTTGTGTCTGTATTGGGAGAGGGATTTTTAAGGGAGAGGGCAAAGCCCTCTCCCTTAAGCGCGCTTTTTGATTACTTTTTGCGCGAGCAAAAAGTAATGCAGGGGTGCGGGGCGGCACAGCCCCGCCGGGGGTGCGGGGGCAGCGCCCCCGCAATGTGTCGGTAGAGCTCCGCTCTACCTAGGGACGCGGGGTCACCCCCGCGAATACCCGCGGGGCTTCCCCGCTATTCGGGTATGGGCTCTGCCCGCGATATACGCTGCTTTTGTGCGCATAATAAAGACAATATTGCATCCGCCACCGCCGTGTGCTAAAATGGAAGAGACATCCAAACAACAAAAGGAGGAACCGTTATGTGCACCGCCGCCGTTTACAAGACACGCGATTTCTACTTCGGACGCAACCTCGACCTCGAGTATTCCTACACCGAGACCGTCACCGTCACGCCGAGGAACTACCCCTTCCGCTTCCGCAGCGCGGGCGAGATGAAGACCCACTACGCCATGATAGGCATGGCGTTCGTTCAGGACGGCTACCCGCTCTACTACGACGCGACGAACGAAAAGGGTCTCAGCGTGGCGGGGCTCGCGTTCTGGAACAACGCCTATTACTTCCCCGTGGAGGACGGGAAGGACAACGTCGCCTCCTTCGAGCTCATCCCGTGGATACTCGGACAGTGCGCGAGCGTGCAGGAGGCGCGCCCGCTTCTCGACCGCCTTAACATCGCAAACATCGCGTTTGCGGAGGGCATGCCGCCCTCCGACCTGCACTGGATGCTCTCCGACCGCGAGGAGTCGCTCGTCATCGAGAGCACGCGCGAGGGGCTGAAGATATACGAGAACCCGGTGGGCGTCCTCACAAACAACCCGCCGTTTGACTACCACCGCATAAACCTCTCCAACTACATGACCCTCTCCGCAGAGCCCGCCGAGAACTCCTTCGCGCCGTCCGTGCCGATGGACAGGTACAGCAAGGGTCTTGCCGCGATGGGGCTTCCCGGCGACCTCTCGAGCGCCTCGCGCTTTGTCAAGGCGGCGTTCACCCGCGCAAACTCGATTTCGGGCGAGGGCGAGAGTGAGAGCGTCAGCCAGTTCTTCCACATCCTCGCGTCGGTCGAGCAGCAGCGCGGGCTTGTCCACCTCGGCGGAGACAAGTACGAGATAACGATATATTCCTCCTGCTGCAACACCGACAAGGGCATCTACTACTACACCACCTACGAAAACAGCCGCATAAACGCGGTGGATATGCACGCGGAAGACCTCGACTCGGACGCGCTCGTCTCGTACGAGCTCCGCACCGGGCAGGACATCCGCTTTGAGAACCGCTGAAGCGCGGTTCGCCGTCAGACGGCCACCGGGGCGGCGGAGGTAATTTCTCCGCCGCCCTTTCCCTGTCCCGCACTTGACCTTTTCCCCCGAAAGGTATAAAATCTGATTATAATCCGCATCGTGCGCGGTTTTGCGCGCCGATATTTTCCGACACGGAGGAAAAGATATGAAGAAGACCTTCCGCCTGGCGGCTCTGCTCCTCGCGCTCACGCTCGCGCTTCCCTGCGCGGCGCTCGCGAGCGAGCTCGAGGACCAGGTGTCCTGCACATGGGTGGTGACCGGCGGCGGCGCCAACTTCTCGCACGACGAAATAGACGGCGTAAAGGCATACCCCTACCGCCCGTGCAGCGAGCTTGTCACCCGCTACTACTCCGAGGTGTACGGAGTAGATATGTGGGTCGGCACAAAGCCGCCCTACCTCGATCCCCGCGGGACATATTACGACGAGCTCACGGCTCTCGGCGGCTTCTTCCGTGTCACGGACGCCCCGCGGCGCGGCGACATCGTCCACTGGCCCGCCGAAAAGCGCGGCAAGAGCTACCCGCATTCCGCGCTCGTCAAGAGCTATGAGAACGGCGTGATAACCCTCATCGAGCAGAACTTCAACAGCGGCGGAAAGACCGCCTTCGAGCGCAAGGTGCGCTTCCCCTCGAGCTACTACGACGTCTACCGTCTGCCGGACTTTTCGAATACGCCGTCCGTGGCGGCGTCCGAGCCGGAGGCGCCGGCCTCGCCGGAGATACCGCTTACCCCCGCCGAGCCGGACACTCCGTTCGTCCCCGCCGTGCCGGAGGAGACCGCCGCGCCCGCCCCGGCGACGGTGCCGGTCGAGGTCGCGGTGACGGTCTCGCCGCAGGCGGTCCTGCTCGACGGCGCGCGGGTCTTCCCTGCCGCCTATCTCATCGACGGGAGCAACTATTTCCTGCTACGCGACATCGCCGGTCTCCTCAGCGGCACGCCCGCCGCCTTTTCCGTGGATTACGACGCGGTCGCCCGCGCGGTTATCATCGTCTCCGGCGAGGACTATGACGGCTCTCCGGACGCCGTGGACCGCACCCCCGCCTCCGCCGGCACGCTTACCTCCCCGAAGGTATATATAGACGGCGCGGAGGCGACGCTTTTCTCCTGTCTCATCAACGGAAGCAACTACTTTAAGCTGCGGGATCTGGCGGCGGCGCTCGACTTCGGCGTCACATACGACGCGGAGACCCGCACCGTCGTCATCGACAGCACCACGGGCTACACGCCCGAATAAAACCGGGGTGACGAACAGCTATGCTGAAAATACTTATCGCCGAGGACGACCGTGAGCTACGTCAGCTCTTCATCCACGTCCTCATAAAGAACGGCTACGCCGTGAAGGGCGTGTCCGACGGACGCGAAGCGCTTGAGGCGCTCGAGGCCGACTACTACGACGCCGTCATAACCGACATCATGATGCCGCGCATGGACGGCTACGAGCTCGTGCGCGAGCTGCGCGACTCGGGCAGCACCGTCCCCGTCCTGATGATAACCGCAAAGGATGCGTTTGACGACATGCGTCTCGGCTTTCTCTCGGGCAGCGACGACTACATGGTAAAGCCTGTAAACGTCAACGAGATGGTGCTGCGCGTCGGGGCGCTGCTCCGCCGCGCGCAGATGATAAACGACCGCCGCCTCGTGATAGGCTCCACCGTCATGGAGTGCGATTCGCTCACCGTCGTCACTCCGCAGGAGACGCTGATACTTCCGCAGAAGGAGTTCATGCTGCTCTACAAGATGGCGTCCTTCCCCGGGCGCATCTTCACCCGCCACCAGCTTATGGACGAGATATGGGGCTATGACAACGAGAGCGACACCCACACGATAGACGTCCACATCGGGCGTCTCCGCGAGCGCTTCCGCGACAATCCCGACTTCAAGATAGTCACCATGCGCGGGATAGGCTACAAGGTGGTGCGGCTATGAAGGAAAAGAGCGAAAAGCGCGCCGCCCGGAAAACACGGCAGAGCAGGGGCAGGAGCAGCCGCTTCGGTATGAGCTTCGTGTTCTCGCTGCTCATACTCGCCGTTATGCTCGCGGTCGTCACCGCCGGCTCCGGCGTGGTCGAGCTGCTGCACAGACTGTTCGAGATAACACGGAAGATCCCGGACGTCGTCTGGCTCATCCTCGTCAGCATCTTCCTCGGCAGCGTCATCTCCATGCTTCTAAGCCACTGGTTCCTCGGGCCGATAATGAAGCTCAGCGACGCGATGAGCAGAGTCTCCGGGGGCGACTTCAGCATACGTCTCGACACCGACAAGGGCTTCCGCGAGGTACGCCGCATATACGGCGACTTCAACACCATGACTCAGGAGCTCGGCGCCACCGAGATACTCCAGACCGACTTCGTCTCAAACGTCTCCCACGAGTTCAAGACGCCGATAACCGCCATCGAGGGCTACGCCACTCTTCTCCAGGGCGGCGCGCCGATGAGCGAGGAGCAGTCCGAGTACGTTGAAAAGATACTTTTCAACACCCGCCGCCTCTCGAGCCTTGTCGGGAATATCCTCCTGCTCTCGAAGGTGGACAATCAGAAGATACGTCCGTCCTCCTCCACATACAGCCTCGACGAGCAGATACGCCAGACGATCCTCGCCCTCGAGCCGCGCTGGACCGAGCGCGGGACCGAGTTTGACGTGGAACTCGACTCCGTCGAGTACACCGGCAGCGAGGCGCTGATGCAGCACGTCTGGCTGAACCTGATAGAAAACGCGATAAAGTTCGGGCCGAGGGGCGGAACTGTCCGCATATCCCTCGGGCGGCGGGAGGGCAGGATAGTCTTTACCGTAGAGGACGAGGGTCCGGGCATCCCTCCGGAGGCGCAGAAGCACGTCTTTGACCGCTTCTATCAGACCGACAGCTCTCACCGCGAGGAGGGCAACGGGCTCGGCCTCGCACTCGTCAAGCAGATAGTCCTGCTCGCGGGCGGCACGGTTTCGGTGGAAAACCTCCCCGAGCGCGGGTGCCGGTTTACTGTTGAGTTACCCGACGTCCGTTGACAGACGAGGCTTTTTAAACGTATCCGTCCGAAAGCCGTGCTTTCGGACGGATATTTGCGCGCGCCTTTTTTCAACAAAAATTGATTTTGAGTTGAAGCAGAGTTGCAAAATGTGTTCTATACTTTACAATAGGATGAAACGGTTCATGCTTTCTTTTCAGGGGTGACTATGATGCTTACGGCTCTGATGTTCACGGCGCTCGGGTATCTCTCCGGCAGTGTGCTCTACGCCCGGGTCTTTTCCCGCGTTTTCGGCAAAGAGAATATGCTTGAGGACAGCCGCGACGGGAACCCCGGCACGGCGAACGCCTTCATGTACGGCGGCTTCCTGTGCGGCGTGCTGACGCTCGTCTGCGACCTTGCGAAGGGCGCTCTGCCGGTCTTTTTCTACATGCACAGCGCCGCCTTTCCTCGCGTCTCTCCGCTTCTGACGGCGCTCGTCATCGCCGCCCCGGTCATGGGTCACATATTCCCTCTGTTTCATGGCTTTGAGGGCGGAAAGGGCATCGCGGTCACGTTCGGGTGCCTCCTCGGGCTCCTGCCCGCGTGGCAGCCGCTCGCGGCGCTCGCGTTCTTCTTCATCTTCTTCTCGGTAATACTCCGGGTATCCCCGCACTTTTACAGGACGCTCGTAAGCTACGTCTCCGCGCTCGTCGGAATGCTCTGCATGGGCTGCGGAGCGGGCGTGTGCGTCGGATTTCTGCTCATCTCCGCCGCCGTCTGCGCGCGGCTCCACATGAGCAGAGAGGAGCGAAAAAAGCCGGAGGTGAACCTGTTATGGATGCGCTGATACTTTCCTGCGGCACCGGCGGCGGACACAACTCCGCCGGCCGCGCGATAGCGGAGGAGCTTCGGCGGCGCGGAGACCGCGCCGTCATGCTCAACCCCTACACCCTGCACAGTCCCCGCCTCGCGGAGACGATAGACAACGTCTACATCCGCATGGCGCAGCACGCGCCGCACGGGTTCGGCGCAGTCTACAAAATAGGCGATCTCTACCGCCGCCTGCCCGTCCACTCGCCGGTGTACTTTGCAAACCTTGCGATGATGTCCGCGCTCCGCGACTACCTCGCGGAGCACAGCTTTGACGTGGTGTTCATGCCGCACGTCTTCCCCGCCGAGATACTTACCGGCATGCGGCGGCACGGCTTCGACACGCCGAAGACGATATTCATCGCCACCGACTACGTCTGCATACCCTTCACCGAGGAGACCGAGTGCGACGCATACGTCGTGCCCACCCCCTCACTTATAAACGAATTTGCCTCGCGCGGCATACCGCTCGACAGGCTCTATCCCCTAGGCATACCGACCTCCGCCGCCTTCTCGGAACCCGAGTCTTCCGACGAGGCGAAGCGGAGCCTCGGGCTCGACCCCCGGAAGCGGTACATCCTCGTCTCGGGCGGAAGCATCGGCGCGGGCGAGCCGGAGACCGCGGTCGAGACCATCTCCGCGCTCACGCGCGGACGCGGGGACGTCGGCGTCATAGTCGTCTGCGGAAACAACGAGGAGCTCTTCCGCCGCCTGAGCGAACGGTTCGGCGGGGAGGTCACCGTCGTCGGTCACACCGACAGGATGGCGGACTATCTGCGGGCGAGCAGTCTGTACTTCACGAAGCCCGGCGGGCTCTCCTCCACCGAGGCGGCGGTGTGCGGCATCCCGCTCGTCCACATCTCCCCGATACCGGGGTGCGAGACCTGCAACGCGGAATACTTCTCGGAGCGCGGCATGAGCGTCGCGTGCGACATGACCGAGGCGTCGCTTGCCTCCGCCCTCTCTCTGCTTGACGACGCGGCGGCGCGCGACGCGATGCTCGCTTCGCAGCGCCGGGAGATACCTTCCGCCGCCGCCGCGCGGATATGCGACCTTGCGGAGCGGCTCGTCCGCTCGCCGGAGCGCGTCCCGCGCGGGCTGCTGCCCGCGTGAGTGGGGCTTGTGCCCCACCCCTCCGGCGGGGAAGCCCCGCGAGCATTCGCGGGGGTGACCCCCGCGTCCCTAAGTGAGGCAGAGCCTCACCACTACCTTCGCGGGGCTGTGCCGCCCCGCACCCCATCTGTGGGCAAAGCCCACACCCATCCAGCGGGGAAGCCCCGCGAGCATTCGCGGGGGTGACCCCCGCGTCCCTAAGTGAGGCAGAGCCTCACCACTACCTTCGCGGGGCTGTGCCGCCCCGCACCCCTGCGCTACTTTTTGCTCGCGCAAAAAGTATCCAAAAAGCGCGCTTAAGGGAGAGGGCTCCGCCCTCTCCCTTAAAAATCCCTCTCCTGAATACAGACACAACACCACGACCCACATAACAGGGCATAACTCCGTATCGAACAAATCTATCGTCCGACCGGGTGAGTTTCCGGGGTGACAATATCCGACTTTCCCACTGTATTCGACGACATCGAACAGTTCCTGCGTAGTAGAAACAAAAGTCCGGTCCTACGCTCACACTATAAGCGTAATGCAGAGGCTATCCCGAGAAAACGGGACTTTCGGTTCTAGTGGAAAGTATGAGCGTGGACGCTTGTACTAAGCTACGCACGGGTGTCCCGCGTGGCAGAGCCTTTCCGATTAAGGAAAGAGGGGTACAAAGGGGAGAAAACCGTTGGTTTTCTCCCCTTTGTGTGCTTTTTGGTTACTTTTTGCACAAGCAAAAAGTAACGCGGGGCGCGGGGGCGCAGCCCCCGCATGGTACCGGTGAGGCTCTGCCTCACTTAGGGACGCGGGGGTCACCCCGCGAATGCTCGCGGGGCTTCCCCGCTAGAGGGGTGGGGATGCAATCCCCGCAAAGAGGCGGCGGGCTTCGCCCGCATTATTAGAATATCGGATACCCCGCGGCCTCGTGCGCCGCGCGGAGTTCGTCGCAGAGCGACACTATCTCGTCGGTGGAGAGCTGGCTGCCGGTGTGCGGGTCGAGCATCGCCGCGTGGTAGACGTGCTCCATGCTCCGCTCGTGCGCCGCCTCGACGGTGAGGAGCTGGACGTTGATGTTTGTCATATTCATCGCGGCGAGCTGCGTCGGCAGTGCGCCCGCAAACGTCGGATGGACGCCGCCGTTATCGACCATGCACGCGACCTCGACGCACGCCTCGTCCGGCAGGTTCGTGATGAGCCCGCGGTTGAGGACGTTGCCGCCTATCTTGTAGGGCACGCCGGTCACCATCGCCTCCATGATGTGCGAGGCGTACTCGGTGGAGCGGGTGTGCGTGACGTCTCCGCCCGCCATCAGCTCCTCCTTCTGCTTCTTCCAGCCCGCTATCTGATTTATACAGCGGCGCGGATACTCGTCGAGCGGGATGTTGAACTTCTCGATGAGCTCCGGGCGGTTCTCCTTTATGTAGAGGTAGTTGTACTCGGCGTTGTGCTCGCTCGACTCGGTGCAGTAGTAGCCGAGCTTGTCGATGTAGTCGTAGCGCACCATGTCGCCGTGCTTCTCGCGGGCGTTCCGCTCCTTAGAGCGGCGGCGTATCTCGGGATAGAGATCGTTGCCGTCCCTGTCGCGTATGTCAAGGAGCCACCCCATGTGGTTTATGCCCGCTATCGTCTCGATGCGTCCCTCCAGCTTATCCTCCATGCCGAGACCGCGCAGAAGTCCCTCCGAGCAGACTTGAACGCTGTGGCAGAGGCCGACGGTCTTCACGCCGGTATAGCGGAGCATGTAGCCGGTGAGCATCGCCATGGGGTTCGTGTAGTTCAGAAGCCACGCGTCCGGGCAGACCGCCTCGATGTCCTCCGCAAAGCCGCGCATGACGGCTATCGTGCGGAGCGCGCGGAAGATGCCGCCGATGCCGAGCGTGTCGCCTATCGTCTGGCGTAGGCCGTACTTCTTCGGCACCTCGAAGTCTATGACGGTACAGGGCTCGTATCCTCCGACCTGTATCGCGTTTATGACGAACTTCGCGCCTTTGAGCGCCGCGCGGCGGTTCTCCACGCCGAGGTACTTCTCCACCTTCGCGCGCCCGCCGTTGATATTCTCGTTCATGCGGGTGATGAGAAGGAAGCTCTCCTCGAGACGCTCCGCGTCGATGTCGTAAAGCGCGATCTCCGCGTCGTGCAGCGCGGGCGAGAGCATCGAGTCGCCGAGGACGTTCTTTGCAAACACCGTGCTCCCCGCGCCCATGAATGTGATCTTTACCATGGTATCCCTCCTGAATATTTTGTTTTTTCCGCGGCATGACCCGCGGTTATTTACTTCTTTCCCCTGCGGTTGTACTCGGCGATTATCTCGTCTATGCGCACCTGCGTCGCCGCCACCTCCGCGCGAAAGGTCTCCGCGCTTATCCGGAGCGCGCCGTGGCCGAGGATTATCACCTGCTCGAGCCCGTCCGACGTGGCGACGCGCACCGGATGGTCCTTCGCTATCCGATAGGTCGTCTTTTCTATATATGTGTCGGCGGTCTCGGCCTCCTTGGTGTAGACGATATATATTCCGTGCCGCTTCTCGACCGAGCCGGGGTTGCCCTTCACCTTGTATGCGTCAAAGACGAGTATCACGACGCACTTCCGGAACCCCCGATAGTTTGCGAGGATGTCCTCGAGCATCGACCGTGCGGCGGCGATGTCCGTCTTTGCGACCTCGCGGAGCTCGTCCCACGCAAAGATGATGTTGTAGCCGTCCACAAGCAGGTACTCCGGCCCCTCCGCCTTCCTCGCGCCGACGCCGCGCTTCGAGTACGAGTCGCTGATGCTCGTGCGGGCGGGGCTCCTTGCCGGTTCCCACGCCTTGTACTCCACCTTGCCGTAGGTCTTCTCGAAGATGGACTTCAGCTCCTTGTCCTGCTCAAACGACGTCGCGTACACCCGGTGCGCCGGAGCGGACGGCGCCGCCTGCTCCTCGGGCTGCTGCTCCTGCTCAAGGCGCAGTCCCTCAATGTGCATATACTCCGGGACCTTGTCCCACTTGACGTTAAAGCCCGCGCCGTGCGCGCAGAACACCGAGTCGGCGGGGTTTTCGGTATCGCGCTCCGGGTCGTAGCCTATCGCGGCGACGACCTCCTCCGCGTTCCCGCACGGCTCGTAGCCCCTAAAGGAGCAGGAGAGCCGCCCGAGGCCGCGCGTGTACGCCGTCACCTCGCGCCAGTAGTCCTGGAGCCCCGCGACCGGCGCGAAGCCGGTGAGGACGGTCATCTCGCCCTCCGAGGACGGGTCGTCCACACTGCCGCCCATTCCCTGTATGTCGGTCATGGCGCGGCCGACATTCTGCGGAGGAAGCTCTAGGCGGAAGTCGTAGAACGGTTCGAGCAGGACGCTCTCCGCCTGCATGAGTCCCTGACGCACCGCGCGGTAGGTCGCCTGACGGAAGTCGCCTCCCTCGGTGTGCTTGACGCTCGCCGCGCCCGCGACGAGCGTTATCTTCACGTCGGTTATCGGTGAGCCGGTGAGCACGCCGGGGTGCTCGCGCTCGAGCAGATGCGTGAGTATGAGCCTCTGCCAGCTGAAGTCGAGCCGGCTCTGCGGACAGTCGGTGTCCACCCGGACGCCGCTCCCGCGCGGACCGGGCTCCATCAGAAGATGCACCTCCGCATAGTGTCGGAGCGGTTCGAAGTGGCCGACGCCCTCCACGCGGTTCGCTATCGTCTCCTTGTAGAGGATGCTGCCGGTGTCGAAGTCCGCCTCTATATCGAACCTGTCCGCGATGAGGCGCTGAAGCACCTCAAGCTGCACCTCGCCCATCAGGCGGACGTTTATCTCCTTCCACTGATCGTTCCAGAGCACCCGGAGCATCGGGTCCTCCTCCTCGAGCTGTCTGAGCTTTGGGAGGACTGTCGCCGGGTCTGTCCCCTCCGGCAGGATCAGCCGGTAGTTCAGCACCGGCTCGAGCACCGCTTCGGGATTGTCCCGCTCAGCGCCGAGCCCCTCGCCGGGATACGTCCGCGTGAGCCCGGTCACGGCGACTATCGAGCCGGCCTCCGCCTCCTCGAACGTCGTAAATTTCACACCGGAGTACAGGCGGAGCTGATCCGCCTTCTCCTCCCATGCGTCCTCGCCCTCGCCGTGCGAGAGCTGCGCCTTCGCGCGGAGCGTTCCGCCGGTTATCTTCATCCATGTGAGGCGGACGTTCTTTGCGTCCCGCGACACCTTGAAGACCTTCGCGCCGAACTCCTCCGGGTACTCCGGCGAGGGCGCGTAGGTCTCGACGCCGCGCAGAAACTCCTCCACGCCCTCGAGTTTCAGCGCCGAACCGAACCAGCACGGGAACACCTTCCGCGCGGCTATGAGCGCCGCCGTCCGTGCGTCCGGCACCACGCCCGACGCAAGAAATTCTTCGAGCGCCGCCTCGTCCGTCATGGCGACGGCCTCGTCCCGCGCGCGGACGTCCGCAGAAAAGTCTATACAGCCGTCGCCGAGCGCGCGCTTCAGTCCTTCGAGGACGCGGCCGCGGTCGGTGCCGGGGAGGTCCATCTTGTTTACGAATATGAAGGTCGGCACGCCGTACCGCTCGAGCAGGCGCCAGAGCGTCCTCGTGTGACCCTGCACGCCGTCCGAGCCGCTGATGACGAGTATCGCGCAGTCGAGGACGCCGAGCGTGCGCTCCATCTCCGCCGAGAAATCGACGTGGCCGGGGGTATCGAGAAGCGTCATCTCCGTGTTTTCGAGGTACAGCATGGCCTGCTTTGAGAATATGGTGATGCCGCGCTCGCGCTCCTGCACGTCGTTGTCGAGGAACGCATCTCCGTGATCGACGCGCCCCAGCTTCCGCAGGCTGCCGCTCGTGTAGAGCAGCGCCTCGCTGAGCGTGGTCTTGCCCGCGTCCACATGCGCGAGCAGTCCGACGCAGACGCGCCTCGCGGCGCGCGGCGCTGAATTATCCATGCTGTATCACCTCCCGGCACACAAGATTGATGCTGAAAATATTATAGCATATCGCGGAGCGATATGCTATAACGTCACTTTATCTATTTCTTTACTGCGCGCCTTTCTTTAAATTACAGTCACGGCACAGCATCTGGCAGTTATCCGGCGTCGTTTTGCCTCCCCTGCTCCATGGCGTGATATGGTCGGCGTGCATCTCCTCAAACTCGAAGGCTTCGCCGCAAATCGCGCATTTGTGACCTTGCTTTTCGTAGGCCGCGAGAGCATCCCGCCGGTCAAAAGCGCGTATCGACAGTTTCCTTTCGTCGCCGGTCAGCAGATATTCATAGATGCCGGATTTCCTTGTTACGTCCTCATCACCCATCAGCCGCTGAATTTCAATCTCCAGCTTTCGCGGGTCAAGGTCTGTCCGCTTGCCGTGCCGGTTATAGAACAGTCCCCACGGCAGCCCTTTCATCTCCCTGCGCTTCTTCGGGAAAATGGCCTGTACCCAGTCAATGACCGAGCGGAAATAGTTCCAGAGCTGCACGGCGCTTGGGAGGTCCTGACGCTCCGCCATATAGCCTTCGATGCTCTTTCCCTCGGCGCTTGCCGCCCAAAATATCGCCGTTTCGAGATATTCCTGCCGGATGGAAACGCCCTTGAGATAATCGCCCGCCAGCGTGTCCGCGGCGCACCCGGTTTTGGAGAAATACCGCTTTGCGTCGGAAGTCCAGCTGCCGGCATAGACGGCGTTCCGCAGCTCCTGATCGGTGAGCTGTTCCCCGGCAATATTGATGATGCGGAACCAATCAAGCTTTTCGCTGTCCGAGCCGTCGCAGACATATACAAACAGGGGGTAGTTCAAAATCTTCTCTTTCCGGTCGGACGGCAGGTTGTAGAAATACTTATCGTCTACAGAGAAGGACCCGTCCACATATTCGCACAGGGAGATCGTGCGCTGTTGGCCGTCCAGCACCTCAAACCCTTCGGAACCGTTCTCCTTCTTTACCTTGCACCAATAGATTACATTGAGGGGCAGACCCTTCATCACCGTGCGGATGACTTCGTCCCGTTGTGCGTCCCTGTATACAAATTCCCGCTGATACCTTGGGCGGATGTCGAGCAGTCCGTTATAGCCGACAACACCCTCCTCCGCGTCATTGAAATAGCCCTCGTACACCTCGCCGACCGTGACTTTCAGTTCTTCTATCTGCATCTCATTTTACCTCCCTCGGCGCTTCGGGGTGCTTGTTGCGGATTAAAATACGCGGATATGTATTTTTCAGTTTGCCGTCAATCCACAATGTAGGAGTGGCATTTAAATCACTATAATTCGGATATTCATCCTTTGTGTAAACGTGAGACTTTAGCGCCGGATCTCCGGCACCACGTTTTGCCATACCTACTATCTCGAACTGATCCGGGCAATATTTATCAAGAAAAGTAATCGGCACCCCCATAACACCGGAATAATCACACGGAATATCGGCTGTTTTACTGACTTCAATCGCATCGTAATTATCATATTTGGGGTAAAGAGCAGGCTGATAGCGTTTGACTAAAATCATTTCCTCGTGACGCTTTTTAATGTCGA
The DNA here is from genome assembly GCA_947593925.1 of uncultured Clostridia bacterium. Taxonomy (GTDB): domain Bacteria; phylum Bacillota; class Clostridia; order Oscillospirales; family JAAYOS01; genus CANRIN01. Next base: position 52,382 of record CANQDU010000006.1, on the reverse strand, counting down.
GATTTGTAAACCAAGTGCAATTTCTGAAGTGAACAAATCCCGATTCTGGATCGTAAACGCCTTGAGCAAATTCACGGGCATTTTCTTCTGGAATTCGGAAATATGCATTACCGTTTTGAAAACCCATACCAAGCCATATTTTGTTGTCACGCAACAAAGGGAATATTTCCTTATATGTAATTGCATTAAAACTTCCAATGATTACAAATAACTTTTCATGTTCTAATAACGTTGTAACATATTCTCTGAACAGCGAAAACGGCGGATTTGTAACAACAATATCCGCTTCATCCAATAAAGCCAGACATTCGGGCGAGCGAAAATCGCCGTCACCCTCCAACTCCGACAGCTCATTTTCCCCGGACTTGAACAGCTCGGCAACATCGAACATATCCACGCCGCCGTCACCCGATTTGTCATATACAGTCGTAACTACCGCTTTATATGGCTTGTTTGATATTTCTTCTACTTCACCCAAAACGGCAGAAATCGAAAGCTGTTTGTTCGCTATGGGAGAACCGGCATAGCAAGTGGCGATCAGTTTTTTCAGACCCAAACGGTTGAAGTTCAGGACAAAATACTTGAAGAAATTGCTCTCAAATGGGTCGTCGCAGTTGCAAAGCACCGTTTTCCCTTTGAAATGCTGTCTGTAATGCCGCAGTTCTTTTTCGATGTCCGTAAGCTGGGTATAAAACTCATCCTTTTTGGCTTTTGCCGCAGCATTAAGATTTGCGTTCTTATTAGCCATCGTTCCTGTCCTTTCGGCTCTCGATATGTATTGTCGTGTTCTTTTATAATAGTGTACCATAATCGGGTGCAAAAATCAATCTGTGCCCGCTCCCCGCACGCCCGACACTTTTCCAGTTTTCGCCTGCCCGATCAAACGCGGAACACGTCCGCGCCCGGCCATGAAGCAATCTCCTCGCAGCGCCGCTCCCGGCACATGTCCGCGTCAAGATACAGGTCGATGCCGAATATCTTCTCCAATGCCCGAACCATCGGCTCCGCCTCCCTGTGTTGCAGAGCTTCGACCACGGCCTCGGTCCTGTCCTCACACCCGAGCAGAGTGCAGAAAGCCGCCGGGTCGGCGGGCTCGACGTCGTCCTCGTCAAACCAGTAGAGTCCTCGGCAGACGCTCTGGCCGTCGGCTGCGCACAACACCGCGTTAGTGTCGTCGTACACACCCAGACCGAGAACCGGGACGCCCAGCGCTTTGGCGTACTCCTTGGCTTCCCGCTCCATGTTCTCCGTGCGGATGTGGCCGTACCAGTAGAGGCTCACCGCGCCGGGACGGAGAACCATCACCGCGCGATCCTCTTCGGCCTCACGGAAGGCTTTTTCCATGGCCGCGTCCAGAAGCGCGGTTTTTTCTGCCCGCTCCTTCTCGTCGGAGCTTGTCTCCCGGATCTCCTTCTCCGCCATAGAGCGGAGGAGCGCCATCATGGCTCTGTCCCTGTCACCCGGCTCGGGCGCTTTGCCGAATTTTCGCTCCAACTCCGGCAGGAGCTTCGCCGGCTCCCGCGTCAAAAAGTGAATACCCGCAACTTTTGTGCCCATTGTGTGTTTCGCCTCCGATCAATACTCAACAATTCACGTTTTCTGCGCCGCTACAGTCACAGCTTCCTCAGAATATCCAGCGTGTGGTGCGACGCGCCGATGAGGTCGCCGCGCTCGCAGGTGGCGAAGTGGTAGTCCATCCACTTTGCGAAGGTTTCGTCGTCCATGGCGTCTATGTACTCGCGCTTGTAGTTCGTCGCGCCGTCCGTCGCCACGAGCTTTATCCGCTCCGCCGGAAGCTCCGCGTCGAGCGAGGCGATGTCCTCCGTCCTCACCAGCTCAAAGAGATCCTTCGGCTCGCTTACGCAGTGCCAGTCGTCGGTAATCATGTTGAGGTCCATCACCTCGCGGAGGTGATTCATACCGAAGACATACTGAATGACCGTCGGCTCATTCATGCAGTACGCGACGAGGATGTGCCCGCCGCTGCGCGTCACGCGAACGGCCTCGCGGAGCGCCTGCAGCTTGTCCTCGCGAGTGTAGAGGTGGTACATCGGCCCGAGCAGCAGCGTGAGGTCGAACGTGTCGTCCGGCAGGAAGGACAGGTCGAGGGCGTTGCCCTGCACGGCGCGGATGGGCTCCGAGCCGTCGAGCTTGGCGCGGAGCAGCTCGAGATTGTGCGGGACGAGCTCCACCGCCGTCACGCGAAGTCCCTGCTTTGCAAGCGTCACGCTGTACCGCCCCGTCCCGGCTCCGACCTCGAGTATGTTCGGCTCGGAGAGACCCGACAGGCACTCGCGTATGTACTTCATCGTCGTCAGATACTCGACCTGACCGTGGCGGGAGAGCAGCCGCCCCTCCTCGTCGTAGGAGTTGTAGTAATCTTCAAGATAGCTCATGTTTTCCTCCGAATTATATCACGTTGCTTCACCCTGTTCAAAGCAGCGAAAACCCTCCGCTTTTACGGCACCGTCGGCTCGGGGAGCGCCTCTCCGAACGTCTCGGTGTAGGTTCGGACGATTGTCGGCCTGAACTCCGGCATTTGCAGCTCATCCTCGGTCGGGGCATGTCCGTCGATACCCGATATCCAGTTATCCGCTTCGACAAGATCAGTCACGTCGGCGTCGCGGTGATCCCCCCACGCTATCGCCACAAACGTCACGCCGCAGTCCCGCACGACATCCTTGCCGAACGTCCTCATCTCGACAAGCGAGCCGTCCGAGAACTGAATTGCGTTGAATACGGGCGTGGAGGACTTCGTCCCGTCCTCAAGCGTCCGATAGAGGCGTTCGTCGCCGCCAAAGCAGCCGTATATGAGCGTATAGTCCGTATCGTCTATCCTACCGAGCGTGATATTTTCGCCCTCCTCGGGCGGCTCAAAGCCGAACCTGCCGGTTATTTTGTAGCCGGTCCATGTGTGCTTTACGATATATACCTCCTCGGTGACGCCGCCCGCCTCGGGGTCGTCCGATAAGCCGATGACCGACACGAGACCCGCATATACGCCCTCGGTGTCCGACCATTCGAGAGGGTAGACGGAAAGCACGCTCTGCTCGCCGGTCTCCGAGTCGCGGCCGTAAAGCCCTTCTCTCTCCAGCTCGTCATACAGCCAGAGCGCGACCTTGTTCGGAAACTCGTTTATCCGGGCGCGCTCGAGCATATCCGCGCGGGCGCTCTCGAACCACGCGTGCTTGCCGAGGCTCCTGTATACCGCTATGCGGAGATCCTCGTTCACCGCAAGCGCCGTACCCACAAGCGCCGCGCACAGCAGTAGCGCCGCGGCGAGGCTGACGGCTATCCTCCGCCCGATGCTCATCCTGCGGCGGTACTTCCGCGGCTTTGCGCTGACCTCGGGGGTCTCCCGTTCCCCGTCCGTTTCGTCCGCAAGTGGTATATAGAGTGTCTTGAAGCGCTCCCACTCGTCCCCGACGTCCGGGTACCTCTCCGGGTGCTCCCGCTTTTCACGCTCCGCGACAAGCCCTGCAATATACAGCTCCGCATCGGCGTCGCCGTCGGACTGCGTAACACAGTGCCGGAGGGCTTCCTTCAGCTCTTCGGTGCTCATTTTATCGTATTTTGAGAAGTCTCGTTTTTCTTCGCTCATGAATGCCTCTCCTTCGCTGTATATATCCCCGCGCGGCGCCTAAAAATCTTGTCCGTCTTCAAAAAACTTTTTCAGCTTCTTCCTTGTCCGATAGGCGCGGTTCCGGCAGGCGTCCTCCGTCAGCCCGTGCCGGCGGGCGACCTCCTCTATCGGCAGTCCGAGCAAGTACAGCTCCCGGTAAAGTATGTAAGCGTCCCTGCCTACGGCGCGCACGAACGCGTCCTCAAGCTCGAAGGTGTACTCGTCCGAAACGGACGGGAACCGCTCCTCCGAATGCCCGTCCTCATCGGCGGGCGGAGGCGCGGTATTCCGCGCCTCGCGCGACTGCGCGCGCATGGTCTTCATTATGACGTGCTTCAGGGTGTTCACGATCCACCCCTGCGGGTTCGGACTTGAGGACAGCGCGTCATAGCTCCGGCAGGCTATGACGAAGGTCTCCTGCACGGCGTCCTCCGCAAGCGTCTCGCCGAGGGAGGCGAGAGCTATGGCGCGGAGCCTGTCATGCAGCTCATAAAACAGCTTTTCAATTTGCCGGTTTCGTGCCTCTTTGCCCATTGTGTCCTCTCCGAGCGGCGGCTTTAAGCAGGCCGCCGTTTTCGCCGTTTTTATATGCGGCTATTATATCATGTCGCGAAGCGATATGCCACAGATTGTCAAATGCCTCGCAGAGTTTCGCCGTGTAAGCGGCGAAATAAATTCAAATTATTTTTCCCGGCGGCAATGCGCCCGCGAACCCATACCGCATCCGGCCATCTACGCCGCCGACAGCGGCGTCCGCGCCTGTTCGCGCGGTTGATGTTTCCACAGGCAACATCGCGCAGGCGGAATTCATTTCCGCCGAGCATTTCAATCGGAAGGGCTCCCAAACGGTCTATCGACCGTTTGGGAATTGCGAAAGGGTGCGCAGGGCAATTCATTGCCCGAGCACATTTCGCGCCGAAAGGCTTTGCGGTTATTATAGCGCACTTCTCGGCAAAGCGCAAGGCGCGCCCCGTTCGGGCAAATTTCCGCGCAACGCGCGGGGCTTTTTGTTGTCTTTATATGTAAAGAGCTATTTTGCGGGAAGCGCGGCTCTGCCGTGAGACGCGAAAAACCGCAGAACAAATTCGGAAGCCGCCGCTCTTCGTGCTGTCCGTATGCGGCGCTTCCGGGAAGGAGAGTGGAAGTATGAACCCGCGGCTTTCCGTGTGGACGGTTTTGCGTTCGCCGCTGAAAACGCTCGTGACCTTTGTACTGCTCGCCGCGACGTCCTTCGCGTTTGTGAGCAGAGGTGCAGAATATGAGCTTACGGAGAGCGTGCTCGCGTCGGCCGAGCAACGGTACTCCGCCGTCGGCACCCTCGTCGCAACGGAGCAAAGATATAGGGACTTTTTCGGGCGCGAGCCGAGCGGCGCGGGTCTGCCCTTTGGGGACAGCCCTATGGAGGCGCTGCAATACTACTGCCCCATCGACGCGGAGGCGGCCCGGCTTGTTTCGGCTTCCGACCGGGTGGAGTCGTGCGAAGTCTGCCATGTCGCCGGCGGCATAACGGAGTACCCGAACGTGCAGGACTCGTCGATTATCGACCTGCACTCCGACAGCGCGATAGTTATAGCGAAAAGTCTTACAACCTATAAGGGCTCGAACCAGTCCGAGATATTCTACGAGGTCGAGGAGGTGCTTGCCGGAGACCCGGAGCTCTACCCGCCCGGCCGGGAGCCGGAATTCTACATAGGCGAGGACGGGCGACAGCATCCGGCAAACGGACACACCTTCTACATAGTCCCCCGCGCGTCGGACATAGGCGTATACGAGGAGCTTATCGAAGGCCATCGCTACGTTCTGGCGCTGACGCCCACCGGCTTCCGAGGCGCCGACGTGGTCTGGATAACGGGACCGCATCACCTGAACTTCATGCCGGATATACCCTACCGTCTGCTCGACCTTACGCTTTTAGAGCAGGAAAAGGGTTCGGTGAGCCCCGAGGATTACGCCTATATGATGCAGGACAGATACGGCAGGATAACGGAGGTAAACGCGCACAAGCAGGACATGGTTTTTACCTCGGATATGTCGAAGCTGCCGAGGTTCCACGACGGTACGCTTTACATATCGGAGGGACGCATGATAACCCCGAAAGACACCGGCAGCGTCTGCGTCATAAATGCGGAGTATGCTGCGCGGAACGGGATAAAAATTGGCGATACCGTTGACTTCACCTCCACACCGAACACCATGGCATACGGAGGCAGGGTCATTTCCCGCGAGATATACGACCCGAACGAGTTTTATCTGCTCGGCGGAGAGTATACGGCTTGCAATTTCGAGCCGGTGCAAACGTCCTGCGAGGTGGTAGGCATCTGGGCCGAGCCGCCGAGGGACGGCGGCATCGAGGGCATGGCGGACACGGACGCCCTCATGTTTTCACCGAACACGGTCTTTCTGCCGGAGGCCGCCTATCCGTGGACAGACGAGGTCACGCCGTACTGCTTTCCCTCGACCTTCAGCTTCGCGCTGAAGTCTCCGGGCGACGTGCGCGGCCTTGAGCTTGAGCTGAGCGGCCGGCTTGAAGAACTCGGGTACAGGCTTGCAATAGACGACATGGGATACTCCGGCGTGGAGATGACCTTCCGCTCCATGAGGACCGGCGCCGCCGTCAGCTTTGCCGCCATGAGTGCGGCGCTGCTGCTCTCGCTCGTCCTGATAAACTATCTGTTTATCATTCGCAGGAAGGGCGAGTACGCGATAATGAGAGCCTTGGGAGTGCCCGCCGGACGGGCGGGACGTTCGCTGCTCGCGGGTCTTCTTCCGATTGCCGCCGCAGCAGACGCGGCGGGCTGTGCCGGAGGCGCGCTGATGCTTCGCGGCTTTGCCGTGAAGCTGGCCGCATCGATGGCGGAGGTCTCGGGCGGAGCCGCGAGTGTGAGTTTTTCGCCGTGGCATGCGGCAGCTTTCGGGGTAGGCGCTCTTTTCCTGCTGACGGCATTCGCATCGTTAGGTCTGCACATTATCGGAAAGCAGTCGCCGCTCTCGCTCCTTCAGGGCGGCAAATAGAAACGGAGGTATTTTTTATGAGGTTTAGAGCCCGCACATTGGCAGCATTTGCCGCCGTACTTTTGCTGACGCTGTCCGGCTGCGGCGATTCGACGGTGAGCGTCGAGCTCCCGCCGTCCCCCACGCCGTCCGCAGTCTCGACTATCACGGTCGTTCCCGCGCCCGAGGGCGCCGACTTCGGTCTTGTCGGGGAGCATTATACGCTTTCAAACGGTCCCGTCGGAGCGACGCTCGGCGAGTGCTCCGGGGATACGGACGTACTCATGCCCGCGGCGATACGCGGCACATATGACAGCATACCCGAGTATGAGCTGGAGTTTGTATTCGACGCCGAGATGCCGGTGACATTCAGCGCGTACCGCTATCAGGACGGAGAAGCGCTCCCCGACGAAAGCATCAAGCGCACCGACGCCGAGGGCTATGTGGAACGGCTCGGGGAGGACGGAAGTTATACACGATATTCCGGCGCGGGACTGAGGACGCCCGTTCCCTACGACCCGTTCGGCGAGCTTTTGGAGGCGAACGCACCCGAGGAGTCGGACGTCCCCGCGCTGAGCGACGAAAACACCGTGCAGGTGAAGCTGCCGCTTGCGGATCCCGGCATCTACCGCTACACCCTCTATTTCCGTGAGAACATCGACCACACCGCGGCAAACTGTACCACGGGCGACAGGCTATTTTCAATAACCTTCGACGTGACGATACCGAGAAGCGACAGGGCATTCGACCTTCTGGCGCTCGGCGGACGCTGCTCCGACAGGGAGAACGGCGGTACATTCTGCGCACTGAATACGCTCATCCGCTCCAACAGCGGCGAGCTGCTCTGTTACAATCTGACAAAGGGCGGCACGCTCGAAATGCCCGACGGGGACGGGTGGACGGAAATCGAGGGCAGCGTCCTGACGGCGGAGGGCGGTCCCGCCGGAGATACCATGAGCGGCAACGTCATAGACGGACTGCTCACCTCCTCCCAAGGGTTCTCCGCGCCCGAACCGGGCGGCGAGTACCGCTTCACGGCGATATTCACGGACGACTACAAAACGGACTATGAACTGCCGCTGTATCTCACGCTGACGGACTGAGCGCCGCCGGCAAACGGAAGCAATATTATCGCACCTTTTAAAACGGCATCAAATTTTTTCTGTCTCGTGCGAGATTTTCACGGGGTCTCGTGGGATATACAGAGCAGAAGCCCCCGAGGCGTCCGCTCCGGGGGAAAAAGAAGGAAGGTGCGAAAAATGCCGTGTAGTAGATTGGACGGAAGGGCTCGCGGCGGAGCCGCGCGGCAGGAAAAGCGGATATGCGGGAGGAGGCTGCGTTATGCGTCCTAAACTCTCTGTAGTCACGCTTTTCCGCTCGCCGCTGAAAACGCTTGTGACGTTTGTTCTGCTCGCCGCGACGTCCTTCGCGTTTGTGAGCAGAGGCATGGAGTACGCCGCCACGAACCGCATGATCTCAAACGTGGAGGAGCACTACACCGCCGTGGGCACGCTCGTCTGCACCGAGCGGAAGTATCTGGATTTCTTTTCCGCTGACCCGTCCATACTCAAAGCCCTGTACGGAGACGCCTACATGGACGCGCTGCAATACTACTGCCCGATTGATAATGAGGCGCGGGATCTCGTGCTGTCCTCCGAGTATGTGAAGGGCGGCGGTGTACGGCACGTCGCCGGAGGAATTATCCCGGAGGGGCAGCAGAACGCGACCGAACCGGCGGCGAGAAGCGCGGAGGAGGATCTGTGGCTTGACTGCGCGGTGGTCGAGGTAAAGTGCCTCGCCGGTCCGAAGGTGGTAAGGGAGGTGGACGGCGTCGAGCAGGTGACATACGGTCTCACCTTTTATGAGGTGGAACGGCTCATAGCGGGCGACGCGGAGCTGTACCCCGAGGGTGTGACCCCCAAGTTTGAAGTCCGCGAGTGGGGCAACGTCCCCGCCATGGCGGAGCCCGAATATACCTTTGCGCTCACCGGGTTTTCGGGCGACGGTGAGTACGACTCCATTGAGACCGGGCGCCGATACCTGATGGTGCTTGAGCCGTACCCCGGCACCTCCATAGAAAACGGCTCATGTCTGATGCAGGACTCGACCTGCGTTCCGCCGTGGCCGTGGACGCTTCCGTTCCGCCTCGTAGACCTGACGGAGCAGGAGGAACAGACCGGGTCGGACGACTATTCCGCTTACCTCGACAACGACTTTGTGCGGATGATGGACAGGAACCAGCATACGCAGGAGCTGGTGTATACCTCGGATATGTCTCTCCTTCCGCGCTTTCACGACGGCTCGCTCTACATATCGGACGGGAGAATGATTTCCCCCGAGGACGCCGGCCGCGTCTGCGTGATAAACGCCGAATATGCCGAGAGAAACGGCCTCGGCGTCGGTGATACGATAACATTTGACGTAGAGCCGGACACCATGGGCTACGGCGGAGAGGTTCTGGCGCGGGAAGCGTACTACCCGGATGCGTACTTCTCCCTCGGCGCTCCGCGCACGGAGTACGGATTTGAGCCGAAAAGCGTCACCTACGAGGTCGTGGGTATCTGGTCGGAGCCGCCCCGTGAGGATGGCGCCGCCGCGTCCGGCGCAGATACCGACGCACTCAGGTATATGCGGAACACCGTCTTTGTACCGGAGGAAACCTACCCGTGGCCGAGCGAGACCGAGCCTCTCTGCTTTCCCTCGACCTTCGGCTTTGAACTGCGATCTCCGGGCGACGTGACCGCAATCGAAAGCGAGCTCGGAGACGGGCTTGAAGCGCTTGGCTATAAGCTCCTGATAGATGACATGGGTTACGCCGGGATAGACGGAACGCTTCGGACGATGCGCACCGGCGCGCTCATCGGCTTTATCGCCATGGCGGCGGCGCTCCTCCTGTCGCTTGCGCTCACGGCGTATCTGTTCATCCTGCGGAGGAAAAACGAGTACGGGATAATGCGGGCGCTCGGCGTTCCGTCGCGCGGCGCGAACCGCTCCCTGCTCATAGGTCTGTTCGTACTCGGCGTCTCCGCGACGGCGGTCGGATGTGCCGCCGCGATGCTCACGATGCGGAGCATCGTGACGGACATAGCCTTGAAGCTCGCCGAGGCGACGGGCGGCGCGATAAGCGTCTCCGTTTCTCCGCTCTCGGCGCTGCCGTACGGTGCGGGAGTGCTCGCGCTGCTGCTTGTGTTTGCGGAAGCCGGGCTCCGGCAGATCGGGCGCAGACCGCCGCTGGCGCTGCTTCAGGGCGGCAAATAACGAAGGAGGCGATTTATTATGAAGAATTTGCTGTGTCTTGTATCGGTGTTTCTCGCGGCGGCGCTGCTTCTTTCCGGGTGCTCGTCCACCCTGAGCGTGGAACCGTCTGCCTCCCCGACGCCGGAGTCCGACCCAACCGTCGTAGTCCTTCCCTCCTCCGACAGTGAGGAGCTTGGGATGTCGGCGGCGATATGCGATCTCTCCGCAAACTCGGTCGCGGCGACGCTCGGCGAGTGCTCCGGAGACATCGACGTGCTGAAGCCGACGGATATCCGGGCGACCTATTACAGCCTTATTGACTACGAGTTTGAGTTTGTGTTCGAGGCGGAGTTCCCCGTGATTTTTACGGCGGAGCGCTACTCGAACGGTGAAGTCGTGGCGGAAGACCTGGGCGGCATCCGAGCCGGAGACTATGAGGGCTACGTCGAGAAATATGCCGGTGAAGGAAAATGGAGGCGGTACACGCAGGCGTCGCTCGGTACGCCGGTGGATATTGTGGATTCTCCGTTTAGCGATATAGCGGCCGCCACGGAGGGACAGACGGACATCGCACGGCTGAGCGCAGAAAACACCGTGCGTGTAAAGCTGCCGCTTGCAGACCCCGGCATCTATCGGTATACGCTCTATTTCCGCAAATGTATTGACTACATGGAGGATACCCTCACCACCGGGGACGAGGTGTATTCCGTCACTCTTGACGTCACCGTACCGAAGACCGAAAAGGACTACGACCTGCTCGCCGCCGCCATACTCCCGTTCGAGTCGTCGGAGGACGAGGAGCACCTCGGAGAGCCGGGGCTGGATATCGGTTTTCTCGTGAGGTGCAACAGCGGCGTCGATTTCTTTATCAACATGACGAAGGGCGGCGTCTTCGAGAAGTATGACAGCGAAAACGACAGCTGGACAGAGGTCGAAAACGGAATGGCTGTCATAAAGGGCGAAGTCGGGGATGTGATGAGCGGAGGCGGAAAGCGAAACGGTGGTATCGCGCAGCTCACCATGGAACTGTATCCGCCGTCCCTCTCCGGCAGGTACCGCTATACCCCTGCGTTTGTAAACGCCTACGGCAGAAGGTACGAAAATACCGCGTTTTACTTTGAGTTCGGCGAGTGACGCCGAAAGGAGGCAGAATATGTCCATACTATCGCTTGAGGGCGTCAGCTACTGCTACAAAAACTCACTGCGTCCCGCCGTCGCGGACGCAAGCTGTGACTTTGAGGAAGGTACTCTCTACGCCCTTATCGGCCCGAGCGGGTCGGGAAAGAGCACGCTCCTGTCGCTGCTCGCGGGGCTCGACCTGCCGACGTCGGGCGACGTCCTGCTCGACGGTGTGCCGATACGCACGCTCGACCTCGACCGCTACCGCCGTGAGTCGGTCTCGATGATCTTTCAGGCGTTCCAGCTTTTCCCGCTGCTCACCGTCACCGAGAACGTCTGCTTTCCGATGGAACTTGTCGGCAAGTCCCCGGCGGACGCCCGGCCGGAAGCAAAGAAGCTCCTTGAAGATGTGGGCATCACGGAGGACGAGATGCGGCGCTTTCCCGCAAATCTCTCCGGCGGACAGCAGCAGCGCGGCGCGATAGCGCGGGCGCTCGCGTCCGGCGCGAAGGTCATACTCGCGGACGAGCCGACCGGCAACCTCGATGTCGAGAACACCCGCCTTGTTATGGAAATACTGGGGCGGCTCGCCTCCGAGCAGAACCGCTGCGTTATCGTCGTCACACACGACAGCGAGGTCGCGGACATGGCGGACGTGGTCTATCGCATGAAGGACGGGCGGCTTTCAAGGGAGTAACGATATGGTACTGAGATACGTCTTTCGGCATATTCCGAGGGCAAGGTTGAGATCGCTCCTGTCCGTGCTTCTTGCGGCGGCGCTCATAGCGTCGCTCGGGCAGTTCGTACTGCTCGTGCAGGACACGCGCGGGAGAGTGGAGGAAATGTACGAGGCGCTCGAGGTGGACGCGGTCGTCGTCTCCGAGAACGGCACACAGAGCGGCGGAATATCCTACGGAACGCTTCACAGTCTGCTTGAGGCGGACTTCTCCGAGAGCTTCTACGCCACCGCGCGCGGTACATTCTACTGGGTGGACCCGGACGAAAACGCGGTTCCGACGCCCGGAGGCGGTTCCGTCTATGACAACAGCTACTTCATGGTGGCGACAAATGACCCGGAGCGCTTCACGGGCGCGGAGACAGAGTATCTGGACGGCTACGGCGCGGCGGACTTTGCCGAGTCCGGGGAGTATCTGTGCATCGTGAACCGCGAGCTGCTTGCGGAGCGCGGGTTCAGCCTCGGCGACAAGGTATATCTCAGCAGCCTGCACCCGATGCAGCGCGAAGGTCTCTCCGCATCGAAGAAAAAGGGCAGCGCGTTCCTGATAGTCGGCACCTGCGATTGCGAAGCGCTCGACACGAACGACATAATCGTTCCGCTGTGGATGCCGGAGCTCGCACAGGGGGACTTCTATGACGACGGCGGCAGCGTCGGGGTAGGATACTGCGAGTTCCGCATGAAAAATGAGCTCCTTCGTGATGGCGACGCTTATCTGCGCGTCCCCGCCGAGGTGCTCGAGGGCACGGGCTTCAAGCTCCGCTATGAGGACGACGAGCTGCGGAACACGGTGCATCCGCTCGAGTCCAACGCCGGCACGCTCGAGCTCATCCTGCCGGTGATTTCCGCCGCCGTGCTGCTGATAGGCGCGGCGATACCGGCGCTCGTCGTGATACAGTCGGCAAAGGAAGCCGCGATAATGCGAGTGCTCGGTACGTCGAAGGCGAAGGTCTGTGCCATACTCACACTGGAACAGGCGGCGCTCTGCGCCGTGGGACTCACGCTCGGACTGACGGCGCTCGCGCTGTTTCACTGCGCGGACGGAAGCTTTGCGGACGCCATGCCGTTCATCGCGGCCTTCGCCGCCGCGTATTTTGCGCTCGCCTCCGCCGCGTCGCTCGCGGGAGGTCTGCTCGTGAGCGCGAAGAAGCCGCTCGAACTGCTTCAGACGAGGGAGTAGGCGGCGAATTTGCGGAGCCAAATCGCCTTCAATGTTTGGCTTTGCCCGCTTCGCGGACAAAGCCCACGAGGGCTGAATGTGTTCCGATGCGGAATATATTCAACCCTCATGCTCGGATGCACTCGAGCAGGGCCGCATAAAGTCGGGCAATATTCGCGGAGCGAATATTGCATGCGAGGGCTGCAAAATGTCGGAGGAAGAATTGGTGTGCGCCCTCGCATTCCGCGCCTGTTCGCGCGGTTGAAGTTAGCGGCTTCGCCGCTAACTTCGCGGAGCCCCGATTCATTCGGGGCGAGCATTTTAATTAAAGAGCGGAGCGCCGCTGTCGCGGCGCGGAGCCCAAAACAAAAAGCAGCCGAATGGCTGCTTTTTGTTTTGGTGGAGCAGAGGTCTTCATAGATGAACACCTGTACTCTAAATATGTATCTCCGCCGAATGACATTTCGATGTCGTCCAGCGGAATGTTCTCAACGCGCAGCGGCCGCTGCCGGCATTAAGGATTAAGGTGAAATAATCGTCGTACAGGTATATCGAGTGGACAAAAATGTGATGATCGCCCGGCGTTTGTTAATATCGTCTGCAGGCAGATTGCGAACATAGTCCAGAAAAGCATGGATTTGCGGCTCGGTCAGGCAGATATTCCTGTTCTGCTCGACGGCAAGCTGTTCTTCCAGTTCTTCTTTCTCCGCTTTGCGTTGATTCAGTCGCTCCGTCAGCATGGCGACCGATTGCCCCTGTTCGATGGCTCGCCAAAGATTCTCTATGACGACGTCGGCCTCTTGAATGGCCTTTTTTATCGCCTTCACCGAATAGCTGTCGGGACTTTTGCTGCATTCTTCCGCAACGGCTTTTGCAATAAACGCCATATTTTCTTCGGTAAGCAGGGACAGACATTTTGCCACGACACGGTCTTCGATAAACTGTTTTGCAACGATCTTCTTTTTGCACTTTCTCTTTCTGGCTTTTTTGCAGTTATAGTAGTGATATTGCCGCCCCCGCTTTCCCGTACCGCCGTACCCGACCATCATTTCTTTGCAGTAGCCGCAAAACAGCTTCGTGGTCAAGAGATATTCGCCTTCGCCGTGGTTACGGGCAGGAGCGGATTTGTTTTTGTTCAGGATCGACTGTACCCGGTAAAACAAATCGTCGTCTAAAATTCTCGGCATTCCTCCCGGCGTTTCCTGTCCTTTATACATATACACTCCGATATAGCGCTTGTTGCTCAAAAGCCGGCTTAGGCTGTTGTTGCTGAACTCCTTGCCCAATGAGGTTTTTACCTTGCGTCGCTGTAAATCCCTTATGATCTCTGTTTTTGTTTCCCCGGCGGCATACCGTTCAAAAATCTCTCTGACAATGGCGGCTTCATCTTCATCCACATAAAAGCGCCGGTCGGAATCGACCTTGAAGCCAAGCCCCGGATTGCTGCCGTTGGACAGGCATTTTTCCGCATTGATCGACATACCTCGGTTGATTTTCTGAGAAAGCTCGGCAGAATAATACTCCGCCATGCTTTCCAGCACGCCCTCGACCAAAATGCCCGATGGGTCATCCGTGATATTCTCCTTAGCCGAGATGACCCGCACACCGTTTTTCTTTAATTTGGATTTGTTGATGGCGCTGTCATAGCGGTTTCTGGCAAAGCGGTCAAGCTGATAAACCAGCACACCTTCAAAGGTATGCTTCTCGCTGTCGGCTATTATACGCTGAAACTCCAACCGATTGTCTGTCTTTCCGCTTTGCGCCCGGTCGATATATTCGTCAACAACGGTATATCCGTCGCTTTGGGCGTATTCGTAACAGACTTTCAACTGTCCTTCGATGGACTGCTCTGTCTGACTGTGGCTCGAAAACCGAGCATAGATGACTACCTTCATGTTCATTCCTTCGTTCTCTTGATTGTAGTTCGTTCTTTTGTGAAAGTCATATGTATGGGAAGCAATCGAACGAGCTGATTGCTTCCCGCCGGCTTCAGGCGGCGTCTTCGGAATGCCGCTTGAGCCATGCCTTATAATAGGCTTTGCCCTCCTCAGATCCGTAAAACTTACAGATTTCCGAGGCAAGAAATTTTGCAAATGAGGTCAGCAGTTCTTTTGAGAGCTGCACCTCGTTTGCATCGACTTTCACATCCTTCTCCATATGCGAGCTTCTTTACCGGGAATCCCTATCCCGCTGCCGGATGAGGAATTTCTTGTAGTACTCGCAGGCTTTGAGAACGAAATCCTCCGCCTGTTTGGAATTCGCATTTGGGACATACTTGCGGATCTGTTCCATCGGCAGCCTGAACATCTCCCACTGGTTCGCTTTTTCTTCCCGCATGATGCCCTCAATGACCGAGTCGGTGAGCAGTCCTTCCCGATCCGCCTTATGGAGCCGAACCGCCTGCGAGTAAGATGGGGTGCAGTCGTTCAGGTCGATGGCATCCAACAGGTCGCGTTGGGACTGTTCTGAGAGGAAGGACAGCTCCACACCCACGGAGAAGGCGATGCGGCCCTCGTCCATCATTTGAAGCAGCTCCGGGATAAGTTTTGTAAGGCGGATATACCGCTGAACGGTGCGGCCGCTGTCCGTGTCGGAGATACCGTCGCGGGACTTGTGGCCAACTTGTCCACAAGTAATACCCTGGTGGGCTAGGGCGTCCAGTTTCAGCTTGTAGGCAAACGCCTTCTCGCTCGGCAGGATATGTTCCCGATGGAGGTTGCTGTCCACCAGCAGAACCGCCGCCTCGTCCCGGTCAATCTCGTAGATAAAGGCGGGGACGCTCTGCATCCCCGCCTTTTCCGCGGCATGAAGTCTCCGGTGCCCGGAGATCACTTCGTATTCATTTTCTGTGCCCTCCAGCGGCCTCACGATCAGGGGAGACAGGACGCCGTTTTCCCGAACGCTGTCGGTCAGGTCGTCCATCTCACCGTTGTCCAAGACCTTGTAGGGGTGGCCATCAAAAGGACGCAGCTTTTCAACCGAAAGCATTTTCGGTCTGTTTATTTTTCCATTCATCGTTCAGCACCTCGTTCTTTCCTCATCATCAAGTTGTTTCGTCTCATTTCGATCTGCCGCTCTGCGTCGAGAAGCTCGCGGATCTTTGGAATATGCTCCTCAACGCGTTTTGAAACCTGTAATTCTTTGCGCAAAGGCGTGATTTGCATTGTGAGCTCCTTTGCCTGCTCCTTTAGCTCCGTACCTTCTTCCGGCGATTTCACCCGCCGCAGCTTCACCCGCAGGGCGTATCGTTCCTTTTCCAGTGCATTGATTTTGGCTGAAAGGTTCTCCCGAAATAGCAAAAGCTCCTTTGGCGACCGAATGTAGTTGTCGCAAAGGAGCTTGTATTCCTCCGAATATTGATCCAGCTTTTTCACCTCCGCCCGCATCATCGGGGATAAGGGACGGTCAGACTGCCGCTCAATATTGCCGCCGGTGCAGAACTTCAGCAGTTCGATGAAGATTTGAAACAGCAGCGTCACCGTATCCATCTGCTGCGCCTTGCGGTATTCGTATTCGAGCGACAGCAGCGGCTTTCGTTTCCGCTCGGGGTATACGACTGCATACAGTTCGGGTTTTCGCTGATTTTCCAACAGCCGCTCCCGGATGCGCTCTTTGGAGTATTCTTCTCCGAGGCTGTCAATGCGGACAGCCCGTTGCCACCCGTCTGCTGTTACGGACGGATGCTCATAGCGGAAATCCCGTTCCAAACGATAGCCGAGAGATTTCAGATAGTATTCAAGACTCCTATAGCCGAAGCACTTCGAGAGTGCCTCGTCCAAATCTTTCCGCAGTTGTCCTCGGTGGGTGGGCCTACCGGATTTCTCCGCCCAAAACGCCTTTTTGCTGCCGTAGAAGTGGGTAAAGGGAATGACGGACTTTTCGTATTCCCGACACACGTCATCGGAGATCCCCCGCAGTTTGATATGGTCACGGATATGATTTTCAAATTTCCGGCCGGTCTTAAAGGATACCGAATTGACAACAAAATGATTATGGAGATTATCTGTATTCAGGTGGGTGGTAACGACGACCTCGTATACACTGCTCCACATCCGCCGTGCGGTTTCCACGCCTATTTTATGCGCTTCCTCCGGTGTGACTTCCCCCGCTGCAAAGCTCTGATACCCGTGATACGCCACATTGCCGCCGAGCTTTCCATACCGGCGCTTTGTCGCCGTCATGCACTGATACGCCCGCTGCTTCGGGCAGTTGATTCCCGTGACATACACGGTCTGGTCTGTCTTTTTATCGTTTTCCACATAGCGGAGCGTCGCCCACAGATCGTTGTCCAAAAACCGTTTGTCGGTAGTCTTGTCAGGATTTTCTGCGTAGTCGAGCGTTGCTTTCAGATTCTTATAAATCGGCCAAAAGCCTGTGACCGCCATGTTGCCTTACCTCTTTTCCGGCAGTAAGAAAGCCGTTGTGATTTCTTTCAGCACGGTGCGGATTTCCTCGTCAAGTTCCGGCGAGCTTGTTCTATCTGCCAACGCACCGAGCTTTTCAAGGCAAACGAAAAGAGCGTCGGGCGAAACCGATCTCGGCTCGTATCTTAACGCTCTTTGCTTGACATATTCGGTCGTTGACAGCCCACATTTTCGGGCTTTGGACTGTATTTTCTCTTTTTCTTTTGCCGTAATACGAAGTTCCAACCGTGCCTTGTCTTTCTTTTGGATCTCATTCATTCAAACACCTCTTTCTTGTTTGTGTCCGCAAAAAAGCCGATGAGATTTCTCCCATCGGCTTGCATTACGGCTTTTAGCCTATCGTTGTCACTCCAAATCCTTTGGCTTCCTGTTTGGAATTTCGTCCTTGATATAAGCTTCTACGCTTTCATATACTTCATCAAACGACGGCTTACGCACACCTCCCTCAAAACGGAATTTTTCGTAGGCGTGACGCAACACATCCGTTCCATAAAGGAAATCGGAAAAGTTTCCGAGCTTCCTTCCGCTGTTTGTCAAAGCTTGCCGCACATCTGCA
Source organism: uncultured Clostridia bacterium (assembly GCA_947593925.1). GTDB lineage: Bacteria > Bacillota > Clostridia > Oscillospirales > JAAYOS01 > CANRIN01. Next base: position 34,538 of record CANQDU010000006.1, on the reverse strand, counting down.
CGGTCAAACGAAAAGGCTTTGGAAAGATAGTACAGGTCTACGACGTCCTTTATCCTTCGGAAAACCTTTTCGGTAGAGATCGCCGATAGCTTGTCGGCAATCATCTGGGCGGGTGTAGCACCCCGAAACCGCAATCCTTCCACCTCATAGATTTTTGTCGGAGGGATCGGTCGGTTCACGTCGATATCCATTGTGAAGTAAATTTCACCCGTTTCGCTGTCCGTAAGTTCAAATCCTGCCGAGCGACCTTCGCCGTACATCCTGAAAAGATTTACATTCAGGCCGATCCCGTTATTTTGAAGTGCCTTTTGCAAAGATTCCGCCATCTGCTCGGCGGACGGCGGGGTATCGGTATTCCAATTTGCGTCAATGTCTACCGTATGGCGCGTTTCTTCGGAATATCCCGCTTCAAGCAGGCAGGCTTTCAGCACCATTGAACCCTTGAAGCTGATGGGTATGCCGCTGTCATATATGGCTTTCATGACTTCATACATTAACTTTTCTACCGCTGTAAGCTGCAAAACAATCACCTCTCAATCATCATAGTACGCAATGGCTTCATTTGCCAGCTTTTCAAACCGTTCCTGATATTCGGGAGGGACGGAAAGCCCGTCAAAGCTTTCTCCGCTGCGGTAATAATACTTGCTGACGGCCTCTGTGATCCCCTGCATATCTAGGATGGATTCATTAGCGAAAGAATCTGCCAACGTTCGGTTCAAATCGGTATAGAAAAGCCCGTTTCTTTCCTCTACGCTGTAAGGACTGACCCGGTTTCCGAGCAGAACGACGCCGTTAAAACGTGTGACGGACTCCTCTCCGTAAACCCATACGATATATTCATCGCTTCGCCCGCCGAATAACCCCTGGCACATCAGGGCTTCGTCCAAGGCGAAAACGATTGGTTCTCCGATGCGTTCCCGAACGGCTCTCAACCAAAGCGCAGCTCCCGGATAATCACACCTTCTGGGAAGATCGCTCTTTTGCGGGCTGTACTTCGGCAGCGTTGCCGTTCTTCGATTGACAAGGTCGCCTTGAATCCGCGCTTCTAACAGACTGACTATATATTCCGGCGGTTTACGCAGTCCGGTTTCCCAATTTTGAACGGTGCGGAACGGAATATGATAACGTGCGGCAAATTCGCTCTGCGTGTCTCCGAGCTTCGTTCTCATTTCACGAATGGTCATCTCCATCACCTCGCTTACTACTATACACTCAATGAGTGCATTTGTCAACAGCGTGTGCAGCATCTTCCGATTTTATTCGGATGGTCGGGGTATTAGGGGCAAAGCCCCTAAAGACGAACAGACGGCGGAAACGCCGTCTGTTCAGATGGGAACTTGCCGTACAAGTTCCCTGCTTGCTAAGGTGTGAGACGCAGGCTGCCTATATCTTACGGAAACCGCGTGGCAACGGCACATTCTGCCTCTGCAAAGCACAGAAGCCCGCAAATGCCCCTACACCTATTAGCTTAAAAATCCGAGCAATTCGGACACGAAAAATAAAATTTTTTCAAAAAAGACCTCGGAAGGCTCTGCCGTCTCTCGAGGTCTCGCGTATGTTCTATTTCTGCACGGTCTTATAGGAATTGCGGGTCTTGTACGGCACAGCCGGGAGCGACGACGGACGCAGCAGATCGGAAAGGGTATAGCCGTCCTCGGTAAGCCTCCGGCGGAGATATGTAAGGCTTCGTTTCTACCCATTATAATCGCCGCCGAGACTTCACTAATCGGGAGTTGACAATCGAATCGATTTTTCCGATCAACATTTCAAACAGCTTTTCCGTGTAGACAGGTTGGTATAGGATCGTATGCTCTATTATAGTAAATGACAGTGGACAGAACCTGTCCATGTGACCTTTTCTCTCAAGATAATTACCAGCTATCAAGGTCTTCGAGAAAATCATCGATGTTTTCGGGTCGCTCCTGAGCGGCAAATTCCTTTAGTCTCAAGAACACTTTAGCGGTCGTGACTGCGTCTGCCAATGTGCGATGAGCGTGGGAATTCTCTAGGCCGAGTTTGTCTGCAAGCTCTTGTAAAGACACTTTCGGGGCGCCAATTCCAAGTTTTTCTTTGAATTGGCCGGCAAACCGCATGACATCAAAGTATTTGTTTTCGATAACAATATTATTGTAACGGTCGGCGCGCACTATAAAGCGGCTGTCAAAATACAATGTAACAAAACCAAGCAGCACGGAATATCCCGTAAATTTCATAAAACCGGGAACACTTCCCAAACAGGTCTTACAGCATAGGCTTTTGCATTGAAAATATCGGTAAGGACTGCAATCTTGGGCGAAAGAATGATTTCATTTAACAACATTATACCGCATTGTCAAAGGCGATTGCAATCTAATTCTATAAGTGTTTCCAGGAACCCTCTTATTTTCGCCCATATAAAAACCGTTGCTTCATTGCCTCCAAACCCGCGCTTGCTGCAGCCTTCCTGTTCCCCTCGTCGGAAAAGTCGATGGATCCGTTGAACCGGTTGAAATGGGCAATAAGGCTAAACCGCTTTTGCGATATTCCGTACTACATATCATAATTGTCTTCGTACTGCCCATCCGCTAAAATCGGCACAAAGGCTGTAAGGAGCTTGCCCTCCCCGATTTCCTTGGGAACTGTGGAATACTTCATCCTATTGGGAGATGACGATGGAGAAGGCGGCCTCCCCTACGACCCGGTTGTCTGACTTGGCCTCAGTGCAGGAGATACTATCTCAGACAGTTTTATTTTCCGCCATACGGGTCTTTTTCTCTCGAATAAGAATCTACAATATAGCTGCCTTGCGCGCAATCACACCACGATTTCCGCCCTGCTTCCGCCGGAGCGGGATTTGGTGACGCGGATCTGCTTGTCGATCTTGTCCTTGAAGTCCGCCACGTGGGAGATGATGCCCACGAGCCGGTCCCCCTCGGTGAGGCGCAGGAGAGCCCGCATGACCTCGTTTAAGATATTGGCGTCCAGGGTCCCGAAGCCCTCGTCCACGAACATGGTGTCCAGCTTCACCCCGCCGGAGGAGGACTGGGTCTCGTCGGACAGTCCCAACGCCAGAGAGAGGGAGGCAATAAACGACTCGCCGCCGGACAGCGTTTTCACGTCCCGCTCCGTGCTGTTGTAGTGGTCGATGACGTCCAGGTCGAGACCGCTCTGACTGCGCTGATCAGCGGGCACCTCCCGGCGTTTGAGCTCATACTGATTGCCGGACATGGCCAGAAAGCGCAGGTTGGCCCGGTCGATGATACGGTCGAAGTACGTGGTCTGGACGTAGGTCTCCAGCATCAGCTTGTCCTTGCCCTTGACGGTCCCGTTGGCTGTGTCCGCCAGGGGCCTCAGCCACGCAAGGCGCTTCTCCGCGGCGTCCAGCTCGGTGGAGCGCGCCTTGATCCTGTCCAGAATGCCTTTATTTGTAACTCTTCTGACATTCACCTCCGAAACGCGCGCGTCCAGGTTGGCCTTTTTGGCATCCAGCTCGGTCTTTCGGGCCTCCTCGTCCTCACGGACATACATGGGCGCCTCCTCGAGCTGCTTTTTGAGGGCGCCTTCCTCGCCCTCGAGGGTCTTGACGGCATCTCTGGCAGTCTTAAGAGCCTCTTCGGCATTCTTGATGGCTTTTTCAATTGCGTCGCGCTCGCTTGTGGCCGCCGCGATGGCCTCGCGGGCCGATTCCTCGCTGTCGTATTCCAAATTTCCCGCCAACTCGTCGGTATGTGTACGCATGTCCTCCAGCCTTGCCTGATCTTTGGTGAACTTCTGGTTGTCCTCAGTCAATTTCTTTTGAAGGTTTGCAAGCTCATCATTCTCCATGGCAGGAACCGTGTTCTTGAGCTCGTCCCGGCGCTTGACACGCGCTGTCTCTCTTTCAATTTCGCGCCTTTTTGTCTGAATCTCCGCATCCAGCTCCCCGTGGCGATTTTGGACAGCATCGGGGGCATTCTCCAGGGTCGTCCCCGGCAGTAGCTCCGCAAGCTTGCTCTCGAGGAGATTCTGCTTTTCGCCAACCCGACCCTTCAGGTCACCGCACTTCGCGCTAGTGACCTCGGACTGCTCTTGAAGCTTCTCCGCCGCCTTCCTGAGCTCGTCCAGCTCCTCCTTTGATGGTGCCTCTGCGGATTTTTCAGCCGGACGTGGGTGCTCCGTGGAGCCGCAGACCGGGCAGGGCCTCCCGGCCTCCAGCGTCTCGGCCAAGATTCCCGCCTGCTCAAGCAAAAACCGCTCGTGGCTGTCGTCGTATTTTTCCTTCGCGGCCTTATATTCGTCGAGAAGACCCTCGCATTCGGCCTGCGCCGCGGCCAGCTCTCCGCGGAGCTTACGGAGGGTTCCGAGCTCGCCGCTCACGTCCTCCAGATTCTTGTCCAGCTTCTGGGCGTCGTCCAGATCCCTTTTCAACCGTTCCAGATTTTCTCCGGCGTTGGCAAGGCCCTCCTGCTCCTTTTTTAGGGTGAAAATCGCGTCCTTTTTTTCGTCAACAGCGGCTTGCGCCTTCTTTTGGGCCGCTTCGTCCGTGCTCACCGTCTTCTCCAGCGCGGTGATCTCGTTCCGCTGGTGTGTGAGCGCCCGGTAATCGGAGAGCCGCTCCTTAAGCGCGGCAATGGCGCTGTTGAGTTCCTTCGCTCTCAGAGCTTTTTCCTTCTTCTCCTCGACTTCTGCCTCACGCGCCTTAAGAGCATCCCTGGCCGTCTCCAGGTTTGCGGTGTTCTCTTTAAACTTCTCCTCCGTGGCCTCCCGGGCGCTGAGCCGCTCCAGACGGCGGGTGGCCTCCGTGCACTGGCTCTCCGTTGTCTCCAGTAGTTTCTTCAGCTCTTCATGGGCCGCTTCGTCCTGCTCAATGAGCTTCTCCAGCAGCTCCAGTACCTGCGCCACCGGCAGCTCCCCGTTTCGCGCCTTGCGGACATCGACGATCAGCGGGTCGTCCTCGGGCCACTTGATATTCTGCTCCTTGTCCTGGATGCTCTTGCCGTGCTCCCTGCATGTGTTCTCCGCGCTGGCCGCCTCGTCCTTGAGCCGCTCCTTTAGCGTATCATAGATCTCCGTGCCAAAGAGCTTGCGGAATATGATCATCCGCTCCGCGGTCTTGGCCGTCAGGAGCTTCTGAAAATCCCCCTGGGCAATCATGGCGATTTTCATAAATTGGTCCCGGTCAATGCCCAGAATGTCTCGAATCTTCCTGTCCGCCCCGTCCTTTTTCGTCAGCTGCCGGCCGTCCGGGAGCCAGAGGGTCACGTCGGCGCTCTCCTTCGTCGACCCGGTGCCCCGATTTTTGGGGCGCATATACTCCGGGTTGCGCCGGACTCTGTACTTCCTGCCCCTATATGCAAAGGTCAGCTCCACATATGTCTCGGTCCCGGATTCAGCGTATTTCGACCGGAGCATTCCGGCCTCCCGATTTTCACCGCTGGCTTCGCCGTAGAGGGCAAAGGTGATGGCGTCAAATACGGTGGTCTTCCCGGCACCGGTGTCGCCGGTAATGAGATAGAGCCCGCTCGTCCCCAGCTTATCGAAATCCAGCTCCACCTTCCCGGCGTAAGGCCCGAAGGCTGACATGGTGAGTTTGATTGGCCTCATTGTTCTCCCTCCTTGATCGCGTTCAGCAAGTTTTTGATAAATTCCGCCTGGATTTCCGACATAGGCTGGCCGTTTTGCTTCTCATAGAGCTCCGCGAACAGCTCCTCCGGCAGTTTTTCGCGGACGTTCTCCGCCGCGCCTGCGGTCCCCGCACTTCTGGTGCGGGCGTTGTCGTAATCCAGACGCAGGAGATTATGATATATGAGCCGCAGCTTCCCCAGCGCGTCAAATACGTCCTCCTCGTCGGTGAGGGTGATGTGAACGTAGTCCTCCGGGAGGCTTGTCCCACTGTAATAGGAGCGCGCCGTGAGTTCATCGTAAGTCCCGCGAAGCTGACACATCTCATGCGGTGGCGTCAGTTCCACCGCACGAACAGTCAGGTTTTCCTTAGCCCCAAGCTCAACCACTGTCACGGATTTAGTGTCGTTCGCCTCGGAGAAGGAGTACTTAAGCGGCGTCCCGCAGTACCGAACCCGCTCCGAGCCGCAGTTTTGCGGGGAGTGGAGGTGCCCCAGCGCCACATAGTCAAATCCGTTGAAGACAGAGGCGTCCACGTTGTCCGCGCCGCCCACACTGATCTCTTCCGAGTCGCTTCTTCGGGAGCCCGTTACGAATTGGTGGGAAACCAAGACGTTCCGCCGGGAGACGTCCAGGTCCATATGTTCCACCGCTGTCCTCAGGGCGTCCGTCCATGTGCCGATCTCCGCCTCAGGGAAGGCCGCCCGGACGGAGGCGGGCTTCACAAAGGGAAGCAGCCAAAAGTCCACCGGCCCATATTCGTCCTCAAGGGTGACGGGCCGAACCTGGCCTGAGTAGCTCCCGGCGATGTGTACGCCGCTTTCGTTCATGAGCCGGGAGCCGAAAGAGATCCGCGCCCCGGAGTCGTGGTTGCCGCTGATGACGAGCACCTCGATGCCTCGGTCCGCCAAAGCCACCAAGAAATCGTCAAAGACCCGCAGCGCCTCCACAGTGGGCATGGCCGTATCGAACACATCTCCCGCGATAATCACCCCGTCGGGTCCTTCATCATCCGCCACGGAAAGTATTTGTTTCAGTATGTACTCCTGATTCTCGATCATGGAGCAGTCGTAGAGCCTCAGCCCCAGATGAAGGTCCGACAAGTGCAAAAGCTTCATACCTTTCCCTCGTTTTCAATTATTGTAGTCATTGTCAATGCCGTGCTCCGGCACCGCGTAGTTCGCCGGTCGGAGTCCGCAACGCCGGGCCATGGCGACGACCCTGTCCGGCGGCATCCGATCCACATCCTCTGCCTCCAACACCGCTCCGCCAAAGAACGCCCCCAAGCAATTCTCCTTAAGTTCTCTCCAACGACTAGTAATGTCGATGGCCATAAGATAATCTCCTTCTTCAGCTTACTACTCCCACGTAAGTTCCGCCGGAGAATCTAAGTTGGGGGTAGTGCTGCTTGTACTCAAGCGGTAAAAGTGCTATATTATTTCACCGTATCGTGGATCGTCAAACATTCCACGTTTTTATTATAACGTAATTAGTGTAAGTGTACAAGATTGTTGAAAAGAAGTTAGGAACGGGTGAGGGAGAAATGCGACGAAAAATGTTTTGCAAAAAAGATAACAATCAGCACCGGATGGAATGCGAGAACGTGCTGAAGCTACTGTCTGATTTCGGCAGGAAGAATCTTATCGTTGAGTGTTTGATTGGGGGAGCGAGCCGAACATATTCCGAGGTGCTCCGATTTTGGAGAGTTCGGGCTGGTTCTGACATACAGTCGAGCCTCCCGCCGCTTTTCCCGTAAAAGTAAAAGACCGTCTGCATAAGCGGACGGTCTTTTGAATAGGTCAAAAGATTGTACTGTTCAGCCGCACTTCTGTATGCGGAAGTGTACTTTTTTCCAAAGAGATTATTAGTGTTGCTCAAAGCATTGATCTACCAACGCTTCCAGCGTGCCGTTCTTTGCGGCCTCCGCAGCGTCACCTTGGGCGAAGTTCTTCGTCTCGGATCTCAACGTTTCATCAAATCCCAAAATATAATTCGTTGCAATCAGGTAGATGATTCTCGTTGGAGCCAGCCCGTAGACCTGCTCCCGGAGGATGTGGCGGATGCGCTCTCCGTCGTCCGGGTACGCTTCTTTGATGGCCGGACTGTGGAACAGCCGCTTGACGATCTCCGTGATGTAGAGCCCCGACTTCATGTAGAGGTCGGCAAAGGTATGTGTCGGGTCGTCGAAGCAGCCGGGATTCTCGGCTTCCAGTTCATCCACCATCTTCTTCACCACCCAGCGGGGTGTGAAGATTTGGTTGGTCTTCTGCGGTGGGATGTAGTCGAAAATGTCCTCGGTGTGTCCCTCCTCAAAATAATTTGCCAGTTCTTCTTTCTTGCGCAAAAACTCCCGGATGGAGTCGTTGAATACCGTTTCGTCAAAGAGGTGTCCCTCAAAGTGCGCCGTCTCCCCGGCGCTTGGGTCTTCATAATCGCCGCCGTCCCGCAGGAAACGGAAATCATCTTCCGTAATGCCGGTGACAGCCAAGAACACATCGTCCTCCGTGTACTCGTCGAAATTGGCAAGTGTCAGACCTTCGTCGCCATAAGCCATAATGAAGCTGGGGATCGTGCGGGAGAAACCGCGCAGGTGGTCGCGGACGGAATCCTCCACGGACTTCTTTTCTTCCTCCGCCTTCTGCCGCTCCATCTGTTCCACCACAGCCGCAGGTTTGTTCTGAATCGTTTCCTGTACAGCCTCCTGTAAGGCATTCTGGAAAGTAGCCTGCGCCTCTTGCATGGCGGATTGAAAGTCCCTGTCTGCCGCAACAATTTCTTCCTGTGTCTCCGCCTCCTGCTGGCGGCGGTTCAGCTCCGCCACGGCGATATTTTTCTGCTGGATAAAATCATCCTGCAAGTCCCCAAACGTCCGCTCGATTTCCTGACTGACCTGACGTTCAATGCGGTTCCGCGCAGATTTCTTTACATCGTAATTGTCCATGACCGGCTCGACTACGGATTTCTTTATGGACTCTTTGACCTTATCCACAAACGTTTTTACTCCGTACTCGATAGAAGCAGCGCTGTCCTGAAGGACTGGAAGCTCCGATGATAACTGGTCTGTCAGGTCTTCATAAATTTTCGGGCCAAACAGTTCCTGCGTCTTGCCGATGACAATCTCGCGGGGGATGTCCACGTTGCCTTCATCGTCAACCGGGACTTCGCCCATCTGTGACAGGCTGTCGTTCTTCTTTGCTTTTGGTTCCTCATGGGCCGGTGTCAACTTGCCCACGATCTCCTGCACCACGGCGGGAGCGCCAAAGACATTGCTGATATTCTGAAAAAGGAAGTTGGACATAAAGCCGCGCCGGACAACCTCGACACTCTTGAGCCGCCTCGGAATGGAAAGCACCTGCGCCGCGTCCAGCTCCACCATGCGCCCCTCGTCGTCCTCGCCCAACACGGGGAAGAAGTTCAGGAGCCGCTTGATCTTTGCCCGGCGTTCCTCGCTGGTGCCGCGCCCCGCGGCAGTATCCGGGCTGAGATTGTTGGCAAACTCGTCAAAGACGATCAGCGTCCGTGCCGGGTCAAAATCGAACACATAAGCTGTTTCTTTCCTGTACCGCCGTCCGTTCTTCGTGAAGATACAGGGGTTCTGTGCCCGGAAAGCTGCCTGCATATAGGACGACGGACTCTGCATATTGCAGAGCATGAGGACGCCGCTCCACTCCGGGATGGTCACGCCCACAGTAAGCTGCCCCACGCTCAGCGTGATAGTCTTCTCATGGGTGGCGATAGCCTGTTTCACCCGGTCAAAGGCTTTCATGTTTTCATCATCATCGTCCAGCCTTCCGTCACCGGCAGCAAGAACGATCTCATACTCCGAAAACACCGGGTCGGCCTGAAGCAATTTCGCCAGCGCCCGGGCGGACGCCACGCGATTTAAAAGCCAAAGTGTGTGTGTCAGCTCCCCGCGCAGCTCCGGCGTGGAGAACGGATATTTTTCCTGCGTCACGAGGGCGTGGAGAAACTTTTTGATCTCTGCCTCATGGAGAAAAGCGCCTGACTCGTTGGTGGCGAAAAACTCATTCAGGTCAAAGGCATAATCCACCGTATCGTCGTCGGACAAATCCGCTCCCCGCTGGATTTGGTCATAGATCATGTTGGAGAGCTGGTAGGTGAACATGGCAAGGCGGGGCAGCGGTTCATAGGGATTGTATTCTTCGCCAGCCCACTTTGCCTTCGCGTCCTGCTCGTCGGCGTATGTCCAGTTGAAGATCTGGTTGGCGTTGAACTGCCCGTCCGCCAGCGCCTTGAAGGGCGTCCCGGACAGATACAAGGTGTGTTTGCGGTTGATATACCGAAACGCCCGGTCGGTGCGCATGGTGTCCACGCCTTCCTGCGCCTCGTCCACGATCAGAAGGTCAAACTCAATACCGTTTTTCGGTTTCCCGTAAACATCACGGTTTGACATCCACTCCAGCTTATCGTACTTCCCGCCAAAATAAACGGAGCCTTTCAAGCCCTGGAGCGATTCAAAGGCAACCATGCCTTTCCACTCGTCAGCACTCCGGCTGCGCATTTCCGCAAGATACTGTTCCCGCGACAGGACACCTTTTTTGCCTTTCAGCGCGTCGGTATCAGAGACAAAGGCAAGCTCTCCGCGCCAGCCAATGAATTTGTTGAAATCCTCTGCCCACGAATTGGCGATGCTGGGCCGGTTGGTCACAATAAGGACTTTGGTGAAGCCCATCCGCCGCACAAGGTCATAAGCTGTCAGCGTTTTCCCGAAACGCGGCTTGGCGTTCCATAAAAATTCTGTGCCGCCGTTTTTGAAGTAGGCGCAGGTCTGCTCCACGGCGTCCCGCTGCTCCTGCCGGAGCTGATAGTCGAAATGTTCCGCATTGTCATAGACGGACCTGCGGCTGGCGAAATCGTTGAAATAGACCTGGGAGCGGGAACCGTCGATGTGAAACAGCTCTGTCTTGGGCTCACGCTCGACCTGCTTCTCCACCTCAAGAAACTTGTGGAAGTCCTTGTCGTCGAAATACTCGCCGGAGCCGTCCTTGAACATGGCAAAGTCCGCCCACTCTAACTTTGTGCGGATGCCCGGCGTGTGGGTCTGCTGTTTGATGCGCTCCTGCGGTGTCTGCTTCTCTGTATATCCGATCTTGACCCATCCGTCGCGGTATGTAACGCCCGGTTCGCTGTAACAATAGACCATGGGCATAACGTTCACAAAGGGTTTTATCTGTACTGCTGGCATATCATTTCGCCTCCCTTCCTAAGAACGAGACTTTTTTCTATGGTTCTCTACGACGTTAATTATGTAATCACGCTCATCATTTGTGAATGAACACAGCTCAAAAAGTTGCTTATCAAGCGTTCCGTCAAATGTCACTAACTGATTTAGCTTATATGATTGCAAATCGGGTACTTTCATTCCCAAAGTTCCCAAATTCTCGTCTGTCATTAGAAATGCAAATCGTACCAGATACGTTGTCATATACAGATAAAAATTTTGAGCTTCTTTTAATGTGTCAAAAATCCCCAGCGCAATTCGGGCACGACCAAAAACTGAATGATTGTCAAAAATGGCAAGTTGATTATCTCTTTTTTGACCGCCAGCATTTGCACTTGAAACAACTACTTTCCATTTTTCTGCAAACTCGTGGGCAGACATGACACAACTTTTATCTGCAACATTGTTTCATTTACACCAATCTTCAATCCTTTGAAAATACTTAGAGAATCACATTCTTTAGATAAAAGGCACGGGATTCCGAATTTACTTTCAGAAAAATATAAATTGGCATAACAAAACCGCCGCCTTAGAAGTCAATCTAAGACGGCGGTTTCTGTTTGGTATCAAAGTAACGCCTTCACGGCAAATCCGCCGCTGAAATAATAGGTGTTCGTCCAATACCCGTTTGGTGGACCCGAAGGGGATCGAACCCTCGAACCTCACGGATGCGAACCGTGCGCTCTCCCAGCTGAGCTACGGGCCCATATTCGGCTTTGCGGACGCTTCCCGTCCGCGCGAGCATTATTATAACACAGTTTTCCGAGGTTGTAAAGCGCCTTTTACGAAAATTTTCGTATTCTGTGAAAATTGCACGGGCTTTCCCGTCTCGCTTTTCCCTGCACCGCCGCGTGGGAATTGCGCCGCAGAAGCGAGTAACAGCGCCTCGCATGGCTTCGCGCCGATAAGCGCGAAATAGTTTTCCCGCTGTTCGCGGCTTGCCGCACGTCCACGCCGCCCGATGCCGCCGCACACACGGGACGCCGCCTCTCACCCCGCGGCGTTCCGCGCGGGCGGCGGACGCTTCCGCGTCCGCGTTCGGTGAAGTGTGCCCCGCACGGAGGGGCGGATATGTCGCCCCTCCGTGCTCTTTCCTAGAGTATGATGCAGATGAGCCCTCCGCTGCCCTCGTTGATGATGCGCTGGAGGGTCTCGCGGAGCTTGTCGCGCGCGTCCTCCGGCATACGCTTGAGCTTGGCGTTCAGCCCCTCGCTCACGAGGTCGTGCAGGCTCTTTCCGAAGATGTTCGACTGCCATATCTCGTCCGGTTTGTCCTCAAACTCGCTGAGGAGGTAGTGCACCAGATCCTCCGACTGCTTCTCGCTGCCGACTATCGGGCTCACCTCGGTCTCGATGTCCGCGCGGAGCATGTGTATCGACGGAGCGCTCGCGCGGAGGCGCACTCCGTACCGCCCGCCCTGTCTCACTATCTCCGGCTCCTCGAGCGACAGCTCGTCGGTTGCGGGCAGGACTATCCCGTAGCCCGTCGCCTTCACCGAGGCGAGCGCCGGGGCTATCTTGTCGTACTCCGACTTGACCGACGCGAGCTCGCCTAGGAGACGCATGAGGTCGCCGTCGTCCTGTATATCGAAGCCGGACTGCTCCGCGAGCGTCTTGTAGAAGAGCGAGCGCGGCAGGTCGGCGTCCACGACGGCAACGCCGGTGCCCATGTCGATACCCGCGAGCCTTATCGAGCTTATCTGCTCGCACTCGCGTATCCTCGCCACCGCCGCCTCGACGTCCCGGACGCGGTGCATGTCCTGCGCCCCGGCGAGTATCGCGTCGAAGATCCCGCGCTTTATCGGGTGCGAGTTCTCGAGCGTCTCGACCCACGACGGCAGGAAGAAGCCTATCTCCCGCGCCGGGAACTCGCCGAGGACACTGCGGAGTATCGCCGTTATCTCGTCCTCGCCGAGCAGGAGGCAGTTCGCGGCGATACAGCCGACGTCGTACTTCTCGCGTATCGTCTTCACCGTCTCGAGCGCCGCCGCGCCCTCCGGGAAGGCGGAGTTCACGACGACGAGGAACGGCTTGCCGAGCACTTTCAGCTCCTTTATCACCCGCTCCTCCGGCTCGGCGTACTCCTCGCGCGGAATGTCGGTGACAGTTCCGTCGGTCGTTACCACTATGCCTATCGTAGAGTGTTCGGCTATCACCTTGCGGGTGCCGGTCTCGGCGGCCTCCGCCATCGGGACGGGGTGATCGAACCACGGCGTAGACACCATTCTCGGTGCGTCTCCCTCGAGCGCGCCCGCGGCGGACGCCACCATGTACCCGACGCTGTCTATGAGGCGCACCTTGAAGCGTGCCCCGCCGTCCAGTGCGACCTCGACCGCGTCCTCCGGCACGAACTTCGGCTCAGCGGTCATTATCGTCCGCCCCGACCCGGACTGCGGCAGTTCGTCCTTGGCGCGCTCCCGCATGTACACGTTCTCTATGCCGGGTATCACGAGCGTCTCCATGAAGCGCTTAATGAAGGTGGACTTGCCCGTCCTCACCGGCCCGACGACGCCGATGTAGATGTCCCCGCCGGTGCGCTTCGCTATGTCCTCATATATTCTTCCTCTGTCCACGTTTATCCTCCTCTCTATCGGCGCTTGGGTATCAGCATCAGCTTCTTCGGGTCGGGAGACGAGTCCTCCGCCATGCCGTTCGCGTCGCGGATGTCCGCCTCGGTCGTGCAGAAGCGCTTGGCGAGCTGCCACATCGTCTCCCCGTCCTGCGGGTACCGCAGTACCACCGACGGGCGCGGCGGAGCGTCCTCGCCGTACTCCTCGAGCTTCGCGTGGCGGACAAAGCTCACCGTCTCGGTCCTTGTCTCCTCGAGCGCCGCCGCGATGTCGAGGCGTATCTCGATGCCTCCCGGCACAGCCGCGCTCAGCGCGGCGCTCTCGACGCGGAGCTCGCACGAGCAGTCCCCCTCGCCCGCGACGTCTATCGAGACGGGTATCCGTCCCCGCGTCTGGTACTGCGTGCCGTCCTCGCCCGTGTAGCGGACGCGCACGTCCGCGTTCGACGTGACGCGCAGTATGCCGTCCTCCCCGCGCGACGACGCCGGCGCCGTGAAGCACACCTCCGCGTCCTCCGCCTCGCGCGCCTCCGCGCCCGTCTCGAGCGTGGCGCGGACTGTCGTGCGGCGCTCCTCGTGCCTGATGAAGGTCTCAAGCTCGAGCGTGCCGGTCTCGGTCTCCGCGCGCTGCGACGTGCTGTACAGGTCGGCGAGCACCGCGAACTCATGCGCGCTGTACGCCACCGTCTGCGCCTCGGCGGAGACCGAGAACTCGTAGGCTCTGCCGCCGTCCTCGTGGCGCACCGCGCTCGTCATGCCGGTCGTGCGGAGGACGATAACGATCTCCGCCCCGTCCTCAAGACCCTCGGTCTCGACTATCTGCGAGAAGGGCACCTCCGCGCGGTGGGAGCAGACTGCGCCGTTCTGCGCGCGGTACAGCGTCTCCACGAGCGCCGTCGCCTTGAACACCGCGCGCCGTCCGATGATGTTGCAGTCCGCCACCGTGAAGGACACCTTTGAGCGGATGATGTCCTTCATGGCGGGCGCGCCGCCGAGCTCGATGACGTCGCTCACCGTGAACGCCTTGCACGCCGCCGCAGTCGCGATGCGGTGGCTCGTGCGCTCCTCGAGCGTCCGCACGCCGAGGCTCCTCGGCGCGTTCACCGTCGCGGGTATCTCCACCGTCCTGCGGCGGAGCACCCTTGCCGTGACGCGCACGTTCGCCCGCACGAGTACCTTGCGCGGGTTTATCGTGCGCGCGTCCACGCCCTCAAGCTCCGCCGAAGCGAAGAGCAGGTCGCCCGGCTCGCTCGGCGTCTCGAAGTTCTGCGTGAACGGCACGGTGAGGACGAGTTGTTCCACGCCCTCGCCGCTCTCCGGCAGATAGAGCACCGCCGTGCGCACCGTTCCGCTCACCTCCGCCCGCCCGTCGTGCAGGCTTGTCTCCGAGGCGTACACGCTCCCGTAGGTCGTGATGATGCGCAGAATATCCGGGCACGCGTCCGGCACGACCTGCTCCTGGGTCTGCTCGCGGGCGGTGACGAGCCGCGCCCCGGTATCGTAGAACACATGGCTTTTTCCGATAAGTTCCAGTTCCATCGGTCACACTCCTTTTTACCGCCCGCCTTTTGACCGGCGCGGTTTTTCAAGGAATGTATATGCGCCTCGCGGCAGACATTAGAACAATTTGCCCCGAGCCGCATATAATGACCCGGAGAGGAGGCGAAGAGGTATGCGGTCGAAGATGATGTTCCTCATTCTGGCGGCGCTGGGTGCGGGCGTGCTCATTTCGCTTATACTGCCCTCGTGGGCGATAATCGCGGTCCTCGGCTGCGTACTGCTGCTTCTGGGGCTGTGCGGGTGCAAAAAATTTTAGGGAGGCGGGCTGAAATATGAAAGTCGTCGTCTGGCGGTCGCCGAGGTTCTTCAGTGCGATACTCAGGAAGATATTCAAAATAGACAAACCGAATGAATAGCAAAAGGGAGGCCGACGGCCTCCCTTTTGCTATGCTTGAAACATCAAAAAGCCTCGCAGAGAATGCGCCCCTTAACTTGTTACGTATCGGAACTTCCTACTGGGCGCATCAGCATTCGGCGCGAAGCGCCGAATGCCCTACATTTTACGAGCCAGAGGTTGCCGCCAAAGGCGGCGAATAAAGTTTGATCAATTTTCGGCGACGTCGTGTACAATGCGCCCGTGAACCAATACCGCATCCGATCATCTACCGGGCTCATCAGACCTCGGCGCTTCGCGCCGACGTCCCGACATTGTACGAATTGAAACGAAAATACTGCTCGCGGAGCGTGCGTCGCAGACGGCGAAGCCGTCTCCGCCTTTTAATTAACTCAATGTCGGGCAATATTCGCGGAGCGAATATTGCTAGCGAGGGCTGCAAAATGTCGGATGCAGAATTGGTGCGCGCCCTCGCGGTTCGCAGCGGTTGAAGTTGGCGGCTCTGCCGCCAACTTCGCGCAGGGGCAATTCATTTGCCCCGAGCATTTTAATCGGAAGGGCTCCCACGCGGTCGCTGACCGCGTGGGAATGCGTCGATTTTCCGCCGAAGCCGGAAAACTCGGCGCGTAGCGGAGCGCAAAGCACCGTGCAGAGCATAGCTCTGCACGGTGCTCTCGGCGCGAAAGGGTGCACAGCGAAGCGAGCACATTTCGCGCCGACGCGCAAGCGGAAGTTTATTTCTTCGGGCCGCCCTCGAAGCCGACGCCGGTGTTGGCGTTGAACTCGTAGTCCTTGCCCGGAAGTATCGCGTTCAGCGCTATGCCGAGTATCGCCGCGAGCGCGAGGCCGGTGAGGGTGATGGCGGTGCCGCCGACGTTGAAGGTGAGGCCGCCCACCGAGTTGAAACCGAGCGCCGAGACGAGTATGACCGCCGCGATGATGACGTTGCGGCTCTTCGAGAGATCGATGCGGTTCTCAACGACGTTGCGGACACCGATGGCGGAGATCATGCCGTAGAGGATGAAGCTGACGCCGCCGATTATCGCGGACGGTATCGAGCCGATGATGTCCGCGACGAGCGGGCTGAACGAGAGCACTATCGCAAAGCACGCGGCGATGCGGATGACCCACGGGTCGTAGACCTTGGTGAGCGCGAGGACGCCGGTGTTCTCACCGTAGGTGGTATTCGCCGGGCCGCCGAATACGGCGGCAATGCTCGTTGCAAGACCGTCTCCGAGGAGGGTGCGCGAGAGACCCGGATCCTCGATAAAGTTCTCGCCGACGGTGGCGGAGATGGCGGAGATGTCGCCGACGTGCTCCATCATGGAGGCGATGGCTATCGGCGCCATGACGAGTATCGCCGAAATATCAAACTTCGGGAAGCTGAACGGCTGGAAGCCGACGATGCCCGCGTCCTTCACGGCGGAGAAGTCGATATAAGCTCCGTTGCCGGGGCCTACGACCTTCGTAAGCGTCAGTATAAGCGCTATGACGTAGGGGATGACGACGCCGAGGAGTATCGGCACTATCTTTATCATGCCCTTGCCCCAGATGTTCGCGACGATGATGACGAGCAGCGACACGCCCGCAAGCCACCAGCAGCTCGAGGCGTTGTTTATCGCGCTCGAGGCGAGGATGAGGCCGATGGAAATGATTATCGGACCGGTGACGACCGGCGGCAGGAAGCGCATGACGCGCTTGACGCCGACGAGCCTTATCACAAGCGCGACGACGACGTATATCGCGCCGGCTATGACGACGCCGCCGAGCGCGTAGGCGAGGCGCTCGTCCGGCGTGCAATTCGCGTACGCCTCGAGGTTCGCGACAGCCTCAAAGCCGCCGAGGAACGCGAAACTCGAACCGAGGAACGCCGGGACCTTCAGCTTCGTAAGTACGTGGAACAGGAGCGTTCCGATGCCCGCGAAGAACAGCGTCACCTGGATGCTCATCGGCAGTCCGTAGCTCTGTACCAGTATCGGCACGAGAATAGTCGCGCCGAACATGGCGAACATGTGCTGGAGGCCGAGTATCAGCATACGCGGTATGCCGAGCTGTCTCGCGTCCCGCAGTCCTTCCTCCGGGATCTTGAATTTTGCCATTTTTCTTTCCTCCCTATAAGGTTTCTCCCGCGCCGCCGGAAGCGGCGCAAAAAAATAGCACCTTTATCCTTAAAAATAAGAATAAAAATGCTTTCCGAAAGAAGAAACAGCTATTCCGTTTCGTCCCGCCGCAAACGCTTTCCATAAGCACGGTCGAAGCAGCATAGCTCTCCCCCCTTCAAATCTTTGCTTATGATACCACGATTTGCGACGGATTGCAAGATATTTTTTTCAATACTTCAAATTTCGACACTTTGACGAACCGCGCCGCCTACCTGTACATCTCCTCCGCCGCCGCGACGAGCCGCTTCAGCGCCTCCCGCGCGTCCTTCGGCTCGAGCAGCTCCGCCCCGCCCTCGAGACCTATCAGCCACGCGAAGAACTGCGGGCTTACCTCCACCTCGCATGTGAGAAGGAAGTGACTGTCGCCGTCCGGCGAGACGTGTACGTCCCGCCCGAGCCTGTCCACCGCGACGCCGGCAAAGCGCCGTTCGAAGCGCAGCTTCACCTGTCTCCTGTCGCCGTGGAACATCCCGAACATCTCGCGCGAGTACGCGCCGGGGTCGAACGCGCCGTAATCCCAGCGGCGGTCGCGCGGCTCGTCCGTGATAACGATGTTCTCCATCTTGTCCACGCGGAAGTTTCGCCGCTCGCCGCGCGCGGAGTCGTAGGAGACGAGGTAGTAGTTCTCGTCGTCCCACGCGAGCGCGGCGGGACTTACCCTCCGCCGCTCGCCGCGTCTGCGGCGCACGAAGGTCTCGCCCGGGCCGAAGTTCACCGTCCAGTCGGTGTAGTCAAACTCTATCTGCCTGTTCTCGGCGATGGCGGTGTGAATAGCGTCCACCGACCCTAGCACGCTCTCGTTTGCGGTCTTGACGCGGTTCGTGATGAACACCTGCCGCGAGAGGCTTCCCGCGTCGCGCTCGCCCGCGAGGGCGACTAGCTTCGCTATGAGCTCCCGCGACCGCTCCGGCGTGATGAACTTCGAGGACTGCACCGCGTCCACGAGCAGCTTCAGCTCGCCGAGCTCAAAGTCCCGCCCACGCAGGAAGTATCCCCCGTCGCGGCCGCGCTTCTGCTCTATCTCGTAGCCGAAGTCGCAGAGCGCGCCGATGTCCGAATAGACGCTCTTTCTCTCGCACTCCACGCCGCGCCGCATTAGCTCCTCCTGTATCTCCGGCACGGTGAGCGGACGCTCCGGGGAGGACTTCTCCCTCAGTATCTCGTAGACGAGCAGGACTCGTAGCTTTGTTCCGGCGGTCTTTGCCATACTCTCACACCCTTCCCCGAAGCGACTGCACCTTCTTCTCGTCCGGCGTGACGTACATGGTGTAGTACGGGTCGTACACAACCATGCCCGGCTTCGCGCCGGACGGCTTTTTCACAAATCTCGCGCGGGTGTAGTCAACGGCGACGTTCGTGCCCTCCCGCGAGTCGGAGTAGAACGCGGCTATCTCGCCCGCCTCGGTGTAGGTGGCGTCGTCCGGCTCCTCGTTCTCGCAGCGTATCAGGACGTGCGCGCCGTGCGCCCCCCGGACGTGCAGCCACACATCGTTCCTGTGCGCCTCGCGGAGGGTCAGGCGGTCGTTCTGGAGGTTGTTCCTGCCGACCTGTATGCGGAACCCGCCGCTCGACACGAACTCCCTCGGCGGGAGCGCCGCGCTCTTGCGCTGCTTCTGTCCACTCTGCGGACGGAGGTAGCCGGTGCTGACAAGCTCCTCCCGGATGCCCGCGAGCTCGCGGTCGTTTTCGGCGTTCTTCAGCTCGCCGAGGACGCTCCCGAGGTAGGTCTGCTCTGTCTCCCCCTCCTCGATGAGGCCCTTCAGCATCTTCTCCGCGTTCTTGCGGCGCGCGTAGTCGCGGTAGTACTTCGCCGCGTTCTGCTGCGGAGTGAGGCGCGGGTCGAGCGCTATTTCGGTGGGGGCGTTATTCTCGTCGTAGAAGTCCTCGACGGTGACGCTCTTCGCGCCGCGCCCGATGAGGTGGAGGTTTGCCATCAGCAGGTCGCCCGTCTCGCGGAGGCGTTCGCGGTCCTTCGCCTCCGCCATCTCCATGCGGCGGGTCTCGAGCTTGCGCGTAGCGCGCTCGAGCGCGGTCGATACGGTCTTTGTCATCTCCCGCGCACGGAGGCGCATACGCTCGGAGTGCTCCCTTTTCGCGTAAAACTGCTCGAGCAGCGCAGAGAAGCCCGCGCACCGCGCGCACTCGTATCCGCCGCCGGCGTACTGCGTGAGCTCGAGATAGCTGAAGTCGCACGGCTCGCCGTTCTTCGTGAGGAGCCACGGCTCGAGTGCGCCGTCGTTCGCGCGCGCGGCTATCCGGCAGAGCACCTCTGCCGTGCGGGGGCGCGTCTCGCCGTCGAGACGCCCCTCCGCGTCCCCGGACGCGCGCACGGCTATCTCCCGCGCGACGAGCGGCGACACGCCGGCAAACGACGCCATCAGCGCGCGCTCTATCGCAACGCCGTCGTCAAACCCGGCAAGTATCTCCGCCGTCTCCTCCGGCGTGAGCGCGAGCGGGTCGCGCTTCTTCTGCGGCTCGGGCGGACGGTAGAACAGTCCCGGAAGTATCTGCCGCTTCCCTGCGGCGATGTCCCCCTCGACGCGGCGGATGCAGTCGATTATCCTGCTCTCCTCGTCGAGCAGGACGAGGTTCGGCTGTCTGCCGACGAGCTCCAGCAGGACGCGCCGCCTCCGCAGCTCGCCGAGCTCGTCCACGGCGTCGACCCCTATCTCGACTATCCTCTCGCCGGGGTACTGCCGCACCTCGCGGATTATGCCGCCGCCGAGTATCTTCCGCAGCAGCATACAGAACATCGGCGGCACGGCGGGGTTCTCGCGGTTCTCGCGCAGAAGCTCCATCCGCGCGGAACCGGGCGCGGCCGAGAGGAGCAGACGGCTCGACCCCACCGCGCCGCGCGTCGCGAGGACTATCTCGTCCCGCTCCGGCTGAAATATCTTGTCTATCTTCTGACCCACGACCCTCTCCGCGGCTTCGCGCGTGAGGGCTGTGAGAAATATCGCGTCTATCGGCATAATTTACCTCGGATCATTCTCTTTCTATCAAAACGGCGCTCATCATTTTGTCGTTAAGGAAGCGCAGGACAGTCTCCTTCTCCTCCGCCGTGCAGCCTAGGAGGATCTTTATCTCGCTGTCGCGCTTCAGCATGTCGAGAATAACGGCTACGGCGTCCGGCGAGCGTCCGCCCGCCGACCCGACAAACACGTCTATCCCGCCGCCGTCCATCGAGGACGTGCCTTTCAGATACCCGTAGTCGAGCGGGTATATCATGTCGGGAAAGCGCGGGTGGGCGCTGCCCTTCGGGCGGTCAATGACTATCTCACTCTCCGAGACGAGCGCATCGAGCACCGCCCAGAACCGCCCGTCGAAGCCTCCCCCGCGCGGCTCGCACGGCTTTGCGTAGTACACAACGCGCTCCGTCTCGCGGAACCCGGCGCTCTCGTGCCATGCGCCGGATACCTCGTTTTCGAGCGGCCTGTCGCTCGCGAAGGTGCGCGCGCCCTTTTCGGACGCCCACCTCTCCGCCTCGGCGAGGAGCGCCTTCGCCGCGCCCGTCCTCCGGTGCTCCTCCTCGACGAACACGCCCTCGCAGAACGCGACCGGTTCGTCGTCCGCGCCGTTGACATATTCCCGGCGCATCGACGCCTCCATAAAGCCTATGGCCGCGCCGTCCTTCTCCGCAAGGAACATCGCCCGGGACGCCTTCCTCACGCCGGACCGATATTCCTCCGCAAGCTCCCCTTCGGGCGCATCGTACACCTTTGCCGCGAGGCGCGCAAGCGTCTCCGCGTCCCCGATGCCGGCCCTTCTCACCGTAAATTTCACCGTTTCGTTCATAATATTTTTCAGTTTCGCTATCGCCGCCGTGAGCTCCCGCCGCGCCGACTCGTCCGCGCCGCCGAGCTCGTTTGTAAGGCGCTCTATCGAGCGCGCTATGTGTTCGGGGTCGCGGATGTGCTTTCCCGCCGCGAGGTCGGCGCGGTCGAAGCTCTCCGGCTCCCCGCCGCCCGCCGCCTCTATTACGACGTAGCGCCGATGCCCGTCGCGGACGAAGGTCTCGCCCGTGACGCGCCAGCGTCCCTCGTAGAGCACCTTCCGCGTGTCCTCCGGCGAGGACATCGGCTGAAGGACGAGCCGGATGCCGGGCTCCTGCGTCCACGGCGCGGCGAGAAGTATGTCCGCGACGGTGCTTCCGCCGAGCCCGGCTATGACGAACACGTCCGCCGCGCCGCGCGCGTCCGGCGGAATGCCGTCGCAGAGGCGGAGCGATACGCGGTCGCCGACGCCGAAGCGCTCGACCGTCCGCCGCGCGCTCGCGAGCGGCTGCTCGCCGATGTCGCTCGCGACGGCGGAGGGTATCTTCCCCGTCGCCACGAGCCAAACGGGAAGACGCGCGTGGTCGCTCCCGACGTCCCAGACGCGGAGACCCTCCGGTATCTTCTCCGCGACGGCGGAAAGCCGCGCGTCAAGGCTGAACAGCCGCATTTCCTCACCTCTCATTCCCTGCAAATCATTCCCTACAAAAACAGCCGCGCTCGTGCGGGCGTGGCTGTTCCCTCTCTTTGGCTCCTGCGGCTTACTGCTCGTACTGAGCGGCCTCGAGGTAGTTGTTCATCTGCTCGACGAGCTCGTCGGCATCAACGCCGTGGACCTGGCATGCTTCCTCGACGGTCTCTCCGGCGGAGGCCGGGCAGCCGATGCAGTGCATGCCTATCTGCATGAGGAACCTCGCGAGCTGTATGTCGATCTTCAGCAGGTCGCCGATAACGGTGTCTTTGGTAATAACTGCCATTTGGGGTACGCATCCTTTCGCGCAGAATTTCGTGCAGATATATTATACACCGCCCGAAACGGTTTTTCAATAGGAAGATACTTGACTTCTCAGGAAATCGGAAAGGGGGCAGACAAAGTCTGCCCCCCGCGATTTTCCGCGAAATATCTTACTCGTCCATGTACTGGATACGATCGTTGTAGCGAGCGAGAGCGGCCTGATAGCAGGCAACAGCCTCATCGATCTTGTTGTCCTTCAGGCGCTGGCACATGGCCTCCCAAGTGTCAATGCTCTCAACGCCGGTGATGACGTTAGCAGCCCATTCGTTAGCGATGGTGTTGCAGTTGGCAAGGATGACCGAAGCGTCGTTGCCTTCCTGAGCGGTGAGGGTCACGCCGTCCGGCCAGACATACTCGATGCCGACCTTGTCCCAAGTGTTGCAGTACTCTATCTGGTACTTCTCAAGCGTGCACCACTCGCGGCTCCATATACGGTAGCCCGGGGTGAGGAAGCTCGAGACCTTGACCTGAACGTTGGTGACGTTGTTGCCGTACTTCTCCATCAGAGCGGGCTGATAGCACTCCTGATGTCCGTCGCCGTTCGCATCGGTCGGGTCGACGAAGTAGGTGGCGCTGGCGTCGCCCTCGGGTCCCTCGTACGGACCCCAGTTAGCGGCCTCAATGCCTTCCTCGGTGAAGGCATAGTCCCAATACTTGCAGGCAAGCTCGAGGTCGTTGCACTGCGTGGAGATGCCCATGGAGTTGACCGAGAAGACCTTGTCCTGACGGTTGCGGAGATGGATGTCGCTCCAGTCCATGCTCGCGTCGACCTTCGGGGTGGTGATGGCGCTGAGCGCGAAGTCCGGATCGGGCTGGAGCTCGCTCAGAGCGGCGGAAGCGGCGAGCATCTTGTCGTTGGTGTAGACGAAGTCGCCCACGCCGCACTGGCCGTTGACCCAGCGGTCATCGGGAGTCGCCCAGGAGCTGGTGGCAACATACTCGGTGTTGACGAGACCCTTCGCGTACCAGTCGGCTATCTTCGCGACGTAGTCCTTGAAGCCGGTCTCAAGCGGGCTGTAAACGGCGGTGCCGTCCTTGTTGATGATGCCGTTGTTCGACCATGTGACCGAGGCGACGTTGTAGGAGCCGTTCAGCGCGCAGGACGGGCTGAAGCTGCCGCCGGAGAGCCACAGCGGGCCGCAGTTCTCATAGGTCTTGTCCTTGAACGCGGTGAGTATCGACTCGAGGCCGTCGATGGTCTCGGCGGTGCTGATGTCTATGCCGAGGTCGTCAAGCCAGTCCTGACGGACGCCGAAGCCGAACCATGCGCCCTGCGGACGGTCGCATATCTGATGGATGCCCCAGATGTTGCCTTCGTCGGAGACGCACTGGATGAAGGTCGTCTCGTCCTCATAGAGCTTGGCCTTGTAGTGAGGCATGATGTCCATATAGTCGTTGAGCGGCTGGAGATAACCGTCCGAGACCATCTTATCGACGCCGCCGGTGTAGTAACCCTTGACGCCCTGAATGAAGTCGGGCAGCTCGTTGGAGAGTATCATGGTCTGGAAAGCCTCCTGAACCGAACCGGAAGCGGGATGGTTCCAGACTATGTGGACGTTTGTCTGATCCTCCATCCACTGGAAGAACAGGTTGTCGCCATAGGTGGAGAAGTCCTCAAAGGAATAAGGATTCTCGATCCAGTACTCGAAATCGTGGATGTCGTCCACGAGCGGCAGCTCTATCTCTGCCGGCTCGGTGCTCTCCACAGGGCCTTCATAGCTCGGGGCGGCGGTGGGCTCGGTGCTCGTCGTCCCCTCGCTCGAGGGCTCGGTGGAGGGTGTCTCCTCGCCGCCGCCGCATCCGGCGAGCAGACCCGCCATCATCAGCAGAGCGAGAAGAAGGGCAATAAACTTCTTCATTGCGTGAATACCTCCTAAAAAATTTTTGGCAGGATCTCCTGTCTTTTTGAACGATTGTATTATATAGCACATTTTCGGCAAATGCAATACTTTCCTTTGAATATTTTGAACAAAGTTCCGGTTTGCAGCAGGAAATTATTGTCAAACTTTTTGTCCCACGCCGCAACACCCAACCACCGTCGAAAATCGGAGTATTTCCTCGCCAAAATTGCTTCCCGGCCTCGCATAATTTCGCGCCGAAATCCAACCAGAAGCCTCGCAGAGTTTCGCCGCGCAAGCGGCGAAATAGAGTCAAATCCGTTTTTTGCCGCGGCGTGTACGTGGCAAAAAACTCCTCTCGCGGAGCGTGCGTCGATTTTTCGCCGCAGGCGAAAAACTCGGCGCGTAGCGGAGCGCATAGCACCGGCAGAGCTCCGCTCTGTCCGGTGCTTTCGCGGCAAATTGGTAAGCGGGCGAAGCCCGCGCGATTTGCCGCGAACATCAAACCCGAGACGGCAAAAGCCGTCTCGGGTTTGATGGAAGAAGCCCCGCCTTTCGTTAAAAAGGCGGGGCTCCGAACTATCGCAATACCTTAGTACCGCTGAACTTAGTAATCTGTTGTTACAGAATTACTGGCCCATGTACTGGATACGATCGTTGTAGCGGGCGAGAGCGGCCTGATAGCAGGCAACAGCCTCATCGATCTTGTTGTCCTTCAGGCGCTGGCACATGGCCTCCCAAGTGTCAATGCTCTCAACGCCGGTGATGACGTTAGCTGCCCATTCGTTAGCGATGGTGTTGCAGTCGTTCATGATGGTCGAAGCCTTGGTGCCTTCATCGGTGGTGAGGGTAACGCCCTCCGGCCAGAGGTAATCAGCAGAAACCTGATCCCAGATGTTGCAGTAATCTATCTGGTACGGCTCAAGCGTGCACCATTCACGGCTCCAGATGGAGTAGGTGCCCATGTTGTGGCAGGCGACCTTGTACTGGACGTTGGTGACGTTGTTGTACTTCTCCATCAGCCAAGGCTGATAGCACTCGACGTGACCGTCGCCGTTGGCATCGGTCGGGTCGACGAAGTAGGTGGCGCTGGTGTCGCCCTCGGGTCCCTCATACGGACCCCAGTTGGACGCCTCGATGCCTTCCTCGCTCCAGGCATAGTTCCAATAAGCGCAAGCGAGCTCAAGGTCGTTGCACTGAGTGGTGATGCCCATGGAGTTACCGGAACGGATCTTGTCCTGATTGTTGCGGAGATGGATGTCCGACCAATCCATGCTCGCGTCGAGCTTCGGGCTGGCTATAGCGCTGAGCGCGAAGTCGGGCGAGGGCTGGAGCTCGCTTATCGCAGCGGAAGCCGCAAGGAGCTTGTCGGCGGTGTAGATGAAGTCGCCGACGCCGCACTCGCTGTTGACCCAACGGTCATCAGGAGTGGACCAGGAGTTGGTGGCAACATACTCGGTGTTGACGAGGCCCTTGGCATACCAGTCGGCAATCTTTGCGATGTAGTCACGGTAGCCGGTCTCGAGCGGGCTGTAAACGGCGGTGCCGTTCTTGTTGATGATACCGCTGTTCATCCACATGGTGCTCGCGACGCCGTAGGAGCCGTTAAGAGCAGCGGACGGGCTGAAGCCGCCGCCGGAGAGCCACAGCGGGCCGGCGCCGTTGTAGGTCTTGTCCTTGAAGGCGGTAAGTATCTGCTCAAGGCCGTCGATGGTCTCGGCGGTGCTGATGTCTATGCCGAGGTCGTCAAGCCAGTCCTGACGGATGCCGAAGCCGAACCATGCGCCCTGCGGAACGTCGACTATGTGATGGATGGCCCAAATGTTACCTTCATCGGAAACGCCCTGAATGAAGGTCTCCTCATCGCGATAGAGCTTAGCCTTGTAGTTGGGCATAAGATCCATGTAGTCGTTGAGGGGCTGGAGGTATCCGTCCGAGATCATCTTGTCAACACCGCCGGTGTAGTAGTTCTTGACCGACTGGATGAAGTCAGGAAGCTCGTTGGACAGGATCATCGTCTGGAATGCCTCGGTCTCGGAACCGGAAGCGGGGTGGTTCCACTCGATGTGGACGTTGGTCTGATCTTCCATCCACTGGAAGAACAGGTTGTCAGCGTAGGTCGAGAAGTCCTCGAACGACTGGCCGTTCTGAATCCAATACTCGAAAGTATGGATGTCGTCAACGAGCGGCAGCTCGATCTCGGTCGGCTCTACGCTCTCCGTCTGAGCCTCATAGCTCGGGGCGGTGGTGGGCTGGGTGCTCGTCGTCCCGGAAGGCTCTTGCGAAGTTGTCTCCTCGCCGCCGCCGCAGCCGGCCAGCAGGCCCGCCATCATCAGCAGAGCGAGAAGAAGGGCAATAAACTTCTTCATTGCGTGTAGACCTCCTACAATATTTTTTTGGGCAGGATGCTCCTACCCGTCTGACCTCTGTATTATATAGCAGTTTTTTGTTTCGCGCAAGAGGTTTGTTAAAAAATTTTTAACAAATTTTCATCGCCGTTACAGGTACTTTCGCCGAATTTTCTCGAACGCACGTTTGAATTACTGTGCGTTTCCACAAACTTGAAGTCGAAAACTTTCACACTTTTTTAACACTTAGTTAGCAAAATCGCGACGTTCCGAAATAAATGCGATTGTTTGGGGAAAACTGCGCCCCGCGCATCGGCGCGGGGCAGCTTGCGGGTCGCATTTTGTCAGACTGCACAAAAGCCCTTCCGAAAATCAGCCGTCCCGAAAAAGGCTTTTGTTATTTATGACGACCGGCGGGGAGTTTCACTCGCCGTCGTCCTCGCTCGCGGGCTTGCCGGGGTCTATTTCGCCGAGCTTTTCGCCGATGCCGTCGAGGCCGCGAAGGAGCTCCTCCAGCCCGCCGCGCAGACGATCGACGGCGGCGAGGCCGTCCCCTATGGCTCCGGCGGCGGACGAGCGCGCCGCGCCGTACCTGCGGCACGCGTCGCGCAGCAGCTCCTCGCTCTCGCGCCGCACGGACTCGGCGCGCTCCGCCGCGTTCTTCTCTATCACGCGGGCGCGCTCGTGCGCCTCGAGCTCGATGTCGGTGACGCGCGCCTTGACGCGCTCCAGCTCCGCGAGCTTTTCCGCAAGCTCGGTGTCGGCCGACTCGTAGCGCGCGAGCTTCGCGCGCACGCCCTCAAGCTCGCCTCGGAGCGCGTCCCGCTCGGCGGCGGCACGCTCGAGCTCGGAGGACTTCTCCGCAAGCGACGCCTCCGCCTCCTCGAGCGAGCGGCGGACGCCTGCGGCGTCGCCGCCGTCGCGCAGGGCGGCGTCCCGCTCGCCCGTGACGCGGTCGAGCTCGCGCCGGAGTTCCGCCGTCTCCCGGCGGTGCTGCTCGGTGAGCGTATCTATGTAGGCGACGACGTCTCCGCTGTTGAACCCGCCGAGAAGCGCCCGGCGCAGCCTTTTGTTTATGTCCATATCTCTCCCCCGCAGTCCCCGAGGACGCGGCTTCAGCGCCGCGCCGTTATGAATTCCTCAAGCTCCTCCTCCGAGCTGAGGCCGATCATCCTGTCGACCGCCTTGCCGCCGTCGAAGACGATGAAGGTCGGGATGCTCATGACGCGGTTCATCACCGCGAGCTCGCCCTGCTCGTCGATGTTGAGCTTGGCAAACTTTATCTTGTCGCCGTGCTTTTCCGCGAGCGACTCGAATATCGGCGCCGCCATCTTGCACGGGCCGCACCACTCCGCCCAGAAGTCGACGACTACGGGACGGTCGCTCTCTACTACCTCTGCCTGAAAATTGTCCTTTGTAATGTGAAGCATAACGCTTTTCCCCTTTCGTCGGAATTTTCCGCGCACAAGCGCGGTATACACACAGTTAGTATAGCACAAGCCCGCGAAAAAAACAACGGTTTTGCGGAAATGCACGGAAACGCGCGGCGTCCTTCGGACGGAAAACGTGAAATTTTGAATAATTTCACAAAATCTTTGAAAATGCTCTTGACTTTTTATGATTTTATCATATAATTACTTCTGGTGTTAAATGTTGAAATATGGAAATTTGACCTCGCTTGGCGACGAGGAGCTCTGCCGCCTCGCCCGTGAAGGGAACCGCGACGCGGAGAACGTCCTCGCCGAACGCTATTTCTACATAGTCCGCGCTGCCGCGCGGTCATACTACCTCGCCGGCGGCGACCAGGAGGATCTCATTCAGGAAGGGATGCTCGGGCTCGTCAGCGCGATACGCGAGTTCGATCCGGCGCGCGGCGGATTTTCCGCCTTCGCGCAGAGGTGCGTGCGGAACCGGATGATTTCGGTCGAGCGCGCCGCCTCGCGGATAAAGCAGCTCCCGCTCCGCGACTATCTCCCGCTCGGAGACGTTGCGGAGGACGGCGGTCTCCCCGCCGGACATGCCTCCGACCCCGCCGAGATGCTTCTCGAGCAAGAGAGCTATCTCGAACGGCTGCGTGAGTTCCGCGCGGCGCTCAGCCGGTTCGAGGCGAAGGTGCTCGACCTCTACCTCGAGGGACTCGCCACGGCGGAGATAGCCGAACGGCTCTCGAAGCCGGGAAAGTCGATAGACAACGCCATTGGGCGGATACGGCGAAAGCTCCTCCGCCTCACCGAACAGGGCAGCAACGGTTGACGCCGTTTTTGCATATATGCCGCAGTAGCTCAACAAGAGCGCAGATTTCTGAGATGGCGGTGAAAATCCGTTCTGCGGTAAAAAGTTTTATTTCAAACGAGGGATCAGGAAATGTACGAGGACAAGGTATTAGTTTGTAAAGAGTGCGGCGAGGAGTTCGTCTTCACCGCCGGCGAGCAGGAATTCTACGCAGAGCGCGGCTTCCAGAACGAGCCCCAGCGCTGCAAGAAGTGCCGTGACGCCCGCAAGGCCGCCGCGCGCGGTCCGCGCGAGTATTTCACCGCCACCTGCGCCAACTGCGGCAAAGAGGCGCGCGTACCGTTCGAGCCGAAGACCGACCGGCCGGTATACTGCAGCGAGTGCTTCGCCAAGCTCCGCGAAAACGGAAGCCTTTAAGCTGCTCAGTCCACCGGACTGCCTGCACACGGGGAAGCTGCGTTACTACGCAGCTTCCTTTCGTTTCGCGGGAAATCGCGCTCGCTGCGCTCGCTTACCAATTTCCCGCGAAGCCGCCGGACAGAGCGGAGCTCTGCCGGCGGCCGGCGCTGCGCTACGCAATTCCCACGCGGTCAGCGACCGCGTGGGAGCCCTTCCGATTGAAATGCTCGGGGCAAGTGAATTGCCCCTGCGCGAAGTTGACGGCTTTGCCGCCAACTTCAACCGCGCGAACCGGCGCGGGAGCGCCTGTGGCGCTTTTGGACGCGCTCCGCGAGAGGTATTTTCGGCGACGTATACGCTGATTTGAATTTATTCGCGCTTCGCGCGAACTCTGCGAGGCTGCTACGGCGCTTCGCGCCGTTCCGCCCCACAATTCGCTCAATGTCGGGCAATATTCGCGGAGCGAATATTGCCAGCGAAAGCAGTAGAGTGGCGGATGAAAAATCGGTTCGCGCTTTCGCTGTTCGCAGCGGCTGATGTTGCCGAGGGCAACTTCGCGCAGCCCGATTCTGTACTGTGTCCGGCTTTGCCCCGAAGCGGGCAAAGCTCACGAGGGCTGAATATATTCCGATGAGGAATGTGTGGGCGCCCTCGTGTTTCCGAGCGAGCATTTCAATAATAGGGGTTCCAAAACGGCGCGTCTGCGCCGTCCGCACCATAACGTGCCCAAAGTCGGGCAATATTCGCGAAGCGAATATTGCGAGCGAGGGCTGTAAACTATCGGATGCAGAATTGGTGCGAGCCCTCGCGGTTCGCAGCGGTTAAAGTTGTTTGCCACAGGCAAACAACTTTGCGCAGCCTAATCACGTTCAAGGTCTGGCTTTGCCCGCGAAGCGGGTAAAGCTCACGAGGGCTGAATATGTACCGATGAGGAATTTGTCGGTGCCCTCGTGTTTGCCCCGAGCATTTCAATTAAAGGGGTCCCCAAACGGCGCTTCGCGCCGTTTGGGGACTTGACATGCTTTCTCCGAAAAGCGGATTGCTCTCGACGGTTTTTCGGAGTATAATACATTATAATATATACAGCAGGAGGTGACTGTGGTGCCCGGGTTCATAGAAAACATAGACGTCGCGATACTCGGCTTCTTTCAGTCGATAGACGTTCCGATACTCGCGCGGCTCTCGCGCGTGCTCGCGCTTTTCGGAGACGGCGGAATCTTCTGGATACTGCTCGCGGCGGTGCTCGCCGCTCTGCCGCGGACGCGGAAGTACGGCGTCACGATGCTTCTCGCGCTGCTGTTCAGCCTTATCATTACGAACCTCACGATAAAGCCGCTCGTCGCGCGGCCGCGCCCCTACGACCTCTACGCCTTCATCCCGAAGGCGCCCCGCCCGGACGACTACTCCTTCCCCTCCGGACACACGAGCGTGGCCTTCGCGGGGGCGGTCGCGTTTGCGCTCTGCCGCCGCTTCTGCGGCGAGCCGCGCGGCGTGGGACGTGCGCTCGTGATATTCGCGGCGGCGATAGGCGTCTCCCGCGTGGTCGTGCTCGTCCACTATCCGAGCGACGTCGCGGCGGGCGCCGTCATCGGCACATTCTGCGGACTTGCCGCCGCGCTCATCGTGACACGCATTGCAAGAGCCGCGTCCGCGCGGCGCGCCGCCGGAAAGGAGAAAGCACAATGAATCCCCGCTTCGTAAATTCCTTCGATATAACCGAAGACGTGTACATGGACTGGTCGAAGCACCCCATCGGGCCGGTGGCAAAGAAGAACGCGAAGATGATGCTGATACTCTTCTTTGCCGAGCTCGCGGTGTCCGTTGGCGTCGCGGTCTACGGGCTCGGCGCCGGCAACATGCTCTACGTCGTCGTCGGCTGCGTGGCGGCGGGCTACATCACGCTCAAGCAGTTTCTCCTCGACGGACTTAAGCACCGCCGTGACTTTCGCCGTGTGCTTAAAAGCAAGCCGGGCGGCGTGTGGCGGCGCGTGACCCGCTTCGGCGACGACGCGCTCGAGGTCGAGGACGCGGGCAAGACCACCTCGCTCGACTACGCCGAGTTTGCCGACGCCACCGAGAACGGCGAGTGGTACTGCCTCTGGCTGAACCCCTCCTCCGCCTACCATCTGAAGCGGGACGCCTTCACCGAGGGCGACGCCGCCGACTTCCTTCCCTTCATGAAGGAGCGGATAGCGGAGGCAAGGAAGCGCAAAGCGGAGGCGGCGGCTGTCGCCGCCGAAGCTGCGGACGAGCCGGACGGCGACCCCGAGGACGTCGAGCCCGGGGACGAGCCGGGCGGCGACCCCGAGGACAGCAAGCCCGCGAACGGCTCGGACGCCCCCTCCGAGAACAACGGAAAAGAATAACGGTACGGAAAAGGGCGGCGCATTTCGCGCCGCCCTCACTTTCTGCCGAAATCAGAACTTGAACCTGAACCGCCGCTTGTGTCCGTAAGACGGGTGCTCGCGGCGGTACTTTATCAGCCTCGGCATGCCGTAGATGCCGAGCCAGATCACCGCGCCGAGCGGTATCGACACGAATATGTCGAATATCGAGTGCTGCTTGACAAACACGGTCGAAATACTGCATGCAACGCAGACTGCCGCGCTTATCATCACCGCCGGGCGGCAGCGCCTGAACCTCCGGCAGCCCGTGAGCGCCGAGTGGACGGCGATGCTGTCGAGGACGTGCAGGCTCGGCGAGACGTTGTTCGGCGTGTCTATGCTGTACGTAAACGCGACCCACCGCTCGAAAAAGCCGTCCCCGAGGACGTGCGGGCGGAGCCGCTGTCCGTTCGGCGCTATCGTGTAGACAAGACAGCTCACGAAGAGCGCCAAGCCGAAGAACATCACGCCCTTGACGTAGTCCTCCGGCGAGACGAAAAAGAGCCAGACTATCGGTATGCTTATATAGACATACCACAGATAGTACGGGACGATGAACTGCGGTATGAACGGTATTCTCTGGTCGAGTGGATGATAGACTATGTAGGTCGGAGTCTGCACCGTCCGCTCGCAGATAACGAACCAGACGTACATGAGGGCAAGAAAGAGCGTCGCCGATACCGCGCGCTTCCACATCTCCCTCGATGCGTGAAACATGGGAAATTCGCCTCCGAATATGGTGATCTTTGCGCCGTCTTTCAGCCGAGGCCGATGCCGAGCCACGCGAACACTCCCGCGCCCGCGAGCGAGTAGAGAATAAGCCCGACCGAACGTCCCAGCGCGCATATGACGAAATACTTCTTGAAGGATATCTTCGTCAGCGACGCCGCGACGCAGATTATATCGTCCGGGAACGCGGGGAGTATCGCCGTGACGAGGAAGATGACGTCGAAGCGCCGTCCGCTCGTCCACTTCCAGTATTTTTCGAGGTTTTCACGTCCCGCGAGCCGCTCTGCTATGCGTATGCCGTACTTGTGCACGAGAATGTATACGAGCACACATCCCGTCAAAAGTCCCGCGTAGCTTATCACAAAGCCCCAGAACGGCCCGTAGATAAGGACGCTCGCGGTGCAGGTCACGCCGCCCGGCACGAAGCGCAGTATGACCTGCGCCACCTGCGCGGCGTAGACCGCTATCGGGCCGAACGGCCCCAGCGCCGTGACCCAGCCGCGTATCCTCTCGACGCTCTCTAAAACGCCGAGCCGCATTATCATTATACCCACTCCGACGCAGACGACTATCGTGAGTCCGAGCCCGAACCACGCCGCGAGCTTTCCTTCGGTGCTTACGCTCTGCTTTCCGCCGTCTGCGGCGGGAAGCTCCGCGCCGGTGACGGCGCTGTCTCTCTCTATGCCCTCCGTCGGGAGATCCTTCTCTTCTTCCATCGGTGCATCCTTTCCGTACTCTTTTGAACAAGATAGCCACCTCTATATTTTACACAAATCATTTCAAATAGCAATAAACAAAATCTAAAAAATCAGGCCCGTCAAAGATATTTTTCTGTGCTTGCTAAACAGTGAGGTTTGTGGTATACTTATTTACACATATTAAATACGTCATATTGCAGAACCGCACAGCCGGGGCAGCAGCGGCGCCCTGTACCTTCAATCCGCTACAGTTGGGGTGATGACCGGCCCCGGGCGGCGTCTGCCGGTGACAGCCCCGGTACGGGGGTGTTGAGGATACGGTCCCGCGCAATCGGAGCCTGCGAACCATGTCAGGCGGGGAACCGAGCAGCATTAAGCAGTGTCTTCCAATGTGCCGCGGGGCAGCCGTGTCTGAGTCTCTTTGCCGGAAAGCGGGCGGCAGGCACGCACAAAGCCGGTCGTGCGGTTCTGCAATGTGACGTTTTTATAAAAGGGGTCGCAGGAGCTATGGCGCGAGCGCTCTACCGCAAGTGGCGGCCGATGACATTTTCGGACGTTGTGGGTCAGCCGCAGGTCACCGAAACACTTAAAAAGCAGATAGCGGGCGGGAGACTTTCCCACGCGTACCTTTTCACCGGCACGCGCGGGACGGGCAAGACCACTTGCGCAAAAATCCTCGCGAAGGCCGCGAACTGCCTCCATCCGCACGACGGCGAGCCCTGCAACGAGTGCGCCGCCTGCCGCGCGATAAACGAGGGCTCCGCCGTGGACGTGAGCGAGATCGACGCCGCCTCCAACTCCGGCGTGGACAACATCCGCGCCATACGCGACCAAGCGGCATACGTCCCGGTCGAGCTGAAGTACAGGGTGTACATCATCGACGAGTGTCACATGCTCTCCGCCGGCGCGTGGAACGCGCTCCTCAAGACCCTCGAGGAGCCGCCGGAGCACGTCCTTTTCATTCTCGCCACGACCGAGCTCAATAAAATTCCCCCGACGATACTCTCGCGCTGCCAGCGCTACGCCTTCCGGCGCGGCACGGTGCGCGACCTCGCTCTGCGCGTCCGCGAGATAGCGGCGGCGGAGCATATAACCCTCACCGAGGACGGCGCGGCGGCCATAGCCCGCCTCGCGGACGGAGCCTTCCGGGACGCCGTGTCGATGCTCGACCAGTGCGCCTCCGCCCGTCCGGACGCCGCGCTCGACGAGGACGCGATATTCGACGAGCTCGGCCTCGCCGGCTCGCAGGACACGCTCGAGGCGGCGGCGGCCGTCGCCGAAGGCGACGCGGCGCGCGCGCTCGGCATACTCGCCTCGCTCTACGACGCCGGAAAGGACATGGCGGCGTTCCTCGGCGAGCTCGCGTCCGTCCTGCGCGACGCGCTTATACTTGTTACTACGAAGTCACCCGCCCTGCTCTCGGGGCGGTACCCCGCAAAGTCGCTCGACGCGCTCGGCCTCCCCGCCGGGACGCTCGGCGCTATGCTCGAGGATATCTCCGACGCGCAAGCGCGCTCCGCGCGCTCGTCGTCGGCGCGGCTCGAGGCGGAGCTATGCCTCGTGCGGCTCGCGGCAAGGTCGGCAGGAGCTTTTGCCCCGTCCGACGACGCGCCGGCGACACAGACGGCGCGCCCGCGCGCCGTCCGCGCGTCCGCCGCACCCGCAGCGCCGGCCG
>CANQDU010000005.1 GCA_947593925.1 uncultured Clostridia bacterium | reverse complement strand
AAATTCCATTATAGAAGCTTTCCCCTCATGAGTCACCCCCTTTTCTTCCTGTTGCACTTATATTGTAAATCGACAACCCAAATATTTTCTTTATACGATATTAAACATGCGGAGCAGACGGCGCATATCACAGCGCCGCCCGCTCCTTTCTCACCGCGTGCGGTATGCGGACGGTGACGGTCAGACCGTCCCCGCTCTCCTGCTCCTCGGCGGACACGTCCACTCCGGCCGACTTCATCAGCTTCACCGCCTCGCGGAGGGTGTTGAGGAATATCCTGACGTCTCTCAGCACCAGCTTTCTCCGCCCCCTCGGCGGCGGCGCGGGCCGCTCCTCCCGCATCTCCGCGACGAGCGCCTCGGTCTCCGCGACCGTCAGCCCCTCCTCTATGACCGTCCGCGCCGCCTCGCTCCGCGCCTCGGCGTCTCCCAGAGCGAGCAGGGCGCGGGCGTGACGCTCGGTACAGCCCGCGCGGCGGAGCGCGTCGAGGATCTCCGGCTCGAGCCGCAGTATCCGCAGCTTGTTTGCCACGGCGGACTGCGACAGTCCCAAGCCTTGCGCCGCTTCCTCCTGCGACAGGTTGTACTCCGCTATGAGTCGGCGTATGCCCTCCGCCTGCTCGACAAAGTCCAGATCCTTCCGCTGAAGGTTTTCCACGAGCGCGAGGAGCGACGAGCGCTCGGCGTCCGCCTCCACCTCGACGCAGGGCACCTTCTGCAGTCCGGCGAGCTTTGCCGCACGCAGGCGGCGCTCCCCCGCTATCAGCTCCCACTCCCCGCCGTCCCGGCGCACGGCGAGCGGCTGGAGCACGCCGTTTTCCCGTATGCTCGCGGCGAGGCTCCGCAGAGCCTCGTCCCCGAACTGTGTTCTCGGCTGGTTGGGGTTGGGGCGTATGAGCTCCACCGGTATGTATTTCAGTCTGTTCCCGAGCGGTCTGTCCGCAAGGCGCATCCTTCTCTCCTCCTTTGCGCGGGCTTGTCCCTTTAGTTTGTATATTATCAGACTTTTGGGGAATGTAAAGCGGGAAATATCGCGCAAAAACTCATAATTTCAGAATTATCGACGCCGTTTCCTTTCTTTCAACTCATTCTCTGCCGAAAGCTGCGGCAGGCTGTCGAACGATTTCTTTTCCCCTTGCGTTACGGGGAATTTGTGTTATAATAAGGTGTACATAAAAACAGCACGTCGATGTTCCACGTGGAACATCGACGGAGGACAACAGGTTTCGGAGGATACCGTCTGTGTCAAGGGTAATTGCGGTCGCAAATCAGAAGGGTGGCGTCGGAAAGACGACCACCTGCGTCAACCTTACAGCCGCGCTGCATCAGCTCGGCTTTAAGGTGCTGCTCTGCGACCTCGACCCGCAGGGACAGTCCACCTCCGGCACCGGCGCGGACAAGAACGACGGCAGCACCATTTACGACGTTATCTGCGGAAATGCGGATGTACAAAGCGTCGTCCGCCGCACCGACTGCGGCGACGTTATTGCGTCAAACAAGACGCTCGCGGGCGCGGAAATAGAGCTCGTCGGCGTCGAGGCCCGCGAGAAGGTCGTCTCGGACGCGCTCGAGCCGCTGAGAAGCAGCTACGACTTTATCATTCTTGACTGCCCCCCGTCGCTCGGGCTGATAACGCTGAACGCTCTATGCGCGGCGGACGGCGTGCTCATCCCGGTGCAGTGCGAATATCTGGCCCTCGAGGGACTGGCCGACATCATGTACACGCTTCGGCTCGTCCGCTCGAAGCTCAATCCCTCCCTTGAGCTTGACGGCATCCTTCTCACGATGTACGACTCGCGCACGAACCTCTCCGCGCAGGTCGCGGAGGAGGTCAAGCGCCACTTCCCCGGCAAGCTCTGCTCCGTGGTCATACCGAGAAACGTCCGTCTGAGCGAGGCGCCGAGCTTCGGGCGCTCGATATTCGACTACGACCGCTCGAGCCGCGGCGCCGAGGCGTATCTTCGCCTCGCGGGCGAGCTTGCGCGCAAATTTTCCGGACAGGAGGTATAACCTATGTCACCCAAAAAAGGACTCGGACGCGGTCTTAGCAGTCTTTTCGGAGACGCCGCGCTTCCGGACGCGGAACCCGCTTCCGCCGGGGACGGGGGCGGCACTCTTCTCCGTGTCGTCGATGTGTTCCCCGACCCGGATCAGCCGAGAAAGTCCTTTGACCTGGACGCGCTCGAAGCCCTCTCGGACAGCATCCACCGCTACGGGGTGCTCCAACCGATAACCGTGAGACGCCGATCGCCCGAGGGCGGCTATCTGATCATCGCGGGAGAGCGCCGCTGGCGCGCCGCTCGGATGGCGGGTCTCGAGGAGATACCCGCGCACGTCATCGAGGCGGACGACCGCCTCGCGGCAGAGCTCGCGCTCATCGAAAACCTTCAGCGCGAGGATCTCAACCCCATCGAGGAGGCCGAGGGCTACCGCTCCCTCATCGACGGCTTCGGCTTCACGCAGGACGAGGTCGCTGACACCGTCGGCAAGGCCCGCACGACCGTCACGAACTCGCTCCGCCTGCTCACTCTCGGCGACGACGTGAAGGAGATGGTCCGCGAGGGACGCATCTCCGCCGGACACGCCAAGGGACTTCTCACGCTCCGCCCGGAGCAGCAGAGGTCGGTCGCGATGGACACCATCGCACGCGGACTGAGCGTGCGCGAGGTAGAGGCGGCGGCAAAGAAGATCCGCCTCGCCGAGGAGCGTGCAAAGAAGGGTCAGCCGCCGAAGAAGGCGGGCGCGCGCGAAAAGAAGACCGCCCCCGCCGGAAGCGTAGAGAGCTATCTTGCCTCGATAGCCGACGATCTCAGCCGCCTCTACGAACGGAAGGTGCGCGTCACCGGCGCGGGCAAGCAGGGCAAGGTCGAATTTGAGTATTATGACCTGAAGGATCTCAGGCGGATACTCGAGGTATTTTTAGATCTCGCCGGAGGTAATGAGTGATGCCGGGAGAAAATGGGAACAATAACAAGAAAAAGACCAGCTTTCTTGTGATATATGCGGTCAGTCTTCTCACGATAGCGCTCGTGCTGCTCCTGTTGAGCTACTTCCAGCAGCAGCGCGCAAACGAGCAGATAGGCAGCCTCGAGAAGAAGCACGATATCTTCTCGACCTCGGCGCTTCAGTCGATAGACGAGATGCGCGAGGAGCTCTCCGAGCTTGAGGCCAAGAACCGGGAGCTCGAAGCGTCGCTTGCGAGCGCGCAGTCGGAAAACCGGAGCCTCGAGGAGCAAAACGGCGAGCTTGAAAAGAAGGTCGCCTCACTCGAGGACGATTCGCTTGACCTGCAGGACCGCATATCGGAGCTGGAAAGGACCGCCGAGGACAACAAGGCGCTCTCCGCCGACCTTTGGCGAGTGGTCTCGCTCGTCGGCGGCAAAAAGTACGCGGAGGCCGCCGATATCGCCGCACAGCGTCACGCCGGCATTGCGGAGGCGTTCTCCGGGAGCGCGGAGGGCT
Source organism: uncultured Clostridia bacterium (assembly GCA_947593925.1). Classification (GTDB taxonomy): domain Bacteria; phylum Bacillota; class Clostridia; order Oscillospirales; family JAAYOS01; genus CANRIN01. The sequence goes on along the minus strand of CANQDU010000005.1, from coordinate 135,137 downwards.
CGGCGGAGGCGGAGTTCTACGCGGCCTACCTCGCGGCGCTCGACAGGCTGGAGACCCGCGGCTCTGTAGAGCTTGAACGAGACGAAAACGACGCAGTCATAAACGTAAGTATCCCGGAAAAGGGGTAATATAGGAGGAACAACAAGATGCTTGACATTCGATACATCAAAGAGAACCCGGAGGAGGTCATCGCCCGCGCGGCAAAGAAGATGAAGGACGTCCGCGAGGACGTATACCGCCTCATCGAGCTGGATGCGTCCCGCCGGGCGCTCATAGCCAAGGGAGACGAGCTGAAGGCGGAACAGAACCGCGCCTCGAAGCTCATACCGCAGATGAAGAAAAACGGCGAGGACACGACGGAGATCCTCACAAAGATGAAGGAGATAAGCGCGGCCGCCGCCACTGCGGACGCCGAGCTCCGCGAAGTCGAGGCGGAGTACAGCGTCACCCTCCTCGGCCTGCCGAACCTGCCGGACGACGACCTCGTCGCCGGCGGCAAGGAGGCAAACGAGCCCATACGCTACTACGGTGAGCCTCACAAGTTCGACTTTGAGCCGAAGGATCACGTCGAGCTCTGCGAATCTCTCGGCCTCATAGACTATTCCCGCAGCGCAAAGCTCGCCGGCAACGGCTTCTGGATATACAAAGGCATGGGCGCGAGGCTCGAGTGGGCGCTTCTAAACTACTTTATCGACACGCATGTTGCGGACGGCTACGAGATGATCCTTCCGCCGCACATGCTCCTCGAGGAGTGCGGAGTGACGGCGGGTCAGTTCCCGAAGTACAAGGACGAGGTCTACCACATCGCAAACCCGACCGACGACCGCTTCCGTTTCATGCTCCCGACCGCAGAGACCGCCCTTGTGAGCCTCCACCGCGACGAGATACTGAGCGAGAAGGATCTTCCTAAGAAGTATTTCGCCTACACCCCCTGCTTCCGCCGCGAGGCCGGAAGCTACCGCTCCGACGAGCGCGGCATGGTGCGCGGCCACCAGTTCAACAAGGTCGAGATGGTGCAGTACACCCTACCCGAGAAGTCGGACGAGGCGTTCGAGGAGATGGTCGGAAAGGCGGAGGCGCTCGTAAAGGGTCTCGGCTTCCACTTCCGCACGGTGAAGCTCGCCGCCGGAGACTGCTCCGACCTCATGGCCCGCACCTACGACATCGAGATACACATTCCCTCGATGAACGGCTACAAGGAGGTCTCCAGCGTCTCGAACGCCCGCGACTTCCAGGCGCGCCGCGGCCGCATGCGCTTCAAGCGCGAGGGCGCGGACAAGACCGAGTTTCTGCACACGCTGAACGGCTCCGGCCTCGCCACGAGCCGCATTTTCCCCGCCCTCGTCGAACAGAACCAGCGTAAGGACGGCTCGGTCGTGGTGCCGGAGGTTCTCCGCAAGTATCTCGGCGGCATAGAGCTGCTCACAAAGTAACCATGGACACGATATTCGCCCTCTCCACCGCGCCCGCCCGCAGCGGCGTGGCGGTGATAAGAATATCCGGAAAAGACGCGCACGAGCTCCTCGGGCGCGTCTTTCGCACGCGCTCGGCGATGGCGCCGAGGGTGATGACGCTCGGCGTCCTCCGCGACCGGGACGGCGAGACGGTAGACCGCTGCCTCGCGGTCATTTTCAGCGGCAGAGCAAGCTACACCGGCGAGGACTCGGCGGAGCTCCACCTCCATGGTTCCCCCGCCGTCATATCCGCCGCGCTCGAAGCCCTTGCCGAGGCCGGAGGCCGCCCCGCCGAGGCCGGAGAGTTCACAAAGCGCGCCTTTCTCAACGGCAAGCTCGACCTCAGCGAGGCGGAGGCCGTCGGCGAGCTCATCGCGGCGGAGACCTCGGACGCCGCGCGAAACGCCGCCGCGATGCTCGGAGGCGCGCTCGCCGGCCGTCTCCGCTCGGTATACGATGAGCTTACCGACATTCTTTCGCACCTCGCGGCGGAGGTAGATTACCCGGAGGAAGACGTTGACCCCCTCACCCGCCGGGACGCGATAGAGGGAATGTTTCACGTGGAACATTCCATTGAGGAGATCCTTTCCCGCTCCGAGCTGGCCCGCGCCTTCACCCACGGCGTCGAGTGCGTCATACTAGGCGCGCCGAACGCCGGAAAATCCACGCTCTTCAACGCCATACTCGGCGAGGAGCGCGCAATAGTCACCTCAGCCCCCGGCACGACGCGCGACCTGCTCCGCGAGCACACGTCGCTCGGCGGAGTGCCGCTCCGCCTGACGGACACCGCCGGCCTCCGCGACGCGAACGACGAGGCCGAGAGGATCGGCGTCTCCCGCGCCGAGACGGAGGCCGCCTCGTCCGCCCTCGCCCTTCTCTGCATCGACCGCTCCGCCCCGCCAGCCTTAGAGGAGACGCGCCGCGCGGTCCGCGCGGCAAAGAGCGCAGGTCGCGCGATAGTAGTCGCGACCAAGTGCGACCTCCCTCCGGACGGCCGCGCCCTGCAGACGATATCCGCCGCGGCGGCTGAGCTCCGCTGCGGCACGGTCGAGCTGTCCCTTTTGAGTGCGGACGGCGAAGAAAAAACGCTTCTCCCGCTCGAAGAAGAGCTCAGACGTCTCTACGACCGGGGTTCGCTCCGCTTTGACGGAACGCTTCTCAGCTCTGCGCGGCAGTTTGCCGTCGCCCTCGCCGCCTTAGAAGCGTCAAGATCGGCAAGAGAGGCGCTCGAGCACGGAGTCGAGACCGACGTCGCCCTCACCGACGCGGAACGAGCCGCTTCCCGGCTCGGAGAGCTCTTCGGGCGAGCCGCGCCGCAGGACATCATAGACAAGGTGTTTGCCAACTTCTGCGTCGGAAAATAGTATTTCACTCGGTTTTGCTTTTCAGAAATTCCATCGTCGCCCACCCGGCAACGCCGTCCGCATAGAGCCCGTTCTCCGATTGGCAGCGCTTCAGCGCCGCCTCGGTGGCGGGCCCGAACTTTCCGTTCGGCTCGGCGTCGAGATACCCGAGGTCGTGAAGCATTATCTGAAGCTCGAGCACGTCCGAGCCGGTCATGCCGCTTTTCATGCCTCTGAACGGCGCGGAATCGTACTTTATATAGATAGGCGTCCCGTAACTCACAAGCCCCTTGAGCTCGGCGACGTCCTTATTCAGCATCCTTATACAGCCGTGCGACGCATTTACCTTCCCTATCGTCCAGGGCTCCACCGTCCCGTGTATGCTGAACTTCCCCCAAGGACAGCTTATAGCTATCCAGCTTCCGCCGAAGCCCTCGCCCCAGTCCCCTTCGCCGAGGGTCTGCCACGCCCCGAGCGGAGACGGAGTGCTCTTCTTTCCGCCGGAGCATGGCCAGGTCTTTTCGACCTCGCCGTCCTTATAAAGCGTGAGCGTAAGCGCGTCCAGATCCACGAGTATGCTTCTCCCGTTCTCCGCGGGAGAAAACACCGGCATCTGATACAGAGGATAATAAGGCAGTCCCTCTATTTCCGGAAAATACTTATGTATGAGCCACGCGTCGAGAAACCCCAGAGCCAGCGTCACAAGAGCGATCGCCGCCATCAACCCTATAAGTGCCGCGGCTTCAATGACGGCTTTCTTCCTTATAACAAGCATAATTTTCTCCTCCGGAGAATAAACATATATTTTAAACAGACTTATTTTTTCCTGTTGAGGAAAAATGTCGAAAACATCTCTTCATCGGAAAGAATGAAACATATCAATAAAGTATGTGGATACGCTGCCACGTATTCATCAGACTTTTTAACACGATCCGTATACCTCAAATGACCGTCTCGCAGACGTTTCGCATCTTTCCCCACAATCCGCAGGCTCTAAAGACTACTCCCGCTCCTAAAAAATATGATATACTTCTTTTTTTTATGAGTGAAATTTTTATTTTCTTTATTTTCGGAAAAAATCCTGTGCAAAACAAAAAGGACGCGGAGAGGTCTCCGCGTCATATTTTAAGAAATACCGGATTTATCACCGGCTTCCATATTTTATTCCGTTTTCCAGTCGGGAACTCCGCCGCGCTGCATCGCGGTCAGTATCCTCTCCTTCAGCTCGGGAAATCTTTCCCTCAGCTCGCGGACGAGCTCCTTTGTCTCCTCGCGCTTCGTGTTCCCGTCCGCAGGACAGACCTTTTCCGCCACAGGAAGTCTAAGCTCCCGCGCGAGCTTCGAGCACCTCCACTCGTCGCAGTATATAAGCGGCCTTATGACCGTTATCCCGCTCCTGTCAAGATGCGTGACGGGAGAGAAGCAGGACACCCGTCCCTCATAGAAAAGGCTCATAAGAAAGGTCTCGACCGCGTCGTCGAGGTGATGCCCGTAGGCAACTTTATTGCAGCCGAGGCTTTTCGCCGCGTCGTTTATCGCGCCCCGTCTGAGCTTTGCGCAGAGCGAGCAGGGGTGCTTTTCCTTCCTTATGTCGAAAACTATTTCCTTTATATCCGTTTTGACCACCGTATACTCTACGCCGAGGCCGGCGCAGTATTCGGATACAGCCGAATAGTCCAGCCCGAAGCCGGCGTCTATTGAAACGGCGCGCAGCCCGAAGCGCTTGGGGTAGAACTTCGCAAGCGAAGCGAGCGCCGTAAGCGTCACGAGCGAGTCCTTCCCGCCCGATACCCCGACGGCTATGCTGTCCCCGTCGCCTATCATCTTATAGTTGTCCACTGCCTTGCGGACAAGTCCCAGAAGTCTCTGCACGGCGACGCCTCCATAAAAAATTAAATATTGAAAGTGAGTATAAGCGAGAACAAAAGAGATTTACGTAGAAAACGCGAGTACTCAAAAACATAACCCGAATTTCCGAAAAAAACTATTGACAGTCAAAAAATGTTGTGGTATAACTAATCCTGCACCGGTAAAGGGCGGTTTTATGTCCGTTCGGACCCGTTACCCGCACGGATATTGTACCGCACAGCCGGCAAACCGTCAATATTTTTAGGAAGCGCGCATGCGCTCTCCCAAAGCAAACATTGCAGCGATCCCTAAACGGGATGACCGAACGGAGGAAGAAAAATGCCCACCTTTATGGCAAAAGCAGCGACTTATGAGCGTCATTGGTATATCATCGATGCCGCCGGAAAGCCGCTCGGACGTACCGCCGCCCTTGCCGCGTCGATACTTCGCGGCAGGCACCGCCCCGACTTTACCCCTCATGTTGACTGCGGAGACTTTGTCATCATAGTCAACGCGAAGGATGCGATCCTCACCGGCGGAAAGCTCGGCAAGAAGGTCTACTATCATCACAGCGGATGGGTCGGCGGCCTCAAGGAGACCCGCTATGACCGTCTGATGGCCACCCGTCCGGAGTTCGCGATGGAGCTCGCGGTCAAGGGTATGCTCCCGCACAACACTCTCGGCGCGAAGGCGTTCCAGCGCGTTCACATCTACGCCGGACCGGAGCATAAGCATGCGGCTCAGAAGCCGGTACCCTACGAAGGAGGAAATAACTGATGTATACTCCGAAGAAGCCTTATCACTACGGCACCGGCCGCCGCAAGAGCTCGGTCGCCCGCGTACACGTCTATGAGGGCGGCACCGGCAAGATAACCATCAACGATCGCGACATCGACAAGTACTTCGGCCTTGACACCATGAAGATAATCGTCCGCCAGCCGCTCGTCGCCACCGACCTTCTCGGCAAGGTCGATGTCGAGTGCAAGGTCCAGGGCGGCGGCTTCACCGGTCAGGCCGGCGCTATCCGTCACGGCATAGCCCGCGCCTTGCTCAAGATGAACGAGGAGTTCCGCCCCGTCCTCAAGCAGGCCGGCTACCTCACCCGCGATCCGCGCATGAAGGAGCGCAAGAAGTACGGTCTGAAAGCAGCCCGTAAGGCTCCGCAGTTCAGCAAGCGTTAACCTTCATCGAACCTTTACAGGAGCAAAAGTACTTCTCGCGCTCCTCCCGCCGAAGGCGGGCGGCGCTCTTTCGCGGAAAATCGCACTCGCTTCGCTCGTTTACCAATTTTCCGCGAAACTGTCGGACAGAGCAAAGCTCTGCCGACAGTGGCGCTACGCTTCGCTCCTCGCGCCTGCGGCGCTTCGAAGCGCGCTCCGCGAGAAGTATTTTTGGCGACGTACACGCCGCCGCCAAAAATGTATTTGATTTTATTCTCCGCTAAAGCGGAGAACTCTGCGAGGCTTTTTGATAAACTGGAACGATGCACGGCATCGTTTGGGATATGCAAGAAGTACGGCCTCAAGGCCGCGCGTAAGGCTCCGCAGTTTAGCAAGCGTTAACCTTCGGTTTACATTCACAGAACGCTACTACTGCTTGCAGTTGAATTTGCCCCCGGGGTTTCCCGGGGGCGCTTTTTATACTTTGTGTGATAAACGACAATTTATCCATTTGTAAACTCTCTGTCAAAAGCTCTTACTGTCTCACGGTTCCGTTCATCGTCATAAATATCCGATTCAAAATATTTTCCACCGTAAACCTCCTTCAAATATCCTTCTTTCAGTTCCATGGCCATAAACGAGAGATAATTATAACCCTCCGCATCCGCTATTCCGTAAACATCCGCTTCCTTGAACCCAAAGCGGGGATAGTACTCCGGTCTTCCGAAAAACAAAATCGCACCGTAATCAATCCGTTTTGCCCGTTCTATCATAGCCCGGATCAGCGCCCATCCGACGCCCCTCCGCTGATATTCAGGCAGCACGTTCAGCGGCCCAAAGTTTAGGACGGGAAGCACCCGGTTTCCCTTTTTCACGACCGCCTTATTGCAAATAATATGCCCGACGATCGTACCGTTATCTTCATGCGATCCCTCCAATTCATGTTTGTCTCTCGGACATGAAATGATGATACCACGGATTTGTGAAAAACTCTACCGAGCAGACAGGAAAACGAAGCGGCAGGGATACCCCATGCCGCTTCCTAAATGTGATTGTTGTTTGAGAACTACGCGCAAAGACGCGCTCATTCCGCCGAAAAGGTCATGCCGTTGAACCGGCTCGCGGCGGACGGGACATCGGTCTTCAGCACCATCTCCGCGGCGTCCGCCGCACCGGCGCACGCCGCGCGGATGGTCTTCAGCTCGCCGGGCGGGAAGTGTCCCGTGACCCAGTTTATCAGCTCGTCACCGCGAGCCTCCCCGCCGCCGACGCCTATGCGTATTCTCGGAAAGTTCTGTCCGCCGAGCTGCGCTATTATCGATTTGAGGCCGTTGTGCCCGCCGGCGCTGCCGTCCGCCCGGACGCGGATCTTCCCGAGCGGTATAGAGATATCGTCGCAGAGTACGAGCACGCGGTCGTTCGGGACCTTGTAGTAAAACGCCGCCGCCATTATCGCGTCTCCGGACAGGTTCATAAATGTCTGCGGCTTCATCAGAAACAGCTTCTTGTCGCCGAGCTTCGCCTTGCCGCAGAGGGCGTTGAAGCGCTTCGACGTGACCGAGGCTCCGAGCCTCTCCGCAAAGATGTCGAGCGCCATAAACCCCGCGTTGTGGCGGGTGTTCTCATAGTTTGCGCCGGGATTTCCCAGTCCGGCGACGATATAATCAAAGGGGGATGTCATTTCGTTCTCCTGCTTATTGTGATAACTAAAAGTAATATAGTAATATCTGATATCCGAAGCGTACTATTTGCTCTCGTGCTTTGCCCTGTAGCGCTTCACCCAGTCCTCCTTGTTTATCGTATACGCGCGGCCTATCGCGAGCGCGTCCCGAGGCACCTCGTCGGTGACGGTCGTGCCGGCCGCCGTGAACGCTCCCTCGCGGACGGTCACCGGCGCGACGAGGTTCGTGTTGCAGCCGATAAACGCGCCGTCCTCGATGGTCGTGCGGTGCTTCTTGTACCCGTCGTAGTTGCAGGTGACGGTGCCGCAGCCGAAGTTGACCCTGCTCCCGACGTCGCTGTCGCCGACAAAGGTGAGATGGCTCGCCTTGGTGCCGTCCCCGATGTTCGAGTTTTTGAACTCGACGAACGCTCCGACGCGGCAGCGCTCGCCTATCACGCAGTTCGGGCGGACGTGCGTGAACGGCCCGACGGTCGTACCCTCCCCTATCCTGCTGTCGTAGACCTGCGAGGCGTTCACCGTGACGCCGGAGGCTATCTCCGAGTTCTCGACTATCGAATTCGGACCGATGACCGCGCCGGAGTGTATGACTGTCCTTCCGCGAAGTATGCAGCCGGGAAGCACCGTCGCGCCCGGCTCGACCGTGACCGTCGGCGCAATGAAGACGGTCGCGGGTCCGGCGATACGCACGCCGGAGGCGAGGAGCTTCGCGACGACCTCGCGGCGAAGCGCCTCCTCCGCCTCCGCGAGCTTCGTAAAATCGCGGTAAGGGACGGCGCCGGACGCGAGCGTTCCGCTCTCGAGCGTCTCTTTCAGCGTCTCGGGGGTGAAGAACACCGGCTCGGCGAGCTCAAACACATCGCCCGCCCCGTCCGTGAGGGACGGCGCGAGCACGGTTTGCATCTCCTCGTCCGCTCCGTCATAGACGACCTTCGCGCCGATGCTCTCTAAAGAATGTGCGAGGTGTACGAAAAGCGGCGTAAAGAGGACCGGCGAGCGCCAGAGCGCTTCGGTTTCGGGACAGACGGTGAGCTTCAGGGTCAGCATGAGAATTACTCCTTATATAGATAGTAGTATGAAAATATCTTGATCTCGCGGCGCGCCGAGGCATTAAGCTGGCCGCGCGCCGCCATATACTACATATTATCACAGAAGCGGAAAAAAAGCTATATTAGGGACGTCTTTCGGATAAATTTTCGTCGCGGCGAGCCTCAGCGCCGCGTATTGACAAAACCTCCCCGCGCGGATATAATATGTGTACACGCGCGGCGGAAGCCGCCGGAAAATACGGCAAACAGCGGCGGAAGCGCGCGAAAAGCCTCGTAAATCTGTCCCTCGGGACTTTTTATATGCGGGTTCGCTCCCGCGAAAGGAGAAATTAAAGTGGCGGACAAGAAAAAGCTCGTTGAGGCGATAACCTCGCGCGACGTAGACTTCGCGCAGTGGTACACCGACGTCGTGACGAAAGCCGAGCTTATTGACTACTCACCGATAAAGGGCTTCACGATAATGCGCCCCTATGCGTGGGCCATATGGGAAAATATCCAGCATCTCTTTGACGCGGAGTTCAAGCGCACCGGGCATGAGAACGTCTCGATGCCCCTGCTCATACCGGAGAGCCTGCTTCAGAAGGAGAAGGACCACGTCGAGGGCTTCGCGCCGGAGGTGGCGTGGGTCACCCACGGCGGCGAGGCGAAGCTCGAGGAGCGGCTCTGCATCCGCCCCACGAGCGAGACGCTGTTCTGCGACCACTTCTCCCGCGTCGTTCAGAGCTACCGCGACCTGCCCAAGAAGTACAACCAGTGGTGCTCGGTCGTGCGCTGGGAGAAGACGACGCGCCCGTTCCTGCGCGGCCGTGAATTCCACTGGCAGGAGGGGCACACCCTCCACGAGACCCGCGAGGAGGGCGAGCAGGAGACCCTGATGATGCTCGACATCTATGCCGACATCGCGGAGAATACGCTCGCCATGCCGGTCATAAAGGGGCAGAAGACCGAGTCGGACAAGTTCGCCGGCGCGGAGGCGACCTACTGCATCGAGAGCATGATGCACGACGGCAAGAGCCTCCAGGCGGGCACGACCCACTTCTTCGGGGACGGTTTCTGCCGCGCCTACGACATACAGTACACCGGCAGAGACAATAAGCTCCATCACCCGTTCCAGACCTCGTGGGGCGTTTCGACGCGCCTTATCGGCGGCATCATCATGACCCACGGGGACGACAACGGACTGCGCCTGCCGCCCGCCGTCGCGCCGATACAGGTCGTCGTCGTGCCGGTGGCGACGCATAAGCCCGGCGTCACCGAGGCCGCCGAGGCGCTCGTCGAAAAGCTCACGATGGCCGGCATCCGCGCGAAAGGCGACTTCTCGGACAACAGCCCCGGCTGGAAGTACGCCGAGTACGAGATGAAGGGCGTGCCGCTCCGCCTCGAGATTGGTCCGCGCGACATCGAGAACGGCGTCTGCATGGCCTCGAAGCGCACCGGCGGTGAGAAGTTCGCGATATCGCTCGACACCGCCGCGGAGGGCGCAAAGGTCGCCCTCGACGATGTGCAGCGCGAGCTGTACGAGCAGGCATTACAGAACCGCGCGAGCCGCATCTACACCGCGCAGACCCTCGAGGAAGCGGCGGAGAAGGTGCAGAACCGCATGGGCTTTGTGAAGATGATGTGGTGCGGGGACGAGGCGTGCGAGGACGCCGTCCGCGAGAAGGTCGGAATCCAGAGCCGCTGCATCCCGTTCGAGCAGGAGCACGTCGGCGACGTCTGCCCGGTCTGCGGCAAGCCCGCAAAGCATATGGTGATCTGGGGGCAGTCGTACTAAGTTCGCGGGAAATCGCGTGAGCACGCTTCGCGTGCTCACTTACCAATTTCCCGCGAAGCCGCCGGACAGAGCGAAGCTCTGCCGGCGGTAAACGCTCCGCTACGCGCCGAGTTTTTTGCCTCCGGCAAAAAATCGACGCATTCCCACGCGGTCGCCGACCGCGTGGGCGCCCTTCCGATTTAAATGCTCGGCGGAAATGAATTCCGCCTGCGCGAAGTTGGCGGCTTTGCCGCCAACTTCAACCGCGCGAACAGGCGCGGTTTCCGCCTTCGGCGGAAAATCGACGCACGCTCCGCGAGAGGTATTTTCGGCGACGTACACGCCGCCGCCGAAAATGATTTGACTTTTTCGCCGCCTTCGGCGGCGAACTCTGCGAGGCGTTGCGGGAGAGGTTCCACATGGAACGTCTCCGATGTGAACAGGCGCGGCGTCAGCCGCGCTGGCCAACCAAATACCCCTATACGCCCGACGTTGTCGGGCGTATAGTCGTCTCTGTTTATTACTTGGAGTATTTTTAAATGCAGAAATTACTTGACGCAATCGGAAAACTGCCGGAGTACCGCGTCCTCGCGGAAGCGCTCGAGCGGGGCGAGAGCCCCGTTGCGGCGGGAGGACTGGGTACGGTACACAAGGCGCTCGTCGCGGCGGCGCTCGCCCGGGATACCGGGCGGCCGCTGTTCCTCGTCTGCCCGGACGACGAGGACGCGAAAAACGTCGCGGCGGACTGCGCTTCGCTTCTCGGGGAGGCGGTCGTGCTCCCGCCGAGGGAGTTCGACTTCGCGGGGGTGGAGGCAAGCTCGCGCGAGTGGTCGCACCGCCGCATAGCGGCGCTCGAAGCGATACGGAACGGCGCGTGCGCCGTCGCAAGCGTCGAGAGCGCGTCCGCGCGTACGCTCCCGCCATCTGCATTCAGTCGCCTGCGCCTCGAGATAACGCGGGGGATGACCCTCGACCCGGACGCGCTCGTAGATTTGCTGGAATCGTCCGGCTATGCGCAGTCCTACGCCGTCGAGGGCGTGGGGCAGTATTCGCGGCGCGGCGGAATAGTTGACTTCTACTCCCCTTCGGAGGAGCTGCCGATACGCATCGAGTTCTGGGGAGACGAGGTAGACACGCTCGCCCCGTTCGACCCGCAGACCCAGCGGCGCGGGGACGCGGCGGAGCGCTGCCTCGTCCTTCCCGCGTCCGAGACGGTCGTGAGCGCGGCGGAGGGCGGCGCGGACGGCGTCGCAAGAAAGCTCCGCGCGCTCGCCGCGCGCCAGAAGGAGGGCGCGCTGAAGACGACGCTCCTTGAGGACGCCGAGCGCTTCGAGAACCTCCGCTCCTTCCCCGCCGCCGACCGCTGGCTGGATTTGATATACGATGAGTTCGCGACGGCGATGGACTACCTTCCCCCGGACGCGCTCGTCGTGATGCTCGAGCACCGCCGCTCCTCCGAGCGCGGAAGCGCGCTCGAGTGGCGGAACGGCGAGGACATAACCGACCTGCTGAAAAGCGGGAAGCTCCATCCCCGCCACGCAAAATTCTACGAGGACATAAACGAACTGTACAGACGCACAGAAAATATACCGTTTGTATATCTGGACAGCTTCATCGGCTCGGGCTATCCCGTCCCGCCCAAGCGGCTCGAGACCTTCTCGATGCGCCAGCTGCCGAGCTACGGCGGCAGTCTCGACACCGCCGCGAGCGAGGTGCGGCACTATCTCGACGCGGGCGAGGGCGTCGTCCTGCTCTCGGCGGATGAGCACCGCGCGCGGCGGCTGATGGAGCTGCTGTTCGAGCGCGGCATAAACGCCCAGCTCGACTACGAGTTGAAGGAACTGCCCGCGGCGGGACGTTCCCGCATAGCGCTCGGACGGCTCACCGCCGGCTTCGAGCTGCCGGAGGCGGGGCTCGCCGTCATGACCGAGGGGCAGATCATCCGCGAGGGACGGTCCTCGAAGCGGAAGCCCGCAAAGAAGTCGGCGGCAACCCGCGTCAAGAGCTACGCCGACCTCACGGCGGGCGACTACGTCGTCCACGACGACTACGGCATAGCGCAGTTTGTCGGCATAGAGACCCTCGAGGTGGACGGCGCGAAGCGCGACTACGCGAAGCTCCGCTTCCTCGGTACCGACGTGCTCTACCTGCCCGCGACGCGGCTCGACGTCATATCGAAGTACATCGGCGCGGGCGAGGCGACCGAAGTCCGCCTCTCGAAGATGGGCGGCGCGGAGTGGAAGCGCTCGAAGTCCCGCGCGAAGGCGGCGGCAAAGGAGCTCGCGGGCGAGCTTATCAAGCTCTACGCCGCGAGAGCGCGGACGGAGGGCGTTATCTGCGAGCCGGACGACGCGATGCAGCGCGAGTTCGAGGAGCGCTTCGAGTTCGACGAGACGCCGGACCAGCTCGCCGCCGTGAAGGAGATAAAGCGGGACATGGAGCGTCCGGTGCCGATGGACCGCCTGCTCTGCGGCGACGTCGGCTTCGGGAAGACCGAGGTCGCGCTCCGCGCGGCGATGAAGTGTATCCTCTCCGGCATGCAGGCAGCCATACTCGTGCCCACGACCGTCCTTGCGCAGCAGCACTACCTCACCGCGTCCCGCCGCTTTGCGGGCTTTGCCGCGAACATCGAGGTGATGAGCCGCTTCCGCACCCCGGCGGAGCTGAAGCGCGTCGCGGCGGCGACGGCGGCGGGTCAGGTCGATCTGCTGATAGGCACGCACAGGATACTCCAGAAGGACGTGAGCTTCAAGAAGCTCGGCCTGCTCATTGTGGACGAGGAGCAGCGCTTCGGCGTAATGCACAAGGAGCGCCTCAAGGAGATGAGCCGGGGCGTGGACGTCCTCACCCTCTCCGCGACGCCGATACCCCGCACCCTCAACATGGCTCTCAGCGGCATCCGCGACATGTCGGTGCTCGAGGACCCGCCGCGCGACCGTCTGCCGGTGCAGACCTACGTCCTCGAGCAGGACCGCGCGATACTCACCGAGGCGATGCGCCGCGAGATAGGGCGCGGCGGGCAGGTGTACTATCTGCACAACCGCGTCGAGACGATAGACCGCACCGCCGCGCGTATCCGCCAGGATCTCGGCGGCGAGGAGAGCGGCATAGTCGTCGCCACGGCGCACGGTCAGATGAGCGAAAAGGAGCTCGGCGACGTGATGGACCGCGTCGAGCGCGGCGAGGTGCAGGTGCTCGTCTGCACGACGATAATCGAGACCGGCATAGACATCCCAAACGTGAACACTCTCATCGTCGAGGATGCGGACAGATACGGCCTCGCGCAGCTCCACCAGATACGCGGGCGCGTCGGACGGAGCCGCCGCCGCGCCTACGCCTATCTCTGCTACAGGAAGGGCAAGGCGCTCTCCGACATAGCGGAAAAGCGCCTCACGGCGATACGCGAGTTTGCGGAGTTCGGCGCGGGCTTCAAGATAGCCATGCGCGACCTCGAGATACGCGGCGCGGGGAACCTCCTCGGCGCGGCGCAGTCCGGCCACCTCAACTCGGTGGGCTACGACATGTACCTCAAGCTGCTCGAGGACGCCGTCCTCGAGGAGCGCGGCGAGAAGCCGAAGAGCGCGGGCGAGTGTACCGCCGACCTCGCAATCGAGGCGCGCATACCCGAGAGCTACATCGCAAACTCCGGCGAGCGGATGGACCTCTACCGCCGGATAGCGCTCGCGCGCACCGAGGACGAGGCGAGCGAGCTTATCGACGAGCTCTGCGACCGCTACGGCGACCTGCCGCGCGAGGTGTACGCGCTCCTCCGCGTGGCGCTGCTCCGCGCGAAGGCTGGCGCGGCGGGAATACGCGAGATAGCGCAGAAGGGCGACACCGTCCGCTTCTACCTCGACGAGGAGACGCTCCGCTCGGAGGAGGCGGGCGCGGTGTCGATAGAGGCGGTGAGCCGCGTCTGCACCGAACCGAAGTACCGCGGCGTCCTCCGCTTCGAGGCGGGACGCTCGCGGCAGAGCGGCGGCGCGTCGCCGGCAAACTCCCGCGCGCCCGGCGCGGGACGTCCAGCGCTCGCGCTGAAGCTCCCGCGCGGCGCGGACGTGCTCGACGCGGCCGAAAAATTTGTGGACGAGCTGATAAAGTGAGTAAAAGGCAGGCACAAGGTGCCTGCCTTTTGCCGTTCCGCAAGATAGTATCCCCTTTTCAAGAATGGAGCACAGAAAGCGGGAGAACGGGCTTTGCCCGTTCTCCCGTTCCGCTTACTGGTGATTTGTGATGTTGATGGTGAGATCCTTCAAATCGGTGTCGAGCTGGCGGTCGGTGCGGCGCGCGTCCACGACCTGATCGACCGAGTACATGATAGTAGAATAGTGCCGCCCGAGCGCGCGCCCTATCTCGGGGAAGCTCAGCTTCGTCATCGTCCGCATGAGGTATCCCGCGACCTGGCGGGCGTGCGCGGTGCGCGCGTCGCGCCGCTTGCCCGCGAGCGACCCTCGGTCGAGGTCGAAGAACCGCTCGACCTCCTCGATGATGATGTCCGCCGTGGGCTCGCTCTTCTCGGTGAACACGTCGCCTATAGCGTGCTGCGCCGTCGCGACGGTTATCGGCTCACGGAGCAGCGCGGAGTAAGCGCCGAGCTTTTTGACGACGCCCTCTATCTGCCGGACGTTGGAGGTGATGTTCTCCGCGACGTACATCGCGACCGCGTCCGGCATGTCCATGCCGATGGCGCTCGCCTTCGAGCGGACTATCACCACCCGCGTCTCGAGGTCGGGCGGCTGAACGTCGCATATCACGCCCCACTCGAAGCGCGTGCGGAGCCGTTCCTCAAGGCGGCTCATCTCCTTGGGAGGACGGTCGGACGTGAGGACTATCTGCTTGCCCGCCTCGTGCAGGGCGTTGAAGGTGTTGAAGAACTCCTCCTGCGTCGCCTCCTTGCCCGCGATGAACTGTATGTCATCGACGAGGAACAGGTCGCTCGAGCGGTACTTCTCGCGGAACTCCCGCTCGCGTCCGGCGCGGAGACGTCCCTCGCGTATCGCCTCGATGAGCTCGTTTGTGAAGTCCTCGCCGCGCACGTAAGTCACGCGCTTCGCGGGAAAGCGGCGGCGGAACTCGTTTGCTATGGCGTATAGCAGATGCGTCTTGCCGAGGCCGCTGCCGCCGTAGATGAAGAGCGGGTTGTAGCTTGTCGCCTCCCCCGCCGCGACGGCCTGCGCCGCCGCGTGTGCGAAGCGGTTCGAGCCGCCGACGATGAAGTTTTCAAACGTGTACTCGCTCCCGACGCCCGCCGCGTCCGGCTTCTCCCGCTCCGCGATGTAGGCGCGAGCCTCCTCCTCGCCCGCGAGCAGGCGCAATTGCACCGGCGCGCCGACCTCCTCGAGCAGGAGCCGCTCGATGTTCTGCCGCTGACTGCGCTCTATCCAGTCCCTCGAGACGGTGTTCTCACAGCAGAGCACGAAGTATTCGCTAGTTATGTCCACGCCCTTGGCGTATTCTATATAGGTGTCTATGACAAGGCTCGACAGGTCGCCGCGAAGGGAATTCATCACCGAGCGCCATATCGCCTGGGCGCGTTCCGTATTACATCTGGGCATCTTCAGGTTATCTCCCTTTATTCCTCGTTTTTCGCGGGTCCCGGCCGGTATTCCTTGCCGGCCTCGGCCGCATAGTCGCGGATGAGGTCGTAGTCCGCCTTTTTTCTGTATTCGGCGGCGAACTCCTCCGCCGTCACGCCGTAGCATACGAGCGTGTCCGCAAAATACATCATGACGTCGCAGAACTCCTCGACAAAGTGCTCCCGCACCTCGCCCGGGGACATGTACCGCTCCGCCGGGGCTTTCTTTATGACGTCGATGACCTCGCCTATCTCGCCCACCATCCAGAGGAGCTGACGCAGACCGTGCTCGACGGTGAGCCCGCCCCACTCGGGGTGCGCGTCGTGAAGACGGCGCTGTATCTCGAGCATCTCGGCCATGTCGAGGGCGGACGCTTTGCTGTTATCGTCCATTCCGCATCACCAGTGTGAGTAGTAGTGAGCACCGCCGAAGGCGGCGCCGACAAATATCGCCATGCAGAGCACTATCAGCAGGATTATCCCGACATAGATGCAGACGCCTATAAGCGCGCCCTTTCCGGCGCTCTTTGCGCGGAGCGGCAGGTCGTCCCGCCAGACGAGCCAGAGGATAAATCCCACGAGCGGGAAGAACAGCCCGAGCGCGAGGAAGCCCGCGTTCGGCGCGTCCGCGGGACGCACCGGGGCATACGGAGGATAGTTGTATCCGTACTGCTGATTTTGCACGGAAGGATACTGTCCGTTATTGACATTTGTGCTGTTTGCGGCGCTGCCGCTCGCGGCGTTTACCGCGGCGCCGCACTCGGGGCAGAACTTCGCCCCGTCGGGTACGCTTTTTCCGCAATGGGTACAAAACATGACGTTTACCTCCCGAAAGAATTTATGACTGCCCGCGGCTCACGGGGCGGAGGACCTTCGCGCTTCTCAGAGCGCGGAACACGGCGGTGAGAACTCCCGCGAACGCCGGTATCGAAACAAGCCGCCACGGGAGCTTGCCGATAAGCACCGCGCGCCACGCGTTTCCGTAGAGTATAGAGAGAAAGAGCGGCATCATGCCGAGCTCCACCGCGACCGTGACCGTCGCGACCGCCGCAAGCGAGCGAAGAAATCCCGGCTCCTTCTTATAGAAGAAAAATCCGTATATCGCGCCGCGCGCCGCACAAGCAAGCGTGATAAGCGGCATGAAGCCGGATGCGTCCGGGTTGAGGAGCATCCCGACCACGTCGCCCGCGACGCAGATAAGCGCGCCGCCTATCGGTCCGAATATCGCCCCCGCGAGGGCGTTCGGAAGGAACTGGAGGCTTATGCGGTCGAGCGCGCCCGGCGTGTAGAAGCGGAGGAACCGCGCGAATATGACATCGAGCGCGATGAGCAGCGCCGCCGTGACGAGCATTTTTGTTGGGAACCTGTGTTTGCTTTGCAATGCCGACGTCCTCTCCCGAAACCTTCGCATATGTGTGCGCCGGAACGGAGCATCCGGCGATAAACGGACAGATTATATTGTAACACGTTCGACGGGTATTGGCAAGCAGGAATATTCTTCATTCCGAATTCACAAATTGTTCACCGGAACATGAATACTTGTGATATAATACCGTTATACAACAGCGCATTTTATGCAGAACATTTTATGTGCCGCGGGAGAAGCGCCCGCGGCGCGCGGAGGTAAATATGCCGAAAAAGATGCTCATAGTCGAGGACGACGAAAACATAGCGGAGCTCGTGGAGATATACATGCAGCGGGAGGGGTTCAGCACGACTATCTCCCCCGACGGCGAGGACGCGCTGAAGCAGCTGCGGGTGTTCCGCCCGGACATCGTCCTGCTCGACGTCATGCTCCCGAAGCTCGACGGCTGGGGCGTGCTCGCCGAGATCCGCGCGACAAGCAAGACGCCGGTGATAATGCTCACCGCCAAGGGCGAGCTCGGCGACCGAGTGAGCGGTCTCCAGGCCGGCGCGGACGACTATATCACAAAGCCCTTCGAGATGAAGGAAGTGATAGCGCGCGTCCACGCGGTGCTCCGCCGAGCCGGCTCGGCCGAAAGCGCGCCCGAGCGGCTCGTCTTTGACAACCTTATCATAGATATGTCGAGCTTCGAGCTCACCGTGGGCGGGAAAAAGGTGGACACGCCGCCCAAGGAGCTCGAGCTCCTCGCGTACCTCGCGTCCTCCCCGAACCGCGTCTACACCCGCGACCAGCTCCTCGACGCCGTGTGGGGCATCGACTACTTCGGCGACAACCGCACGGTGGACGTACACATCAAGCGCCTGCGCGAGAAGCTTGAGGGCGCGAGCGAGCACTGGCAGCTCAAGACCGTCTGGGGCGTGGGCTACAAATTCGAGACCGACGGAGACTAGTTCGCCGTCAGACGGAGGCGTTTTCATTGAGAACGATATTCGGAAGGACCTTTTCCGCGACGGCGGCGCTGCTCATAGCGAGCTTCCTGCTGCTCGGCTCGTCGGTGTCCCTGCTCGCGCTCCGCTCCACCCGCGCCGAGTGCGAGTACACGATGAGGCAGTCCGCGGAAAACATATCCCGCGTCGCGCAGAGCTATGTGCAGAACGGCACCGTCGCCATGAGCAGCACGCTCTCCGGCGCGGCGCGGCTCGCAAGCGACATGAGCGGATGCGAGGTCGTGATAACCGGGAAGTACGGCCGCGTCGTCGCGACGCCGGAGGGCGTGGAGTGGGACTACACCCTCTACGTCTCGCAGGGAGTCATGGAGCGGCTGCAGCGCGGCGGAGAGTACGTCGCGGCGGGCGACCTCGGCGGCCTCTACAAGAGCGACTACTTCACGGTGGGACTGCCGGTGCGCTCCGAGGACGGCGAGTTCAGCGGCGCGGTGTTCGTCTCGACGACTACCGAGGCAAGCCAGCGCCTGCTCACGAACTTCCTCCGCCTGTTTGTGATAATGGCCGTCCTCGTGCTCGCGGTGGCGGGCCTGTGGGCGTACTTCTACACGCGCCGCCTTACCCAGCCCCTCAAGGACATGGCGGAGACGAGCCGCGCCTTCGCGCGCGGCGACTTCTCGCCCCGCCTCGACGAGGACGGCGGGCAGGTCGAGGAGATACGCGGGCTCGCGCACAGCCTCAACCTCATGGCGGAGTCGCTCGACCAGTCGGAGTCGCGGCGGCGTGAGTTCATCGCGAACATCTCCCACGAGCTGAAGACGCCGATGACGAGCATCTCCGGGTATGTGGACGGTATACTCGACGGCGTCATCCCGCCCGAGAAGCAGGAGCGCTGCCTCGGCGTCGTGAGCCACGAGACGAAGCGCCTCAGCCGCCTCGTCACCCAGATGCTCGAGATTAGCCGCATGGAGGCGGACGGCGGCGACCCGCTGAACCTCACGACGTTCGACCTGAGCGAGACCGCGCGTCAGGTACTCGCGGGTCAGGAGGCGAAGATAAACGCGAAGCGCCTCACGCTCGCGCTCGACCTCGACGAGCCGGCGGAGGTCACGGGCGACATGGACTACATCTACCGCGTGGTGTGGAACCTCGTGGAGAACGCGGTGAAGTATTCGGACGAGGAGACGGCGCTCGAGCTCTCGATAAAGCGCCGGGGCCCGCGGGTGACGTTCTCCCTCTCGGACATCGGGCCGCCGATACCGCCCGACGAGCGCGAGCGGATATTCGAGCGCTTCCACAAGACCGACCGCTCCCGCAGCACCGAGGGCATGGGCCTCGGGCTCTACCTCGTCAAACGCATACTCGACCGCCACGGAGAGAGCGTGGAGTGCATACCCGAGGGCAAAAAAACGACGATGCGGTTCGGCCTGCCGGCCGCGAAATAGCAGCGTCGCGCCGTCGGCCGCAAAAAACCTGACCGCATAAATCGAAAAAACGGCAAATCGCTGTAAATTGGCACTAGCCAAACGGGAAAGATTGTGCTATAATTACGTGGTTAAAGCCAGAAGTGCGCTCCGCGGCCGCCGTCCCGGGAAACGGGACAGGCTCCGGCGCGCACGGCAACCGAAAGGACGGTTTTGCAAATGATCGAAGTCAACCGCCTGACAAAGCTTTACGGCGACAAGCGGGGCGTGACCGACATCTCCTTCAAGATAGACGAGGGCGAGATAGTCGGCTTCCTCGGGCCGAACGGCGCAGGCAAATCCACAACCATGAACATAATCACCGGGTATCTCTCGGCGACGAGCGGCTCCGCCTCGATAGGCGGCGTCAACGTGCTCGAGGATCCCCTTGAGGCGAAGAAGCAGATAGGTTATCTTCCCGAACAGCCGCCGCTCTACCTCGACATGACGGTTAAGGACTATCTCGACTTCGTCTATGACCTGAAGGGCGCGAAGTCGCGCGAGGCGGACAGGAAGAAGCACATCTCCTCGATATGCGAGATGGTGGGCATCACGCAGGTCTACAACCGCGTGATACGCAACCTCTCCAAGGGATACCGTCAGCGCGTCGGTCTCGCTCAGGCGCTGATAGGCGACCCCGAGGTGCTTATCCTCGACGAGCCGACCGTCGGCCTCGACCCGCGCCAGATAGTCGAGATACGCGACGTCATACGCGAGCTCGGCAAGAAGCGCACGATAATCCTCTCGACGCACATCCTGCCCGAGGTCGAGCAGATATGCGAGCGCGTTCTTGTCATCAAGGAGGGGCGCATTATCGCGGACGATACGCCGCAGGGACTTCAGGCAAACGTCGCTCAGGGCCACGCGCTCACGCTCCGGTGCGCCGGCGCGCGGAGCGCCGTCGCGAACACAGTTCGCAGCGTGCCCGGCGTGCGCGTGGTGACGCCGCTCCCCGACCGCGAGGAGGGCGCGTGCGACATGCTTGTCGAGTCGGACGGTCAGGTGGACATCCGCAAGCCGCTCTTCCGGGCGCTTGCGCAGGCGGGATTCCCGATACTCCAGCTCCGGCCGCAGGATCTCTCGCTTGAGGAGATATTCATGACTCTGACCGAGGACAACACATCGGCAGAGGTAAGGAGGTAATCGGCTTTGCTCGCTATATTTAAGCGCGATCTGAAGAGCTACTTCACAAGCCCGCTCGGCTACGTCTTTATCGCGGCGTTCCTCGCGGTCATGAACGTGTTCTTCTATCTGTACAACGTATACCCGGCGCAGTCGTCGCTTTCGACTGTGTTCAACTTCATGGTCTACATACTCATCTTCGTCACGCCGCTGCTGACGATGCGCCTCTTCAGCGAGGAGTTCAAGCAGAAGACCGACCAGCTCCTTCTCACGAGCCCGGTGAAGATAAGCGGAATTGTCGTGGGCAAGTTCCTCGCGGCGCTCGCCATCTTCGCGATAGCGCTCGCGGTGACTCTCGTGTACGTCGTCATCATCGCGGCGCACGGACAGCCCAACATCCGCGAGCTGCTTGCGAACTACCTCGCCATGTTCTGTGTCGCCTCCGCGTTCATCTCGATAGGCGTGTTCATCTCGTCGCTCACCGAGAACCAGCTCGTGAGCGCCGTGCTCACGCTCGCGGTGTTCCTCGTGCTCTACCTCGTCGATACGAGCGGCTTCGGCGCGGATAACGCGATACTCAACAACATCATCTACTCGATATCGCTCTTTGTCCGCTATACGACGATATCGAACGGAGTTCTCACGCTTTCCGACATTGTCTTCTACATCTCGGTCGCGGCGGTGTTCCTCTTTGCCACCACCCGCGTCATAGAGAAGAAGCGCTGGAGCTGAGGAAGGGGGCGCTTGAAATTGGATAACAAGGGAAAAAAGAAGTCGGTCTTCTCCGGGCAGAAGACCAAGTACGGAACGTATACGGTGATACTTATAGCGCTCGTGCTCGTCGGGGCGATAGTGATAAACCTCCTCGCCGTACTGCTTACGCAGAAGCTCGGCCTCCGCGCTGACATCACCGACAACCGCCTCTACACCATAAGCGACACGACGGTAGAGCTCCTCGAAAACCTCGAGGAGGACATCGAGGTCACCGTTCTCACCACCGAGTATAACTACCAGAACACATCCTCGTACCGACCCATCCGCGAGGTGCTCATGCGCTACGAGCAGCTCTCCGGCGGGAAGCTGCACGTCCGCTACGTTGACCCGTATGCCAACCCGGACATAGTCGCGCAGTACAGCGAGCTTTCCACGCCGAACGAGGCGGACATCATCATAGCGAGCTCGAAGCGCTACACCTCGATAGTCCCGAGCGACCTCTATGACATCCGCATAGATTACAGTGAGGGCACTCAGCAGCAGGGACTCCAGGCGGAGCAGAAGTTCTCGAGCGCCATCATGTACTGCCTCGCGGACGAGCTGCCGGTGGCGGTGCGCACGCGCGGCCACGGCGAGAGCGAGCTTTCGAGCCTCAACACGCTTCTCACTACCGCGAACTACACGCTCGACACGGTCAACCTCGCCGTCGGCGAGCTGCCCGAGAGGACGGCCCTGCTGATAATCACCAACCCGCAGAAGGACTTCACCGACGATGAGATAGCCGTCCTTGAGGACTATCTCAACAATTCGGGCAACGTTATCATCTTCTACGACTACACCTGCCCGGATCTGCCGAACTTTGAGCTGTTCATGGAGGACTGGGGCGTCCGTCCGATGGACTACATCGTCTGCGACAGCGAGTGGAACTACACATCCCCGCGCGCGGTCATCCCGCAGCTCAACAGCACCCACACCATGACCTCGGACGTCCGCAGCAGCACCGGCGAGTACGTCGTGAGCGTTGACAGCCGTCCGTGGGAGCTCATCTGGGGCGACGGCGTGGTGACCGGCTTCCGCCGCACCACCGCCATAATGACCTCGACCGCCACGAGCTACGGCAAGAGCACCGGGACGGGCGAGAACATCCAGAGCTACCAGAAGGCCGCGGGCGACGTGGACGGCCCGTTCTACATCGGCGTCCTCGCCGAGGAGTCGAACGACAACACCGGCAACCGCTCGAACATACTGTTCCTCTCGAGCGGCGTTGCGGGAGACACGCTGATAGACCAGGACGTCTTCCTCAACCGCAACCTCCTCATACACGCCGTGAACTTCATGAATGAGGACGCCGACGCGCTGATAGTCGAGGCGCGCTACGCCACCTCCTCCGCCCTCTCGATAACCGGGGCCGACGCGCGGTTCATCTTCTGGTCGCTGTGCGTCGCGGTGCCCGTCGCGGTACTCGGCGCCGGCGTCGTCGTCTGGTTCAGGAGGCGCAACCGCTGATGAAAAAGAAGCTGATAATCGCGGCGATAGTTATAGCGCTGCTCGCAGGCATCACCGCGCTGGTGTTCCTGCTGCCGGACGGCGAAGCGAATACGGACGTTTCCGCCTCGCCGGACGCGAGCTCCGCGCCGGTACAGACGAAGTACCTCATAAACGAGAAGTTCAGCGACCTCAGCTATATCCGCGTGTACGATGCGGACGGTACGCTGATGAACACCGTCCTTCCCGACGGGAACGGCGACTTTACGGTGGAGCCGAAGCGCGAGGGCTGGAATTACGACCCGGACGCCATCCGCGCCTCCGCCATAAACGCGGCGACGCTTTCGAGCCTCTCCACCGTGGCGGAGAACCCGGACGACCTCTCGCAGTACGGCCTTGACGCGCCGGTGTGGCGCATAGAGGTGCGCTTCGGCGAGGACAGGGACTACACCCTCAAGGTAGGCGCCCCCACCGCCCTCAACAACAGCTATTACTGCTCCGTGGGCGACGGGAACGTCTACGCCGTCGGCGCGTATTCGATAAGTCAGCTCACCCGCCGCGAGATGGACTACCGCACCTACGAGTTCTTCCCGGACTACTTCGACACCGACCAGATGACCTACGAGACGAACGGAGAGATAACCTACGTCCGCGCCGTCGATCCCGCGACGGACTATGAGATGCTCGTCCGTGCCGCCACCGAGGAGGAGCGCGGCGAGCTCTCCTCCGGCTTCTTCATGGAGGAGCCGTTCGAGGGTCTCTGCACCGACGATGCGGTCGAGAACAAGCTGATAAACGTCGCGGTCGCGATAACGGTAAACGGCATCTTCATCGACGACCCGACCGACGAACAGCTCTCCGAGTACGGCTTTGACGCGCCGCGCGAGGTCTGGCTGAAGAACACGGGCGGCGACGAGGTGCATTACTACATCGGCAAGACCGTCGGCTCGAACGCCTACGTCATGGTCGAGGGACTTGACACGATACTCACCGCCGAGAATGTCTCGGACGCGCTGTTCAGCGTGAACTACGTCGATCTGCTCTTCAAGCTCCTTGTCACCGAGAACGTGCGCGACGTCGCGAAGGTCGAGTTCTTCACTCCGGAGGGCGAGCATACCCTCGAGCTCAGCTATGAAGAGCCGACCGAGGAGAACAAGACCGGCACGGTCTCCGGCTCGGTAGACGGCAAGGCGATAAGCTCCCAGAACGCGAGCCGCCTGTTTGCCCACGTCATAGCAGTTCAGGTCTACGAGGCGTACGACCCCGACGGGGTCACACTTCCCGGCAGACCGGCGTACCGCTTCGTCGTCACGAGAAACAACGGAGAGACGGTCACGCTCGAGCTCTACGAGCTGAACTCGCGCCGCTACGCGGCCTTCCTCGACGGAGAGGAGACCGGCTTTGCGGTCCACAGAGACGTCCTGACGAAGATCTCCGACGCATTCACTATTCTCGATGAGGGCGGCGAGCTCCCGAGGCCGAACTAAAGACTTTGAAAAAATCGCGGACGCGCATGCGTCCGCGATTTGTTTCGGGAAAGGGTACGGATGCCGAACCGGTCCGATGTCCGCACCGGGCGCGCGTCCGGCTTGTCCGCTTCCGGCGGCGCGAAGGCCGCCGGAAGCGGACAAGGAAGCATCGGGGCGGTGCTTTTTGCACCGCCCCTGAACATTTGATTATGAGAATTTTTTTGTCTCGGCGACAGCGAGCTCGTCGCAGCGGTTGTTCCACTCGTTCTCGGCGTGACCCTTGACCCAGTGCAGCGTGACCCTGTGGACGCCCGTGAGCTCGAGCAGTCTGTCCCAGAGCTCGGGATTGAGCGCGGGCGCGCCGTCCTTGCGGCGCCAGCCGCGCTTCTTCCAGCTCGCCGCCCAGCCCTTTTCGAGACCGTCCACGAGGTAGCGGCTGTCGCTGTACAGTTCCACCTCGCACGGCTCGTTGAGCCGCGAGAGCGCCTCGACCGCCGCGGTGAGCTCCATGCGGTTGTTCGTAGTGGACGGCTCTCCGCCGGAGAGCTCGAGCTTATGCTTTCCGTACATCAGCACCGCGCCCCAGCCCCCGGGGCCGGGATTGCCGGAGCAGGAACCGTCGGTGTAGACCGTGACCTTTTTCATATCTTCCCTCCGTCAGTTATAACATATATGTTATCATACCGGCGGTTCGGTGTAAAGTAAGCAAAGTTATCTTTTTCGGGGTTGTCACGTCGGGCGAAATGTGGTACAATATCATAGTAAAGGAAATTCAACCGGCCGCAACGGTCGTTCAGTCCGTGAGGAACCGGCGCTCGCGCCGGCCGCACGGACGTGTATATGAATGGAGGTTTTCCGTATGACGATGGGCGATAAGATCCGACAGGTGCGCCAGTCGAAGGGCATGACCCAGCGGCAGGTCGCGGGCGACCGTATAACCCGCAACATGCTGTCCAAGATAGAAAACGGCTCCGCCACGCCCTCGATAAAGACGCTCAACTATATAGCGGAGCGCCTCGGGCTGCCGTCGAGCTACTTCCTCAGCGGGAGCAGCGAGTCCGGCGGAGGCGAGAGGCGGGGCGTCGAAGGCGCGCGCGAGGCGTACCGCCGCGGCGACTTTACGCAGGCTCTCGCGCTGCTCGAGCAGTCCGAGGGAGCGGAGGCCGAGCGCTCGGACGAGATAGCGGCGCTCCGCGCGCTCGCGCTTGTCGGCCTCGCGCGCGGCGAGTACAGGCGCGGCGACATGAACCGCGCCCGCGCATACGCCCGCGAAGCGCTCAAGCACAACGAGAGCAGCCTTTACTATATGGGCGACGTCGCGGTGGAATGTTACCAGATAATAATGCTCTGCGCCGTCCGCTCGAAAAATCCGTCGATAGTGGCGGACGGGCGCGAGGCGGCGCGCCTCCTGCGTGAGGAGGAGAAGCGCGGCGGACTTGCCGAGCGCACCGGCATAATCGAGCAGTTCTGGCTCGCGGAGCGGTTCGAGCACATCGAGTCGGAACAGCCGGCCGAGCACAGCGACGCATGGGCGCGCGCCATGCGCCACTACCTCAGGGGACGTTCCCTGCTCGCCGAGGGCAGCGCGGACGCGGCGGCGGAGGAGCTGCGCGTCGCGGAGAGCGCGGCGGCAAACGACGGCGGCCTCATGCTGCTCGACGACATCTATGCGGCGCTCGAACAGGCGAGCCGCGAGCGGAGCGATTACCGCGCGGCGTATGAGTACGCGGCAAAGCGCCTCGCACTGCATACCGAGAACTGATACGGAGGAGCTATGCTTAAACGGTTGATACGCGGAGCGCTGGCGCTGTCGCTTGCCGCCGCTCTGCTGATGAGCGGCGGATGCGTCTCCGCGGCGATATATTCCTTTGAGGCCGAGGGCGACCTCTCGATGGAGTTCACAAGCGATGACGAGTTCTACTTCTACGGAGACTCGTCGCTCTTTGCGGAGGCGTCGTCCTCCCCCGCGAAGCTCGAGACGCCGGAGCTGGTGCTTGACGTGGCGCTCACCGACACGACGGCGATACTTCTCACCGCGAACGGGCTCTAC
This sequence comes from uncultured Clostridia bacterium, assembly GCA_947593925.1. Taxonomy (GTDB): domain Bacteria; phylum Bacillota; class Clostridia; order Oscillospirales; family JAAYOS01; genus CANRIN01. The sequence continues at coordinate 108,661 of CANQDU010000005.1, read as the reverse complement.
GGCGCGGGAACGATAGCCGACCTGCCGTTCGGAGACGCTTCCACCGTCTCCACCGGCGGGATAGTTCGGTTTGCTTACGACGAGAACGCGGCCGACCCGGACGTCGAGGTGCGCATAGTCCCGACGGATCTCTCGCAGGCGCAGCAGATAGCCGCCGGCGCGAAGTACGTGCTTGTCCGCATGCTGGACGGGCGCGTCTACGGCTGGGGCGACAACGCCGCGGGTCAGCTCGGCGCCGACCCGGAGACTCTGCGCTTCACGAACGTCCCCGTCCGCGTGGGCGAGCTGGAGGGCATAAGTCAGATAGCCGCCGGGCGGGACGGCCTCTGTGCCGCGCTTGACATGGACGGACACGTCTGGGTCTGGGGCGACTGCGTGGACGCGCCGGAGACCGCCATCGGCGGCGCGGTGATGCTGCCGATAGAGCACGCGATACAGGTCGTCTGCGGCAGCGGCGCGATGGCCGTGCTCGATGCCGACGCAAAGGTGTGGCTCTGGACGCCGGACGTCGGCGTCAAAACCGGCTTTGAGGACGCGCCGGCGGTGGTGAGCTCGCTTCCGGGCTCGTACTCGCTCGTCGGAGGGGACGGGTTCTTCGCCGTGACCGACGGCGACGGGAACGTCCGAACCTTCGGTGCAAACGACGAGGGTCAGCTCGGCCGCGACACCGGCGGTGCGCCCGACTGGACGCCCGGCACGGTCGAGGGTCTGAAGGAGGTCATAAGCCTCTCCGCCGGACGCGCGCACGTCATGGCAATGACGAAGAACATGAACATCTATCTCTGGGGCTCGAACTCGGGCGGCCAGCTCGGCCGCGACGGCGAGAACAGCATGTCGCCGCTCGAAGCGCCGCTCATCAGAATGAGCCTCGCGGCGGGAAGATAAAACTTTCGCGGGAAATCGCGGGGGCAGACTTCGTCTGCCCCTTACCAATTTCCCGCGCGGTCAGCGACCGCGTGGGAGCCCTTCCGAATAAACGTGCTCGGGCGAATGAATCGCCCTGCGCGAAGTTGCTTGCCAAGGCAAGCAACTTCAACCGCGCGAACAGGCGCGGAAGCGGCTTCGGCGAAACTCTGCGAGGCCGTAAATAAAGACCTCCTGCCCGTCACTACGGGCAGGAGGTTCTTACTTTCACGCGGCGCTACCGCGCCTCTATCCTCTCCACGGCGACGCACTTTCCCGTTTTGTCGTCGAGTTCGAAGCGCGCGCCCATCAGCACCGCGCCGCCCTTCGCCTGACGCGCGCCGCCGTACAGCTCGCCCACGAACCGCGCTATCGAGGCCTCCGGCGCTATCCCGAGCACCGACTGCTCCGCGCCGGTCATGCCGACGTCGGTTATGAAGCCGGTGCCGCCCGGCAGCACATGCGCGTCCGCCGTCGGGACGTGCGTGTGCGTGCCGAACACCGCGGACACGCGCCCGTCCACGTAGTACGCGAACGCGGCCTTCTCGCTCGTCGCCTCGGCGTGGAAGTCCACGACGACGAACGGCGTACCGGCCTCCGCGAGTATTCTGTCCGCGAGGAAGAACGGGTTGTCGAGGTTCGAATCCATGAAGAGCCGCCCCATGAGGTTCACCACGGCGACGCGCCGTCCCCCGTTCGCGTCGAACACTCCCCAGCCCCTGCCGGGTGCGCGGGAGGTGAAGTTCGCGGGGCGCAGGAGGTACGGGTCGTCCTCGAGCCGCGCCGCTATCTCGCGGCGCGCGAAGGCGTGGTTGCCGAGCGTCACGACGTCCGCGCCCGCGACGTACAGCCGCTCCGCGTCGCGGCCGGTTATGCCGGTGCCCTCGGCGTTTTCTCCGTTCGCGACAACAAAGTCCGCGCCGTAAAACCTTCTCAGCCCGCCGAGCAGCCGCTCCGCACAGCGAAGCCCGGTCTCGCCCACAACGTCGCCTATGCACAGCACCACCATCCGCCGCCGCCTCCTTATCCGTCTTTTCCTCAATCCTACCACGTTATGAGCGCCCGGTCAAGCGAAAAGGTTGACCGTCCGTGCCGTATGGTGTAAAATGTTTGGGTAAAACTGCTTACGGAGGGCAAACGATGAACGAAACGGCACAGGTCACGGCGACGCAGGTACTCGTGATGTTCCTGCTGATGTCGGTGGGTTTTATCGCGGTGAAGACGAAGATGCTCACCTCGGAGGGCAGCGCGCAGATGAACAAGATACTGCTGAACTTCGTCACGCCGGCGGTGCTTATGAACAGCTTCAACCGAGAGTTCGAGTGGGAGCTTCTGCGCGCGCTCGGCATGGGGACGCTGCTCTTCGTGCTCGGTATGGCGCTGGCGCTCGCCTGCGCCTTCCTGCTGATACGCGGGGGTAGCGAGCGGAGCCGCGTCGAGCGGTTCGCGGTGGTATTCTCAAACTGCGGATTTATGGGCATACCGTTGATACAGGCCGTCCTCGGGGACGACGCGGTGGTGTTCGCGAGCTGCGGCGTCATGGCGTTCAACATCGGCGCGTGGACCTTCGGTCGGATGATCCTCGCGGGCGGAGGCGGCTCCGCGCGCGAGACGGCGCGGAAGGCCGTCCTCAACCCCGGCGTGATAGGCTCGCTTCTCGGCATACTCCTGTTCTGCCTGCCGGTGACGCTTCCGCGCCCGCTCGCGAGCGCCGTAGGCCACGTCGCAAACCTCAACACGCCGCTCGCGATGATAGTCATAGGCGGCTTCGTCGCGCGCGCGGACATAAAGTCGGCTCTCACGAGCCCCGGCGTATGGAAGGTCGCGGCTCTGCGCCTGCTTGTCGTCCCGGCGCTCACGATACCCTTCTACATACTCCTCAAAGCCCCGCACGACGCGGCGACGGCGAGCTACATCATGACCTGCGCGCCGTCGGCGGCGCTCGTCAGTATGTTCTCAAACCTGCTCGGACTGCGCGAGGGCGAGCAGTACGGCTCCGCCATCGTGAGTGTGACGACGCTCCTCAGCATCGTGACGATCCCCCTTATGATGCTCTTCACCCCCTACTTTATAATATGAGGTGACGCTATGCCGAAACTCTATGAAAGACTGCTCGACCGCGCCGCGCGGGACACGCTTCGCGGCCACATGCCAGGACACAAGGGCGTGCCGCGCCTCGGCGTCCCGGTCGAGACGATAGACTTCACCGAGCTCTCGGACACCGGCGACCTCTACGACCCGGAGCCGAACGTCATCCGCGAGGCGGAGGACGAGGCGGCGTCCGCCGCCGGCGCGGACTTCTGCGTCTACTCCGCCGGCGGTTCGACGCTCGTGATACAGGGCATGCTCGGCATGGCCGCGCGCCGTGCGGCGGAGGCGGGTCACACGCTCCGCGTCCTCGCCGCGCGGGACGCGCACCGCGCCTTCTTCGCGGCGCTCGGAATGCTCGGCGGCGAGGCGGACTATATATACCCCGAGTACAACAACACATGGAATATATCTGCGGGTATTTCGGCGGACACGCTTTCACGCGCGCTCGCCGCGCGGGAGTACGACGCGGTCTACATCACCTCGCCGACTTACTACGGTGTCATGAGCGACATTCCCGCCATAAGCGCGGCGTGTGCGGAGGCGGGCGTCCTCCTGCTCGTCGATGCGGCGCACGGCGCGCACCTCGTCTGGGACAGCCGTCTGTTCGGCCTCGACCGCCGTTGTGAGGCGATCTTCGCACTCTCGGCGCACAAGACGCTCTCGAGCCTCGGCGGCGGCGCGTTCGCGCTCGGAAGCTTCCCACGCGGGCGCGCGCCGTCGGCGAAGCGCGCGATGCTCGAGTCGATGCGCCTCTTCGGCTCGTCGAGCCCGTCCTACGCGGTGCTTGCGAGCCTCGACCTCGCGCTCGCCGAGGCGGCGAGCGCCGCGGGCCGCGACGCTCTCAAGCGCACGGCGGAGCGCGCCCGGCGTCTCCGCGCGGAGGCGGCGGAGACGCCGGGCGTGCGCGTCCTCGGCGCGCCGCATACCATATATAATGTGGGCGCCGCGCTCGACCCCTGCCGCTTCGTCTGTTCGTTCGACGGCGCGGACGGCCGCGCCGCCGCCGCGTGGCTCGAGCGCGAGCGCGGCGTCGCGGCGGAGATGGCGGACGCGCGGAACGTCGTGTTCATCATGACGGCGTCGGACACGGAGGAGACCTTCGCGCGTCTCCTCGCCGCGCTCCGCGCCTGCGCCGCGGAGTTCTGCGGCGCATCGGCGGCGTCCGCGCCGATACCGCCGATGCCGCGCCCGGAGCGCGTGTGCGGCGTGCGCCGCGCGATGTTTGCGCCGTCCGAGCGCGTCCCGCTCGCGGCGGCGGCGGGGCGCGTCGCGGCGGACGCGATAGCGCCGTACCCGCCCGGAATACCCGTCGTTCTGCCCGGTGAGAAAATTTCACAAAAAACTATCGCATTTCTCAGCGGAATAGGTTATAATGTAAACACGGGGGTGCGCGTCCTCTCGAGCGCGCCCGAAACAGAGACAAGGGAGGAATAAACATGAAGCTGATATTCGCTATCGTAAGCCATGACGATTCGCAGCGCGTCATACGCGAACTGACGCACGAGGGCTTCCAGGTCACCAAATTGGCGACGACCGGCGGCTTCCTCATGGCGGGCAACGCCACGATCATCTGCGGCGTTGAGGACAACAAGGTCGACGAGGCGCTCGCGGTGATACATAAGTCGAGCCGCAGCCGCCGCCAGACCATCCCGATGCGGCCGGACACGTCCACGGCGATGGCGGGCTACCACCCGTCCGTGCCGGTGGAGGTGACGGTCGGCGGCGCGACGGTGTTCGTGCTCTCCGTCGATCGCTTCGAGAAGATGTGAACCATCGGAAAAGTTGAGGTAAGTCGACAAAGTGGGCATTTTGGGCGGACTTCACGCTTATATCGTGACCGGCGGGAGCGAGGCCGCGCGCGAAGCTCTCGCGTTCCGCCTCGCGCGGGAGGCGCTGTGTTCCGCGCCGGACGCGCCCTGCGGCGTCTGTGAGGACTGCCGCAAGTCGCTCAGCCGCGCGCACCCCGACCTGCACGAGGTCACGCCGGACGAGCGCGGCGCGATAAAGATCGAGTCCGCGCGCGCCATGCGTGAGGCGGCGCAGGTGAAGCCGAACGAGGCGGCGCGCCAGGTCTTCCTCGTCCACGGCGCGGACGGGATGAACGCGGCGGCGCAGAACGCCCTGCTCGCCACGGTCGAGGAGCCGCCCACGCCCTGCATATTCATATTTGTGTGCGAAAACTCGCGCGCGCTGCTCGGCACCGTCCGCTCGCGCTGCGGCCTTGTCCGCGCGGAGGATGAGGACGAGGCCGCGCCGGCTGCCCCGGAGGGAGACGCCCGCGCGCTCGCCCGCGCGCTGGTGCGCGGAGTCCGCTCTAAGAGCGCGCTCACGGAGGCGTTCGCACCGTTTACAAAGCTGAAAGGAGACGGAGCCGTTCGGAAACTCGAAGAGGCGCGGAGCACGCTGGCTAATGCGGCGGCGGCAAGTCCGCAGCTCGCGTCCCGCGCCCTTCGAGGAGCCGATCTCGCGTCCCGCGCGGAGGACATGTTGAGAGCAAATGTGACCCCCGCGCAGGTCGCCTCGTGGCTCATTGCGTCCTTAATATAGACTAAAATATAACTTTTTTAATGCGCTAACCCAATATTTCACCAAAGTTGCAAAAAATCGCTTCTATTACACTTATGTTACAAATCGGCTTCCCCCCTTGCAATAAGGGGGGAAGTGGTGTATTATCCGAATTGTGGCAGGAGTGTCATGCCAAAAAATCTTACAGGAGGAAAAGAACACATGAAGAACCTGAAGAAAGTTCTGTCCCTGGCTCTTGCGTTTGCGATGGTGCTGGGCCTGTGCGTCGGGGCTATGGCCGCGCAGGACGTCACCAAAGCCGGAGACTGGGCAGACGTCACCAACAAGGACGCGGCTCAGCTTCTGAACGCGTTCAACATCATGGCGGGCGACGACAAGGGCAATTTCAACCCCGCTAACAACGTCACCCGTGCAGAGGCCACCAAGATGATCGCTGTCGCTCTTTGGAGCGGCGAGGATCTCAAGGACTGGTTCAAGGACAGCACCACCACCTTTACCGACGTTCACAGCGCCGACTGGTTTGCCGGCTACGTTAACTACGCCGTGACCACCGGCATCGTCGGCGGCCGTAACGCCACCACCTTCGACCCGAAGGGCAACGTCACCGGCTACGAGCTGCTGAAGATGACCCTTACCGCTCTTGGTTACGACCAGAACAAAGAGGGTCTCGTCGGCGCCAACTGGAAGGTCAACACCATGCTCCTCGCCATCGGCAGCAGGGGCCAGAAGGATCTGACCAAGGACGTCAAGGTCACCAACTGGGATCTCGCGATCGACCGCGACAACACCGCGAAGGTCATAGCCAATATGGTCGAGCGTACCCCCGTCACTTATAACCCCACGACCGGACTCGTTGGGAATATCCCCGGGAAGGATGCTGACGATGTCGTTACTTTCGGCACCTATTACCTCGGCCTTGCTAGAACTGAGGGCACCCTCGTTGCCAACGCTTACGGCGCAATGACCTATGGGAGCAACACTGCATATGCGGTAAAGGACAGCACGAAGTACAACGCTGTTGTTCTCCCCAAGGACGGAGCGCCTGCAGACGCCTTTGATGTCAATAGCGACAGCGGACTGTTCGAGCTCGGCTCCAAGGTCGTCGTTTATAAGAAGGACGGAACCCCGATCTCGGTAGCCGTCACTCCGGCCACGGCCATCAGCGACACCGATAAGTATGACACCAATACTGAGGGAGCAAAGGATGTCACGTCCGTCACCATTGGCACCGCCACTGTTCCCGCGTATAGTGCTGATTTCAATCTCGATACTGATGCGAGTGGCAAGTACGATCTCACGATAACCGTCAAGTTCTCGGCCATTTCTGACGTTTACGATGTTGTCGAGACCGAGAACTTTGGCACCGTCTATCAGACCAACGCTGCTGCGGCTTGGCGCGACCTCTATGACAAGCCTAACACGAACATTCACACCGGCTTCACCACCATGAAGACAATAGCCGGTACCGCTCCTGCTAAGGGCGACAAGATCATGTACGCCGAGTCCACGGACGCTGCCGGCACGCCCGTTAACGTAGGCGTTGCGCTCGAGACCGTCGAGGGCTCCGTCAGCCGCATCAACGGCAATGACTACTACATTAACGGCACTAAGTACAGCATCGGCGCGGGTGATAAGCCCACCTTCGGTGCTACCGGCGTCTTCTACACCTATCCGGGCTCGACCATCATTCTTGACGAGGATCTGACCGCGAAGTCGGATGGCAAGGTCGCGCTCCTCTATGACGCAGGTTTGACCCCTGGCAACAAGGGTACTAGCCTTGGCGCAACCGCGACTAATTCTGTCGTCACCGTCGCCGCTATCCTGCCGGACGGCACTCCGGGCAACTATGTCGTTACCAAGTTCGGTAATCACGATCTTACCAAAGACGCTGAGATCTCGACGGTTTTCAATACCCAGAGCCAGAATCTGTTTGGTCTGAACGGCAACGATTGGAGCGCTGCTAGCAATAGCAAGAGTGGCCTCACGCTTAATAATGCAAAGGGTGGCGACACCAACTATATCGTCAAGTACACTCTTGATGAGAACGACAACATGACGATAACCGAAGCTGTTCCGTATAACGGAACAATTGCCGGTGGCAATGATGGCCTTGATATTAAGGCGACCACTACGAACGTTACAGTTACTGGTGGTACTGCGGCTGGCGTTAAGCTGATCACCTCCGATACCGTCACTTTCGTCCAGACCAAGAAGGATGAAACGACCGGCGCCGAGGAGTGGGCTGCTTACACCGGCAGGCACGCTTACACCATTGCGAAGCAGGGTAGCGTAAGCGTTGTTCTCGGTATCTACAACGGAATAGAGAACGCCTCCGTTAAGTATGCAGTTGTCACTAAGGCTGCTCTTGGCGAAGCTGCCCCGACTGAATCCGACTTCTACTATGTCATCACTGTTAACGGCCAGATCGCTGATGACAAGCGCGAGTTCGTCGTCTATGACGCGAGCGCGGACGAAGTCAAGACCGTCACTACGAGCCTTACCGGCGGTGCGAATGTCAAGAAGGGCGACTTCTACGGCGGGTATGATGGATTGACATTTAGCGAGCCGAAGGTGTTTACCGATGACAATAAGGGCTATGTCACCAGTGTTGCCGACAATATCCTCGTTCTCTCCGGTTTCGCAAAGAATGCGCAGGAGAACGGATATAAGGACTACGGCACCCTTAAGGCTATCGTTGTCGATACCGACACGAAGTATTATGTCCTCGGCGATGAGACCAACAGCGAGAAGATAACCGCCGCTGACGTTATCGCTCAGACCCCGGCCAATCTGCCCAAGGACGATGACCAGGCGCCGCCGTATCAGGCGATCGTCGTTGTCGGCACTGACAATATTGCCGATACCGTCATCCTCTTTGTTGAGGAGCAGCCGGCTGTTGCGAAGGCCGCCGAGTAAGTCCCTCACAGCAACACACACGTTAAAACGCTTTGGCATGGCGTAAAAACCTGCAAAGAAGCCGCCTCGGGCATTTTGCCCGAGGCGGCTTTTGCGCGCGTAGGGCACAGGCTGCGGGCTTTGCCCGCAGCCTGTGCCCTGCGGAGCCGCCGGACAGAGCGAAGCGCGGGGGTTGCGGGGCGCGCGGGGGCGCAGGACGCGCCCGTGGCCACGGGCGCGTCCTGCGGCGGTGCGGCGGCGGAACGGAGCTCTCAGCGCCGCACAGACCCGCCCGCACCCGCGAGCATGCGGCTCCGCGCCCGGCCTCGTCGCCGCCGCGCCGCCGTGCGCGCCGCAGATGCGGCGCGCACCCCCCGCGCTGTGTGTCCCGCGCTGTGTGTCCCGCGCTGTGTGTCCCGCGCTGTGTGTCCCGCGCTGTGTGTCCCGCGCACTCGCTCCCCCTCGCGCGCACGAAGGCGCCCCCGAGCCTTGCGGCTCGGGGGCGCTCCTCATTTGCAGGTTTTCACGCCATGCCAAAGCGTTTTAACGTGTGTGTTGATTCAGTGTGAGTTGGGGTTAACGACCGGAGGTAGTAACGTTGGTCGTGTAGCTCTGCTCCGCCTCAAAGACGATGACGGTAGAAGCGTAACCGGTCTTTGTGGTGCTCGCTATAACGATCGCCTGATACGGAGTGGTGAGCACATTCGGATCCTTGGTCGTGTCCAAGGTCGGCTCCTTGGACGGAGCCTGCGCGACAACATCAGCGGCGGTTATCTTCGCGCTGGTCTTGTCGTCGCCGAGGAAGTAATACTTCGTGTCGTTATCGACCGCGATAGTCTTGACCTGGTCGAACGGATACTTCTTGTCCGTCGTATTAGCCTTATCGCTGTAGCCGGTAATAACGAGTATGTTGTCCTTGAAGCTCGTGACATAGCCCGTATTTGCAGCTACCACCCATGCGGAGTTCTGCTTTTCCGAGAACTTCTTGCCGTCATACGTGGTGTAGAAGTCGCCCTTCGCTATAGCTGTACCACTAACTTTGTCGTCTTCAGTGGTGATGGTCTTGACCTCGTCCGCGCTCGCGTCATAGACGACGTACTCGTACTTGCTATCACCGATCTGGCCGTTAACGGCGATGACATAGTAGAAGTCGGACTTGGTTCCGACGTTCTGATCGCAGTCCTTGTACTCGACAAGCGCGTACTTGACGGCGGCCGCGTCCTTCTCGCTGGTGTAGTCGGTGAGCACCACCTGTACTGCGCCGTCTTCGTTGTTATTGCCGGCCTTAATGGTGTAGCTGGCGGTTCTGCCGACATAGGCGGTCCACTTCTCGGTAGTGTCAGTATCCTTCTTTATCGAGGTCTGGATGAAGGTTACGGTATCGGGGGTGATGACCTTGCTATCATCGCCAACCTTGACGCTCGTGGTGCTGGTGGTGATGGCAGTACCCTTCTCGCCGCCCTTGATCACGTTCGTGTCATCAAGCTTCTCGATCTTGGTGATCTTCATGTAGCCGTCATCAGTAAGCGTGTACTCAACGATGTAGTTCTTGGCATCATTGCCCGCCTCAATGGTGGTGGCCTCAGGCGTTGTTTTGACCGTCCAAGCTTTGCTGTTCAGATCAGTGAGAGCGCCACTGTTGCCAAAGGCATCCGCTATACCGGCTTCCGTAGTAAGATCGTAGTTAGTACTCGTATCCTTGGGGGCAGAAACGAGAACGTAGGTGCCCGGAGTGCCGTCCGGCAGGATAGCCGCGACTTCGACGACCGGCTTGGTCGTGGTGGCGTCAAGACCGGTGCCTTCAGTGCCGGGGGTGTAACCCGCGTCATAGATGAGCGCGACCTTGACCGCCTCGGTCTTAACATCGCCGGTCAAGACTATTTCGGTCGAGCCCGGATAGGTGTAGAAGGTAGCGGCGGTGCCGAAGGTGAGCGTTACGCAAGCGGCATCACTAGTAGTACCGCTGGTCTTGGTGCCGATGGAGTGTGCAACGCCGTCAATGTAGTAAGTGGAGCCGTTGATACGGGTGACCTTGCCCTCGGTCGCATCAAGTGCAACGCCGATGGTGACGTCCTTATCGCTGGCATTTTTGACCGTGGAATACATGATCTGATCGCCCTTGGCAGGCGCGTCGCCGGCTATCGTCTTCAAGGTGGTGAAGCCGCTGCGGAGCTTCTCGCCTTCCTTGTCATAGAGGTCACGCCAAGCGACGCCCTCGGTCTGATAGACAGTGCCGAAGTTCTTGGTCTCGACAACGTCCTTGACTTCTTTGATAGTCGCGAACTTAACGGTTATCGTGAGATCGTACTTGCCGTTCGCGTTAGTATCGAAATTGAAGGAAGCATTATACGCGGTATCTCCGGTGGCGGGGCCGACGGTGATCGTCTTAACGGCCTTATCGCCGTTGGTGTCGGTATCAAACTTAGCATAGGGATCGTTGATAGCCGCAGCGGGAGTGACGACCGTCGAAATCGCGACGCCGTTGGAGAGATAAACGGTGGCATTGGAACCGAGCGCGAACAGGCCGCTGTCGCTGTTGACATCGATCGGATCACCATCGATCTTGCCGTCCTTCATCGGCTGAACAACCGCATTAAAGTGGTCGGCATCCTTAACTTTGTAGACGGCGGCGCCAGTAGTTGCTCCGAGCACGCTCGAATTCATCGTGCCGTAGGTGTTGGCAACGAGAACGCCGGTCTTGGTCGTGACGCCGAGGTACTGCGCGCCGAAGGTCACGTTAACGGTTTCGTCGTTTTCAGTCTTGGTGTTGACAACGAGATAGCCGTCACGGTCATACTTGACGGTGGCGCGGCCGATCATGTTAGCGACGACCTTAGCGGTATTGTCACGGCTGATCGGAGTGTCCCAGCTGGTGACCTTGACGTCCTTGGTCAGGTCGGCGAGGTCATTGCCGCCGATGGCGAGGCGCATGGTGTTGACCTTCCAGTTGGCGCCGATGAGGCCCTCAACGTCCTGCTTGTAGCCGAGCGCGGTAAGGGTCATCTTCAGCAGCTCGTAGCCGGTGACGTTGCCCTTCGGGTCGAAGGTGGTGGCGTTACGGCCGCCGACGATGCCGGTGGTCACGGCGTAGTTAACGTAGCCGGCAAACCAGTCGGCGCTGTGAACGTCGGTAAAGGTGGTGGTGCTGTCCTTGAACCAGTCCTTGAGATCCTCGCCGCTCCAAAGAGCGACAGCGATCATCTTGGTGGCCTCTGCACGGGTGACGTTGTTAGCGGGGTTGAAATTGCCCTTGTCGTCGCCCGCCATGATGTTGAACGCGTTCAGAAGCTGAGCCGCGTCCTTGTTGGTGACGTCTGCCCAGTCTCCGGCTTTGGTGACGTCCTGCGCGGCCATAGCCCCGACGCACAGGCCCAGCACCATCGCAAACGCAAGAGCCAGGGACAGAACTTTCTTCAGGTTCTTCATGTGTTCTTTTCCTCCTGTAAGATTTTTTGGCATGACACTCCTGCCGTGTCCTGCAAAAAATCATTCGGGAGGGATTTTTCGCCGGTTTCGCGCGCCGCCCGCCGCGCCCGGAGGACGGTTTTACAGCCGCCCGCCGCGCTTTCTCCGCACACAGCCGCCGAAACGCCGCCGCCGCGCGGGTCTCGCGCCCCGGCGAATACAGCGACTTTACAGCGACGCCGTCGCCCCGCCGTACAGCAGCTCCGCGAGCCGGTCAACGCACGCGCGCTTCTGCCCCGGCAGCGAGTGCGTATAGATGTTGAGCGTCATCTGCGTGTCCGAGTGGCCGAGAAGCTCGCTCAGGCTCTTGATGTCCAGCCCGCTCTCCACCCAGCGCGTAGCGAACGTGTGGCGGAGGCCGTGCAGAGTGACCGGCGGCAGGCCCGCCTCGTCCTCGACAGAGCGGAGCAGGCGGCGGATATCGGTACCGTCCGACAGCGCGCCGGTGCTCGTGAGGAAGAGGAAGCCGCGCTCGAGCCACGTCCCGTCCCAACGCGGCGACGCGCGCCACCGCTCTGCCGACCGCCGGATCATCTCGGCGCGGCGGAGCATCGCCGCGCGCAGCAGCTCCGCCGTGAACGTGTCTATCGGGACGGTGCGGCGGCTCTGCCGCGTCTTCGGCTCGCCCTCGCATATCGGCGCATGCCCCGTCCCCGGCGCGCGGACGCGCCCGACCGTCCGCCGCACGCGCAGCTCCTTCCGCTCGAGGTCAATGTCCTCGAGCCGCAGACCCAGCGCCTCCCCAATCCGCAGGCCGGTGCGGAGCAGAAGCACCGGCACGGCGGCGAGCCACTGACGCCCGAACCGGCTCATCGCCGCGAGCTCGAACCGCCGCTGTTCCTCCGGCGAAAAGACCAGCCGCTCGGGCTTGTCCGCCGGAGGCAGGACGAGCCGCGCCGCCGGGTTCTTCTCGATGTAGCCGAGATCCGCCGCCTTTTGCAGCGAGGTCTGGAGGCGCGTCCGCAGGTGCGAGACGGTCGAGCGCGCGAACCGGCCGAGCTCCCGAGCGAGGAAGCGCTGGAGCGCCTCCTCCCGGAGAAGGTACAGCGGCGTCTCGCCGAGCGCCGGGACGATGTGGCCGTACAGCTCCGCGTGATACGCGGCGTAGGTGCGCGGACGCACCGTCGGCCGGACGTACACCTCGAGCCACTCCGAAAGCCACTCGCCGAGCGTTCGCGTGTCCGCCGGCGGCGGGGACGCCGCCGCGCTCCGCAGCAGCGCCGCCGCCTCCGTCCGGGTGTGAGCGTAGAGATACCGCCGCCGGCCGTCCGGCGCTGTGAACTGCGCCGTCCACAGTCCGTCCCGGCGGCGATAGATGGAGCCCTCACCGTTTGCGCGTCTTTTTGTCATACTTTATCCCTCCCATAAACTATAGCGCTGTGCGGGCGGAAAACCGCCCGCACAGCGCCGATTTGCAAAATTTATTGACATGTTTCCCGGAAAGAAGTATACTTTATGCAAGGTCGGGCACTTTGCCCGCATGGAAGGGAGAAGAGCTTATGGACGAAAACAGGAACGAGGTCGCGGAACAGCCGGCAGAGACTCAGCCGCAGACCGAGCCGCAGCAGTACCAGCCGCAGGCCGAGCCGCAGCCGCAGTACGGACAGCCCCGGCAGACATATCAGCCGCAGCAGTACCAGCCGCAGCCGCAACAGCCGCCGTACGGATACCGCCCGCAGCCGCAGTACGCCGCGCCGGTGCAGTACCCGCAGTACATACCCGAGGACACCTCGAGGCACGGCAAGGGCGGCGGCTGGATAGCTTTCATGCGCGTCATAACGTGGATACTGTTTGTGATAGTCGAGCTGGCGGTGGTGATAGGCGGCGTGGTGCAGATATTGAGCGCGTCGAACCCCTACTACTACAACGGCGGAATGGTGATCTCGGGGATACTCACCATCATTGTCGGCACATTCATGTCGTTTCTTCTGATAGCGGGAACGATGATCTTCCTCGATCTCGCGAAGAACGTGAAGAACATCGCCTCGAGCACTGCCGACGCTAACGCGAAGCTCGACGACATATCGCGCCGCCTCGGACGCTAACCGCGCCGCGCGGCAAACTTTCCCACACAGCGTAAAATCGGGAACGCCTTTGGCGTTCCCGATTTTTTGCATTTCTGTCAATCCTTCCAGAGGCTCTGCTGATCGTCGTCCGGCTTCTCCTTGCCGCGTCCGCTCAGGAGCTCGTCTACGAGCCGTTCCGCGTCCCGCTCCGCCTCCGCGAGGTCGTGCATCTCGGGGAACTCGAACGCGAGCGGAACATCCTCCACGGGCAGGCCGGGATCCTCCGCCGCGCCGTCCGGCGCAAGCAGCTCGCCGGTATCGAAGTAGTGGTCGAAGGTCTCGGAGTCCATCGTCTCGTACTCGAGCAGGTATCCCGCAACGCCGTGGAGCCGCATGAGCTCGCTTGTGAGTATCTGTTCGCAGCGGGCGTATGCCTCGTCTACTATCTTCTTTATCTCAACGTCTATGCGCGCCGCGACCGCCTCGGAGTAGGTCTGCATGTGGCCTATCTCACGGCCGAGGAACACCTCGTCGTGATCCGAGCCGTAGGCGATGGGGCCGAGCGCGTCGCTCATGCCGTAGCGCGTGACCATCTTGCGGGCGATGTCGGTGGCGCGCTCGATGTCGTTAGAGGCGCCGGTGGATATGTCGTCAAGGACGAGCTTTTCCGCGACGCGCCCGCCGAGCAGGCTCACTATCTGCTCAAACATCTCGCTCCGGCTCATGAAGCTCTTGTCCTCGTCCGGCAGCGAGATAGTCATGCCGCCGGCCTGACCGCGCGGGATTATCGAGATCTGGTGAACCGGGTCGTGGTGGACGAGGCACTTCATCACGACGGCGTGGCCCGCCTCGTGGTATGCGGTGAGACGGCGCTCCTTCTCGGATATGACGCGCGTCTTCTTCGCGGGGCCGGCGATGACCTTTATCATCGCCTCCTCGATGTCCTCGTTCGTTATCACCCGCCTGCCCATGCGGACGGCGAGAAGCGCCGCCTCGTTCATGAGGTTCTCGAGGTCCGCGGGGCTGAAGCCGCCGCAGGTCTTGGCTATGACCGAGAGATCGACGTCCGCGTCGAGCGGCTTCGCGCGGGAGTGTATGCGAAGCACCGCCTCGCGCTCGCGCACGTCGGGCAGGCCGACGTATACCTGCCTGTCGAAGCGCCCCGGACGCATGAGCGCGGGGTCGAGGATGTCCTGACGGTTCGTCGCCGCCATGACGATTATCCCCTCGTTATTGGAGAAGCCGTCCATCTCGACGAGGAGCTGGTTCAATGTCTGCTCGCGTTCGTCGTGGCCGCCGCCGGTGCCCGCGCCGCGGTGCCGTCCGACGGCGTCGATCTCGTCGATGAACACTATCGACGGGGACGCCTTCTTCGCCTGCTCGAACAGGTCGCGGACACGGCTCGCGCCGACGCCGACGTACAGCTCGACGAAGTCCGAGCCGGATATCGAGAGGAACTGCACGCCCGCCTCGCCCGCGACGGCGCGCGCGAGGTAGGTCTTGCCGGTGCCCGGAGGGCCGACGAGCAGTACGCCCTTCGGGATGCGCGCGCCGACCTCGGTGAACTTCTTCGGGTCGCGGAGGAAATCGACGATCTCGCGGAGCTCCTCCTTCTCCTCGACCGCTCCGGCGACGTCCGCAAAGGTTATTTTGTTCTTCTCGTCGGAGGCGAGGCGCGCATGCGCCTTGCCGAACTTGTTTGCGGGACCGCTGCCGCCGCCCGCGCCGCTCGCGCGGTTCATCACGAAGAACCAGCCGCCGAGGAACACCGCGATAATGATGATATACGGAATGAACATCGCCCACCACGGCGTCTCGTAGCCGGGAACGCGGTCGAGCAGCTTTATCGTCCCGTCGTCGAGCTGGCGGCGTATCGTGTCGCCGAGGTCGTTGTAGAACCACGAGATGTTCGACTCGGTGTAGGTCGCCGTGGTGCCGTCCGCGAGGCCGAGGGTCATGGTGTCGCCCTCCATATACATCTCGCGCACCTGACCGCCCGTAAACCAGCGGTACACGTCGCTGTAGCTCGCCTCGGGCGGCCGCGAGGAGCTGAACAGCACCCACACCGCCATTACCAGCACAAAAATGATGATAATGTAGAAAAGTATGTCCTTAAATCCAAGTTTCCTTTTCAAAAGCTATCTCCTTATCAAAACAATTATGCGAAAACCATATCCCGGAAAATCACACTCGCGCTTTCAGCCTTCCGCTATCCAAGAAGCGTATTTCTCAGCCTTCCGCTTTGCAAAAAAAGCGCCCTTGCGGTCTAAGCCGCACCCCGACCAAAAGCCTCGCAGAGTTCGCCGCCGAAGGCGGCGATAATTTAAATCCGTTTTTTCCGGCGGCGTGTACGTCGGAAAAAACACCTCTCGCGAAGCGTGCGTCGATTTTCCGCCGAAGGCGGAAAACTCGGCGCGTAGCGTAGCGCTTGCCGTCGGCAGAGCTCCGCTCTGTCCGACGGCCTCGCGGGAAATAGGTTGCGGGCGAAGCCCGCACGATTTCCCGCGAGATTTCTTAGCTGTAAACCTTCGGGTCCAGCACCCCGATAAACGGCAGGTTGCGGTACCTCTCGGCGTAGTCGAGGCCGTAGCCGACGATGAACTTGTCGTCTATCGTGAAACCCTTGTAGGCGGGGGTCACGGGCGCCATGCGGCGCGCCGGCTTGTCGAGCAGCGTGCAGATCTTTATGGACGCCGCGCCGCGCTCCGAGAGTATGCCGCTCAGATAGCTGAGGGTCATGCCGCTGTCGAGGATGTCCTCGATGACTATTATGTCCCGTCCGGCGATATCTACCTGCAGATCCTTGATTATCTGCACCGCGCCGTTCGTCTTTGTGCCGCTGCCGTAGCTCGAAACGACCATGAAGTCGATCTCACAGGGCAGGTCTATCGCGCGTACAAGGTCGGCCATGAACACGAAGGAGCCCTTCAGCACACCGACGAGCAGAGGACTCTTCCCCTCGTAGTCCTTTGTTATCTGCGCGCCAAGCTCATGCACGCGCGCGGAAAGCTCCTCCTCGCTGTACAGCACCTCCGATATATCCTTCATCATCGACATATCCCTCCCAAACATTTGTAAAAGCGGAAAACATTTCCTCCGCCGGGAAATCATTCACCTAATTATAACATATATCCCGGGAAATTTCACTACATTTTCCCGCAGAGCGAAAAGATACTACTCCGAACGGGACTCTTCTTCGCCCGAGGAACCGTCCTCCTCCGCGAGGAGCCGCACCTCGACGGCGGGCTCCCCCTCGCGCGCGGCGAAGCCCTCCGCCGCCGCGAAGCCGGGCACGGCGGCTATAGCGCCGTTCTCATCCATGACGAGCGGAAAGCCCTCCCGCTCGCGCGCCGGTATCTTCAACTCGATCATCAGCTTCTTTATAGACTTCGTGACACCGCGTCCCGCCGCGCGGAACTCGTCCCCAACGGCACGCGTGCGGACGGAGTAGCGCCGGTCCGCACGGAGAAAGACCGCGCGGCCGGAATCAAAGCCGCCGCCGCTCTTCAACTTCGGCGCGACCGTCTCGCGGAAGCCGACGGAGTACCGCCGCGCGCCGCCGCGCGAGAATACGACAGCGTCGTAGACGCGGCGGGCGGCAATGCCGTGCGGCAGACTGACTGCGGCGGACGGGTCGCGCGAACGGCAGAGCGCGTACAGCGCCTCGGTGTGCGTCCTCTCGAGCGAGCCTCCGCCCGCGCGGACGTGCGCGAGCCGCAGGGCGCGGAGCGCCACCGGCTCCGGAGCGGCGAGTAAGACCGATGTCGAGAGCGAGACTTCGCCGTCCGCGCACTCAAGCGCCGTCGCGTCGAAAAGCGCCGAAGCCTCACGCGCAAGGTGCTCCTCGTCCGCGCGGAGCGACTCCGCCGCGGCGCATATATGCTCGACGGCGGCGCTGTTCGCCGCTGTGAGGCGCGGCATCACCTCGCGGCGGATGAAGTTCCGTGTGTAGTCGGTGGAGGCGTTCGTGCTGTCCTCGACGTGCGGGAGGCCGCGCTCCTCAAGGAACGCAAGTATCTCCGCGCGCGTCGCCGCGAGCAGCGGACGGACGACCGTCACTCCCTCCGCAAGACGGCGCTCGGGCGGGATACCGGCGGCGCCGGCGGCGCCCGCGCCGCGTATGAGGTTCATAAGGACGGTCTCGGCGTTGTCGTTTGCGTTGTGCGCCGTCGCTACGAACTCAAAGCCGCCGTCGCGAGCGGCGCGGACAAGCTCCTCATAGCGTATGCGCCGCGCGGCGTCCTCGATGCTCTCACCGCGCCGCGCCTCGGCGCGGACATCGCGCCGCGCGGCGGTGAAGGGAACGCCGAGCCGTTGGCAGAGCTCGCGGCAGAACGCCTCGTCGCGGTCGCTCTCCGCGCCGCGCAGACAGTGATTTACGTGCGCAGCGGCGATCGTCTCCGCGCCGAATTTTTCGCATAAAGCGGCAAGCAGCGCCGCCGAATCCGCGCCGCCGCTGAGGGCGACGAGTAACCTCGCGCCCCACTCGGGACGGTATGCGCGTAAAAGGTGGGCTGCCTGCATATTTGTCTCCTGTTTTGGCCGCTGAAGCGGCGTTTGTGTGATTTCCGGCGGTTATCCGGGCTCGCTGCCGTCGTACCGGCTCTCCGGCTGAGTAAAGAGCGAGAACTGCGGCATGAATTTCAGCTTTATCGTGCCGGTCCTGCCGTGGCGGTTCTTCGCCACGTTCAGCTCCGCGAAGCTGCGGTTCGGGGACTCCGGGTCGTAGTAGTCGTCGCGGTAGAGGAACATGATGACGTCCGCGTCCTGCTCTATCGCGCCGGACTCGCGCAGGTCGGAGAGCATCGGGCGCTTGTCCTGACGCTTCTCGTTCGCGCGGGAGAGCTGACTGAGGCAGAGGATGGGGACGTTCAGCTCCTTTGCCATTATTTTGAGCGAACGGCTCATTTCACTCACTTCCTGGACGCGGTTGTCGCTTCTGCGCGAGCCGGTAGTCATGAGCTGGAGGTAGTCGATTATCACGAGACCCAGGTTCTTTATCCTGCGGCACTTCGCCTTCATCTCGGCGGGGGTGATGCCCGGATTGTCGTCTATGAGTATCCCGAGACGGCTGAGACGCTCGGACGCCGGCGCGACCTCGTTCCAGTCCTCGGGCGAGAGCGTGCCGGTTATAAGCTTGTTCGAGTCGATGAGGCTTTCCGTCGCGAGCGCGCGGGTCGCGAGCTGCTCCGCGGACATTTCGAGCGAGAAGAACACGATGTCCTTACCGCTCTTCTTCGCGGCGGAGAGCGCCATGTTTAAAGCGATGGTCGTCTTGCCCATGCCGGGGCGGCAGGCGATGAGCACGAGGTCGCTCTTGTTGAGGCCGGTGATTATCTGGTCGAGCTCGCCGAATCCGGTGGTGAGGCCGGGAAGCTCGCCGGGGTGCTGCGCGAGCTCGTCGATGCGGTCGTACACATCGACAAGCACCTCGCCCATCGTGCGGAAGGAGCCGGTGGTCCGTCCCTGACGTATGTCGTATATTCTCTGCTCGGCGTAGTCGAGGACGGCACCGGCGGCCTCCTCACCCTCGCGCGCCATCGAGTCTATCTCTCCCGCCGCCTCGAGCACCGAGCGCAGGAGCGCCTTGTCCCGCACTATCTCGGCGTAGTAGCGGACGTTCGCGGAGGTCGGCGTGACCTCGAGAAGCTGCCGTATGTAGTCCTCCGAGGACTCGCTTCTGACGCCGCGCGACTCCATGCGGTCGAGCAGCGTTATCGGGTCTATCGGCTGAGAGAGGGTGAACATCTGGTGAATGGTTGCGAATATCTCGCGGTTCTCACGCAGATAGAAGTCCTCCGGCTTCAGCAGCTCTATCACTTCGGCCACGCATCGGCTGTCAAGGATCATCGAGCCTATGACAGACTGCTCCGCCTCGACGTTTTGCGGCGCGCGGCGCGCGTTGAATTCATCCATCCTGTGGTATCCTCAGACTACTCCGTGACCTGGACTATTATCGTCCCCTCGATCCCGAAGCCGAGGCGGGCGGGCACCTGAACCGTGCCGTACTGCTTTATCGGGTCGGGGAGGACTATCTTGCGCTTGTCTATGGCGATGCCGTGCTGACGCTCGAGCGCGTCCGCTATCTCCTTGGACGTGATCGAGCCGAAGAGCTTTCCGCCCGCGCCGGCCTTCGCCTCGACGCGCACGACGATGCTCTCGAGCTCCTTTGCGATGCTCTCCGCCGCAGCCTTCTCCCGCGCCTCCTGGTCGATGCGCGCGAGCTCCTTCATCTTGGCGGTGTTGAGCGCGTCCGCCGTGGCGGGCTTGGCAAGCCCGCGCGGGAAGAGGAAGTTCCTCGCGTATCCGTCGCTCACCTTGACTATCTGACCCTTCTTGCCCTGACCCTTGACGTCCTCCAAAAGTAATACCTGCATTATATGACCTCCGATCATTTTATTCGACTGCGGAACGGAGCCTTGCCGTCCCCGGAAACGACCCGCGCATGCGCCGCGGGCTCCGCGTCCTAACCGGGCTTGCTTGCGTTCTGCTTTGCGGCTCCTTCGTCCGCGAGGTAGTTGTCTATGGCGCGGTACAGGCGGCCCATGACTATCTCCGGGCTCTCGCCGGTTATCTGAGCGCCCGCCATATTGAGATGGCCGCCGCCGCCGAGCTTTTCGAGTATGACCTGTACGTTTATATTCCCGAGCGAGCGGGCGGAAATGACTATCTGTCCCCCGGACGGGAACACGATGAAGCTCGCCTGAACGCCGGTTATCGTCAGCAGCTCGTCCGCCGCCTGCGCCGCCGTAACTCGGTCTTCCTCCTCCTCGCACAGCACCGTCGCCATGACGCTGCGGTAGAGCGTCGCCTTCGCGGTGATGCGGCAGCGCTCGGAGTACTGCTCTATCGGCGTCTGGAACAGCCGCTTTATCTCTATGGGATCCGCCCCCGCGAGACGGAGCGACGCCGCCGCCTCGAAGGTCCGCACGCCGGTGCGCATGGTGAAGCTCTTGGTGTCGAGCTCGATGCCGGCGAGCAGTGCCTCCGCCTCGGCGCGGAGGAGCCTCGGCGCGGGCTCGATGTAGCTTATCAGCTCGACGACGAGCTCGCTTGCGGAGCTGGCATAGGGCTCGTGCAGATTGAGCGCGGCGTTTGAGATGTAGCTCGCGGCGCGGCGGTGGTGGTCTATGACCGCGACGCGGTTCGCGCTCTCGAGCAGCTCCTGAGCCTCGGTGACTTCGGGACGGTTCACGTCCACTATAACGAGCAGGGACTTCGGGTCGAGCGCTATCATCGCGTCGGAGGGCGAGACGAACACCCCCGCGTACTCGGGCTGCCGCTCGAGCTTTTCGACGAGCGCGCGCGCGGCGGTGACGTTCCTGTCGAGGACTATGTGCGCCTCCACACCGAGCGCGCGGCAGATGCAGACGACGCCCGCCGCCGCGCCGACGCTGTCGAGGTCGGAGTTCTTGTGACCCATCACGAACACCCTGCTCGAATCCCGCGCGAGACGGCAGAGCGCGTTTGCCGTGACGCGGCTGCGTATCTTCGTGCGCTTTTCGAGCTCCTGCGTCCGTCCACCGTAGAAGGAGAAGTTCAGCTTGTTCTTTATGACCGCCTGATCTCCGCCCCGGCTGAGCGCCATGTCTATGCCGAGCGACGCGAACCCGAACATCTCCCGGAGGTTCGCGCCCTCCACGCCGAAGCCGATGCTGAGCGTCACGGGAATGTCGCGCGAGACTATCTGCTTTGCCGCGTCGAGTATCGAGAATTTGCCCTCGATGAAGCGGTCGAGCGTGGAGCGGTCGCAGAGCATGAGATAGCGGTCGCGGTCGTACTTCTTCAGCACACAGTCGCTGTCGCCCGTCCACTCGTTTATTTTGTCGTCAACGGCGGCGAGGATGGCGCTCTTCTGCGTCTCCGAGATGTCCTTGTTTATCTCGTCGTAGTTGTCTATCTGGATTATGCCGACGACCGGGCGCGTCGCCGCGTATATCTCGCGCAGGCGGTGGAACTCGGTGCAGTCGATGAAGTACAGAGTGCCTATCACTCCGCGCCCAGCGCCGCTCACGTCGGTGGAGCCGCAGACGTTGTACCACTTCTCGCCGATGCGGACGGGGGACGGCGCTTCGTTCCCGCCGTCGGTGAGCCACGCGAGGCTGAAGTCGGGCAGGACGTCCGCAAGCCGGAACTCAAACGAGTGCTCGCGCTCGCCCGTCATCTGCGTGAAGGCGGCGTTCGTCCAGATTATCTCGCCCGAGCCGGTCTGGATTATCGCGGTGGGGAACGGCGTCTCTATAACGGCGTTCTTCGCCTCGTCCACGCCGCCGGCGATGCGGTCGATGTATCGCATGATCTCCGCCTTGCGGCGGCTCGCATAGCGCAGGTAGGCGGCAAACTCCGCCGCGCCCAGAGCTATGCCGATGACGGCCATCACGGTCATCGTGACCTTGTTCCCGTCGAGCAGAGCGACGACCGTCAGCGCCGCGCAGTAAAGGAAGAACACGATAAAGTAGCTGCGAAGTCCCGGTTCGATGAACCGCTGAAGCCTCGACCGGCGTTTTGCCATCGGCGTCACCCCTTTCCTCTCGCCCCGGCGCGCGTGCGGCGGCCGAAGACGGAAATTATAAAATCCGAAAATTACAGATACTATATTATAGCACGGATTTCCGAGGCTTGCAATCTTTTTGCGCGCGCCGCGGTCGGGCGCGCGGCGCGGCGAAATTTTCCCGCGCGCGGGCTATGTTAGTATTGACAAACATGGTATAATAAGCATAGACGGATATTGCGCCGCGACGGAGGGCGGTTCGCCCCGGCGAGCGCGTTAGAAAGAGGAATGACGATGGAAAAACGCAGAATTTATGCGGACAACGCGGCGACGACGAAGCTCGGCGACGCCGCGTTCGAGGCGATGCTCCCGTGGCTGCGCGAGGACTACGGCAACCCCTCGAGCGTATACGAGGCGGCGCGGGTATCCCGCCGCGCGATAGAGGCCGCCCGCGCGGACATGGCGGCGGCGCTCGGCGCGAAGCCGAACGAGATCTACTTCACCTCCGGCGGCACCGAGGGAGACAACTGGGCTATAAAGGGCGTCGCCGCAAGCGCGAAGGGCAAGAAGCACATCATAATCTCGGCCATAGAGCACCACGCCGTGAGCGAGTCCGCGCACGCGCTCGAGCGCTACGGCTTTGAAGTGACCGAGCTCGGCGTTGACAAGTACGGGCTCGTCTCGCCGGACGACCTCAGGAGCGCCATCCGGGACGATACCTGCCTCGTCTCGATAATGCTCGCGAATAACGAGATAGGCACGATAGAGCCGATAAAGGAGCTCGCGGCCGTGGCGCACGAGCGCGGCGTCCTGTTCCACACCGACGCGGTGCAGGCCGTCGGCCACATCCCGATAGACGTGAAGGAGCTCGGCGTGGACATGCTGTCGCTTTCGGCGCACAAGTTCCACGGGCCGAAGGGCTGCGGCGCGTTCTACCTCCGCACGGGTCTCCGCATAGTGAACCTGATA
The DNA here is from genome assembly GCA_947593925.1 of uncultured Clostridia bacterium. Classification (GTDB taxonomy): domain Bacteria; phylum Bacillota; class Clostridia; order Oscillospirales; family JAAYOS01; genus CANRIN01. Next base: position 85,315 of record CANQDU010000005.1, on the reverse strand, counting down.
GACGGCGGCGGCCACGAGCGCGGAAGACGTTCCGGCACCGAAAACGTCGCTTCGATATGCGGCATGACGGCGGCGCTGAAGCAGCAGACCGAGGGCATGGAGGAGCGGAACAAGCGCCTTTCGGCGCTCCGCGACCGGCTCTATTCGCAGATCCTCGAGCTGCCCTACTCTCAGCCGACCGGCCACCCGACCGACCGTCTTCCGTCCTGCGTGTCGGTCGTCATAAACGGCATCGAGGGCGAGGGAATGATCCTCGGCCTCGACGAGCTCGGCATACAGGCGTCGAGCGGCTCGGCATGCACGAGCGGCTCGCTCGACCCGTCCCACGTCCTGCTCGCGATAGGTCTCAAGCACGAGATAGCCCACGGCAGTCTGCGCATCACCTTCGGCGAGGACGCTACCGAGGAGGACATCGACTATATCGCGAACTCGGTAAAGCAGGTCGTCGGACGTCTGCGCGCGATGAGCCCGGTCTGGGACTCGATAAACAACAAGCCGCTGAAGTTCAAGGCGTAAATACTTTTTGTCATACACGTCTGGATATATACCGTTCGTAATATAATATCCGCGAGAGCGGCGCGGACACGCACCGTCCGCAGAGAGCTTTCGCGGCAGTCGAGAGAAAGGAGAACACTATGCTCTATTCCGAAAAGGTCATGGATCACTTCGCGCACCCGCGCAACGTCGGCGAACTGCCGGACGCGAACGCCGTCGGCACCGTCGGCAACCCGAAGTGCGGCGACATAATGCAGATGATGCTGAAGATCGAGAACGACGTCATCGTTGACGTCAAGTTCAAGACCTTCGGCTGCGGCGCGGCGATAGCTACGTCCTCGATGGCGACCGAGCTCGTCAAGGGCGCGACCATACAGGAGGCGCTCGCGCTCACGAATAAGGCGGTCATGGAGGCTCTGGACGGGCTTCCGGCCGTCAAGGTACACTGCTCGGTGCTCGCCGAGCAGGCGATACGCGCCGCGATAAGCGACTATTACCGCCGCCAGGGCATCGACCCGGTGCCGATAGTCGGCGAGCTCGAGGATCACGACGAGGAGGTTCCGGAGGACTAAGTCGCGGAAAATTCGCTGGCGCGTCGGCGCAAAACGTGCTCGCTTCGCTGCGCACCATTTTGCGCCGAGAACCCTCCGCTTCGCTCCGTGCAAAGAGTTTTTCCCGACTCGCATGTCGTCGGGAAAAGCGGATCTGAACATATTTCGCCGCCTGCGGCGGCGAAACTCTGCGAGGCTTACAAAACATTCATGACAAAGCGGCGGCACGGAGTTCCGTGCCGCCGCTTTGTCGCGCTTTTACAGTATGTGCTCCGTTATGCAGTCATACCAGTGGACGTAGGTCTTGCCGTTTATCGTGAGGCGCTCGCTCTCGGGCAGCAGCTCGCTCCAGCGCTTGCCGTAGCGGTCCAGAGCCCAGTCGTCGCGGTTGAAGCGGCGCCAGAGCACCGTCCGGCCGCCGCGGTCAAGGAACTGCTCGGACGCCACGCCTTCGTCGTAGGTCTCCACGTCCATGACGCATATCGTGTCGTAGGTCTTCCCGGCTATCGTGACGGCGTACCTTCCGACGACGTCGAGCAGAAACGGCTTTGCCGCCGTCGTGACGACCGACCCCTCGCGGCGGATGTCGCCCTTAGGCACGGGGTTTGTCTCGTTGCCGCAGTTGTCCTCACCGAAGCCCCAGTTCGGCAGGAATTCGTCCGCGTCGAGGAAGGTAGCGTAGTTTGCGACTCCGCCCTCGCTCCACCGCGTCGCGAGATAGCGGCAGTGGGTGTCGGTGAGCTGCGCTACGAACGTCCGCTCCACCGTCTCGCCGCCCTCCGCCGTCGGGGTCTCGCGGGAGGATATTTCCACGCCCTCTATGCCGTGCACACGCGCGCGCCCCGTGACCTTCATCTCGAAGCGCTCGGTCATGCGCCGCGACGGATAGTCGTAGATAGCCCAGTTCAGCTTCTCGCCGAGCTTCGGGACGAGGAACCAGCCCATCAGCTCCTCCCATTTGACGCCAAACGGCGGCTCATTTATCTCTGATATGCTGTATTCGGGCAAAAATTCGGGAAGCTTTGTCATTCTGCGTTCTCCTTTCGTTCTGCCGGTGCGGTACGGATACTTCTCCCGGAAGCTTCGCTTTGCCGTGTGCAGGCGGCTCTTGACCGTCCCCAGCGGGATGCCGAGCCGCCGCGCTATCGATGCCTGCGGCAGCTCCTCCCAGAAGTAGAGGCGGAGTATCTGCCGGTCGCGGTCGCGGAGGAGCGCCATAGTCTCGCGGACGGCGTCCGCCTCCGAAGCTCCGTCCGTATCCGGCACTCCGCCGGACGCGGGAATTGCCTCGAGTGTATCGAGCGGCGTCTCCGCGCGGGACGCCTGCCGCCGGAAGAAGTCCCGGCACTTGTTCGCGGCTATGCTCACAAGCCACGCCTTGAACGCGCTCCTGTCCCGCAGGCGCGGAAAGTTCAGGTAGGCCGCAAGGTAGACTTCCTGGAGAACGTCGTCCGCGTCCGCCTTTGAATCTATCCTGAAGCGCACAAATCTCTCGACCGACGGCCTCTCCGCCTCGAGCAGCTTTTCAAATTCGTCCGTACCGTCACCCCCTCTCCGTGTAATGACTTGAAACCGGTTCCGCCTATATAGACGAGCGGGAAAGGCGAAAGGTTCAAAATTTTGCGGGAAATAGTGCGGGCAGAAAACAGCGGCGGCACGAATTCCCGTGCCGCCGCGTTTCGCTTGGTGATTGCCGCGAAGTATTGAGTTATTCCCAGAGTTTTGCGGGGTACTTCCCCTCGGCCTTGAGCGCGGCGATGCGCGCCTGAAGACCCGGCATATCCTCACGGTAGGTCACGCCCGACCACACCTCGTCGGTCGGGAGGACCGCCACGCTCGCCTCGCCGGAGGCGATGAGCCCGGACGGCGTGTCCGGCAGGAAGCACTCGGCCTTCATCGGGTCGGTCTTCGCCTTGGTGTCAAGGAAGCGGCGGAAGTCGCGCTCGAGCGCCGGGAATATCGAGGGCTTGAAGCCCCAGAAGTTCATCGAGACGTAGGAACCGGCGGGGAAGAAGCGTCCCTCGCCGTCCTCCGCGCCGCCGTCCGCCGGACGGAGCCCGAGGCGTTCGGTACAGCGGAGGAGCATCCCGCCCCGCGTCTCGCAGACGCCGCGGGAGACGGTGCCGTTCTCGCTCAGCGTATTTTCTATGCGGTAGCCGGCCATCGCGTGGGCGCGCGGGTCGGAGTTTGACACAAGAAAGTCGTGTATCGCGCGGAACGCGCCCGCTCCGTAGAAGTCGTCCGCGTTGAGGACGGCAAACGGCCTGTCGCCGACGGCATCCCGCGCGGTGAGGACGGCGTGACCCGTCCCCCACGGCTTTGTCCGCCCCTCCGGGACGGAATAACCCTCCGGCAGACCGTCGAGGCTCTGGTACACGAGCGTCGTCTTTATATGCGGCTCCATGCGCGGGCAGATGTGCTCCTCAAAGTCGCGGCGCAGGCTCTCGCGTATCACGAAGACCGCCTCGCCGAAGCCCGCGCGGCAGGCGTCATATACCGAGTAGTCGAGTATGACCTGCCCCTCGGGGTCTATCGGCGCGCTCTGCTTTGTGCCGCCGTAGCGGCTCGCCATTCCGGCGGCCATGACGACAAGGACCGGCTTTGCCATAGAAAATGCTCCTTCCGCGCTGTTTACGCCTTTTTCCACAGGAAGCGCGGGTACCTGCCCTCGGCCTTGAGGGCGGCAATGCGCGCCTGCACTCCCGGCATGTCCTCCTTGTAGGTGATGCCGGACCACGTCTCGCTCACCGGAAGGACGGTAAACTTCGCCTCGCCGGACTCAATGAGCTCGGACGGGGTGTTCGGCAGCAGCGACTCGCTCTTCATCGGGTCGGCCTTCGCCTCGGTGCCGAGGAAGCGCGTGAAGTCGCGCCTGAGATATTCAAAGATGCCGGGCTTGAAGCCCCAGAAGTTCATCGAGACGAAGGTGCCGGTCGGGAAGAAGCGCCCGTCCCTGTCCTTCGCGCCGCCCTCCACGGGGTAGATGCCGTAGCGCTCGTGGCACTCCACGAGGGTGCTGCCGTCCACATCGCAGACGCCGCGGGTGACGGTGCCGTTGTCGCTGAGGGTGTTCTCGACGTGATAGCCCGCGAGGGCATGCGCCTTGGGGTCGTCGTTTTCGGTGAGGAAGCGGTATATTGCCTCGAACGCGCCGAGCCCGTAGAAGTCGTCCGCATTGAGGACAGCGAACGGCCTGCCGTCTATCGCCTCCTCCGCGCAGAGGACGGCGTGGGTGGTGCCCCACGGCTTTGTGCGCCCCTCCGGCACGGTGAAGCCCTCCGGCAGGTCGGTGAGGCGCTGATAGACGAGCTTCGTCGTCATATACGGGTCTATGTTGGGGCAGATATCGTCGTCAAAGTCGCGCTGAAGGCTCTCCCGGATGATGAAGATGACCTCGTCGAAGCCGGCGCGGTGAGCGTCGTAGACCGAGAAGTCAAGCAGGACGTGCCCCTCCGGGTCAACCGGGGCGACCTGCTTCGCGCCGCCGTAGCGGCTCGCCATGCCCGCCGCCATAACGACAAGAACCGGTTTTTTCATAGCTGCATCTCCTTTATAATCACGTTGATTTGTTAACGTATTGGCCTGTTTGATTGAGTTTATTTTATCATTCGGCGCGGATTTGTCAAGGGAAAATCTTACATTTCAGCGAAAAAGCGAACGCCGCCGTCCGAATTTACATGCCCACCGGCGAAGCGCTGAAGCGTCGCCGCGCGGCGGCGCTTGCTCACTCCGCGCCGAGGGCGCTTCGTATGCGCGCGAGGCGCTCGCGCGGGTCGCCGCGGAACACCGCGCTTCCCATGACCGCGACGTCCGTGCCGGCCTCGGCGCAGGCGAGGACGTTCGTCTCGTCCACCCCGCCGTCTATCTCGAGAAGGCAGGAGGAATTTGCGGCGTCGATAAGCCGCCGCGCCTCGGCTATCCGCTCAAGACTGCCGGGGAGGAACTTCTGCCCCCCGAAGCCGGGCTCGACCGTCATCACGAGCAGGAGGTCGCAGAGCGGCAGCAGCTCGCGGACTGCCTCCACCGGCGTCGCGGGTTTTATCGAGAGACCCGCACGGACGCCGAACGCGCGGACGGCGCGGAGCGTATCGGCGGGGGAAGCCGACGAGGGCGACTCGAAGTGTATCGTAAGTACGGACGCGCCCGCCCGGCAGAATTCCTCCGCGTAGCGCGCGGGATCGTCTATCATGAGGTGGACGTCGAGCGGGAGCGCGACGGCCTTCGCGAGGCTCCTCACGACCGGGACGCCGACGGTGATGTTCGGAACGAAGTGCCCGTCCATGACGTCTACGTGCAGGAGGTCCGCGCCGCCCTCGGCGGCGAGCGCGGCGTCGCGGGCGAGGTTTGCGAAATCGGCCGCGAGTATCGAGGGGGAGATGAGCATACGTCCGCCTTTCCCGGGCAGCGCCCGAAAGCCGTAAAAGAGGAATAAATCTAACTTAATAATACACTGTTTTTCGGCGGGACGCAACGCCCGAAGAAAATTTTTCTCGGCGGGGTCTTGCATTTGCGGCTCAATTGGGTTATAATGATAGTCCCACGGAGGGCGGAGCGCCGCCCGGGGGTGAATATGCGGGCGTAGTTCATCGGTAGAACGAGAGCTTCCCAAGCTTTAGAGGAGGGTTCGACTCCCTTCGCCCGCTCCAACAAAAAAGACAGCCGCAGGCTGCCTTTTTTGTTGGGCTCCGCGCCGCCTTCGGCGGCGCTCCGCCGCACCAAACGGCCGGGAGGCCGTTTGGTGCTCTTAAATTAAAATGCTCGCCGGAAATGAATTCCGGCTGCGCGAAGTTAGCGGCTGTGCCGCTAACTTCAACCGCGCGAACCGGCGCGGAAGTACGGTTCTACGGTTCCGTTGGAACCGTTTGGGGACCCCTTAGATTAAAATGCTCGGGGCAAATGAATTGCCCCTGCGCGAAGTTGGCGGCTTTGCCGCCAACTTCACCGCGCGAACAGGCGCGGAAGTCGCGAGGGCACGCAATCATTCCTCATCCGACATTTTACTGCCCTCGCCTGCAATATTCGCTCCGCGAATATTGCCCGACTTTGAGCAGCTTCTATCCGAGCGCATTTATTCCGAGGGTGCCGGCACGGGGCGTTGCCGATACTTGCCCGACAGTAGCACAACAAAGGAGTGGGATATGATCATTCTGATAGCGGGAGCGTCCCATACGGGAAAGACCAAGCTGGCGCAGAGCCTGCTCGAGAAGTACAAATATCCCTATCTCTCAATAGACCACCTGAAGATGGGGCTTATCCGTTCGGGGAACACACATCTCGCGCCCGAGTCGGACGACGACGCGCTGACGGCGTACCTGTGGCCTATAGTCCGCGAGATGATAAAGACCGCCGTGGAGAACGGGCAAAATCTTATAGTAGAGGGCTGCTACATCCCCTGCGATTGGCGGAAGGACTTCGACGCGAGGTATCTGCCGGAGATCAAAGCGATCTTCCTCGTGATGACCGAGCGGTATATCCGAAGCCACTTTGACAGCATACAAAAATATGCAAGCGTCATCGAGCGCCGCGGGGAGGACGACTGCACCGCGGAACGTCTGACAGCGGAGAACAATCGGGTTTTGGAGCGATGCCGGGCGAGCGGCCAGGAGGTACTGCTCATCGACGGGGAGTATGACGTAGAGCCGGAACTGCCGTAATTTCCGCAAACGATTCGGTCAAAAATCTAACAGATGTGCTATATCCGAAGCCGTAATCGTGGTAGACTTCAAATGTACCGCAAACAACACCGATTGAAAAGAGGCGCAGATCATGGAAAAGGATACGAAGAAGAACGGCAGCCGCTACGTTCCCTACGCGGAGCGCACCGGGAACGAGAGCATCGTGTACTTTACAAGAGACCTTTCCCCGGAGGGCATGATAAAGGTGTACGACCGGGTGAAGGAGCACATCGGGGGCAAGGTAGCGATAAAGCTCCATACCGGCGAGCCCCACGGCCCGAACATTATCCCGCCGGAATGGGTCAGGGTCTTTATGGAGAAGGAGCTTCCCGACGCGACCATAATCGAGACCAACACCTTCTACGAGGGCGACCGCTATACCACCGAACAGCACCGCAAGACGCTGGAGGTGAACGGTTGGACGAAGTTCACCACCGTGGACATCACCGACGAGCACGGTACCGTGATGCTCCCGGTGAAGGGCGGCAAGTGGTTTACGGAGATGTCTGTCGGCAAGTCGCTGCCCGACTATGACTCCATGGTGACGCTCACCCACTTCAAGGGTCACACCATGGGCGGCTTCGGCGGCTCGAATAAGAACATCGGCATCGGCTGTGCGGACGGCCGGGTCGGAAAAGGCATGATCCATGCCAAGAACGGCGACGACTGGGGCGTAGTGGAGGAAGAACTGATGGAAAAGATCACGGAATCCACTAAAGCCGCGATAGATCACTTCGGGCAGAATGTAGTGTATGTGAACGTGATGCGGAATATGTCCGTCTCCTGCGACTGCGAGGGCGTTGACGCGGAGCCGGTCACGACGCCCAACGTAGGGATACTCGCAAGCGTTGACATCCTCGCGGCGGATCAGGCGAGCGTGGACATGATAGCCGCCATGAGCGAAGAGCACCGCCACGACCTCATCGAGCGTATCGAGTCCCGCCACGGCTACCGCCAACTCTCCTACATGAAGGAGATGGGTATGGGTAACGACCGGTACGTCCTTATCGACGTGGACAACGGCGACGCCCGCATCGACGCGGCGAAGGCGGTCGAAGGCGTAGTGCCCTTTGTCGGCTGAATACTTTGACAGAACACGAAAAACGTCCGGACGAATTATCGTCCGGACGTTTTTGCACCGAACCGAGATTTGACCGCAGTTTCAGTGGTCGGAGGCGGGAATTCCGCCGCCTCACTTTTCCCCGTGCCTCTCGTGGTACTGCCGCGGGCCGATGTCGTACAAATCGTTTCCGAGCGAATCTATGACGACGACGGCGGGAAAGTCCTTCACCTCGAGGCGCATGAGCGCCTCCGCGCCGAGGTCGGGCCACGCGGCGACTTCGGCGGAGGTGATGCACCGCGAGAGCAGCGCGCCTGCGCCGCCGGTCGCGCCGAAGTATACCGCGCCCGCCTCCTTCATCGCTTCCACGACCTCGCGCGAGCGGCGGCCCTTGCCAATCATGCCGAGGTTCCCGAGCGCGAGGAGGCGCGGCGCGTAGGCGTCCATACGATAGCTCGTCGTCGGTCCCGCCGCGCCTATCGGCGTGCCCGGAAGCGCGGGCGACGGGCCCATGTAGTATATCACCGAACCCTCCAGAGGCAGAGGGAGCGGCTTTCCCGCGTCAAGAAGCTCGCAGAGCCGCTTGTGCGCGGCGTCCCGCGCGGAAAAGATGACGCCGCTTATCAGAACGCTGTCCCCAGCGCGGAGACGCGCGGCGGCATCCCGCGTGAGCGGGGCGGTAAGCTCGTAAGTCATCACAGCACCTCCGTGACGTGTCTCGAGACGTGGCAGTTGATGTTCACGGCGCAGGGGAGGCTCGCGATGTGCGTCGGCATCGTCTCAATGTTGACGCCGAGCGCCGTCGTCCGCCCGCCGAGACCCTGCGGCCCTATGCCGGTCGAGTTTATGAGCGTGAGAAGCTCGCTTTCAAGAGCGGAGTACGTCTCTGCCGGATTGTGCGAGCCGACGGGACGGAGCAGCGCCCTCTTTGCGAGCAGCGCCGCCTTGTCGAAGTTCCCGCCTATACCGACGCCGACGACTATCGGCGGGCAGGGGTTAGGCCCCGCGAGGCGCACCGTCTCGAGCACGAAATCACGGACGCCGCCGATGCCGTCGGAGGGCTTGAGCATGGCTATGCGGCTCATGTTCTCGCTGCCCGCGCCCTTCGGCGCGACGGTTATCTTCACGCGGTCGCCCGGGACGAGCTCGGTGTAGAGGAGCGCGGGGGTGTTGTCGCCGGTGTTCACGCGGTCGAGCGGGTCGCGCACGACCGACTTTCTGAGGTATCCGTCTGTGTAGCCCTTCGCGACGCCGGCGTTCACCGCGTCCGCAAGACTGCCGGAGATGTGGACGTCCTGCCCCACCTCGACAAAGACGCACGCGAGCCCGGTATCCTGACAGATGGGCACGGGACCGGCGGCGCGGTAGTTTTCTATGATAGTGTCGAGTATTCCGCGCGCCGCCTCGCCGTCCTCGTCCCGGCGGGCGAGGTCGAGCGCCGCCCGCACGTCGTCCGGCAGGACGGTGTTCGCGCGGACGCACATATCCGCGACCGCCTCGGCTATCAGCCGGCTGTCAAGCTCTCTCATGGCAGACACCCCTTTCTTTTTGCAGTTTATATGTTACCACATTTCGCCGCACAACACAATATATCCCCAAGCGGTGCTTCGCACCGTTTGGGGGGCCCTTCCGATTGAAATGCTCGCTCGGAAACACGAGGGCGCCAACACGTTCCTCATCGGCACCTGTTCAGCCCTCGTGAGCATTGCCCGCTTCGCGGGCAATGCCAAACACAGTGCTTAATATGCCTGCGCGATGTTGCCTGCGGCAACATCAACCGCGCAAACCGGCGCGGACGATGTAATCAAGCCTCGCAGAGTTTCGCCGCGTAAGCGGCGAAATAAAGTCAAATTTATTTTCGGCGGCGGCGTGTACGTCGCCGAAAATACTTCTCGCGCAGCGTGCGTCGATTTTCCGCCGAAGGCGGCTCCACGCCGGTTCGCGCGGTTGAAGTTGGCGGCAAAGCCGCTAACTTCGCGCAGGGGCAATTCATTTGCGCCGAGCATTTCAATCGGAAGGGCTCCCACGCGGTCTCTGACCGCGTGGGAATTGCGAAGCGAGCGTGATTTCCCGCGAAAGTTTGTCAAAAAAGTTCGTAAGAACTTTTTTGACAAACTTAAAGAATGTATACTTTATGCCCCGCCTGCTCCGCCAGGCGGACGGTCTGCCCGGTGCCGCTCTGCTCGCGCCCGGGCAGGTAGTAGGCGACGCAGGCGGACGTCCGCTCTATCATGTAGCGGTTGCGCGCCGCGTATGCGCCGGGGAAGTATACCGGGCATACGCACACCTCCTCCGAGGCGTAGGCGCGTATGCGCCGCAGGAGCTCGCGGTCGCGAGCCTGCCAGCGCGAGTCGTGGCCGGGGAACGGGCAGGCGAGCACAAGCTCGATGTCCTTGCATCCGTTCCGTATCGCGGCCACGACCGCAAGCCCCGCAAGGAGGTCGAAGCCGTAAGCGCCGCCGACGTAGAAGCGGCGGTATCCCTCGCGGTACAGGTCGAGCACGAGCATCCCGAGCCGTGGAGTGAGCTCCCGGCGCTCCTCCGGCGTCATGCTTCGGTGGCCGGTAAAGCAGCACGCCCTCGCGCGCTCTCCGGCGGGCAGGAGACTGAGCGCCGGGAGCGCTAACTCCGCCGCCGCGTCGCCGTCGGGCTCGTCCTCCGGCTCAAACCTCTGCGCGTGCTCCGAAAGCCAGATGGCGACGCCGTCCGCGGAGTTCGAACCGATGACCGCCGTCGCCGCCTCACGGAGTGCCGGAGCGGCGTCCGCCACGGCATAGCTCTCGTCGGACGTGAGGAGCATATCCAGGTCGCTCTCCGTGTCGCCGAAGGAGACGACGCGGTCAAAGCCGCAGATGCTCTTTATCCGCGCGACGGCGCCGGCCTTGGAGGCGGCGGAGGACGTTATCTCGCACCAATACTCCTCGCGGTACAGCTCCCGGTGCAGGCTGACGTTGAAGCGGGGGTCGCCGGAAAAACGCTCGAAGAGCGGCAGCAGCTCATCCCGCTCCCCGATACAGGTGAAGTAGAAGGGGATACCGTCATACAGGCGGGGCTCGTCGGTCACGGGACGGAGGCGCGCGTCGCCGCGCCGCGAGTTGAGGTAGTTCCGTATCCCGTCGTTTACCCGCGTCGTGAGCCAGGAGACGCGGTCGGTCCCGCCGATGAGCGAGTAGACGAGGGGGCTGAGGTCGAGCTCGCGGAACGCGCGGACGAGGTCGTCCGCTCCCTCCTGCGGAATGGTCGTCCAGGAGACGGCTCTGCCGGTGTCCGGCCGGACTATCAGCGCGCCGCCGTAAGCGACGGCGGGCAGGGTGAGCCGCAGGCCCTGCGTCACTCTCGCGGCGGAGGCATAGCTCCGCGCCGTCGCGTAGGTGAAGCTCACGCCGTCGGAGATGAGGGCGTTCAGCGTCTTGAGCGTGTACGGGCCGAGAGTGCCGTCGCGGTCGAGCAGCGTGCCGTCAAGGTCGGACACATACAGAGTCTTCATGGGAAGCTCCTTTCGTATGCAGAATGTAAAGCGCGCACGGGGCGCGCCGGACAAAGCGCAAAAACGTCCCGCGCGGAGATGAGCGGCGCGGGTGCGCGTTACGTCAATCATACCACGTCGGAGGCAAAATCGCAATCTTGCGCCGAAAGAAAATCTGCGCTCCCGCCCGCGCGAGTACGGCAGCGCGGCGAGCGCCGAAAAGACAAACGCCGGACGGACGCTTTGCGACGACAGGCTGTGACGCTCCGGGGGGAAATCTGACTCTTGACAACCTATCCGCTTTGTGTTATTATAGTTGGGCTCGATGCGGAGGTGTCGCCTAGCTTGGTCGAGGGCGCACGATTGGAAATCGTGTAAGGGTCAAAAGCTCTTCGAGAGTTCGAATCTCTCCACCTCCGCCAAAAACCCGGCAAGCGCAATACACGCTTGCCGGGTTTGTTTTGCCCGCTCCGAGGCGGCAAAAACTGCCTGCGGCAGACAAACGAATACGGCAATAAGGGGCAGACCGCCCGACGGCGGTCTGCCCCTTCTCTGCTGTTTTGCTTTCGACGATCAGTGGTGGTCGTGGTCGAGATCGACGTCGCGCTCGAGCACCGCGCCGGTCGCGGCGTCTATCTTGTACTCGTACTCGACGCCGCCGCTGTAAAACTCCACCTCGTACACCGCGCGCCCGTCGTCGCGGTCAAACTCCTGCTTGACAAAGGTGACGTCCGACGCGGAAAGTCCCGCGTCCGCGAGCGCCGCGTCCTTCGCGGCGTCCGCGCCGATGTAGCCGTCGGCAGTAGGCGTCGCGCTCGGAGCCGCCGTAGGTGTGGGTGTGGGTGTCGGCGTCTCGGACGGAGCCGCCGAGGGCGCGACCGTCGGCTGTGCGACAGGTCTGCCGCCGCCCCAGATCTCCTTGCTCTTGCTTATGACAGCGCCGGTGAGTGCGTCTATCTCATACTCGTACTCCGCGTCCGTGCCGTAGAACTCTATCTCATACACCGCGCGCCTGTCGTCCCAGTCGAACTTCTCCTTGACAAACGTGACATCCGACGCGGAAAGCCCCGCGTCCGCGAGCGCCGCGTCCTTCGCGGCGTCGGTACCGATATAGCCGTCGGAAGCCGGAGTTGCCGTCGGAACGGCACTAGGCGTCTCGGACGGTGTGGCCGTCGGCGTTGCAGTCGGAGCCGCGGTCGGAACCGGGGTCGGAGCCTCGGACGCCGCGGGGGTCGGAGCCTCGGACGGTGCGGCTGTCGGCGCGACCGTGGGCGCGGAGGTCGGCTGAGCGGCGGGTCTGCCGCCGTTCCAGACCTCTCTGCTCCTGCTGAAAACCTCGCCGGTCTCGGCGTTTATCTCGTACTCATACTCGGAGTCCGCCGTGTAGAAATCTATCTCATAGACCGCAAAGCCGTCCTCCGTGTCGAGGCGGGTCTTGGTGAACGTGACGTCCGACTCCGCGAGCCCCGCGTCCGCGAGCGCCGCATTCTTCGCGGCTTCAAGCGTAACGGTCGCCGGGACGGGCTCGCCCGCCGCGCCGTTCCGGACGCGCTCGACCTCCTTCTTCACTATCGCGCCGTCCGCCGCGCTTACGAGGTAGTCGTACTCCGCGCCGTCGGCGGTGAACTCTATCTCATAGACGAACCGCCCGTTTTCAAACTCAAACTCGGTGTGCTCCACGCGCGCGGAGGCTGGATCCACCCCGGCGTCCGCGAACGCGAAGTTTGTCGCATTTTCAACGCCTATCGCGTTGTGCTGCGCGTTCGCGCGCACGGCCATGACCGTCCCCGCGCCCGCTATCGCGAGAATGAGCACGATGCAGACGACGGTGATGATCTTCCTCTCGGGTGTCGAAAACAGCTTTTTCAGTTTTTCCATAAATACACTCCTTTCCGAATATCGAGCATTTTACGGTACAAACAGTGTTGACTGTCACTTTGAACGCTTTCCCTTTTGATTTTTCCCTCCCTTCACCGAGCCGACCGCGGCGACGAGCGCCACCGCGCCAAACACGGCCGCGACATATATTCCCGCCTCGGGCTTGCCCTCGGCTTCGGTATCCTGCTTCGGTTCCTCCGACGTGCCGTCCTGCGCCGTCGGCGGCGCAGCCTCGGGCGATGCCGACGGGAGCTCCGGCGGCGTCACCGCGACCTCGCGGCTGTCGCCTCCGACCTCCGCCCTGTAGTCCTCGTCGAATATGTCTCCCCCGACCCTCGCCGCCACGGTGTAGACGTAGGTGTGTCCGTACTCGACCGAGGTGTCGGTATATACGCTCGCGGTCTTCCTGAGCGTCGCGATAAGCTCGGGCTCGCCGCCGCTCTCGCGGCGGTAGACCGCGTATCCGTCAAAGTCATAGCCCGGCGCTCTCCAGCTGAGGGTCACCTCCGCCTCGCCGTCCGTCTGCACGGCCGCCGTCTCGGGCGGGGTCATGTCCCCGGTAAGAGCGCTCAACATATAAATAAGGTTTGCGGAGGCATTGCCGCGCAGGTTCTGCGCCGCCTCCGGGAAGTAAAGATTTGCCCTGTGCTGCCACACGTCCGGCGTCACGCCGCCGGGAACCTCAATCGGGCTTTCAAAGCCGCTCACGTTCGCGATATATCTGCACCACAGCGGCACTCCCGCCGTCCCGAGCGCCGCGAGGTCGAACGCCGCAAAGTCCTCTCTCGGCGCGTAGACCGCGCCCGCGAGCCCATACTGCTCGAGCGCCGAGGAAAACGCGAGCGCGAGCGCCGTGCCGTTTTCTCCCGCGCCGGTCATGTCGTAGAACACCGGCAGAGCGGGGACGTGCCCCGCGGCCTTCAGCTCCTCCGCGAAGCGCCGCGCGTCCGCCGAGGCCTCCTCCGTGGTCTTCGCGCCGGAGACGAGAAACAGCCCGTAGGGAACTCCGTTTGCCTCCGCGCCGGAGACGTTCGCCTCAAAGTCTTTATCCCGCTTGCCGGAGCCGGTCTCCGCGCGGATGATCGCAAAGTCGAGCCCCGCATCCTTCACCGCCGCCCAGTCGATCGGTGCGCGCGCGCCGGAGGTGTAGTCGCCGTAGTCCTCCGAGACGTAGATGCCGTTGTAGTACCCGGCGGACACCGTACATTCGTCGATGTTGCCGGTCCTGCTCTCGGCGCGTATCACCGTTTCGCCGAGGGAATGCGCCGTGACGACGCCGCGCGCGTCCACCTCCGCCACCGACGGGTCGGAGGAGGACCACGAAAGCGTCTCGCCCTCGCCGCCCACCGAAAACTCGAGGGGCTCGCTGCTCCCGAGCTGCATCGACACAAAGCGCCGCCGTATGTCCACATCTACATTCTCGGTGAAGTTGCCAAACGCCCACTTGTAGAGGGCGACCGAGTCGAGCATGGCGTTGTTCTGCGCGGGGTCGTACTCGCTGCCGAGCGCCACGCACATATAGCTCGTGCCGCCCTTCGTCGCGGTGGAGACGAGGCAGCGCCCCGCGGCGCTGATGTAGCCCGTCTTTATCCCGCTCGCGTAGGGGTAGTAGTACCGCCCTCCGTTGGCGCGATCCTGGAGCATTACGGAGGTGAACATCGGCGCGGACGCGCCGGGGAGGGTGTACCTCGTCGCGGTCACGACCTCCCGGAAGTGCTGAACGCCGAGGGCGTAGGACGCTATCCTGTACATGTCCCACGCGGTCGTCTTGTTTTCGTCCGACAGTCCGTGGGAATCCGCAAAGGTCGTATTTTCACAGCCGAGCTCCGCCGCCTTGTCGTTCATGAGCTTCACGAACGCGCCTAAGTCGCCGCCGCAGACGTACCACGCGAGCTCCGCCGCCGCGTCGCACCCGCTCGGGAGCATCAGCCCGTACAGCAGGTCGAGCACCGAGAGAGTCTTTCCCACGTACGCTTCTACTCCCGCGAGAGAAGCGCCGCGTCCCCGTATGTCGTCAAGCGGCTCGTCAAGTATCTCCACCTGAGTACCGGCAAGGTCGTCTACGTGCTCCGCCGTGACTATGTAGGTCATTATCTTTGTCAGCGACGCCATCGGCCGCACCTTGTCCGCCTCCGCACTGTATACCGCCTCACCCGTGGACATGTCCACGAGGAGGAGCGTCTCGGTCTTCGGCGTGAAATCCGGCGGCGGAGCCGCCGAAACGGCGAGCGCGGGAAGCGTCGCCGCGGCGACCGCCGCCGCGACAAGCAGCGCCGCGAGCCGTGCCGTGACCTTTCTCATGCGCTCTCCCCTTTCGCCGGAAGTTCCGTGCGGCAAAGCCGCAAAATACCGCTGTTACCTCAGTTTGATTTTATCATATTCCGGCCGGTTTGTCCAGACCCGCCGCTGATTTTCACCGCCGCCGGCGTCCCTCCGCCGTCGCACGAAATAAAATTCCGGCATCTTTTTTTCGATTTTTGTGGCAAAGCGACGGATACGGTAGTATAATAGAGGCTGAACCCACGGCAAAGCATTTGAGAGCGAGGTTGTGAGAACATGGCCGAAAAAACCGAAAAAGAAGCGCCCGTCACGGAGCGGCCTGCCGGCTACTTTGTCAACCGCGAGCTTTCGTGGCTCCAGTTCAACGAGAGAGTGCTCGAGGAGGCGCGGGACAAGCGCAATCCGCTCTGCGAGCGTCTGAACTTCATATCCATCTTCCAGAGCAATCTGGACGAGTTCTACATGGTGCGCGTCGGCACGCTTGTGGACACGCTCAAGGACGGCGTCACCGACGACAAGATGGGGCTCACGAGCGCGGAACAGCTCTCGGCGGTGCTTGCCCGCACCGGCGAGCTGCTTTCCGTGCGAGACGAAGTGTATAAGGAGCTCATGCGCGAGCTCGCGCGTGAGGGCGTCGAGCTCGTGCGGTTCGGAAGTCTCCAGGACAAGACGCAGTCCTACCTCGAAAAATATTTCACAAGCGAGGTCCTGCCGCTCCTCTCGCCGCAGATAGTCGGGCGGAAGCAGCCCTTCCCGTTCCTTCGCCACAAGGCGATATACGCTGTCGCTATGCTCCGCACGAAGAGCGGCGGAAACGACCGCATAGGGATAGTCCCCTGCGGAGAGGGCGGTCTGAGGCGGCTCGTCCCCGTCCCGGGAGACGGGACGAGGTTCATACTCATGGAGGACCTCATCCGCCAGTTCCTGCCGAAGATTTTCGACCACTACCGCGTGGAGGGCTCGGCGCTTATCCGCACCATCCGCAACGCGGACATGGACGTGGAGGACGCCGGCCCCGACATGGAGGGCATGAGCGCCGAGGATTACCGCAATACGATGGAGCGGCTCCTCCGCCGCCGCACGCGCCAGAACCCCGTCCGCATAGACTACCGCGGTAAGCTGGACGACGCGGTGCGGGACGCGCTCTGCGAGTACCTCAAGGTGTCAAAGAAGCACTTCTTCTCGAGCTCGATACCGCTCGACCTGTCGTTTATCGGCATCCTGCGTGACGTCGTGCGCGACAAGCCGGAGCTGTTCTACCCCCGCCGCGTTCCGCAGAACTCGGTAAATATCGTCCCCGACCTGCCGGTGATGGAGCAGATACGCCGCCACGACCTCATGCTGTCCTACCCCTACGAGAGCGTCCGCCCGTTCCTCGACCTCCTCGCGGAGGCGGGGCGCGACCCGGACGTCGTTTCGATAAAGATGACGCTCTACCGCGTCGCGCACAACAGCAAGATAATCGAGGCGCTCGTAGACGCCGCCGAGAACGGCAAGGAGGTCGTCGTCGTGGTCGAACTGCGCGCGCGGTTCGACGAGGAGAACAACATCGGCTGGAGCCGCGTGCTCGAGCAGGCGGGCTGCCGCGTGATATACGGCCTCGACCACATCAAGATACACTCGAAGCTGCTCCTTATAACGAGCCGTCACGGCGACGAGATAGAGTACATAAGCCAGATAGGCACCGGCAACTACAATGAGGACACCGTCCGCCTGTACACCGATTTCGCGCTCATGACCGCCTCGAAGGAGATCGGCGCGGACGTCGCGCGGGTGTTCACGAGCCTCGCGCTCGGAGAGGTCGTCGAGGAACCGGGGCGTCTGCTCGTCGCGCCGCTCGGCCTTCGGAACCGCATAATCGAGATGATAGACTCGGAGATCGCCGAAGCCAAGGAGGGACGCCCCGCGTACCTCGGCTTCAAGCTGAACGGCCTCACCGACAAGGGGATAATTGAAAAATTCGTGGAGGCGTCGCAGGCGGGCGTGAAGATAGACCTGCTTATCCGGGGCATTTGCTGCATGGTCGGCGGACTGCCCGGCCTCACCGAGAACATCAATATATACAGCATCGTCGGGCGCTACCTCGAACACGCGAGGATCTACATCTTCGGCCTCGGCGAGCGGAGGAAGGTCTACATCTCCTCCGCCGACCTGATGACGCGGAACACGCAGCACCGCGTCGAGGTCGCGGTGCCGGTTCTGGACGAATACCTCCGCCGCCACCTTGAGCGTGTGTTCGAGACGCAGCTTTCGGACAACGTAAAGCTCCGCCGTCAGGGCGCGGACGGGATATACACCTATGTGCAGAACGGCAGAGAGCCGCTGAACTCGCAGGAGCGCTTCATCGAGATGGCGTACTCCGGCGAGTGGAAGATAGCCCGCCCGGACGAGACTCCGGCAGAAGAACCGGCCGCGTCCGCACCGGAGGCTCCGGCGTCTCCCACTCCGACGGCGGAGGCGCCCGCGCCGACCACAGAGCCCGCAGAAGCGGAACCCACCCAGACAGAGAAATCCACAGAGGCGGAGCCTGCTCCGATGGAGAACCCCGCAGAGACGGCAGCCGCGCCGACATCGGCAGAACCCGCGCCGACCACAGAGCCCGCAGAAGCGGAGCCTACCCTGACAGAGGAACCGACGCTCGCGCCGGAATCTGCCGCGCCCGCTGTCCCCACGCCGACCGAGACGTCCGCGCCGGAAGCGCCGGGCGCAGACAAACCGACGACCATTCCCGCGCCGGTCACGGACACGCCGACCGTGCCCGTCCCTGCGGCGGAGAGCAGACCCGAACCCGCCGCGCCCGCACCCGAACAGCCGACGGCAATACCCGCTCCGACGAGCGCAACGGTCACGGAGTCATCTGCACCGTCTGTTCCCGAGCCGGAACCGGCGCCCGCTCCCGCTGCGTCCACCCCGGACACGCGGGACTTACACCCCGCCGCGCCCGCGAAGAAGGAGAACGCGCTGAAGCGCTTCTTCTCGCGCTTCACGCTCAGAGGGTAAAACAATCAACCGACACAAAACAGGGCGTCCCCTCTCGGGGACTCCCTGTTTTTATCAAATGCGCGCGAGACCTAAAACTCGTACCTTGTTCCGTGCGACAGCAGCACGTCGTCGGCGAGCTCGATTTTGAGTATCACGGTGTCGGGGCTCGCAAGATCGCTGTCGCCGTTGTGTATCCATGCGGAGAACACATTCTCAAGCTTTTCCGCGAGCGCGCGGTTTTCCGCGCTGCCGAACGCGCCCATGTTCACGCCCTTCCCGTGCGCCGTGAACCAGTCTCCGGCTATCGCGGCGGACGATCCGCCGGCGAGGTGGCGCATCTTGTTGGAGCGGGCGTCGAGCGCCGAAGGTGCTCCCGCGCCTGTTCGCGCGGTTAAAGTTGGCGGCGCAGCCGCCAACTTCGCGCAGGCGGAATTCATTTCCGCCGAGCATTTCAATCGGAAGGGCTCCCAAACGGTCTACCGACCGTTTGGGAATTGCGTCGATTTTCCGCCGAAGGCGCTCCCGCGCCTGTTCGCGCGGTTAAAGTTGGCGGCGCAGCCGCCAACTTCGCGCAGGCGGAATTCATTTCCGCCGAGCATTTCAATCGGAAGGGCTCCCAAACGCTCCTCTGGAGCGTTTGGGAATTGCGCAGCGCGTTAGTCGTCTCCGAAGCTGATGCCGAGGAGGCGCGCTTCCTCGATGATGTCGCCCGTGGGATCGACGGTCTTGAGCTTGCCCGCGACCTCCTTGAGCGGGACGGTGATTATCTTGTGGTCGTGGATAGCGACGAGGTTGCCGAAGTTGCCCTTGGATATCTCGAGCGCCGCCGTGGTGCCGAGGCGGCTCGACAGCACGCGGTCATACGCGCACGGAACGCCGCCGCGCTGCATGTGGCCCGGAACGGTCACGCGGACCTCCTTGCCGGTGCGCTCGGTTATCTTTGCCGCTATCTCGTAGGAGCCGGAGGGATAGTCCTTCGCTATCTTTGCGAGAGCCTTCTTGCGCTCCTTCTTGTCCATCGCGGCGACCTCCTGCGAAATGGCGCCCTCCGCGACGGCGAGAATGGTGAACCCGTGGCCGGAGCGGGAGCGCTCCTCGACCTTCTTTATCACCGAGTCGATGTTGTACGGTATCTCGGGTATCAGGATGATGTCCGCGCCGCCCGCGATGCCGGCGTTCAGCGTCAGCCAGCCCGCCTTGTGGCCCATTATCTCCACGAGGAATATGCGGTTGTGGGAGGACGCCGTGGTGTGGATGCAGTCGATGACGTCGGTCGCGACCGCGATGGCGCTCTGGAAGCCGAAGGTCGTGTCGGTGCCCCAGAGGTCGTTATCTATCGTCTTCGGCAGACCTATAACGTTCAGACCTTCCTCAGAGAGAAGGTTCGCTGTCTTCTGGCTGCCGTTGCCGCCGAGCACGACGAGACAGTCGAGCCGCAGACGGCGGTAGGTATACTTCATGGCCTCGACCTTGTCAAGGCCGTTTTCGTCCGGCTCGCGTATCAGCTTGAACGGCGTGCGGCTCGAGCCGAGTATCGTTCCGCCGACGGTGAGCAGGCCGGAGAAGTCGACCGGCGTCATCTTCCGGTAGTCCTCGTACATGAGACCCTTGTATCCGTCGATGAAGCCGAAGATCTCCACCCCTTCCCTGCCGTAGATGCTGTAAAGACCCTTCGCGACGCCGCGCATCGTGACGTTCAGCGCCTGACAGTCGCCGCCGCTCGTAAGTATGCCTATCCTTTTCATATATCCGACTCCTCCTTTTGGCAAAATTGCTTGGGTGATGTCATAATTATAGCATACATTTCGGAAAATGCCACTAAAATTTGTGCAAACAAACAAATTTTTTGAGGAACACGGACGCCCCGCGCCGCCTGTGGTACAATGGTGTGGGGAAAGACGCGCGCCCGCGCGCCAAATAAGGAGGCACATCTATGGAGATAGAGCGCAAATTCCTTCTGTCCGCCCTGCCGGACCTGCCGCTCGTCACGCATGACGCCGTGACGCAGGCGTACCTCTCGGTCTCGCCGGAGGTGCGCGTGAGGCGCGCGGAGACGTTGGAGGGTCCGGAGAAGGGCCGGGTCTCCTGCAAGCTCACCGTCAAGGGCGAGGGCGACCTCTCCCGCGAGGAGATAGAGACCCCGATAACCGAGGAATTTTACCTCGAGATAGTCCGCTTCATCGGCCGCGAGCCGATACGCAAGGACTACCGCCGTTACATGTACGGCGGCCGCGCGCTGGACTGCTCTGTGGTAGACGCCGGCACCGAGCACGAATTCATGTACGGCGAGGCCGAGTTTGAGAGCGAGGACGAGGCGCGCGCATTCGTCTGGCCGGGCGAGGGCGCGAGAGACGTCACCTTCGAGCGCGGCTTCAAGATGAAAAACTACTGGATACGCACCCGGCTCAAGGAGTAGGGGGCGCGGCGGAACGGCGCGGAGCACGGCCGCGCGCCGCGTCCGCCCGGTGGATATGTTCCCCGGGACGGAATGCGTCGAGACGGTTATTCAACTTTCCAAGGGAGAAATCCAGTCAAAGAAAATCAGGATTGACTTCTCTCTGGAGGATATGGATATGTCCGGCTTCCAGAAAGGCGCGACCTATGGAGAGATCAAGGCTTATGTGAAAGAGCATACCGGGCTCACGGTTTCTTCCCTCTACATCGCGCAAGTGAAACAAAAGTGTGGCATTATTGAGCGGGAGAATTACAATAAGCCCAAGTCAGAGGATTCCCGACAGCCACAATGCCCGCCAGAGAAAGAGGCAGCGATCAGGGCGGCACTGGAGCATTTCGGGATGATATAGTGAAATAAAAAAAGAGAGACTAAAATAGAAGGTACATCATGACTATTGAAGAACTGAAACTTCGTCAATTAGCCAATCAGCATCTACTGATACCCACGGATAAAATGACAGTACTGCACGATCTTTGCGGGGTACAGGCGCAATTTATGACGAATGCGATACACTCGCTCAAGATACGGTGTTTTGATTATCGGGAGGACACGCTCAAGGAAGGACTTGTGAAGAACTGGACGGTCAGAGGAACCGTTCACGTATTTGCGGAAGACGATCTATCTTTATTTATTCACTGTAATAATGGGCGGGATTATCTGAGCAGGGATTGGCGCGGATATACATTTTGGAATCAGCGCGATACGTGGTCGCTCACACCGGAGCGGCAGGCCTATTTTGTAAATGTGATTTTGGATGCCCTAAAAGGCGCGGAACTGACAAGAGAAGAATTAAAGAATGTATGCAGGCAAAACGGCATGACCGAGCCGGAAGAAAACAGTATGTTCGATCAGTGGGGCGGCGGCATCCGCGAAATGTGTGAGCGCGGGTTTATGAACTACGTTGTGCAGGAAAAAAAGGCCTTCTGCCTTTCTCCTGCGTTTACGCCCATTCCCGAGCGAGAAGCAAAGTTGGAAATGGCCCGCCGATATTTTACGCACATGGGTCCCTCCACCGTTCACGACGCCATGTACTATTTCCACGCGACAGCCGCGCAGGTGAAGGATTGGCTTTCCCGCTTGCCTGTATCAACGGTGGAATGTAAAGGCATATTGACAATAACCAGACATACGATCAGGCAATTCCCAAATGTTTGTTTCTTGCGGGATTTGACCAGCTTCTCTTGGCTCACGAAAAAAAGGAAAGCCTGTTTTTGAGTCGGGAAAATATGAGAGCAATATTCAATCTCTCGGGGATCGTAATGCCTGCACTTCTGATGGATGGCGAAGTGGCCGGCAAATGGAAAAAGAAGAACGGGAAATTATTGATTACATTGTTCAAGTCGGTAACGCAGCAAGAGAAAAACATCATTTCCGACTATGCGGGTTTGT
This sequence comes from uncultured Clostridia bacterium, assembly GCA_947593925.1. Classification (GTDB taxonomy): domain Bacteria; phylum Bacillota; class Clostridia; order Oscillospirales; family JAAYOS01; genus CANRIN01. The sequence goes on along the minus strand of CANQDU010000005.1, from coordinate 63,084 downwards.
TGTGGAATGAAATTGTATCGGTCAGCTTTGATGAATAAAACATTCTTTTCATAGATTTATACTTCGCTCGCCTGACACTCAAACTGCCCTCATCACAGTTTGGGTACTCACCGGCGAGGAAAATACGGGAGGTTTCCAAAGGGCGCAGAACATCCGGCGGCGGCTTCCGGCGTGCGGATTTCCGCAGAGCCGGAGAAAACCGCCGGGAATACCGCGCGTTCCGGAGAAATATCGCTGCCGAGCGCGGCTTCAAGATGAAAAACTACTGGATAAAGACGCGGCTCGGGAAATAGACCCCGAGCCTTCATATGAAGCGCGCCGACGGGACGCAAAGCCGGGAGCCGAAGGTCGCGCCCCGGCGCGGCTCCGCAGCTCCGCAAGGAAGCGCTCCGCCGCGCGGCTGAACACGCGGTACTTCTTCCATATCACCGACGCGCGTATATCCGGCTGCTCTGAGAACGGCACGAACCGCAGCGGCCGCGCGCCGGAGACGTCCACGACGCCCTCAAGACAGACCGCGCAGCCCATGCCCTCGTCCACGAGCATCGCGCCGTTGTGGAGGAGGTTGTAGGTGGCGGCGATATTCAGCCGCTCCGCGCCGCAGCGCATTATCCGCCGCAGGTCGTCGGTGCGGAGCATCTGCCGCGAAACTATGAGCGGCAGGTCGTAAAGCTCCTCCGGCGCTATAGACGCGCGCGCCGCGAGCGGGTCGTCCTCCCGCACGAGCACCCCGAAGGACGGGCGGTATGGCGCCGCTATCGACTCGTACTTTGCGGCGTCCGCCTCACCGAGCACGAACCCGAAGTCCACGAGCCCGCGGTCAAGATCCTCAAGCACCGCCGCGCTGTCTCCGCTTATGATGTGGAAGCGGACGAGCGGGTACTCGTCCCGCATCCTCTCGGCGGCGTGCGCGAGGAAGCGCACGCCCTCCGCCTCCGCCGCGCCTATCGTGACGTCGCCCGCAAGGTGCTCGTCCGAAAGCGCGATCTCGTCCTCCGCGCGGCGGACGAGCTCCAATATCTCCTCCGCGCGCTTGCGGAGCATCATGCCCTCCTCGGTGAGGGCTATTTTTCTGTTCGAGCGTATGAAGAGCGGCTTGCCGAGCTCCTCCTCGAGCTCGTGGAGCTGGCGCGAGAGCGTCGGCTGCGACAGATGCAGCGACTTCGCCGCCCCGAGTATCGACTCCTCGCGCGTCACCGCGAGGAAATACTGCAAAACTCTAAGTTCCGTTTTTATCACCCCGTCCGCAGTATAGCAAATACAGCTATGCCTGTCAAGTATAACTAAATATTTAATATAAGTATTTGCTATATTACGGAAAGCGGGCTATAATAATCCCCGGAACAAGGGGACGCCGCGCGGAGGACTGTGCGCGGAAAGGACTCCCGCAGGAGGATGAAAAAACTTTATGGACGCACACGCATGGCAAGTCTTTGCCCAATCCTTTGACGACATACTCATTCCCGGCCTGTGCATGACGATACCGCTCACGATAGCGGCGTTCTCGCTCTGCATGGTCGTGGCACTTCTGCTCGCGATGGTGCAGTACGCCAAGGTGCCAGGTCTGCGGCAGTTCGCGCGGTTCTATATATGGATATTCCGCGGCACGCCGCTGCTCGTCCAGCTCTTCATAGTCTACTACGGACTGCCGAGGGTCGGCATAGTCATTCACGAGGTGGTCGCGGCGATAGCCGTCATCGGCCTCAACTACGCTGCCTACTGCGCGGAGACTATCCGCGCCGCGCTCGAATCTGTGCCTGTGGGGCAGGTCGAGGCGGGCTACTGCACCGGCCTCTCCTACATCCAGATAATGCGGCGCATCGTGCTCCCGCAGGCGATGAAGACGGCTTTCCCGCCGCTCTCGAACTCGCTCATCTCGATGCTCAAGGATACGTCGCTTGCGGCAAACATCACCGTCATGGAGATGCTGCAAAAGACGAAGCAGATAGTCGCGCGGACATACGAGCCGCTCGTGCTGTACATAGAGGTCGGGCTGATATACCTCGCGTTCTCGACGATACTCACATGGCTCCAGGGCAGGGGCGAACGCCGGCTCAGCACGCACCGCGTAAAGCGGAGGAGGAACGAAAATGCCGATGCTTGAAGTGAAGGGAATAACCAAGGGCTTCGGGACGCTCGACGTTCTGCGCGGAGTTGACCTCACGGTCGAGCGCGGCGACGTCGTCGCGATACTCGGACCCTCCGGCTCGGGCAAGACGACTCTGCTCCGCTGTATAAACTTTCTCGAGACGGCCGACAGCGGCACTCTCATCTTTGACGGAGAGAGCTTCGAGCTCGGCCATGTCTCCAAGCGGGACATAGCGCGGCTGCGGAAAAAGACCGCGTTCGTGTTCCAGAACTACAATCTCTTTTCGAACAAGACCGCCCTCGAGAACGTCACCGAAGGGCTGATACTGGGCCACAAAATGCCGAAGGCGCAGGCACGGGACGTCGGCCGCCGCGCGCTTGACAGGGTAGGGCTGTCGGACAGGTATGACTACTATCCCGACCAGCTCTCCGGAGGACAGCAGCAGCGCGTCGCGATAGCGCGCGCCATAGCGCCCGAGCCGGAGATAATCTACTTTGACGAGCCCACGTCCGCTCTCGACCCGGAGCTCACGGTCGAGGTGCTCGCTGTCATGCGCCGGCTCGCGGAGGACGGGATGACGATGCTCGTCGTCACCCACGAGATGGGATTTGCGCGCACGGTATCAAACAGGGTGATATTCATGGAGGACGGTGTTGTAGCCGAGTCCGGACCTTCCAAGGAGTTCTTCGAGAACCCGAAGGAGGAGCGGACGAAGGCGTTCCTCAGAAGCATCGGCACAACGATGGCCGGTGAGTCGGGGAAAAAAGAAAATCAGGCAAAGGAGTAATCAGTTATGAAGAAAAGTCGTATTTTTGCGCTCGTTCTGGCGCTTGTCATGATGCTCTCGCTGTTTGCGGGATGCGGCGGCGGCACGGAGCCCTCCGCCGAGACCTCGGGAGAGACCGGCGACCTGCTCGCGCAGATAAAGGAGCGCGGCACCATCATCATCGCCATGGAGGGAACGTGGAGCCCGTGGACCTACCACGACGAGGAGGACAACCTTGTCGGCTTTGACGTCGAGGTCGGCGCGGCGATAGCCGAGAAGCTCGGCGTCGAGCCGGTCTACGAGGAGGGCATCTGGGACGGACTGCTCGAGGGCATCGAGGGCGGCCGCTATGACATCATGGTAAACGGCGTCGGCGTCACCGACGAGCGCAAGGAGTCCTACAGCTTCTCCGACCCGTACTGCTACGACCGCACCGCCGTCATAGTCCGCGAGGACGACGACAGCATCACGAAGATGGAAGACCTCGCCGGCAAGAGCACCGCGAACACCATCTCGAGCACCTATGCCGAGATAGCCGAGGGCTACGGCGCGACCGTCACCGGCGTTGACGACTTCAACCAGACGATAGAGCTTCTGCTTCAGGGCCGCATAGACGCCACCCTCAACGCCGAGGGAAGCTACCTCGACTACATCAGCGTCCACCCGGAGAGCCCGGTCAAGGTCGCCTGCTACAACTACGATGTCTCGGACATCGCCATCCCGATGCGCAAGAGCGACGACACCGAGTCGCTCCGTCAGGCGATAAACACCGCCATCTCCGAGCTCCGCGAGGAAGGTAAGCTCACCGAGCTCAGCATGAAGTATTTCGGCGTTGACATCACCGTCATGCCCGAGTGAGACGGCGTGTCCGCTCGGAACATACTTAGTTCGGAATAACATTCGGGAAGGAGAGGCGGAATGGACAACAGGTTCACCGACGAGGACATGGAGCGCATCCTGCGCGACGCGGGCTGCTGTGAAAAGCTCACGGCGGACATAGCCGAGTGCTGCCGCGAGGGGAAGCTCTGCGACGGCATACGGAAGCTGCGGCAGCACCGCGCGGAGCTGCTCGAGGACCTTCACCGCGAGCAGAAACGGCTCGACTGCCTCGACTATCTCATTTTCATGCTCCAGAAGCAGAAAAACGAGTGCTGCGGAGAGGACAGGTAAGGCAATGCTGTTGAAAACACCTATAGAGATAGGCGGTATAACGCTTGCAAACCGCCTCGCCATGCCGCCGATGCAGACCGGCAAGACGCCGGACGGGAGCATCGGCCCGGAGCTTGCGGAGCACTACGCCCGCCGCGCGGCGGGCGGCGCCGTCGGGCTCGTCATAACCGAGCACAGCCGCATTTCGTTCGAGGGGCAGGCGGGACCGATGCAGATCTCGCTTGCCTCGGACGAGGAAGCGGAGGCGCACCGCCTGATAACCTCGGCGCTCCACGCCGCGGGCACGAAGGTGTTTGCGCAGATAAATCACGCGGGGAGCGCCGCGCCCGAGCAGTTCACCGGCATCACGCCGGTGAGCGCGAGCGCCGTCGAACGCAGGACGCGCGACGGCGGGGTCATCGTCCCGCGCGCGCTCACGCGGGACGGGATAGCTGAGATAGAGGAGCAGTTCGCCGCGGCGGCCCTCCGCGCGAAGAACGCGGGCTACGACGGGGTGGAGATACACTCGGCGCACGGCTACCTACTCAATCAGTTCTACTCTCCGCTCACCAACCGCCGCGCCGACGAGTACGGCGGGAGCGTCGCCGGGCGCGTGCGTATCCACGTCGAGACGATACGGAGGGTGCGCGCCGCCGTCGGCGCGGACTTCCCGATAGCCGTACGGCTCGGCGGGTGCGACTATATCGAGGGCGGCAGCACGATAGAGGACAGCGTCGAGGCGAGCGTCCTGCTCGCGGAGGCCGGAGCCGACATGATAGACCTCAGCGGCGGCTTCTGCGGCTACATCCGCCCGGACGGATACTGCGAGCCGGGGTATTTCAGCGACATGAGCACAGAGGTGAAGCGCGCCGTGAACGTCCCGGTGCTGATGACCGGCGGCGTTATGAGGGCGTCCGAGGCGGAAGCGCTGCTCGAGCGCGGCGCGGCGGACATCATCGGCGTCGGCCGCGCGCTCTTCCGCGACCCCGACTGGGCGCTCCGCGAGATGGCGTAAGCGGAGACGGACGGCCCCGAGTCACATCATCCACAAGATACTTTAGCGAAGGAGAACGTGAACGATGATTTTCTATTTTACTTCGACCGGCAACAGCCTTTATGTCGCAAAGCATTTGGACGACGAGCTTGTTAGCATTCCGCAGGAGCTGAACAAAGCGAACCGGCATTATAAAGCGGACAAGATAGGTATTGTCTGCCCTCTCTTTGAGTTTGAGATGCCGGAGCTCGTGAAGCGTTTTATCCGCGAGTCGGAATTTGAAACGGATTACTTTTATGTAGTCATCACATACGGGTGTCATCACGGCGGCGTAGCCGAGCGGACGAGAGATTTCCTGAAAAGCATCGGCAGGGACACAAACTACATAAATACGATAATAATGTTTGACAACGCGATCATCGTATTCGACATGGATCAGCAGCGGAGCATCGACCCCGAAAAGAAGGTAGACGAGCACATCGCACAGATCAAAGCCGATATTGACGCAGAAAAGAGCTTCATACAGCCCGCACCCAAGGATGAGACCGATTTTTACATGGGGTATACACACATGGTCAAAGAGCACGGACCTATGTATTCGTTCCCGCTGTACCGCGTGACCGACGCTTGCATAGGCTGCGGAACCTGCACGAGAGTCTGCCCCATGGGCTGTGTGCATCTCGAGGACGGAAAGCCCGTCCATGACTACACGAACTGCGTCAACTGCATGGCCTGCATACAGGCCTGTCCGACAAAGGCTTTGCAGTTCGCGACGGTCAAGGAGCCTAATCCGAACGCGCGTTACAGAAACCCCAATATCACGCTCAGCGAGATAATCCGCGCAAACCGGCAGAACTGACGCGCATACTTCGGAGTATAAAAAAGGGAAGGTGCTTTTGCACCGTCCTAATTTTTACCGTTTTGCAACCGTGAGACTCAATGCTCACTCTATCTCGAGGTGCTTTGCCTCGGGGAGCTCGACCTGCTTCTTCGGCAGGGTCAGGCGCAGGACGCCGTTGTCATACTTTGCCTTTATCTTTTCAGTGTCGATGGCGGAGACGTCAAACCGGCGGCTGTACTTTCCGTAGGAACGCTCCACACGGACGTACTTCTGCTTCTTGTCCTTCTGCTCATGCTCCGAGTGGCGTTCGGCGTTGATGGTGAGCGTGCCGTCGCTAATGTCGAGGTGAATGTCCTTCTTGTCAAAGCCGGGCAGGTCCGCCTCGAGGACGTAGCTGTCGCCCTCGTCGGTGATGTCGGTCTTGAATTCCGCAATGTCGCCGCTGCGGAAGAAGTCGGCAAACGGCTCCTCGAAGAATCTTCTCTCAAGGTCTTCCATCTCGCGGAACGGGTTGTAAGCTATCTCATTGTTGTGTCTGCGGTACGGTCTGAGTTCAAACATAATAAATGCCTCCCGGAAATTCATTTTGTAGTTATTATGTCTGCCCTTCTGTTTCTTATGCCGATGGGGTAGATCGGGAATCGGTGTCGGCGGCCCGCAGGACCTCGCGTCCTGACGTGTCTGCCGCCTTTTGCTGTGTGCCCATCGGAACCACCTTCTCTCTTTTTTCGGTTATTATTTTAGCTCCGACATTTGGATAATGTGTTATCTGACTGTTAACAATTTATTAACGCCAAATTCTCTCTCTTTGCGCATACGGCGGCCCTCGGAGCGCCTTTCCGCACGACTAGCAGAATACTTCAAAGCCGGATTTCACTGTTGCAAACGCGCCGAGTCCGGGATATAATCAACTCATACGGGGATGTTTTCCCACAGACAAAAAAACACCGCGCGGCGCTTGCGCGCCGTTCGGACACACGGGAGGGGTGCGGTATGGATCGCTGCGGATGGTGCCTCGGCTACGACAAGATGGAAAAGTACCACGACGAGGAGTGGGGAACGCCGCTCCACGACGACCGCGCGCAGTTCGAGTTCCTCTCCCTTGAGGTAATGCAGTGCGGGCTGAACTGGACGATGATGATAAAGAAGCGCGAGATATTCCGCGAGTGCTTCGACGGCTTCGACTTCGAGAAGATAGCGCGCTATGGCGAGCGCGACATAGAGCGGATAATGTCGGCGGAGGGGATGATAAGGTCCCGCCGGAAGATAGAGGCGATAATCAACAACGCCGGGCGCTTTCTCGAGGTGCGCCGGGAGTTCGGCACTTTCAGCGACTGGCTGTGGAGCTTCACCGGCGGGAAGACCGTCTGCTACATCGGCCACGGAAAGGAGAACGCCGCGCCGGTCGCGCGCAACGGTCTCTCGGACGACATAAGCCGCGAGCTGAAGCGGCGCGGCTTCAAGTTCCTCGGCTCGGTTACGGTTTACTCCCACCTCCAGGCGTGCGGGATAATAAACGACCACTCGGAGCGCTGCTTTCGCTACCGCGAGATAGTCGAAAACCACCCCACCGTGCGCAAGCGCCGCGACCGTGAAGCCTGAACCGCTCGCTCCGCCGATAACCAAACCGCAGCCGAACGCCCCCGCTTTCCCGTGAAATCGGGTGCGTTTTTTGTGTTTGTGAGCAGAAAAGCGCTCTCCGGCTTTGGCGGATCGGATGAGCGACAGACACGTTTTGCGAATCGCAAGAATCGGAGCACAGACCTCCGCTCGACCCGTTCCGGAGCGGAAAGTGACGTTCGGCAGACAAAGCCGGCAAAAACCCCGCCTGTCGCAGGACAGGCGGGGTTTGGTAATCTTTCGGGCGGGAAAATTTGCGAAAACCTCTACTTTTTGGCAGGTTAAATGCTCACGTCGTTTTGCCTAATTTTATCACTATTAAATTGAAAATACAAGAGGTTTTTCATAAAATTTTTCGGGAATTTTTGCCCTCGGCCGAGCGTCCCGCAATTTGCCAAAAAGTAGGATTTTCCGCAAACGGGTAATTTTTCGCATGAAAGCGGCTGCTCCCGACGTTTCGAGTGAGAACGAAGCGCCGGGAGGAGGTACTTTCGTTTCTCCGTCTCCTTTCATTGTCTGCCCGCGGGGCGGGGCTCGCAGCCGCAGCGGGTCTCCGTCCGGGCGGGCGGCGGCAGGGAGGCGGGTTCGGCGTACCCCCGAATACTTTTCAAGCATGAAAGGAGTTCGATTTTTGTGAGGAGGAAAGTTTTAGCTCTTTTTTTAGCGGTTTGCATGATAATGACGCTCGTACCGACGGCGGCGTTGGCGGAAGCCGTTGACTTTAACAGTATCGAAATTACTGCACTTGATTATAGCTATGATGAAACAGAAGGTTTTATGTATATACAAACTGATAGGTTGGCTGGAGACTTTCCGTCAAAGGTTGGGAATTCGGAAAAATTCGTGGATGTCTCTAAACTTGCATCAGAATCCCACCAGGTAACCGTCACAAAACCCGGAAGTGTCACTTATCAATCTGAAGTTTACGTTTGCAGTGGCGTGATCTACCAAGGCAAATACTTTGAAATGGCGGGGTTAAAAGAAGGTGATGGCAAACCGACAAGTGATGCAATTACTAAATTTGACGGTTCAGCTACTAAAGAGCTTACTATATCGGAGAGTGATATTACCAGCTTCTTTGGCGGCGAATTAAATATCGCGTTCATTTGGGAAAAAGCCGAAGCCTTTAATGTTACCTATGACTTCTCCGGCCCTGCGGGTACAACAGTTTATCCTGTATTTGCAAAATTCAAAGGGGAGGACAGTCAGGGCAGCGGCGTAGCTCCCTACTCCCTGGGATACTTTACAGTGGCCCAGAGCGAGAATAATTTGAACCTGATCAAATCCGACAGCGACGATCCGTTTAATCTTACTTATAACGCACCTACCGGGCAAGGCACACACGTGCCCAAAGACGAAGACAAAGCAAAGGCCGTAAAGTTAGAAAGTAACAAATATGTGGTAAAAGCGATAGCGGGGAACACGGTTTCCCTCCCCAAGCTGGCACAGCACCGCAATTTGGCGGTGATTGAAACGACTCAGGTTTTCTATCCGGTTGTGAGCTTTATAGCTGTTGGAACTAACGGCAAGTATTATGAGTTCAACGGCTGGAAAGTCAACGGCCAAGGGAATAAGGTAGCCGATCTCTACGACTCGTATGAGGTCGACGCCGCCACTACCCTCAAGGCGGACTGGAAGGAAATCACCCTGACCGAGACCGCCGCCGGGTCCATTCCCGAAGTGCCCCTGCTCAGCGTTTATAACGAGGTGGGCGGCGTACCCGTGAAGCTCCAGCAGAAGACCACCGGCAGCGCGTTCGGGTTTGAGTCTGTCACCACGGACGCGACGGGAGCTCTTACCTATGAGGTCAGCATGAAGTTCTCCGACCTGTTCAGCTCCTCCGATATGCCTTGGAGCAGCGGAGGTAAATATTTCAAGTCAGTGGACAACGAGAACTTTGCCGACGTCAAGATCAACGTGAAGCTAGACGATCACCTTATTCCCGCGGCGGATGAGGATGACTTTACCACCATCACCGTCAGCAACGCCTCTTTGAAGATCACCGGCGTTGAGGTGGGCGGCCAGCCTCTTGGGGACGACGATGTGCAGGAGGGCGACAACACGCACACCATCAAGGCCAAACTCGACGGCGCTCAGAAGTTTACCATCGACCTTGACTGGGACAAATACAGTTCCAGCGAGATGACCGTCCAAATCCCCACCAAGGTGGTAGATGACTATTCCGGCCCGATCACCGGCACCACCGTCACCGTCACCGGCAAGATGGACTTCACGCAGGCTCACAAAGCTGATAATTCCGATGAAGGTAAGGCCGCTTTCACCGCCGACGAGTTCGTCCGCTATCTGATTTCATCCGATGATGCGTGGTATGAAAAGTACGGTAAGAGCATGACCCTGACGGATATGCTCCAGGCCGCCAAGGACGTGCAGACCAAGCTCAAAAATTTTGAGCTGACCTCCAACACGTTGACCGCCACCGCCTCTGAAAAAGTAGACAGCCTGAAACTGGACAAGCCGGAGGTCACCGTCAACGTCAACGAGACGGCCACGGTCACACCCACGATCACCCCGGACACCGCCAATAAAGAGGTCACTTGGTCGGTAGATGAAGCGGGTAAAGATATTGTCAGCGTGGAAAACGGCGTGATCACCGGCCTCAAGCCGGGTGAAGCCACCGTCACCTGCACGTCTGTCTATGACCCGAACAAAATCGCCAGTGTCAAAGTCACCGTCAACGGCATCGTCTATGTTGAACCCACCTTGGGCGGCACCGTGACGCTCAGCGGCGAGGGTGTGACGAAGATTCTTGACAACGTCTACTCCGTCAAGCACGGCGCTGCTGTGACCGTCACCGTCACACCCAATACCGGCAACTCGTTGGCCGGTGATAAGCCGTCCGTCTACTATGGCACCAATACCCCGGTAGAAGGTGTCAACGGCAGTGGCACAACATTTACTTTCACTCTGCCTGACACCTCCCCTGTCTACGTCAGCGCCGTGTTCGTTATCAAGAACGACAGCGGCAACACCGTTATCGACGCCCCCAAGACAGTCGCGGATGAGAATAATACCGTGTATACTGATGTCAACAAAGTAAACGTAGTGATGGACGACGATGCCGTGAGCGAAATGCTCGGTCATGTGACTGCGGATGGAGCCGGTCAATATAGCGTGGTTAAGCTGCAAGAAGCCCTTACAACTGCGGGCGTTACCGATCAAGCCAACGTCTACCGCCACATTCAGACCCAGACTAAAATCAGCGTCACGGAAGCCAAAAACAACGAAGAAATCGGTAAACGAAAGATCGAGCTTAATATTGACTTCCAGTACCGCGTGGTGGCCTCCAATCAGGCCGACCCGGACGCCATCAAGACCGAAGGCGGAAGCTCTGAAGGACAGAACTCCGCCATAATCAGGCCGACCGACAGCCATGATAACGGCTGGGTGAATTATGAGAGCACCAAGCCCACCTACATTGTGGTGCCCATGCCTGATTTTATGGGCAAAGCAGGCGACTGGATCAAGGTCACGCACACCCACAATGAAGTACCGCTTGACCCGCAGTATCTGCAAATCCAGAGTGACGGCACCGTGACCTACATCAATAACCATGAGGGCTACTCTCCCTTCCTCTTTGAGGCGATTAAATGCATCAAGAACATTCAGATCGACAACAGCGGAGAGATCACTAGCCTTGAAAACTTCACACCCGCAACTTCGACCTATAACATCAGCGTAGGGAGCGACGTGGAGAGCCTCAACCTCATCCCGGAGACTACTACTTCGGCCGGCACAGGGGGCTTGACCGTGACTTTGGGCGGCGAGGAAGTGGCAAATACAGGAGCCGGTTCTGCTATTTCTTATCGGATCGACCTTGTCAACAACAGCGTGAACACGGTGGAGATCGAATACAACGGACAGACCTACACCATCAACATCACGCGCGGCACTCTGCCTTCCGAGGAGCAGCCGGCCGAGCCGTCCACCACTCCGACCTATCCGTCGTTCCGTCCCGCGCCGTCCACGAGGTTCTATGACGTCGACCAGACCGCGTGGTATGTTGACGCCATCAACTACGTCGTGAAGAACGGGCTCATGAACGGCGTGAGCGAGACTGACTTTGCGCCGAACGACCAGACCAACCGCGCGATGCTCGTGACTATCCTCTACCGTCTCGACGGCGAGCCCGCCGTGACGAAGAATATACCGTTCAGCGATGTTGCGGCGGGCGAGTGGTACAGCGACGCAATCAACTGGGCGGCGGCGAATGAGATAGTCGGCGGCTACGGCGACGGAACCTTCCGCCCCGACCGCGACCTCACCCGTGAGGAAGCCGCGACCATCCTGTACCGCTACGCCACGTACAAGAAGTACGACGTCACGACTACCGCAAGCCTCGCCGGCTACACCGACGCCGCGAGCGTCCAGAGCTACGCGACCGCCCCGATGAGCTGGGCCGTTGGCACAGAGCTCATCGGCGGCACTACCGCGACGACACTCTCACCGTCCGGCGGAGCAATCCGCGCGCAGATAGCGACGATACTCATGCGCTTCTGCGAGAATATCGTGAAGTAAATAAGCAAACCGAAGCGATAACGACACAAAGAGAGGGCGGGAACAGGGTTCCCGCCCTCTCGGCAAATCAAAAACCGCGGAGCGCGCCGATGCGCGCATTGTCCGCGCCGGGAGCTAACGCTCCTCGTCGAGCTCGGTGAGCATTCCGACGCGCGTGGCGTGACGTCCGCCGTCAAAGCCGGTGGAGAGCCACGTCTTCACTATCTCGGCCGCGAGGTTCGGCCCGGTAATACCCGCGCCGAGGGCGAGGACGTTCGAGTCGTTGTGGCGGCGGGTCATCTCCGCCTGCCAGACGCCGGTGCAGAGCGCACAGCGGATGCCGCGTATCTTGTTCGCGGCGATGCTGACGCCGATGCCGGTCGTACACATGACTATTCCGCGCTCGTACTCGCCGGCGGCCACTGCTCGCACGGCGGGCGTTATTATCTCGGGATAGTTGCAGCGCTCGAGAGTGTGTGTGCCGAAGTCCTTTACCTCGTGGCCGAGCTCCGTGAGCAGGGTCTTGAGATATTCCTTGAGCTCGAGCGCTCCGTGGTCACAGGCGATGGCGATCTTCATATTATATGACCCCTCCGTATTTCCGAGGCTGTCGGACAGCCTCCGCGCGCCGCGACGGAGCGGGCGCGCCGGTTTCCATCCACAGTTTACCACTTATTCCGACCGCGGTCAAGCGCCGCTGCGCGTATTTTGCCCGCGGCAGGCGGGTTTTGGACCCGTCAGCCGAACGGGACGGCGACCGGACGCCGCTCGCGGTAGTAGAACGCATAGCGGAACCCGCACGCGCGGAGCAGCTCCGCCGCCGCGGCGAAGTCCGCCGCGAGGTCGCGCGAATAGTGCGCGTCCGAGCCGAGGGTCACGAGCTCGCCGCCGAGGTCGCGCCAGAGCTCGAGCCAGTATTTCCCGGGAAGCGTCTCGCCGTGGCCCTGACGCAGACCGCTCGTGTTCACCTCGAGCGCCTTCCCGCGCCGCACGAGGGCGCGGAGCGCCTCCGCGACGGTGTCCCGCTCGCGCGTGAGCTCCGCGCGGAAGCCCGCGCGCCGCATGTAGCGGAGCGGATACGTGAGGTGCGCGAGCGCGTCCATGGGACTGCTTTCGCAGTGCGAAACGAGCCGTTCCGCGTACAGGCGCAGCAGCTCCGCGCACTGCTCCTCGCTTGTAAATGTCATGCGGGAGAAGTCCTCGCGCAGGACGGTGTGCATACTGCCGAGGAGAAAGTCGAGGCGCGGGTCGGACGCTATCGCGTCCGAGCGCACCGGCGCGTGCGGAGGGAGCGGACGCCCGTCCGCGCCGCACTTCGGCGGGACTGCCTCGTCCGGCTCGACGTCCGCGTACCACTCGCCGAGCTCCGCGCCGAAGCCGATGTACAGCCTCGGGTGCCGCTCGCGGACCTTGCAGAGTATGTCGAAGCTCCGGTCGCGGTCGAAGTTCGCCCAGTACGGCGCACAGCCGACGTCCTGCCACGGGACCATGTCGCAGTGGTCGGTGAGGATGAAGCCGCCGAGACCAAGCCGCTCTGCGGCGGCCGCGTGCTCCTCGAGCGACGCTTCGGCGTCCGGGGAGAACGGGAACGTGTGGGTGTGAGTATCGACAAGCCGCATATCAAAGCCCTTTCTTTATATGTGTCATATCGGCCAGCTCGGGAACCACCCGATGAATGCCTTGTAGTACCACATCGGCGCGGTGACACCCGAGAGGTAGGGGTAGAACAGCGCAAAGAGCAGAAGCACGGCGGCGGTGAAGAGCACGGCGGCGCGGCGTCCCTCGCTCAAGGCGAGCCACTTCCCGCGAACGCCGGAGACGACGGCGGCACCGCAGGGCGGCGCGTCCGCCGCGCGGACGGACGAAGCCTCGTCCCAGCGGTCGAAGACCGCGCAGAGCGCGAGCGTGAGGAAGAAGCTCGTCGGGAAGTAGTGGTAGGCGAAGGTGCAGCGAGTCACCGGTATCCACGGAAGCAGCTGCGCGAGCGTCCCGACGACGATGAAGAGGTCGCGCGGACGGGTCTCCGCGCGCGTCCGGCTGAGGAAGGGCAGCGCGACCGCCGCGACTACCGCTCCCGCAAAGATGAAGGAGCAGAGACGGTCGGTGAACTGCTCGAAACCGCTCGCGATAAAGGCGACGACCTGCCCCGTAAAGCCCGCCGCCGCGAGCACCGCGCAGAGCACGCCGGCAAAGCGCACGCGGCGGTCCGCGCCGCGATAGAGCGCCGCGACGAGCGTAATGAGCGCCGCGAGACCCGCCCAGCTGATGAGCGGCGTGTTGAAGGACGCAAAGCTCCGCGCGGCGGAGATTGAGCCGTCCGCGGCGTACTCGCTTGAGCGGTAGTAGAGGATGGGCCGTCCGTCGAGCATCCACTGCCACCAGCTCGACTGGTAGGTGTGCGTCGCCTCGAGGCCGGAGTGGTAGTTCCACATCGAGACCTGGTTGTTCCAGACGGTGGCAAAGCTCATCTCCCGACCGTTTCCGGCGGCGAAGGGGATGTAGCTGAAGTAGTATATCGCGCCCGCCGCGAGAACAAAGAACAGCACGCTCACCGCGAGCACCGTCGCGAGCTTCTTCAGATACTCCTTCGCGCGGCCCTCGCGCGTGAGGCGTACCCCCTCGGTGACGGCGCCGATGACGTACAGCACGACAAGCCCCGCCGCCGCGTAGAACGCCGTCCACTTGCTCGCGATACCCAGCCCGAAGCTGAGCCCGCAGAGCGCGAGAGGCACGAGGCGGCTTCGCGCGGGCGCGTCGTACCCCGCCGCGAGGAAGCGGTACATGAAGAAGTACATCAGTATCGTGAAGAACAGCCCATAGGTGTCTATCGTGGCGATGCGCGTCTGGACGAAGTGCATAAACTCGAAGCTCGCCATGAGCGTTCCGCAGACCGCGAGCCACGTCTTGCCGAACAGATTCTTGAGAAGGACGTACACAAACGGAACCATGAGTACGCCGAAAAGCGTACCCATAAAGCGCCACCCGAACGGCGTCATGCCGAAGAGCAGTATGCCGAGCGAGAGGATTGATTTCCCGAGCGGAGGATGGGTGTTCTCGTAGACCGGATCCTCGAGCAGGAATTCGCGCGCCGTCCGCGCGTGGTATATCTCATCGAAGTACATCGAGTTCATGTAGTCCGGCGCGTCCGGCTTCAGCTCCTGCTCGTCGAAGAGCGCGGGTGCGGAGGGCACGGTGGAAAAGCCGTCCGAGGGGATGACGTTCCCGTCCGCGTCGAGCACGCAGACCTCGCCGAGCTCCATCGGCGTGTACTGTACCCGGAGGCGGATATACCGGACGGCGGAGAGGTCGAAGCCGGGGCTTTCCTCGCTTGGGGTCACCGCCTCATCGACCCAGTGGAAGGTGTTGGAGTGTACCTGCTTGAGTACGCCGCAGTCCGCCCACTCCTCGCCGTCGCGGGAGAGGGACATATAGTAGCCCTGAAAGCCGCCGCTCGAGGCGGCGGGGTCGTGAAACGACCCGGTGTAGTAGAATATGCGGCTCACGGGATACTCCGCGCCGAGGTCAATCACAAGCGACGGTTCTTCCTTCGTGAAGCGATAAAAGCTCTGCGGGGCGACGGTGTCGCCGAGGTTAGAGAACGCGACGAGCGCGTAGACGACGGTGATGAGCAGTGCGAGAAGCGCGTCCCGCCGCGTCATGCGGTGTATCGCGGGGAAGCGGAGCGGCGTGCGGCGCGGTCTGCGCCGCCGCGCGGGCGCTTCCGCGTCCCGTGCGGGGCTGTCCTCATGGCTGTCCTGCGTGAGCGCGCCGTCTTCGTCGGACTCGGAGGGCTGCGGCTCCGCCGCGTCATAGCCCGTGTCCTCGACTTTCAATTCAGGCCGTGTGAAAAGAGCGCACCCTTCATCCGGCTCCGCCGGCTCGAGCTCATCCTCCGCGTCTCCGTCCTGCGGCGCGGAGCCGCGCTCCGTATCCTCCGGGACGGGCGGGAGCACGTCGCCGTCCGCGAGCGCGGCGCGGTACCTGTACAGCATATAGCAGACGCCCGCCAAAGTGAGAACGGCAAGGACGAACGCGGGGTGTATCATATAAAAACCTCTTCTCGGCGAATTATACTCATTTAGACGCGGGCGGTGCGGATAAGTGCCGCCCGCGCCTACATATTATACACCAAAGAGGGGCCGGTGTCACCCGCTTTCGGCGCGGAACGCAAAAAAGCCCTCCCCGCGAGGCCGCGGGGAGGGTGGGAGAAATCGTTATGGCGGAATAGCAAATACAATCCTTTTCCGCGCCGGTTCGCGCGGATGAAGTTAGCGGCACAGCCGCTAACTTCGCGCAGGCAAATTCTGTACATTGTCTGGCTTTGCCCGCTTCGCGGGCAAAGCTCACGAGGGCTGAATATGTGCCGATGAGGAATATGTCGGCGCCCTCGTGTTCCGCACGAGCATTTCAATCGGAAGGGCTCCCAAACGGTCTTTCAGACCGTTTCCGCGCCGGTTCGCGCGGATGAAGTTAGCGGCAAAGCCGCTAACTTCGCGCAGGCGGAATTCATTTCCGCCGAGCATTTCAATCGGAAGGGCTCCCAAACGGTCTTTCAGACCGTTTGGGAAGTCACATCGTCGTGGAAAGTGATTTTATTATTGTACGCAAACTCGCGGAGGCGCTCCTTGCACTCGTCAAAGTAGCCCTTCTCGGCGGAGCGGAGGAAGGTCACCGGCATGCCGCCGCTCACCTCGACCGTGATGCGCTCGTCGCGCCCCTTCAGAAACAGCAGCTTCCGGGTGTCAACATAGTCGAAGCGGATGCTTTTTATCCTGTCGGCGCGGGCGGAGACCTGCCGCCACTGATTGCCCATAAGCTGAGTTGCGATTATTTCCGTCTTGTCGCAGAGAAGATGATCCTTTGGCATATAAACAGCTCCTTTTGCACTCAAAGGTGAGATAATAATTCGCGCTAAATAATGATACGCCCGACCTGCCCGCTTGTCAAGGAAAAAGTTCCGTGATACAATGCAAACAGATACAGATATTGACGCAGAGCAGGAAAACCGTACGCGGATACGCGGAAGGCACATGCGGCGTCAATGCGCGCGTTGCCGCACCGAACTTTCCCGAAGCGGCGCGCCGGCCAAGGCAAGGAGGAAAAATGGCGTTTTCCCAGAGAGACCTGCGGACGGATACCGGCAGGGCGGTATATTGCCCGAATGTTCGGGCGCTCGAAGCGGCCTTCGCGCGGGAGGAGGATCTTCCCCGCACGGAGGACGCGGCGGCGCTCGCCGTTCGGCTGTTCCGCGAGACGCGCGGCGTCCCGGACGGTCTGTCCGTCGCGGCCTTCCGGGATGCGGAGGACGCGGCGGAGTGCCTGTTCCGTGCGCTGTTCGGGAACGGGAAAATCGTTCTCCCCGCGCCGTCACGCGGCGTCTTCCGCCGGCTTGCGGAGAAGTACGGCGCGGAGCTTGTCGAGCCGGAGCCGCGCGGCAGGCACGGCGCAGCCGCCGACTGTGCGGCGGCTGCCGACCTCGCGGCGATGCCGCTTGTCGTAAGCTCGCCGAACGATTTCGGCCGGGAGCTGACGGCGCGGGAGACCGACGAGCTTGCCGAGACCCGGTGGGACGAGCCGTTCCTTATAGACGAGACTTTTGCCGACTTCACCGAGTTCAGCGCCGTACCGTTCATGGAAAAGCATAAAAATCTTATTTCTCTGCGGAGCCTGCGCTTTGCATACTCGCTCTGCGGGTTTGACATGGCGTTCGTCATTTGCTCGCGGGAGTACGCGGAGCGGATAGAGGCGGCGCGGAGAGCGCTCGGCGTGGGACTGCCGTCCGCGCGGGAGTACGCGGTGGCGGCGGCGGAGCTCGGCGACACGGAGGGCTTCGACGCCCGCCGACGGGCGGCGCTTCGGTGGCGCGTTCGGTTCGAGACGAGCTTTCGGGACATGGGCTTTGACGTCATTGGCGGCCGCATGCCCTACGGCCTCGCCGCGCCGAAGGCGGGCATGACGCCGGAGGCGTTCGCGGACGCCGTTCTGCGCGCGACGGGACGATACGCGGGCACTCTGCGCATCCCGTCCGGGAAGATATACATGAAGGTGCCCGCCGGCACGGAGGACGAGCCGGAGGCGATCCTCCGCGAGCTCGGCGCGTGGGAGTTTGAGTTCGAGCGCGGCGCGGAGGCGGCTTCCGCCGGGGGCGGGACTTCCGGCTGTCCGCCGCTCGACCCGCCCGCGCCGCGCGATGCGTGGCTGCGCGCGACGGGACAGCTTCCGGTCTCGCCGGAGGATGCGGCGGAGCTCCGACGCGGCGGCTCGGAGCGTCTGCTCATACAGACGGACGACGGCTCGGAGCCGTTCGAGGTCGAGTACCGCGACCTCGAACGGGAGAGAATCTACCGCAAGCAGCATGGGGAGGACTGGGACGATGAGACATTCCATATACATTCTTGACGAGGTGGACTCCACCAACGAATACCTCAAGCGCACGCCTCTGCCCGAGTGGAGCGCGGTGCTCGCGCGCCGCCAGACGGCGGGCAAGGGACGTCTAGGGCGCAGGTTCGAGTCGCCGGAGGGGCTGGGGATGTACCTATCGGTCGTTCTGCCGGCGGACGGGAGCCTCGCGTGGCTCACGCCGGCGGCGGCGGTCGCCGCGCGGCGCGTCGTCGCCGCGCTCGGCGCGGAGTGCGGAATAAAATGGGTAAATGATATTATCGCAGAGCGGCCGGACGGATGGCGTAAGCTCTGCGGGATACTCGTCGAGCTGCGCGGTGAGCGCGCCATACTCGGCATCGGCATAGACCTCCGCCAGCGGGAGGAGGACTTCCCGGAGGAGCTGCGGGAGGTCTGCACGAGCGTCACGCTGGAGGGCGGCCGAGCCGCCTCGCCCGAGGAGGCGGCGGAAATGTTCCTCTGCGAGCTGGAAACGCTCGTTTCCGACGAAAATACGGTGTTTTCGGAGTACGAAAGGTACTGCGTCACGCCGGGGAAGGAGATACTCGTGAAGCGCCTGCCGCAGGATGCGGGCGTACCCGCCCGCGCGCTGCGCCTCGCGCGGGACTACTCGCTCGAGGTGGAGTATGAGGACGGACGCACCGAGCGCCTCCGCGCTGGCGAGGCGAGTATTCGCCCGAGGGAGTGATAAAAATTTTCAAAAAGGGGATTGACATTTACTCGCAACAGGGGTAATATATAGTTGCGCCGAAGAGGCGCGACATTTTTGCCGGGGAGGAAAACAAGATGCTTCGGTTGGAAGGGATAACAAAGACCTACGCAAAGAGCGCCGTGCCGGCGGTGAAGTCGCTCGACCTGCACGTCCGCAGGGGAGAGATATTCGGCTTCATCGGGCCGAACGGTGCGGGCAAGACGACGACGATAAAGATGCTCTGCGGGATACTCCGCCCGGACGAGGGGCGGATAGAGATAGGCGGCGCGGACATGGCAAAGGACCCCATCGCCGCAAAGCGGAACTTCTGCTACGTCCCGGACGTGCATGACACCTACGACCGCCTCACGGGGCAGGAGTACCTGGATTTCGTGGCGGACGTCTACGGCGTTCCGACAAAGGAGCGGCGCGAGCGCGCCGCGAAATACCTCGAGATGTTCGAGATAGCGGACGCGGCGGGGGAGAGGATAAACACCTACTCGCACGGCATGAAGCAGAAGCTGCTCATAGCGGCGGCGCTGCTTCCCGCGCCGCCGCTGTGGGTCCTCGACGAGCCGATGACCGGTCTCGACCCCAAGTCCTCCGCTCTGCTGAAGGACGAGATGCGGGCGCATACCGCTGCGGGGAACACGGTGTTCTTCTCGACGCACGTCCTCGAGGTCGCGGAAAAGCTCTGCGACAGGATAGGCATAATAAGGAACGGCTCGCTCGTCGCGGTGGGGACGCTCGAGGAACTGCGCGGCGGCAAGGACGAGAGCCTCGAGAGCCTGTTCCTCGAGCTCACGGAGGACGACTATGCGTGACTTTCGGATAGTTTTCTCGGTATTGCTGCGTCAGCGCCTCCGCACGATGTTCCAGACCAAAGCGAAAAGCGGCGGGGGACGCATTGCGGTAACGGTTCTGATGATATTCGCGTTTGCGGTGCTCGAAGCGATGTGGAGCGCCGCGTGCTTCGGGGTGTTCCAAGGGCTCGCCGCCTCCGAACGGGCGGCGCTAGGACTGTTCGGCGTGTTCCTCGCGTCGATGGTGATGACGCTGTTCTTCAGCATAGCGTCGGTTATAGGCACGCTGTTCAGCGCGAACGACGCGGAGCTGCTCGCGGCGCTGCCGCTCAGAGGCGGCGCGGTGTTCTTCGCGCGGTTCCTGTTCGTGTACTTCGGCGAGCTCGCCATAACGCTCTATATCTCTCTGCCCGCGTTCGTGTGTTATATGATCATCGCGGGCGGAGGAGCGCTTTCGGCCATCGCCGGGGTGATCGTCCTGCTGCTCCTGCCGGCGCTGCCGCTCGCCGTCGCGACGGTGCTCGCGCTCCTGCTGATGCGCTCGGCGGTGTTTATGCGCCACCGTGAGACGTTCATGACCGTCATGGGCGTACTGCTGGGTATTACGCTGTCGCTTGGCGGCAACCTTATCGGTCAGATGATGGGGCGCATGGGGCTCGACGAGATAACGTCGGTCATGAGCGGCGCGGGGGACGTCCTCGCGGGCGCGAGCCGGACCTTCCCGCCCGCCGCGTGGGCGGCGGAAGCGATAGCGGCGGACGGCGGCGCGGCGAGCGCGCTCCTGCACGGTCTGCTCTACCTCGCGCTGTGCGCGGCGGCGCTCGCGCTTACCGGCATTGTAGGCTCGCGAACCTACGCGCGGAGCGTTTCCGCCTCGCGCGAGACCGTGAAGCGCGGTGGCAGGAAGGCCCGTCTGAGCGCAAAAAGCATGACGGCGAAGAACCCGGTGCTCGCCTGTATGCAGCGTGAGCGGCGCGGACTGCTCCGCTCGCCGACCTACGCGATGAACTGTCTGCTCGGCGTCGTGATATTCCCGCTGATGTTCCTGCTCGTGCCGTTCATAACGAGAATGAGCGCGGGGGAGGAGCTGCCGCCCGAGCTTGCGGAGGTAGGTACGCTCCGGCTGTTTAGCGTGATGCTTGACGGCGTTCCGGCGCAGTACGTCTTTGCCGTCGCGCTCGGGATAATGCTCTTCGCGACGTTTGCAAATATCGCCGCCTCGACCGCGATAAGCCGCGAGGGCGAGGGACTGAAGCGCCTGAAGGCGATGCCGCTCAGAATGAGCACGCTCTGCTACGGCAAGCTGATAGTCTCGGCGGCGGCAAACGCTGTGACGGTTCTGCTGACGGCGGCGGTGCTTACGGTGCTTCTCCCCGCGTACTGGTGGGCGATGCTTGCGGCGGCGTTTGCCGCTTCGGTTGCCGGCATAGGCACGGCGGCGCTCGGAATGCTTGTTGACGCCGTCCGCCCGAAGCTGGTCTGGCAGAACGAAGCGGAGGCCGTGAAGCAGAACGCGAACGGCTTCTTCGGGATGCTTCTCAATCTGCTCATCGGGTTGCTCGTGGGAGGCGCCGGCGCGCTTGCGGCGGTGTTCCGGGGAATGCTCCCGGGCGTCCTCGCGGCGGCGCTCACGGCGGCCGCGGGAAGCGCCGCCGGCGTCTGGGGACTCGGCCGCGCGGCGGACAAAGCGATGGTATGATTTTGTCCCGCAAAAAAGGGAGAGGGCTTTTGCCCTCTCCCTTCGCTTTGCGATTTTTTAGCCGAGGCGCTTCTCGAGCGCTGCGAGCTCGTCCTTGAGCTCCTGCGGCAGAGTGTCGAACTCGTCGAACTTGGCGTAGAACTCCTTGATGTTCTTGACATCTTCCTTCCAGAGCTCCTTGTCGACCGACAGCAGGCTCTTCATGGTGTCGAGCGTGACGTCGCTGAGGCCCTCGATGTTGATGTCCTCCGGCTTCGGCATGTAGCCGATCTCGGTCTCGACAGCATCGACCTCGTCAAAGGCGCGCTTCATTATCCACTCGAGGACACGGAGGTTGTCGCCGAAGCCCGGCCAGATGAAGTGGCCGTTCTCGTCGGTGCGGAACCAGTTGACGTTGAAGATCTTCGGCTTGTTCGGGATCTTCTTGCCCATCTCTATCCAGTGGCCGAAGTAGTCGCCCATGTTGTAGCCGCAGAACGGCAGCATGGCCATCGGGTCGCGGCGGACGACGCCTACGGCGCCGGCGGCGGCGGCGGTGGTCTCGGAGGCCATTATCGAGCCGACGAACACGCCGTGGTTCCAGTCAAAGCTCTGGTAAACCAGCGGAGCGGTCTTGGCGCGGCGGCCGCCGAACACGATAGCGCTGATCGGCACGCCCTGCGGGTTGTTGAACTCGGGCGAGATGCACGGGCAGTTGATGGCCGGAGCGGTGAAGCGGCTGTTCGGATGAGCGCCCTTCTCGGTGGATTCCTTGCCGTTCCACGGGTTGCCCTTCCAGTCGATCGCGTGCTCGGGCGGATTCTTGTCAAGACCCTCCCACCACACGGAGTTATCGTCGAGGTTGAGCGCGACGTTGGTGAAGATGGCGTTCTTCTTGGTGGAAGCGAGAGCGTTCGGGTTGGACTTCTCGTTGGTGCCGGGCGCGACGCCGAAGAAGCCGTTCTCCGGGTTGACCGCCCAGAGCCTGCCGTCCGGGCCGATGCGGAGCCACGCGATATCGTCGCCGACGCACCAGACCTTGTAACCGGCCTTCTTGTATCCCTCGGGCGGGATGAGCATGGCGAGGTTGGTCTTACCGCACGCGGACGGGAAGGCCGCGGTGAGGTAGCGGATCTCGCCGTTCGGGTTCTCGATGCCGAGGATGAGCATATGCTCGGCCATCCAGCCCTCGTTGCGGCCGAGGTAGCTCGCTATGCGGAGCGCGAAGCACTTCTTGCCAAGCAGGACGTTTCCGCCGTAAGCGGAGTTGACGGAGCAGATGGTGTTGTCCTGCGGGAACTGGACGATGTAGCGCTCCTCGGGGTTGACGTCCTTCTTGGCGTGGGTGCCCTTGATGAAGTTCGGATCGTCACCGAACACGTCGAGGACTTCCTTGCCGACGCGGGTCATGATGGCCATGTTGAGGACGACATAGATGGAGTCGGTGACCTCGATGCCGACCTTCGCGAACGGGCTGCCGACAACGCTCATCGAGTAGGGGATGACGTACATGGTGCGGCCCTTCATCGCGCCGTCATAGAGGGCGTTCAGCTTGGCGTACATCTCGCCGGGCTCGACCCAGTTGTTGGTCGGGCCGGCTTCCTTGCGGGTGGGGGTGCAGATGAAGGTGCGGTTCTCGACGCGCGCGACATCGTTCTCCGCCGTGCGGTGGAGCAGGCAGCCCGGGAGCTTCTCCTGGTTGAGGAGAGTCATCTCGCCGGTCTCGACGGCCTCCTTGCGAAGGGCGGCGTACTGCTCCTCGCTGCCGTCGATCCATACGACCTCATCCGGCTTGAGCAGCTTTACCTGCTCGTCGAGCCAGCTGAGTATGGCCTTGTTTGTGGTAAGTGCGGACATACTGAATTACTCCTTTCCAAAGTTAAAAAATTTTAACTTTCTTACAAGAACTATATGAAACGCGAAGCTCGCGTTTTCATCTGTTTTGCGCGTCTCAACGTCCCGTGAGGCGCTTCTCAAGCGAAATGAACTCCCGAAGCGAGAGGCGTTCTCCCCGGACGTCCGGCCGAAGACCCATCTCCTCGAGCTCGCGCTCGACGGTCTCCTTCGATACGCCGAACTCCCTTGCGGCAAGCCCGGAGAGCTTCTTTCTCCGCTCCGAAAACGCCGCGCGGGTGAGGCGGAAGAAGTCCCGCTCCTCCTCGGCGCTCTCTATCCCCTCCGGCGGGGCGCTCCGGCACTCGAAAAGCACCACGGCGCTCTCGACCTTAGGCGGCGGGAGGAAGCATCCCGCGCTCACGCCGAAAAGTATTTTCGGCTCCGAGTAATACCGGCAGTATACCGAAAACGCTCCGTAGTCGTCGCTGCCGGCTTCGGCGACCATTCGCCGCGCGACCTCGCGCTGTACCATCACGCACACCCGCTCAAAGAGCCGCGTCTCGAGCAGACGCTCCACGAGCGGCGTCGTGACGTAATACGGGAGATTTGCGGCGGCGGCGAGGCGAAGCCATCCGAGCCGTGAGCGGACCGTCTCGGCGATGTCCAGCTTAAGCGCGTCGCCCTCGACTATCTCGACGTTGCGGAAGTCCGCAAGCGTCTCGGAGAGTACCGGGAGCATCCTCGGGTCGAGTTCGATCGCCACGACCTTCTCCGCCCGCTCCGCAAGCGACGCGGTGAGCGCGCCGGCTCCGGGACCTATCTCAAGCACGCCGAAGCCCGGTTCGGGCGCGGCGGCCTCGGCGGTGCGCCGGGGAACCGAGGGGTCAACGAGGAAGTTCTGTCCGAGCGACTTTTTGAGCTGTATGCCGTGACGTTCGAGTATACGTCCGGTCTCGCGCAAATCCATCGGCATACCTCCCAGTCCTCCCATTATCCATATCATATCACACTTTCCGCCCAATGTCAAAGCAAATTCGCGTGCGGAGTGCGTCTGTGGGAAAATTCTCCGCCGGGCCGGGCCGTCCCGCGGGGTTCGGTGTATGTTTTTCCACTCCTGCCGCATGCCCGCGCGCTCCCGATATTTCGCGAACCGCCGGATATGCGGAGCTTTTGCGGATTTTTTAAAAATTTTTCGCTTCTCGGTTGCTATCTCCGTCGAGGTGATATATAATAAATTTGCAGTACGTTTGCAAAAATTTTTAACGGAGATGAAAACTATGGGCATGACAGTCAAAGAAATGTATCAGATGGTTCTCGACATGATCGGTCTTGACTCCATGCCGGAGGATTCCGGCATAGTCTACGACAACGGCAAAGAGGTAAAGAAGATCCTCGCGGGCATCGACATGAACGAGTCCATGCTGATGATAGCAAAGCAGCTCGGCTTCGACTGCGTGGCGCAGCACCATCCCGCCGGCATCATGAACAGCCACATCGGCGACCTGTTCGCGCGCGACCACATCAAGAAGATGAGGGAGTGCGGCGTTCCGGCAAACGAGGCGTACAAGCTCGCCCATGCGAACGATGTCAAGCGCTCTCAGGGAATGCACTCCCGCAACGTCACGATGATGCGCGACGCGGCGAGGCTCCTCGACATCAACGACGTGGCGTTCCACACCCCGGCGGACATGCTCGCCGAGTGGTACACCCAGAAGCGCATGAACGCTCTCATGGAGCGCAATCCGGACTGCACCGTCGGCGACGTCATAGACGAGCTGATGACCATCCGTGAGTATCAGGACGCTCTCGAGACTCAGAAGCCCGAGATCTGGGTCGGCACGAAGGACAGCCCCGCCGGAAAGATCTACGTCGAGATGTACGGCGTCGGCGCTCCGTCGCTTGACGAGTACATAGCCGAGACCAACGCCGGCGTCGGGACGTTTGTCACGATGCACGCCACCCCCGACGTCCTCGAGGGACTCCGCAAGCTCAACAAGTGCAACTTCATCGTCGCGGGACACATGGCGAGCGACTCGCTCGGCTTCAACCAGATCCTCGACGCATGGGAGAAGAAGGGCATCGAGATCGTCCGCATCAGCGGAATAGTGTAATTTTCGCGGGAAATCGCAGGAGCGGGCTTTGCCCGCTCCTTTACCAATTTCCCGCGAAGCCGCCGACAGAGCAAGGCTCTGCCCGGCGGCAAACGCTTCGCTTCGCTCCTCGCGCCTGCGGCGTTCGAAGCGCGCTCCGCGAGAGGAATTTTTCCCGACGTACACGCCGTCGGGAAAAATGATTTAACCTTATTCGCCGCTTACGCGGCGAACTCTGCGAGGCATTACAAAAAACACGGGAGAGGCATCCGCCTCTCCCGTGTTTCTTACTTTCCGAAGACGTAGATGGTGCAGCTGCGCCGCCCGAACGATACGCACTGGTCATAGGTGTCAAAGTACAAATCGACGATGCTGCCCTTTATCGCGCCGCCGGTGTCCTCCGCGACGCACTCGCCGTAGCTCCAGCTCCGGCGCGCGCCTTCTCTGGACGCGACGTAGACCTTCGACCCGAGCGGTATGACCCTCGGGTCTACCGCTATAGTGCCTTCCCGCGCGATATGGCCGGTGGCGTTTGTCTTGGAGGTCGAGCGCTCGGTGGTGTATGCCGTCGCCGTGCCGTCGATCTTGTAGCTCCACTCCAACGTCCTGCCGTCCGGCGTGACGAGCGTGCCGCCCGGTCCGTACTCGACCACCTTCGACACCGGCTCGCGCACCGTCTCAACGACGGCGGCGGTCGCGGCGACTACATCGCCATCGACCTCGGTCACGGTGTAGGTCGTGACCTCCAGACCCGCCTTGCCCTCGCGGAGGACGTTCTCGGTCCCCTTGGGAATGTACTCGTTCGGTATTCTCTCGGTCTCAAACGGTATCCCTATCGAGCAGGTGACCGTCCTTTCGGCTGCGCGGAGCACCACGACCTCCGTGCCGCCCTCGAGCGCTTCCGACGCCGAGGGACGCACCACGTCGTACTCGCCGAGCTCCACTCCCGCCACTTTGAGCAGGTTTTCGACCGTGCCGAGCTCGGCGCTGAACTCCTCGCTCGAGCCGTCCACAACGAGCGTCACCCTGTCGCGCGGGAGCGTCACGTTCGGCGCAAGCTCCGCTACCTCGACCGGCTCGTCGCTCGGGACGATCTCTTCCTCCGCGGCGGCGGCCGACATGCCCATCGAGAGCCAGACAAGCACCATCGCAAGCAGCAGACAGCCCGCGCGCCACGCTATTCTCATAAATGTTCGCATTACATCCTCCTCTTTTTCGCCGGTTCGGGGCGGAGTCTTTGGGTGTTTTTCCCACTGACATTCTATCCCGGCCTCCTTCGGAAAATACCTCCGGCGAAAAAGTTACAAACTTCGTTCTTGCTGTTACCAAACTTTTTGGCGGCATTCGGTTTACATAAAATTTTTGCCGCTCTTTTTCAAACAGGCAGATTATACCTCAGAATATTCGGTTTGTCAAGCGTTACGCGCCGATTTCGACAATTTGCAGGTCGATATTGATTTTGGGTTTGGATTGTGTTCAAATTTTGTATGTAACTTTTTACGTAAATTGCGTGCGGGAACACACCGATAATAGTTACAAATTGGTTACAAAATAGTAACAAAATTTTTCGGAGCGGCGGTCGAAATTTCCTGTATTTTCCTGCGAAAATTTTCTCCGAAGTCCGCTCCGCAGTGCTCGTTTTCGGTGTGTGCGGCGAAAAAGGGCGGGGAACGGCTGATGCCGTTCCCCGCCCGAGCTTCCGGAAAACACACGGCTTTCGGGAAGTTTGACCCGAAAAGCGTCACGTCTCGCGCTTTTCTCGCAGCAGCGGCTGGAGCTGCACGCCCCGCAGCGCCGCGTCTGCCGCTGCGGAGACAAGTCCGAAGTCCGCGATGCAGCTTCGCGGCTTGCCCTGCGGGTCGTCCTGCGCGAACGGAACGAGATACACGTTCCGCCGCGCCATCAGCTCGCCGATGTTTTTTGCGGACGCAGCGAGCGCGTCGTTCGTTGCAAGCGCCACGACCACCGGCTTCTCGCCGCGCAGATGCGCCTTCGCCGCCATCGTCACCGACGTGTCGGTGATGCCGAGGGCGAGCTTTGCGAGCGTGTTTGAAGTACAGGGCGCGATTATCAGCAGGTCGAGAAGCTTCTTCGGGCCGATGGGCTCCGCCTCCGCGACCGTAGTTATTATCTTCTTTCCTCCGCACGCCTCGGACACTCTCTTCCGCCAATACTCCGCCGTGCCGAAGCGCGTAGTTTCGCCGTAGGTTATCGGCGACATTATCGGCATTATGTCCACGCCGCCGCGCTGTGCGAACGCTTCAAGCGCCGCCGTCGCCGGTTCGAGTGTGCAGAACGAGCCGCACAGCGCCCATCCGACTCGGAGCGGCGCTGTCTTTCCATCCATATTAAACCCCTCCGTCTCCCAATATGTTGTAGATGCTGTCCCGTATGATGCGTCCCGCCGTCACGGGAGAGGCCTTGCCCGGCAGGCTGAGCGCCCATATGACGTTCGTGCCGAGCTCCTTTGCCGCCGCCCAGTCCACGCCGCCCGGCTTGGAGGCGAGATCGATGACAAGCGTCTCTCCGCGCATACGCTCGAGCGCGTTCCGCCCGAGCACCTGTGCGGGCACGGTATTGAATATCACGTCATAGTCCTGTACTATCCCGCCTATTGCCGAGGTTCTGACCGCGTGCGCGCCGAACGCCTCCGCCCACGCCAGATCCTCGTACCTGCGCGCGGACGCGCTCACGCGGCAGCCGAGCCCCTTCAGCTCGAGCGTGAGGAGCTTTCCTATCCTGCCGAAGCCCACGACGAGCGCCCGCGCCTCCCTAAGCATTATCGGGAGGTTTTCCGCCGCGAGCGCAGCCGCGGCCTCCGCCGTCGCGAGAGCATTCATGACGGTCAGCTCCTCGCGCTCGAAGTAATCCGCAAACGTGAGCCCGCGCCGTTCGCACGCGGCGCGGAGCGCCTTCGAGGCGCGTCCCGCGCAGACGAGAGTTCCCCGCTCGAGCGTGTCGAGCAGCTCCTCGGTGAGAATGTGCCGCGAGGAGAGCGGCGACGTGACGTATTCGCCGTCCTCCGCCGGGAGCGGCAGAATGACGACGCAGCCGCGCGGCAGCTCCGACGCGGCGCCGACTTCGTGAATACCGGCGTCCTCGCCGCCGTGCTCGCGCCGCTCGCTTCCGTAGGTATAGACCCGATGGCGGTCGCGCGCGAGCAGACGCGCAAGGCACACCTGCCGCAGATCCCCGCCGACGACCGCGAAGCTCCGCGGCTCCGGAGTAATTATGTTCATCCGTACCAACCTCCCGCGACATACTATTCCTCAGCAAGCCGCCGTGTGCGCCGGACGCGGAAGATTTGACAAGCGGGGCGCACGGATGTAAAATAATCTTATCCTCAGACGAATGGAGGCGACGCCCGTGCTTTTCGGCTCCGACAGGCGCTATACTTACACCGTGAACCCTCTTATAGAGGTGATATGTCAGCTCCGCTTTCCCGCCATACTTTCGATAGACGCGCGTGAGCCCGCCGAGTTTCAGGAGACAGTGCGGGACGTTTTTCCGCGCTACTCGGTGCGGGACGAGCGTCCCGCGAACGCCTCCGGGGACGCCGCCGCGCCGCAGACCGTCCGCAATTACAGCTTCACCTCGGCGGACGGACAGTGGCGGCTGAACCTCACGCGCACCTTCCTCGCCATATCCACCCACCGCTACGGTACGTGGGAGGACTTTGCCGCGCGCCTCGACCGGGCGCTCGCGTCCTTCATCGAGCTCTACCGCCCCGCGTTCTTTGAGCGCGCCGGCCTTCGCTACGTAAACGCGATAAGCCGCCGGGCGATAGGCCTGCCGGATACGCCGTGGCGCGAGCTGATAGAAACGCCGTTCCTCGGCGTCCTCGCAAGCGAGGAGAGCGACGGCATGAGCATAGGCCGCGACTCGCTCGACTCCGAGTTTTCCCCGGAGGAGGGCGTGCGGCTGCATCTCCACACCGGCCCCGGACAGATCCGGCGCGGCGGGGAGACCGTAAACGATCCCGAGACTATGTTCATTCTCGACGCGGACTTCTCCGCCTCCGGCAATATCGCGCTTCAGGACGTTCCCGCGCGCCTGGAGACATTGCACGGATACTCCACGCGCCTGATACGCGCCGCTTTTACCGACACTCTGCATGCGGCGCTCGGTCCCGAGCCGCTGTAAGCGGCGGCGTTCACTCCTTCCCGAATTTCGGCGTTTGCTTCGGCGGACGCCGAAATTATTAACAGAACATTCACTTTTCCGGTGGACACGGCGGGTATAATGGCATTATAGAAAGGCGTGCGCCGAAATCTCGGCGCACGCGTCACGGAGGGTCTGTATGAACTTTTTGCGCAACTTTATGATGGGACGGCGCGGAACCGACGAGCTGAACCTCGCGCTCGTCGTCGGCGCGATAATACTCTCGCTGCTTTCGACGTTTGTGGCGTGGTTTGCATCGAACGCCGCGCTCACTATCGTCTATATCGTGCTACAGTTTCTCGGGATGCTGCTGCTCGGCATATCGCTTGTGCGTATGTTCTCACGGAACATCCCGGCGCGCGAGCGCGAGAACGCAGCGTTCCGCCGCGTCAGGACGAGGGTCTGCGCGCCCTTCCGCCGCGCCGCGCGCAACTTCCGCGACCGCAAGACCTTCATCTATATCAAATGTCCGGACTGTCGCGCTGAACTGAGACTGCCAAAGGGCAAGGGCAATATCATCGCCACCTGCCCGAAGTGCCGCAGGGAGATAAAAACAAGGACTTAATGCGGGCGGAGTCCGATTATCTTAACACTTCTTCCGCTATGCGTCCCGCCGCGCCCGGCGTGACTATCCTTGCGGCCGCCTCGCGGAGCATATCAGCCCGCCACGGCTCCGAGCGGAGTATACCGACCGCCTCGACCGGCGGCAGGTCGCGCTTGCAGACTATCGCCGCGCCGACGGCGCCGAGGAACTCCGCGTTCCTTATCTCCTGCCCGGGAATGCCTCCCCACAGAAGGAGCGGCAGGCGGCGCGTCATCGCCTCGGTCGTAGTGAGTCCGCCCGGCTTCGTGATGATGCAGTCCGCCGCCGCCATAAGCAGCTCGCCGTCGTTTATAAAGCCGTACACCCGCATATTGCGGAGCTCCTCGCGTTCCTTTGCCGCCTCGAGCTCCGCGCGCATGGACGTGTTCCTGCCGCAGACGCAGAGGGTGAAGACCCCGCTTTTCGCAAGCTGTACCGCCTGCTCGGTGAAGTCCTCGAAGCCCATGCTTCCGCTCATCATCAGCGCGGTGTAGGCGTCCTCCGGAACGCCGGTGCGGCGGCGCGCCTCGGCGCGGTCTATGTCCCGCTCGAAGCGTTCCTCCACCGGTATGCCGAGAGGCAGCAGACGCTCATGGTCTATGCCGCGCCGCGCCGCGCGCAGCTCCATCTGCTTTGCGCCGGTGATTATGCCGCCCGCGTTCGGCACCGCCTCCCAGTACGGATGAAAGTCGTAGTCGGTGACGAGTCCGTAAGCTTTCGGCACGCTGCGGTGCTTCCGCACGAGCTCGTCTATTGCCATCGAGCCGAAGATATGCGTCGCGACGACGGCGTCCGGCTCGCACCGCTCGAGCTCGCCGCGCAGTGCGCGCGCGAACATCTTCCGCATGGCGAGGTCGTCTATAGTGACCGAGCCGTCCGCCGTGCGGCGGCTCATGTGCTCGAATACAAAGCCGTAAGTCCTCGGAACGTGCTTTGTGAGCGCGGCGTAGCCCTTGTCCACGAGCACGTACGGCGCGCGGCCCATGAGGGTCATCAGGTCGCAGACCTCGCACTCCCCGCCGCGCGCCGCGACGGCCTCGCGTATAGCCTCGGCCGCCGCCTTGTGTCCCTGACCCGCCGTCACCGAGATAAGCAAAACCTTCTTACTCATCGGTTCTCTTCCTCCGCGAGCAGGCGCAGGGTGGGCTCGAGCTCGCGGAACACCTCCGCGTAGCCGTCCGCATACATGTGCATACCGTCTATCGTGAACTCCGCGCGCTGGCGGCCTTCGTCGTCGTAGAGCCCCCGGTTGAGGTCCATCCAGCCGAGCCCGAGGCGCTCGCTCATCTCGCGCACCGCCTCGTTCGCCTCGCGGACGCGCGCGTTCGAGCGCGCCTCAAACACCGGGCGCATAAACTCCGGCGCGGCGTCCGGGTTGACGGGATAGTACGCGAGCATCGTCAGCTTCACGCCGGGAAGCCGCGCGAGTATCTTCTTTATGATGGGCTCCAGGCGGCGCACAAGCTCCTCGCCGCCGCAGCTCGGGTCGTTTAGGTCATTTGTGCCGATGTTGAGGAATATGTGGCGCGGCTCGAGCTCGAAGACGCACTCCTCGAGCGCCTCGTCAAACTCGGAGCAGACGAAGCCGCCGATGCCCCTGTTGTAGGCGGTGAGATGTATCCCCCGGCTTATCAGAAATTCCTCTATCGGGAACTGCTCCATCAGCGACGAGCCCGCAAACAGCACGGCGCCCTTCTTTACGAACCTGTTCCTGTGATGATAGCGCGTCCGCTTGTCCAGCTTCTCCGCCTTCATCCGCTCCTCAAAGAACTCCCTCAACTGTTTTTCGTCCATGCCCGCTGCCTCCCTGCAAGTTTTTTTGTTATCCGTGTTTCAATTTCGCTCGGAACGTACTATAATAGACCTATACGGAAGCCTCTCCCGCGCGGGAGAGGCGGCGAAAGGGGTCTCCGATTTGACCGACATCAAAAATCTTATCGCGCCGGGAAGGCGCGCGTTCATCAGCGGCATAGGCGGGGTATCGACCTCCGCGCTTGCCGACCTTTTGCATCTGCGCGGCGTCACCGTCCGCGGCTCGGACAGCCGCCGCAGCGACGTTACCGACCGCCTCGAAAGCCTCGGCATACACGTCTGCATCGGCCACTCCGCCAAGAATCTGACCGACTCGGAATATCTCATACGCTCTGCCGCCATTCACGACTCGAACCCCGAGATAGTCGCGGCGCACGCGCGCGGCATACCGGTCTACGAGCGCGCGGACGCCTGGGGCGCGATCATGCTCGAACACGCCGCGTCTCTCTGCGTCTGCGGCACTCACGGCAAGACCACCACCACCGGCTTTGCCGCTCAGGCGGCGCTCGCGGCGGGTCTCGACCCGACCGTGACGGTAGGCGGGAGCGTCCCCGGCCTCGGCACTCACCGGGTCGGTTCGCATGATTTGATTATAGCCGAGTCGTGTGAATATTGCAACTCCTTTTTGCGCTTCCGCCCGACGACGGCGGTCGTGATGAACATAGAGGAGGATCACCTCGACTTCTTCGAGGGAGGCATAGATGAGATAAAGCGCTCGTTCGAGCGGTTCTGCCGCATGGTTCCCTCAAACGGACGGATAGCGATATGCGTTGACACGGCAAACAGCCGCGCCCTCTTCGAGAAGTTCGAGCGCGAATTTGCGGGCGGCGCGGCGGACGCCGACCGTTCGCTCCCGCGCGGCTTCTCGCCGAAGGACGCTCCGCCGGCGGCGGACTGGAGCTCGGCGAGGCCGCAGCTCGTATCCTTCTCGGAGAAGATGCCGTCCGCCGCCGTCCGCGCCGAGAACATAACGAGCGAGCGCGGGCGGTACTCCTTCGACCTCGTGTTCGATCCGTCCCGCCTAGCAAAGCCGTCCGGCCTGCCCGAGGCGCGCGTGCGCGTCGCGCTCGGCGTCACCGGCGAGCACAACGTCGTCGATGCGCTCGGCGCGGCGGCGGCGCTCTGGGGCGTCGTCCCGCCGGAGCAGATCGCAAGCGGACTGAGCCATGCGAAGGGTGCGGCGCGCCGCTTTGAGTTCAAGGGAGAGCTCGACGGCGCGGAGATATACGACGACTACGCCCACCACCCGAGCGAGATAGCGGCGCTGATACGCGCCGCGCGCGCCGCGCTCGACGGCACGGACGGGCGGCTCCTGCTCGTATTCCAGCCGCACACATACAGCCGCACGAAGGCGTTCTTCCCGCAGTTTGCGGAGGTGCTCGGACGCGCGGACTATGCCGCCGTCCTGCCCGTCTACGCCGCGCGGGAGGACCCCGACCCGTCGGTGAGCGGCGAGCTGCTCGCGGCGGCTTGCGGCGCGCACTACGCGCCAGACTTTGCGGACGCGGCGGACTGGGCTCGTTCGCGCCTCAGGCCGGGCGACATGCTCGTCACCGTCGGCGCGGGCGAGGCGTTCAAGGCGGGCGACATCCTTCTCGCAAAGCAGCCGCAGCGCGAGAAATAGGCCGCAGACTCGGTAAACGCAACGTATATTTTATCTGATATACAACAAATCGGAGAGGACAATGCCCTCTCCGATTTTGTTTATCGTGTGGAATCGCGGGCGAAGCCCGCAACCTGTTTCCCGCGACTTATTTTGCGTACTCGACTGCGCGCGTCTCGCGAATGACGTTGACCTTTATCTGACCCGGATAGTCGAGCTCGGCCTCGATGCGCTTGGCGAGGTCGCGGGCGAGCAGCGTCATCTCGTCGTCGCTTACCTGCTCGGGCTTCGCCATTATGCGTATCTCGCGGCCCGCCTGCACGGCGTAGCTCGACGCGACTCCCTCGAAGGAGTTCGCTATCTCCTCGAGCTTCTCGAGGCGCTTGATGTAGTTCTCCATGTTCTCACGGCGCGCGCCCGGCCTTGCGGCGCTCACCGCGTCCGCCGCCTGAACGAGGCACGCGACGACGCTCTGCGGCTCGACGTCTCCGTGGTGGGCGGCGATGGCGTGTATGACCTCGGGGCTTTCCTTGTACTTCTTTGCGAGGTCCACGCCTATCTGGACGTGGCTGCCCTCGACCTCGTGGTCTATCGACTTGCCGAGGTCGTGCAGGAGTCCCGCGCGCTTCGCGAGCGCGACGTCCGCGCCGATCTCGCCCGCGAGGAGCCCCGCGATGTGGCAGACCTCGAGCGAGTGGACGAGCACGTTCTGACCGTAGCTCGTGCGGTAGTGCATACGTCCGAGCAGGCGGATGACCTCCGGGTGGAGGTTGTGTATGCCCGCCTCGAACGCGGCGCGCTGGCCTTCCTTCTTTATCGTCTGATCGACCTCGCGCTTGGCGCGCTCGACCATCTCCTCGATGCGGGCGGGGTGTATCCGTCCGTCAACTATCAGCTTCTCGAGCGCGACGCGCGCTATCTCGCGGCGCACCGGGTCGAACGCCGAGAGGGTTATCGCGTCCGGCGTGTCGTCGATGATGAGATCGACGCCGGTCATCGTCTCGAACGTGCGGATGTTGCGTCCCTCGCGGCCGATGATGCGTCCCTTCATATCGTCGGAGGGTATCGGCACGACCGACACCGCGGTTTCCGCGACCTGGTCGGCCGCACAGCGCTGTATCGCGAGCGACACGATGTTGCGCGCCTTCTCGTCCGCCTCGTCCTTGAACTTTTCCTCGAGCTCACGGAGTTTCATCGCCTTCTCGTGTGTGACCTCGCTCTCGAGCTTTTCGACGAGGTAGCTCTTCGCCTCCTCCTGGGTGAGGCCGGATATCTTTTCGAGCCGCTCCGTCTGCTCGCGCTTGATCTCCTCGAGCTCCTTTGCGGTCTCCTCGTTTTTCTTGATGCGCTGCTGGAGCTGTTCGTCCTTCTTTTCGGCGTTCTCGAGCTTGCGGTCGAGACTCTCCTCCTTCTGCATTATCCGCCGTTCCTGCTTCTGCAGGTCGTTGCGGCGGCTGCGCTCCTCCTGCTCGAACTCGGTGCGCTCCTTGTGTATCTCCTCCTTGACCTCGAGCAGCGCCTCACGCTTGCGGCTTTCGGCAGCCTTGATACTGTCGTTGATTATGCGCTTCGCCTCTTCCTCGGCGGAGCCGATCTCGCGCTCCGCGACCTTCTTGCGGAACATGCTGCCGAGAACGAAGCCCGCGGCTCCGAATATCAGTGCCGCCGCCACGGCTATGACTACGGTAAGCGCCGTGCTTACCGCCGCGACCGGATGTATAAGACCTGTTATCATACGTTCCGTCCATGACCTCTCTTTCTTTAAGATTTTTTGCCCCGCCCTGCGGAGCCGAGAAATTTTTTGCAGAAAACCCTTGCCTTGCGCACACCCGCGCAACGCAAATGCGGCCGCGGGGAAGCACTCCCCTCGGCAGACAAATATAAATCACCCGGGTCACCCCCGGAAATATCTCTCCGAAAACGTAAAAGGCGCGCGAAAACGTGCGCCTACCCGAGCACAATCGTCCGTCTATTATTTTAATTGCTTTTCGGCAATCTGTCAATAGCAAAACCCTCAAATTTTACGTAAACCGTCGCGCCGGGGCAGGCTCGGCATAAAAAGCCGAGATACCGCCAAACTATCCCCGAGAGGTGATGCAAATGACAAGGAAAGGCTTCATCCGGCGCGGAGCGGCGGTGCTCCTCACGTTTTTGCTCCTCGCGGGGGCGGCGGTGTTCGCCGCAAGCGAGGCGTCCGCCGCGACATACCGCTACGGCTCGCGCGGCAGCGTCGTGAAGGAGATACAGCAGGTCTTAAAGAGAACAGGCTTTTACACCTACACGGTTGACGGGATATACGGCAGCCGCACCGTGACGGCGGTGAAAAGCTTCCAGCGGAGCTGCGGCCTCACGGTGGACGGCATATGCGGCCCGGTCACGCTCAAATATCTCGGGCTGGGGCAGTACGCCGGAACGGGCGGCTCGACCTCCTCCTCCGCCGACCTCACGCTGCTTGCGCGGATAATCGCGGCGGAGGCGCGCGGCGAGAGCTACAACGGACAGGTCGCCGTCGGCGCGGTGATACTGAACCGCGTCAAGCATCCGTCGTTTCCGAACACGCTCTCCGGCGTGATATATCAGCCGGGCGCGTTCACCGCCATTTCGGACGGGCAGTTTTCCTCCACGACGGTGCCGGACTCCTGCCGACGCGCCGCCTCCGACGCGATGAACGGCTGGGATCCCACCGGCGGGTGCATCTACTACTTCAACCCCGCGACCGCGACCTCATCGTGGATATGGTCGCGCCCGCAGGTGATAAAGATAGGGCGGCACATCTTCTGCAAGTAGGCGGCGCGGAACGCGACGCGACCGGGACGGCACGGCGAAAGCCGTGCCGTCCTTTTAGCGTGGACACCCCGCGAAAAATTTTCGAAAAATTTTAAAAAAAGATGTCCCGAAAACCGCGTGTGCGGACATACACAGGCAGAACGTCATCCACGGACGCTCCGCCGCACCGAGGTTCGGCCTTCACCGTGGGTGCGCGGCGGCGGAAAGTCCACTCCGCCGTACGCCGCCCTGCCTTCACACGAGCCCCCGGCACGACACACGACTTCAATTTTCGAAAGGAGGTATGCTATCGGCGCATCCGTTCAGTCCGTCAGCTTAATATATCCGTCGGGAAATCATTCAAACCGCGCGGAAAACGCTTCGGGGCGGCGCATATGCGCCGCCCCGTCCCGCTACTTTCGTAAGTTCTTTCAGTCGAAGAGGTACGCCTTCGCGTCGTGCGGCGCGAGACGCACCGCGAGCCGTTCGACCGCTCCCGTCTCCTCGCCGCTCCACAGCTCGACGCCGCTCCGCGCCTCGAACACCTCGGCGTCCGAGAGCGGGACGCTTATCTCGCTTGTTTCGTCCGAGAGGTTGAACACGGCGAGGTAGAAGCCTCCCTCGCACGAAGGCGCGGTCCAGAGGACGTGCTCGCGCCCGTCGATGTCCTTTCGCCACACCTGATGCGCGTGGCGCGCGTTCCGGTGCATCGCAAGGACGCGCTCGTTTGTGACGAGGCTCATCGTGAAGCCGTCAAACCCGGTCATCTCGCCGCCTATCATCAGCGGCGAGCGGAGGACGCTCCAGAGCGTCATCATCGTCCGCTGCTCCGCCTCGGTGAAGTGCGTCCGCTCGCTTTTGTCGTACACCTGACGGACGGGGCCTATCGGAAGCATGTCGGCGTCCGGCCAGTGACCCGCGCCGGCGTGGACGCACCACTTCTCCGCGCGCTCGAACATGGCGTAGAGGAGCCGCCAGTCGTCCCAGAAGTCGTCGGTGATGCGCCACATGTTCGCCACCTGCTTGTAAAGCTCGGCGCGCTCGAGCTGCGCGGGGCCGGGCGACAGGCTCAATACCATGTCCCGCCCGCACGCGCGGAGCGACTCGCTTACGAGGCGCATCTCGCCCTCCTCGTGGGGAAGCTCGCGGCAGATGTCGTCGCACTTCACAAAGTCCACGCCCCACTCGCGGTAGAGTGCGAATATGCTGTCGTAGTATTCCCGCGCGCCGGGCTTTGCGGGGTTGACGCCGTACATGTCGCTGTTCCAGACGCAGATGCTCGAGAAACGCGCGACGTCCTTTGCGTGGAGATCCGTTCCGAGTATCTTCGCGCCGCGGTGCACCGCCTGCCGCGGGATGCCGCGCATGATGTGTATGCCGAATTTCAGGCCGAGGGAGTGGACGTAGTCCGCGAGGGGACGGAAGCCCTTCCCGCCCGCGCTCGAGGGAAAGCGGTTCTCCGCGGGCAGGAGGCGCGACCACTCGTCCATATTCAGCTCGCAGAACGGCTCGTACTCGTTGTTCTTCGCTCCCGCCGCCGACCACTGTATGTCTACGACAATGTACTCCCATCCGTACTGTTTGAGGTGTTCCGCCATGAAGCGCGCGTTTCGGCGGACGGTCTCCTCGTCCACCGCCGCGCCGTAGCAGTCCCAGCTGTTCCAGCCCATCGGCGAGGTCTGTGCCACCATATCTGTGTCCTCCTTTTTCTTTTATATATGTTTTTCTGCCGGTTATCTCGAACCTATCCGCACCGCCTTCATTATCGGCTCGGCCACGACGACGCTGATAAGCACGCTGAGGAAGCCCTTGATGAAGGTGAACGGCACGTTGAATACAAGGAGCGCCTGCCAGAGGTTCTTCACCCACGGGGCTATCGCCTGATACGCGCCCATTATCGCATCCATCGGCATGAAGTTGGTGTATATCGGGTAGGTTATGTAGTAGTTTGTGAGCAGGCTCACCGCCGCCATAGCGAGCGCGCCCGCCGAGCCTGCGGCGAGCACCATCGGACGGCGCGAGTGTATAAACCCGAGGAGCGCCTTCCGCGTCTTTTCGTTTTTCACCTTCTCCGCCGCGCGCTCGAGCGCCGCCGTGGGACGGCCCGGCTTCACGCGGTAGAGCAGTCCCGCCGTGAGCGTCATCGTCGCGCCGAGGAGGAAGTTCGAGAGCTCGCCGACGCCGCCCGTCGAGGTCATCGTCACGTTGACGAGGTTCTTGACAAGGCATACCGCGACGCCCCAGAGCGGCCCGAACGAGAAGGACGCTATCACCGCCGGAAGCTCGGAGAAGTCCATCGAGATGAACGGCGGCATCAGCGGCACGCTGAAGCTGAACATCATCAGCACCGAGCTCACCGCCGCGAGCACCGCCGTCACGACTAGCATCCTGACGCGGTCGTTGTTACGAAGATTGTTTTTTGCGCTGGACATGGGCGATCTCTCCTTAATATGGGTCTTGCGTTCAGTCAAATTTTACCTTGCACGAGGCAAAAATGCAATCAGCAGATTTCACAAAAGGCCGCCTTGTATTATCGGCTTTCGCTTTCACGTTTCAGATACCTCCGCTTCACCCAGCTGAGACCGAAGGGGCGCTTGCGGAACATCATCCGGCGCAGACCCTTCACGTACCGCTCCAATTCCGCGAGCTCGTCCTCCCGGAGCGGCTCGGAGGAGTACCACGCCTTCTCCGCCGTCCGCGCCGCGCCCTCGGGGGAGGCGCCGTCCACATAGATTATCCTCTTCACCCTGCGGGCAAACTCATCTGCGGTCTCTCCGTCCGCGCGGCGGCAGAGCGGCTCGACCGCTCCGAGCAGCCGCACAGCCTCGAGCCACAGCTCCATGGCGGCGGCGCGGTCGCCGTATTGCTTCCGCAAAGCCGCGAGACTCCGCCCACGCAGTGCTAAAGCGCGCGCCGCAAGGAACAGCGCAAGGAGAAGCAGGACGCATCCCACGGCGATGGCCGCCGTGACAAGCGCCGCCGGAACGATGGGTTCTCCGTCCCCGGGACGCGCGTCGTCCTCGTCCGCGTCCGGCTCCGAAGAAGTCTCCGCCGGCGGTGCGGACGGCTGTGTCACCTCGACCGGCGGCTTGTCCTCCGGCTCGTAGTCGAGGTCGAGGAGGCCGAGCGCGAGCGGGTCTACCGTCACCCAGCCCACGCCCTCGAAGAAGAGCTCCGGCCACGCGTGGGCGTTCATGCCGGTGAGCTCGTAGAACCCGTTCTCGTTCAGCTCCGCGCCGGACAGGCTGTACCCCTCCGCATAGCGCGAGGGGATGCCGTACCCGCGCGCGAGCACCGCCATCGCCGTGGCGTAGTAGGTGCAGTAGCCCTCGCGCGCGGAGAGGAACCAGTTCACGAAGTCCACGCCCTCCGGCACCTCGACGGGCGAGAGAGTGTATCTCGTGCCCGCTTCCAGCTCCCGCGCAAGCTCGAGCGCGAGGTCGAATTTGTTGAGCTCCGCTCCCTCGTCCGTCCGGGCGGCAAACTTCTCGAGCACTATGTCGCGGAAGTTCTGCGCTATGTTCGGCATGTACCGCTGCATCCCGCCGTACTCGAGACGGGCGCAGCCCAGCGCATCCATCAGGTCCGCGAGCCTTGCGGACGTCTCCGGCAGATACCCGCCGTAGTATGTTCCGTCGCGCCCGTCGAGCGGGAACGGTCTGTATCGGACGTATAGGACGCTGTTCGGGGGCATGCCTCCCGTGCTGCGGCTCCACCACTGCCATGCGCCCGTCTTCATGTATATTGCGACGGGAGAGCGCTCCTCCTCCGGCGGGATCTCCGACCCGATATACCGAAAGTCCGATATATCCTCCGGCGCTTCCGTCGAGGTGACGTACATCGTTTTGCGCAGGAACTTCCGCGTCTCGGAGTCCTGGCGGAATTGATTCTCCTCGCCCATTATCATTATCTCAAGCGCGTAGCGGAACTCATCTCCGTCGAAGCCGAGGGCGGCAAGCTCGTCGTCTCTCAGCAGGAACGCCTCCGGCTCGACCTTCGGAAGCGTCTTCTCAAACTTCTGAAGCCCCCGAAGCATCTCAAGCAGCTCCTCCTCGCTCTGCGGGTCGTACCGCTCAAACAGGCGGTCGGTCATCTGCGTTATGCGCGCTTCGTTCTCCATAAGGCGGCTTGTCTGCTCCTCGGTGTAGCCATAGAAGATGTGGTAATCGACGGCGCCGTAGGCGCTCACCACCTCCGCCTCGTCAAGCGCGGTGCGGACGATATCGGCGTCGCCGCCGTCCTCGCCGGTCCCGGCGGGAAGCGTTACCTGCCCGTCCGGGAGGTATTCCTCAAAGACGGTCCGCATCGCCGCCTCGTCCTCCGGCTCGGCGTACTCCACGAGCGCCGACAGCGCCGAGGCGGAGGTCCTTGTCAGAGCCGTCTCGCCGAAGCCCGTGACCTCGTAGCCGTCCCCCTCGTTCATCCGCTCCTTGGGGTACAGCTCGCCCTGAAGGTTGAAGTAGGGCACGAGCCCCGTCGCCGTGACCCTCTCCGGCCGCTCGACGGTGAACATGCTCGTGTAGTGGGAGTAGTGATACACGGTGTAGCTCATGCTTTGGAACGCACGGTTGAAGCGGCTCTCCCGGCCGGGGACGTTCCCGCGCAGGAGGTCGAATGCGTCGGCTTTTTCGTCCCGCCAGAGGTTCGAGGCGAAGCGGTACGCGCCCTCGAGCTCGCCCTCCTCCCAGCCCTTGCCGGTGTAGCTTGCGCGGACGCTGCCGCGCAGGCGCTGTATGGGCGACCTCGTCGCGACGAGGAGCGTCGTCTCGTCGGAGGGATCCACCGGCCCGCCTAGCTCCGCCGCAAGTCCGTAGCCCACCGCGTTGAGCGAGAAGGTCGAGGTGCGGCGGGTGTACCCGTCAAAGCCGCTCGCGAGCGTGTCCACGGCGTCCCCCACGGCCTCCTCCACCCGCGCTATTTTCAGCGACTCGGAGAGCTCCACCGGGCGGAACAGCGTTCCCGCGACGGCCAGCACCGCCGCCAGCGGTATCGCGAACAGCGCTATCGCCGCGGGCGAGCCTATTACGGCGGCGGGGCGGCGTTCCGCTCCCGCCGCACTTTCGCGCCCGCGCTTCTTCCGCGCGGACGCCGCGTCCTTCTTTTCGGCGGGAACGACGCCCGCCGCGCGTTTCCTTCTGTCCTTTTTCCGCGCGGGCTCCGAGCCGCGCTCCGCCGCCTCGCGCACCTTCCGCGCAAACCCGCTTGCCGACACCGCTGCCGTCGCGGAGGCGCAGAGCGCGAGGCACCCGAACACCTCTCTCATGCCCATGAACCACGCGGCGACGAACACGCCGAGCGTTCCGAGCCCGAGCAGCCACGCGCCGCGCAGCCGCCCCGCCGTGAACACGGCGATGCCGGCCACGGCACAGGCGAGGAGCCGTCCGACGAGCAGACGTATCTCATCGCTCCCGCTGCCCGTCGCTATGTATGCGGCGGCCGCCTCCACCGTCGGGCGGAGCGCCGCGAATATCTCCTCGCGGCGGAAAATCGCATATGCCGCCGCGACTGCGGCGAGCGCCGCCGTCGCCAGCGCGGTCTTTTTGTTGTAGAACAGTATGCCGAGAAGGAGCTCCGTCACAAGACACGCCTTGAACATCTCGGTTCGCGGCACGCCCATTTCCAGCGCCTCCGATATGGCGAATACCGCTCCGCAGGCAAACATCATCGCGGGGACGAGGCCGAGCATCCGGCGCAGCGGCTTTCGGTCAAGCACCATATTCGGCCGCCTCCTCCCGCTCCTCCGCGTCCGCGTGGGACGGCTCCTCCGTCCGGGGCGGCAGGACGCCGCCGCAGATTCGCGGCGCGTACATTACCGCCACGCC
Organism: uncultured Clostridia bacterium; assembly: GCA_947593925.1. Taxonomy (GTDB): domain Bacteria; phylum Bacillota; class Clostridia; order Oscillospirales; family JAAYOS01; genus CANRIN01. The sequence continues at coordinate 20,866 of CANQDU010000005.1, read as the reverse complement.
CTTAGAGCGCAGGCGCTCCTCCTCGCGTTCGTCCGAGCGTCCGCAGGAGACGACGGTGATGCGGCTGCCCGAGTCCGCGAGCGCCGCGAGCGCATCCCCGACCTCGCCGGACAGGTCCGCCGTGATATAGACGAGACTGTCCGGCACGCCGTACCGCTCGCACTCGACCGCAAGCATCTTCGCGGCTCCCGCGCTGCCGCCGAAGCGCACGCCCGCGAGGTGCAGGCGCAGAGCGTCAAAGCCTCCGCCCTGCCCCCGGCTCTCGCTCTCGCGGCGCTCGTCCGAGCAGGTGACGAGGCGGACGCTCCGTCCCTTGCCGCAGAAGAAGCCGCAGAAGCTCGCCGCAGCGGAGACGACGGTCTCCTCCGCGTCGAGGCGGGCCGTCCTGTTCTCATATTCGCTCTTTTCCGGGTCGTCCGGCGCGAAGCCCGTGCCGGTGCAGTCGGCAAAGACGAGGTTCCGCGCGTCGAGCGAGCCGTCAAACTCCTTGACTATCGGATGCCCGAGGCGTGCGGACACCTTCCAGTGTACCCTTACGAGCGGGTCGCCCTCCCGCCAGTCGCGGAGGTCGGATATCGAGCTCACCTCGCCCGTGCGGCTTCGGCTGCCGTCCTCCGCGCCCTCGTTCATGCGGAGGTCGGGAAGTCCCGGCCCGAGCGGATACGTCCTCGGCACGACCGCGAGCCGCGCCTTCCCCGCGCGGAGCTTTTCCCCCTCCACGCGCATACGGACAAGGCCGAGGACGTCGGTGACTTCGATAGCCTCGGCTCCTATGTCGTATTCGCCCCTGTACGGGCACTCGAACCGCACCGCCGTCTCCCGCTCTATCCCGGGCGGGAGCGACACAAACACTCTCGTCACCCTGCGGCGCGCGTCCGCCGTCGCGAACTCGACCGTGACGTGCGCCGGAGGTATCGGCATGGCGATGAGCGCCTTCAGCGGCATCTCCGCCGCGCTCCCGCTCTCCGTCTGCCCCTCGGGAAGCTCGGTCTCGAGCTCCGCCGCCCTTATCGTGAGGCGCACCTGTATAAAGCCCAGCAGGAGCAGCAGGGCCTGAAAGAAAAGTATCCAGGTATATATGGCGTCGCCGGTGGCCGTCAGCGCGAAAACCGCGAACGCCGCGAGCGCGCCGAACGCCGTGCGTCTTCCCCGCAGACTCATGTTCTCAGCCCGCGTCCGGCACGCGGATCTCTCCCATGACCTCGCCGATCACCCGCTCCGGCGTCATGTCGCGGAGGCGGGCCTCCGGGCGGAGCACTATGCGGTGCGCGAGCACCGCCGTCGCGACCTTCTTCACGTCGTCCGGCAGGACGAAGGAGCGGCCGGCGAGCATCGCCGCCGCCTTCGAGGCGCGCATGAGCGCAATCGCGCCGCGCGGCGAAGCGCCGAGCGCGAGGTCGCTCCGCGTCCTTGTCCGCGCGGTTATCACCGTGATGTACTCCTTAATCGCCCCGGAGCAGGTTATCCCGTCGCACTCCTTCTGCATCTCGAGCACCTCCCCGGCGGAGACCACCGGCCGGAGCGCGGACGGGTCCGCATTATCTCCCGAGTCGTGGCGGTCGAGTATCTCCATCTCCTGCCGCAGAGTCGGGTATCCGAGGCTTATGCGGATGAGGAAGCGGTCAAGCTGTGCCTCCGGCAGAGGATATGTTCCCACCTGCTCGACCGGGTTCTGCGTCGCGAGCACCACGAAGGGCGAGGGAAGCGGATGCGCGACGCCGTCTACCGTCGCCTGTCCCTCCTGCATGACCTCTAGCAGGGCGGACTGCGTCTTCGGGCTCGTGCGGTTTATCTCGTCGGCAAGTACGACCTGCTCCATTATCGCGCCGGGGCGGTAGCGGAACTCACCGTCCGCGCCGGGCGCGGTGAAGCCGACGATGTCGGACGGCATAACGTCCGGGGTGAACTGTATCCTCCGAAATCCGCACCCGAGCGACGCCGCGAGCGCCCGCGCGAGCGTAGTTTTGCCGATACCCGGCACGTCCTCGATAAGTATGTGTCCGCGCGCGAGTATCGCCGTGAGCGCGAGATCCACGCCCGCACCTCCGCCGACGAACACCTTGGACACGTTCTCACGTATCGCGCTGAGCTTTTCACCGACTTCCACAGCCGCACCGTCCTTTCTAAGCGCAAGTGTCTCTGCTAAAAAGAGGAAATTATTTCAAATACTTCCGCCCGTTCGGCGGAAAGGCTGTTGATATTATATTCATTATCGCACAAACGGAGCGGTTTTGCAATACGGACGTGCGAAAGCGCCGGGCTTCCGTAGTTGCCAATTATTTTGTATTGCCCCGCGCATAAAAACACGCTATTATTAACGCAGGATCACAAATCATCGGAGGCATTGTTATGCGTACTCTCTCCCTGGGCGAGTCTCTTGCCCTATACATAGACCGCGAAGACCTCGACCGTCTCGGGCTCGCCCCGACAGCGAAGGAGATAGCCGACCTCGCGCGGCGGGCGCTCGCGGAGCGCGGCTCGCCGCGCGGAGCCGACCTCACGCTCGAGATATATCCCGGCACCGACGGACGCGGCGACCTTCTGGTGTTCTGCCTCCCGCTCGAGAGGGACACCGTGGCCTTCGCCTCGCTCGCTCTCGCGATAGACGCGGCCAAACGCCTTTCCGCCGTGCCGTCCGATACGCCCGTCCGCAGTGCGCTCTACCGCTCGGACGAGGAGGAGTGGCTGCTCGAGCTCCGCGCCTCGCCGCGCGCGCTGCGCGTCCTGCGCGCCGTCGCGGGCGAGTTCGGCCGAGCCGTTCATGTCGGCTCGGACTACCTTTCGGAGCATGCCGCGAACATCATCTCACACGGCGCGCTCGCAAAGCTCGCGGAGCTGTAACGTCGCGGGCGGAGCCCACGCCCGCTTCACGGGGAAGCCCCGCAGGCAAGTGGGCGGAGCCCACACCCCTCTAGCGGGGAAGCCCCGCGAGCATTCGCGGGGTGACCCCGCGTCCCTGTTACGGGGTAAAACCCCGTACGAATATGCGGAACCTAGCGGTTCCGATACCATTGCGGGGCTGTGCCGCCCCGCACCCCTGCATTACTTTTTGCTCGCGCAAAAAGTAATCAAAAAGCGCGCTTAAGGGAGAGGGCTCCGCCCTCTCCCTTAAAAATCCCTCTCCCAATACAGACACACAACCGCGACCCACATAACAGGACGACGCTCTGTATCCAACAAATCTATCATCCGACCGTGTGAGTTTCTGGGGAGACCATCAAACTTTTCCACTATATCGACAACATCGAACAGTTCCTGCGTAGTAGAAATAAAAGTCCGGTCCTACGCTCACGCTATAAGCGTAATGCAGAAGCTTGCACTAGAAAACGGAACTTTCGGTTCTAGGCAAAAGTATAAGCGGGGAAGTTGGTACCAAACTTCCCCGCTAATTTGTTGCGTGGTAGAAACTCAATATGTAGAAAGAGGGGTTCAAAGGGGAGAAAACTTGGTTTTCTCCCCTTTGTGTGCTTTTTGGTTACTTTTTGCACAAGCAAAAAGTAATGCAGGGGTGCGGGGCGGCACAGCCCCGCGAAGGTGTCGGTAGAGCTCCGCTCTACCAAGGACGCGGGTCTCGCCCCGCAGATTCCTGCAGGGTCTGCCCCGCTAGGGGTGTGGGGGCACATGCCCCACATCTGCCCGTGAGGCTCAGCCTCACTTCAGGACGCGGGTCTCGCCCCGCGAATGCTCGCGGGGCTTCCCCGCTATACGGTGCGGGGCACAGTCCCGCAAAAAACTAAAAGCTCGCGGGGTAACGCCCGTCCGCGCTGACGAGCAGGAAGCCGGACGTGCCGTCCGCCGCCGCGACCGCGGCGCGAACTTCGTCGGCGGCCTCCGGGGAGGCGTAGGCGCTTGCGAGAGCCGTCACGGTGACGGCGCCCGGTATCGTGACGCCCTCGGGGACGTCGGTGAGATACACCGCCGTCCCGTCCGGCAGAGCGGGGAGCGCGGTGCCCGCAGCCTCGGCTGCCGAGTACGCTTCGTCGTTTCCTTCGTAAGGGTACTGCGCGGCGGACGCCTCAAAGGAGACCGAGCCGCCGGCGGCCGCCGCCGAGTCCCGGAGCTCCGAGGCAAAGGAGGCGAGAATGTCGCCGCGCGCTATGCCGTCCACGCTCTCGCCTGCAAAGTAGGTGAAGTTGGTGAGGCCGGACGAGGGGAAGCTGAAATTCGTCAGCAGGACCTCGTCAAATCCGAGGCCGATGAGCTCCGCCGTCAGATCCTCGATATACCCGCGCGAAGCGGCGTTGTACGGGTCGAGCCAACCGAGCAGCTCACCGTCGAGCCAGCGCCGTCCGTCCGCCCACTTCACGGCGTAGGAGGTGTTGAGGTTCCCAAGATAGCTCTCCTTGAGCGAGGATATCTCCGCCACGAGACGTGCGCCCGCGGCGTGCAGCTCGTCAAGGCGCGAGACGTCAAACGCGGCCTCTCCGCGCGCGGAGGGAACTGCACCCGCCTCACCCGCGAGCGGAACGCCGCTCTCGTAGTTCAGTCCGCCGCGACGGTTGCCCATCTCGAGGACGACGGTGTTGATAAGCCCGTCCTGCGCAAGCTGGACGGCTCCGAAAAAAGCCACGTCGTCGCGCGGGTCGAGCCGCACGGCGCGCATGAAGCCGGGACGCACATCCGGCGAGGCCGAGGGCTCCTCGGACGGCTCGAGAGAGGGCGTCTCGACGATGAACGTCGGCTCGACGGTAGGCTCGACCGATCCGCTTCCGGGCGACGGCTCGCCGTCGATGGCGGGCGAGGGCGACGTGCCGCCCTCCGCGAGAAAGTCGAGCCTGTGCGTCGCCGCGAGGACGAGTATCGCCGCGGCGATGAGTATGAGAACTATGACGACGCCGGCGAATACGCGGTGTCCCCTGCGTCGGCCGCGATACGGTTCATAGCTGGCCATTGGAGAGTGCCTCCTTTGTGAAGTTCTGCCCGCGCTCAGAAGTGCAGGCCGTGAAATCCCGCAAACGCGAGCGCGATAAGCGCGGCGGATACGAGCGCGAGCGGCGCGCCCTCAAAGCTGGCGGGCGGCTCGGCAAAGCGCGTGCGGCGCAGGACCGATGAGAGTATCACGCTCGCGAGAACGTAGCCGAGCGCGGCGGAGACCGCGCCCACGGCGAGCTCCGCAAAGCTCGGACAGATATCCGAGAGCGTGAGCGCACAGCCGAGCACCACTACGTTCAGGAGCAGGAAGGGACGATCCTCGCGGAAGCGCGCGCCGAGCGAGGGCGCGGTCTTCTTCAGAACGATCTCCGGCACGAGCTCGAGTATTCCCGCTATGAGGACATACACAGGCGCGCGCGCCGCCTCGAGACCGAACGGCGAGAGAAGGAAGCGATCGACCGGCCACGCGGCCATCGCGGTGAGGACTATCCCCACCGCGACGCGGAGGGTGAGCCACGCCGTTCTGCGCGGATACTCCGCGTCGAGCATGGCGCGCAGTCCGAGCGCGCGGGAGAATACTATGTTCTCCGAGAGTATCAGGCCGAGCGATATCGTAAGCATCTGCGAAAAGCTCATAGCTCCGCCTCCTTACTGCCGCGCTTCGAGGCGCGGCGCTTTGTCCCGACGTATCTTGCCGCGCCGGAGAGAAGCCCCAGAAGGAGCAGTCCGCCGGCGGGCGCGGCGAAGACAAGGACCGGGGGAAGACCCGGGACCGAAATGTCGAGCCCGAACAGCGTCCGTGAGCCTATGACCTCGCGTATCGCGCCGAACAGCGTGAGCGCCGTGGCAAAGCCCGCGCCGCAGGCGGCGGCGTCGATGAGCGCGGAGACAGGGTGGTGCTCCGCGGCGAAGCTCTCGCGCGCGAGCGTGAGTCCGCAGACCGCGACGAGCGGGACGAATATGCCGAGCGCGTCCGCCGTCTCGGGCAGCAGAGCCTCGAGCGCGAGCAGCTCGCCGGAGGACACGCACGCCGCGAGCAGGAGCATCAGCGCCGCGCGGAGACGGCGCGGCAGCCTGTCGCCTATGAGCGACGCCGCGAGATTTGTCACTATCAGCGCCGCAAGGACGCATATGCCTGCGGCAAGCGCAGTCGTGCCGGACGCCGCCGCCGCGACTGCGGGGAACACGCCGACGAGCCCGAATATGAGCGGGTTCTCGGTGAGGACGCCGCGCAGCAGGAGCGACGCCGCCGGAGCCTTCGGCTTCGGCGCGCGCGGCGGCTTTTCGGGCGTCTCGGACGGAGCATCCGCCGGTTCTGCGGCGTCCCCAACCGCAACCTCCGCCTGTGCGGCGGGGCGGCGGGACTTCTTTTTCGACTTCTTTGCCGGTGTCGAAGGTTCCTCCTCGGGCGAGGAGACCGCGTCGCGGGACGCGGCGGCTTCGCCGCCGTCGGAGTCCGCCTCGGACGGAGCGTTCCCGCTGTCCGGACGATCCGCCTGCGCCGGACGGCGCTTTCCGCGCCGCTTCGACCGCGCGGTCTTCGGCGCGGCGTCCGCAGCCTCCGCCGAGACCTCCGAAGCTTCGGACGGCGCGTTATCCGCGTTCTCCGACGTGTTCATGTCTGCGGGCAGTCCCTCGGGAACAGCCGGAGCATCCTGCTCGGCGGGCGTGCTGTCCTGCTCGGTGTCCTCTGCGGCGGGGACGGACGCCTTTTCGGGCGCGACCGCCGTAGTCCGCGGCTGTGCGGCGCGGCGCTTCTTCCGCTTGCGGGACTTTCCCGCAGTCCTTGGCGCGTCGGGCGTCGGAACGGCGTTCGGAATGTCCGATATGTCGAGGGCGGCGCCCTCCTTCGGCGCGGACAACTCGTCCGCGTCCTCGGACGACGACTCAAAGGAGACGTCCTCGACGTCGCCGAATTCGTTCTGCGGGCCGAGAGTGTAGACAGTCCCGGCGGTCGCGCCGCTTTCGGGCAGGAGGCCGGTGTCCGCCTCGGACCACTTTGCGCGCTTTCTGCCTCTGCGGCTCCGTCCCCGCGCGGGCGCTTCCTCGGGGACGGGGATATCTATGCCGTTGCTTCCGGCCTCGGGCTGATCCTCCGGGATCTCCGGGATGTCGTCTATGCGTTTATCGGCCATCGCGCGCACCTCCTCTCGGCTGCGGCAGCCTTATGCGGTCCACGAGCCACGCGCAGGAGTTCATTATGAGTATGGCAAAGCAGACCGACTCGGTCCACCCGCCGAAGTATCTGAGAAACACCGTGACAAGTCCGCACCCGACGGCGTAGACCGTCTGTCCGAGCGGCGTCACGGGGCTCGTCGTATAGTCGGTTGCCATAAAGAACGCCGCAAGGACGAGCGAGCCGCTGAGAAGCTGAGACGTCATCCACTCGAGCGGACGCGCGCCGTCGAGCGGGAAGAGAAGCGTCACTACGGCGACCGTTCCGAGGTACACGAGCGGTATCCGCGCGCTTATGACGCGGCGCAGTATCAGATAGAGCCCGCCGAACAGAAGAAGTAGGGCGCAGGTCTCGCCGAGCGCGCCGGCGTGGCGTCCGAGCAGCAGCTCGAGCGCCGAGTCGTCGGGTATGAGGCCGTTCTTCAGCGCTTCGAGCGGGTTTGCCGCCGTCTCCGCCTCGAACGAGCCGAACAGGGGAAGATGCTCGAACGGCTGCGTCCAGGTCTGCATGACGTCCGGGAAGCAGACTAGCAGGAACGCCTTGCCCGCGAGCGCGGGGTTGAGGAAGTTCTTTCCTATGCCGCCGTAGAGCTGCTTTACTATGAGTATCGCGAACGCCGCCCCGACGACCGGTATCCAGTAGGGGACGGAGGCGGGGAGATTGTACGCGAGGAGCACGCCGGTGACGACGGCTGAGAGATCGCCGACGGAGACGGGCTTCTTCACGGCACGCCGGAAGAGCCACTCGAAGGCTATGCAGCTCGCGACGCTCGTAAGCGTCAGCGCGAGCGTGCGGAAGCCGTAGAAGAACACCGACACGATGAGCATCGGGGAGAGCGCTATCAGCACGTCGCTCATGATGCTCCGCGTGGAGACGTCCGCCCGCAGGTGCGGCGCGGGGCTCCTTCGGAGCGAGCCGGAGCCGCGAGCGAGCGGGTTCTGCCTTGCCTTGGGGATGAGATTTGAGCGGGCCACTACTCAGTCACCTCGCTTTCGGAGTCTGCCTCGGGCGGGACGAGCGTCTTTCTCGCGGCGAGAAGCTTCGCCTTCGCGAGGCGGGCGTGCTCCGCGAGGGGGAGCTTCGCGGGGCAGACGTAGGAGCAGGAGCCGCAGCCCGTGCACCGCACGGCGCGGGAGCGGCGGAGCTCGTAGCTCGCGCCGCGCGTCAGCCACAGCGAAATATAGAGCGGCTCCAGACCCTCGGGACAGACCGACACGCACCGCCCGCAGCGGATGCACGCACCGCTGTCGGTGCGGGCGGCGGTGTCCTCCGAGAGGACGAGCACCGCGCGCGCGGACGAGGTCACGGGGTAGTCCGCACCGTCGAGCGCCGCGCCGGTGAGCGCGCCGCCGAACAGGAGCATCGCGGGAGCGCGGCTGAGTCCGCCCGCCGCGTCGATAAGCGCGGAGAGCGGGGTGCCGATGCGGACGAGCAGATTTTTGGGGTTCGCGACGGCGTCCCCGGATACGGTGACGGCGCGGGTGAGCTGCGGCGCGCCGGCGGACGCGGCGCGGTAGAGCTCCGCCGCGGACTCCGGGTCGAGGACTATCGCGCCCGCGGACTGCGCTCCGGCGACGGCCTCGACGAGCCGCCGCTCGTCCCCCTGTGGATACTTCGAGCTGACGACGCGGACGGCCATCGGGTCGCTGCGCGAGATGCGCTTCGTGAGGTGCTCTGCGACGTCGTATGAGTCGGAGGGGACGGCGAGCACCGTCCGCTTCGGCGAGAGCGCCTTCATAAAGAGGCGCACCCCCGCGAGCACCTCGTCGGTGCGGTCGAGAAGCGTCCTGCGCCGTGAGGTGACGAACGGGTCGCACTCGGTACAGTCGATTATGAGCGCCTCGCAGGCCGCCCCGGCAAGCGAGCGGAGCCGGTCGTAGACCGGCACGGGCGCGCCGGTGAGCACGAGCCCCGCAGTGTAGCAGAGTTCGGTTATCTCGTCCGGCGTGAGGGCTTCGAGACTGCCGCGCGGCCGTATAAACGGGTCGGAAGTGTCCAGCCCGTCGTTTTCAAGCTCGACGGCGGGGACGTTCCCGCCGTCGGGGAGCGAGACCTCCGTTATCGAGCGGACACGTCCGCTCACCGGGCTGTACACCGGGACCTCGCCCACGCCGAGGCGCGTGCCGATATTTACCGTGTCGCCGGGATGGACGTCCGCCGTCGCCGACGTCCCCTCGCGGAGGGCGAGGGGAACGGTGATAAGAGAGGGCGGGTCGAGCGCCTCGAGCGCCGCCGAAAGCGTCGAACGCTTGCGGGGGTCGAGCCGTATCCCGCCGTGAAAAGTGCCTTTCATGCTGAAGTTACCTCTGTAAGATCGTCTTTTGCTGTCAGGAGCGCGCGGAATCGACCGAGCACCAGCCCTCCGCGCGGGACACCCTGTTTTCGGTGAAGCCCGCCGCCTCGAGCGCCGCGAGGACGTCCGGCAGCCGTGGCTCTATTATCCCGGAGGTGACGAAGTGCGCCTCCGGCGCGGCAAGGCGCGCGGCGAGCGGCGCGAGCGGGATTATCACGTCCGCGACGATGTTCGCGAGAACCAGGTCGTAAGGGGCGGACGCTTCGAGCGCCGCGCGGAGCCGCGTGTCATGCAGCACGTCGCCCGCGTCCGCGTGCGCGCGATGCTCGACGCCGTTCAGCGTGGCGTTTTGCACGGCTATGCGCGCGGCGGCGGGGTCGATATCGACAAGCTCCGCCTCGCCCGCGCCGAGGAGCAGGGCGCAGACCGCGAGTATGCCGCTCCCGCAGCCGAGGTCGAGCACGCGCATACCGCTCTCCGTCAGCCGCTCGACCGCTTCGAGCGCGAGGCGCGTCGAGGCGTGGGTGCCGGTGCCGAAGCTCATGCCGGGGTCGTTGAGAAAGACGACGCGGTCGGTCTCGGGACGTTCCTCCCAGCGGGGGAGTATCAGCAGACGCGAGCCCACCGGCGTGGGCTTGTAGTACTGCTTCCAGTTGTTTGCCCAGTCCTCCTCGCGGATGCCGTTCACCGTGACCGCGAGCGTGCCGAGGTCTATCTCCGGGACGTCGCCCCGGAGCGCCTCGAGCGCCGCGCGCAGCTCACGGAGCTTCGCACGCCCCTCGTCGTCCGAGCGGAGATAGACCTTTATCTGCGTGGGCTTCCGCTTCGAGCGGATAAGCTCCTCGTCAACATAGTCCCAGCTCGGACGGGTCTCCTCGAGTATTTCGAGAAATTCGTCGTAGTCCTCTATCTGCATCCCCTCGATGTCGAGCGAGATGATGCGGGCGGAGACGGGGTCGATGCCCGCCGGGGTGGTCTCAACCGAGACCTCGAGCCATTCGTTCTGTGCTGAAAAGTCGGACATATCGTCAAAACCTCAATAAACAGATGTGACGCCGCGGCGCGGGAATAAATATTTCTCCGCGCGGCGCGGACGCCGCCGGAGAGCGCCGCCGTGCGGCGGCTGTACATATATAATAATCAATTTTGCGGAAAAAAGCAAGAGGGAGGGAGATAGTTGACGGCAGGCGCATTTTTCACATCCACGAAGCATAGCCTTTGAACGGAACGGGGAGGTGTGAAGAATGCGGAGACTTCTGATAATGTGGATGCTCGCGCTCACGGCGGCGGCGGTGATACCCCTGCTGCTCGCAGGGGCGGGGGAGAGCCGTGCGGAGGCGGCGTTCGGTACGGGCGAGGTGAGCGCCGCGCCGGACGCGCCGCGGGACACGGACGCCTCCGGCTCGCCGGACGGCGCGGCGCAGTCCGAACCTCCGCCGGGCGCGGTGGAGCTCAGCGCCGCGGGCGGAAATTCCGCCCGCGAGATCTTCGGCGCGGCGAACCGCGCCTCCGCCGTCCCGGAGGCGGACGAGCCCTCCCGTGGGGAGGAGGCGTTCGCGGAGACCGAGATCGGTTCGTCCGGCGTAGAACCGTCGCCCGGCTCCGGCGCCGTCCCGCCGCGCGTGCCGGACGCGGAGACCGTCGTGCGGGTGCTGGACGGCGATTATACGCGGTTGATGCCGCTTGCAGACTACCTCGAGGGTGTTGTCGCGGCGGAGATGCCGCCGGGCTTTCCCGAGGCGGCGCTTGCGGCGCAGGCCGTCGCCGCGCGGAGCCTCGTTTATTACAGAATAGCGCACCCCAAGCACTCCGGCGCGGACGTCTGCACCGACCCCGGCTGCTGCATGGCGTTCGGGGAGGCGACCGACGTGAGCCGCGCCGCCGTCGCCGGGACCGACGGGGCGATACTCGTCTACGATGGCGAGGCGGCGATGGCGGCCTTCTTCTCGTCCTCGGACGGCAGGACGCGCTCCGCCGAGGAGGTCTGGGGCGCGGCGGTGCCGTATCTCTCCGGCGTCGCGAGCGGGGAGAACATGGAGCAGAACGGCCACGGCGTAGGCATGAGCCAGTACGGCGCGCGGGAGATGGCGCTCGGCGGCGCGGACTGGCGGGAGATTCTCGCGTGGTACTACCCCGGCACGGAGGTCACGTGAGCGCACTGCCGCCTCAAATATGCGCAAATTTTACGCTGCATTGTTAAAACTTGCGCCATATATGCGAACTTATCGACGGGAAAACGGCAAAAAACTTCAAAACAGCGACGCCCGGCGGGCATAAGCGACAGTATGCCGCATATCAAATACAGACTTATATGGGAAATTTTGTTGATGATGTGCACAAAAATTTTTCAAAAATTTTTGAAAAAACTATTGACATTTTACCAAACATACGGTACAATATAACCGTAGCAAGGAAGCACCTAAACCGAACAGAGGGTGATACCAATGAAAGTGTTTCGGAGGCGTCAAACCAAATTCTAATCGGAGGTACGGTCCAATGCGCTGAGTACGTTCCACTCGATATCTTTGCGGAAGACCGCGGAAGGGAATGAGTCCGATGTACGAGGTAATCACCGCCTGACTTCAGAGTCGGGTTGCCGCACAGGGGGTTCCGAATAAACGACCCGATAGCAAGGTTTATAAACCGACAGCGGCGGCGGCTCGGAAAGTCGATCGTCCGGGGAAGATCCGGAGAGGGCAAAAGGAAACCAAATCTATTATAGGAGGTACGGTCCGGTGAAGCAGTTTTAACTGCCCCGCCAGTGACTTGAGATAAGTCGGCGGGGCGCGCAGAAGTAGGATCTGACAAATCCGGGAGCTGCGTTTCGACCGACAATTTAATACGGGCGCGCGCCGGTAAAACGGCCTGCAGCGCCGAAAGTGCTCAAGACGATGCAGAAGGCATCTGATATATGGAGGTACGATCCAATGAATGTTCTTGCTCTGAGGTACAAGAATTAAAATCGGAGGTACGGTCCAATGTTCTAGTAAGGCCGCGTCCCATGAGGACGCAAAGAAAGACCTGAGAACACAAAAGAGCAAATTTACGGGAGCTGAACGGAAGTTCAGCTCCCTTTTGTCATGAAGTCTATGGCGGCTCGGGCGCTATTCTCTGCGGTCACCGTCCGCATCCTCGTCAAAGTCAAGATTTCCGCCGCCGTCTGCTTCGGAGCCGAGGTCTTCGCCGCCGTCGGCAGTGGGCTCCGTATCCTCGTCCCCGTCTGCGTATTCTTCGTCCGTGTCCGAAGCTTCGCCCTCGTCCACGTCGGACGCCTCGCCATCTCCGTCGTCGGACGCCTCACGGTCTCCGTCGTCGGACGCCTCGTCCGAACCGCCCGCCCGGAACCGCTTAGGCAGGAGCCGGATGCTCTCCGGCAGCAGGAGGAGCGCTCCGCCAGCGAGCGCGAGAAGTACGCCGGCGGCGAAGGCTATCCGCGCCCAGCGCAGCCCGGCGCGCGCCGCCTCGAGGACGGTGCCCGCAAAGAATGTGCTCATCTCGCCCTCACTTGTCCCGTAGTAGGCGGCGCTCTCCGAGACCGACTCGTCGAGCACCCATGCGCTGTGCTCGTGGTAGTCCGGACGGGCGGCGCGGAGTATGAATTCCACGTTCCATTGGTCGGCGGGCGCGTCGTTTTCGTCGAACACGCCGTCGCCGTTTAAGTCCTTTCCGTCGGCGGGGAGGTAGAAGCAGACCCACCCCTCGTCAAACACGCCCCACATTACCCAGACCGCGACCCTGCCGCCGTCGTCCGAGAGATAGAGGCCGGAGAAGGTGGAGTACACGAATTCCGCGCGGTTGAACGGACGGTAGATCCCGCCGCCGTTCGCGCCGACGAGCTCTGCCTCCGAGCCGGACGATATCGTGCGCGGCGAGAAGAAGCTCGCCCCGGACTGGACCACCGTGAGAATTATGAGAAGCACGCCGAGCGCGGTGATGACCATACCGGCGGGGCGGCGCTTTGAAGTTTTATTCATCCTTGCCTCCTGAACTTTTCGCGTATCCGAGCCGCTGAGAGACCGAGATCGAGCGGCTGGGTGTCGGAGCATACTGCAAGAATTGTACCACATACGCCGTCCAAAAGCAATCGGACGGAGGCGAATTCAACATTTGGTGAAAGTTCCCGCTTCCGCTTGATTTTGCCGTTCGGCAGGAGTATTCTATTATAAGCGGAGACTGCGCGCAAGAGTGTGTTCGGCGAAGCCGCTCATCGGAGGAGAAAATGTTCAACATCGTACTGATGCAGCCGGAGATCCCGGCAAATACCGGCAACATAGCGCGGACGTGCGCCGCGACCGGGTCGGTGCTCCACCTCGTGGGGCCGCTCGGCTTTGACATAAGCGAGAGCGCGGTGAAGCGCGCCGGGCTTGACTACTGGCACCTCGTGGACGTGCGGAGCTATCCCTCGAGCGGGGACTTCTGGTGCGCGAACGCGGAGGCGTGGCGCGCGGGCGCGCGCTGCTTCTACGTGAGCACGAAGGCGCCGAGGAGCTACGCCGAGGCGGAGTACCGCCCCGGGGACTGGCTGTTCTTCGGCCGCGAGACGCGCGGCCTGCCCGAGCCGATGCTTCTGAGCCGCCTGCAAGACTGCGTCCGCATACCGATACGCGCGGAGGCGAGGAGCCTCAACCTCTCGAACTCGGTGGCGATAGTCCTGTTCGAGGCGCTGAGGCAGAACGGCTTCGGCGGCCTCGAGGAGAAGGGCCGCTTCGCCGCCGCAGAACACTGACACCGCATTACCTGCGCATATAAGGAGTTTGTTCCCCGTGGAAAAGATTCACATACTTACAGATTCGTGCAGCGACATTCCCCGGCCCCTTGCCGAAAAGCTCGGCATCGAGGTCATGGGCATAGAGATAGACGCCGGAGGCCGGCGGATAACCGAGTATTACGACATCACGCCGGAGGAGTACTGGGACCTCCTCGACTCGCTCCCGGACGTGCCGTCCACGGCGCAGATAACGCCGGTGCGCTTCCTTGAGCGCTTCGAGGCGGCGTATGCGGACGGCGCGACGCACCTCCTCGCGGTCACGATAAACTCAAACGGCAGCGGAACGTACAACGCCTGCCTCGTGGCAAAGGGACTTTTCGAGGAGGAGCATCCCGGCGCGATGGAGATAGCCGTCCTCGACGGAGAGGGCTACTCGGTGGTGTACGGGCGCGCCGTAGTAGAGGCGGCGCGGATGCGCCGCGCGGGCAGGAGCTTTGAGGAGATCGTCGCCTCCGCACGGCACATTCTGAAGCGCTCGGAGGCGCTCTTCCTCGTGTACTCGCTCCGCCACCTCAAAAAGAGCGGAAGGATAAACGGCGCGGCGGCGTTCGTGGGCGAGGCGCTCGGCATACGTCCGATACTGCGCGTCGCCGCAGGCGGCATAGACATAATAAAGAAGGTGCGCGGTGAGCGGAACGCCGCGCCCGAGATGATACGGCAGGTGCGCGCGCTCGCCGTCGAGCCGCAGAAGCAGACGCTTGTCATAATGTATACAAAAGTGCCGCCGGAGGAGATAGACCGTGTGGAGGCGCTGGTGCGGGAAGTCCTCCGTCCGCGACGGATAGTCCGCGCCCCGCTGGGGCCGTGCGTCTCGACGAATACGGGCACGAAGGCCGTCGGCATCGGGTTCCTCGGCCGCGAGCACTGACGAACCGGGGCGCCGGAAAGGTGCAGCGCCGGCGAACAAAAGAATTTCTTTGAAATAATCACAAAAACCTCTTGAAAACCCGTTTAGTATGGGATATAATCAATTATGTGTGTGGTATGGCATATATTGCCGACCCCGAATTTGTATGGTATCCAATTTATAAACTTTATAAAAAGGGGCAAAGCAAGATGAAGTACAACAAGAAAACCATCGAAGACATTGACGTATCGGGCAAGAAGGTACTCGTTCGCTGCGATTTCAACGTTCCGCAGGACGACGACGGGAACATCACCGATGAGGGACGCATCGTGGGCGCTCTTCCCACGATAAAGTACCTCAAGGAGCACAACGCCGCCGTTATCCTCTGCTCGCACCTCGGTCGTCCGAAGGGCGAGTTCAAAATGAAGTACACGCTCGCGCCGGTGGCAAAGCGCCTCAGCGAGCTGCTCGGCTGCGAGGTCAAGATGGCCGCCGACGTCATCGGACCCGATGCCGACGCCAAGACCGCCGCGCTCAAGCCCGGCGAGGTCATGCTGCTCGAGAACGTCCGCTTCCACAAGGAGGAGGAGAAGAACGATCCCGAGTTTGCAAAGAAGCTCGCGAGCTACGCCGACATATATGTCAACGACGCGTTCGGAACCGCTCACCGCGCCCACGCCACCACCGCGGGCGTTGCCGACTATCTGCCGGCGGTCTGCGGCTTCCTTATAAACAAGGAGCTCGAAATAATCGGCGGCGCGCTCGAGAGCCCGAAGCGCCCGTTCGTCGCCGTCCTCGGCGGTTCGAAGGTCTCCGACAAGATAGGCGTCATCAACAATCTGCTCGAGAAGGTCGATACCCTCATCATCGGCGGCGGCATGGCTTACACCTTTGCCAAGGCGCAGGGCGGCTCGATAGGCAAGAGCCTCTGCGAGGACGACCGCCTCGACTATGCCCGCGAGATGATAGAGAAGGCGAAGGCCAAGGGCGTCAAGTTCCTGCTCCCGACCGACACCGTCGTCGGCGACGAGTTCAAGCCGGACACTCCCTCCGCCGTCTTCCCGACCATGTCCATCCCGGAAGACAAGATGGGTCTCGATATCGGCCCGGAGACCGTCAAGGCCTACGTTGAGGCCGTCAAGGGCGCCGGAACCGTCATCTGGAACGGCCCGATGGGCGTGTTCGAGTTTGAGAAGTTCGCCGTCGGCACCAAGGCCATGGCGCAGGCGCTTGCCGAGAGCGGAGCCATTACCATCATCGGCGGCGGCGACTCTGCCGCGGCCGTCAAGCAGCTCGGCTACGGCGACAAGATGACCCATATCTCCACCGGCGGCGGAGCGAGCCTCGAATTTATGGAGGGTCTCGACCTTCCGGGCGTCGCCTGCCTCGAGGACAAATAATTCGGATATATTCGCGTTGTTCCGCGGCGGACGGCGTCCGCCGCGGAACGCGCGGGCAATATATACAAGTGCTTTGGAAGAAAGGAAGAAAAGAAAGTGAACAGACGTTATCGTAAGACTATTATCGCGGGCAACTGGAAGATGAACAAGACCGCGACCGAGGGCAAGGTCCTTCTCGACGAGATAAAGGCAAGCGTCGGCAAGGCGAAGTGGTGCGAGATAGTCGCCTGCGTTCCCGCGGTCGATATTCCGATGGCCGTCAAGGCTCTGAAGGATTCCCGCATCGCCGTAGGCGCGCAGAACCTGCACTATGAGCCGAGCGGGGCTTACACCGGCGAGATCTCGGCCTCGATGCTCAAGGACCTCGGCGTCAAGTACGTCATCATCGGCCACTCCGAGCGCCGTCAGTACTTCGGCGAGACCGACGTCACGGTCAACAAGAAGGTCCACGCCGCTCTTGAAGCGGGGCTTCATCCGATAGTCTGCGTGGGCGAGAGCCTCGAGCAGCGCGAGATGGGTATTACGAACGACCTGATAAGCGTCCAGGTCAAGAGCGCGATCTGCGGCGTTCCCGCCGATAAGATCCGCCGCATAGTCTTTGCCTACGAGCCCATCTGGGCCATCGGCACCGGCAAGACCGCCACCTCCGAGCAGGCAAACGAGGTCTGCGAGCATATCCGCACGATAATCCGCAAGCAGTTCGGCGCCCGCACCGCCCGCGCCGTGACCATCCAGTACGGCGGCTCGATGAACGCCAAGAACGCCCATGACCTGCTGGCTCAGCCGGATGTTGACGGCGGCCTCATCGGCGGCGCGAGCCTCAAGAGCGCGGACTTCGTGACGATAGTCAACGCTGCGAACCAGGAGTAATATTACATTATCCGAGGATCCGCGGCTCCGAGCCGGATGTCTCCGCCGCGCGCACGACACGGCGGAAGTCCGCACACCGACGGCCGTTCCCCGCTTCGGCGGACGGGCGGGAGCCGGAGCGCTCCGAAAGCGATGAGGCCGCGGGTCTTTTCTCAAAGCAAGAAAGGTGAACCTGATGAAAACACCGGTCACACTTATTATAATGGACGGCTTCGGCCTTGCCCCCGAGGGCAAGGGGAACGCCATAACGACGGCGAGCACTCCCGTGCTTGACGAGATATTTGCCAAGAACCCGCGCACCATCCTTCAGGCGAGCGGGCTTGACGTCGGCCTGCCCGCCGGTCAGATGGGCAACAGCGAGGTCGGCCACACCAACATCGGCGCGGGACGTGTCGTGTTCCAGGATCTCCCCAAGATATCCAAGGCCATAGAGGACGGAGACTTCTTCGAGAACCCCGCCTACTGTGAGGCCGTGAAGCGCTGTCTCGAGGGCGGCGGCAACCTCCACATCTTCGGACTCATGAGCGACGGCGGCGTACACAGCCACGTCACGCATATTCAGGCCATGGTCGAGCTCTGCCACCGCAAGGGGCTTGACAGAGTGTTCGTCCACTGCTTCATGGACGGGCGCGACACGCCGCCCGAGAGCGGCGCCGGCTTCGTCGCCTCCACCAAGGAGTGCTGCGAGAAGTTCGGCGGCCGGATAGGCACCGTGATAGGCCGCTTCTATGCCATGGACCGCGACAACCGCTGGGAGCGCGTCACCGAGGCGTACAACGCGCTTGTCTGCGGCGAGGGGAAGCACGTCTCGGACCCCGTCGAGGGCGTTCACGAGAGCTATGCCGAGGGCGTCACCGACGAGTTTATCAAGCCGATAGTCGTAGACGGCTACGAGCCGATAAAGGGCGGCGACAGCATAGTGTTCATGAACTTCCGCCCCGACCGCGCGCGTGAGATAACCCGCACGTTCGTCGATCCCGAGTTCAGCGGCTTCGAGCGGAAGAAGGGCTACTTCCCGGTCTACTACGTCTGCACCACTCAGTACGACGCGGACATGCCGAACGTCCACATAGCGTTCGGCAAGGAGGAGCTGAAGAACACCTTCGGCGAGTATATCTCCTCGCTCGGGCTCCGTCAGCTCCGCATAGCGGAGACGGAGAAGTACGCGCACGTCACGTTCTTCTTCAACGGCGGCGTCGAGAAGGTCTATGACGGAGAGGATCGCGTGCTCGTCCCGAGCCCGAAGGTCGCGACCTACGACCTCAAGCCGGAGATGAGCGCCTACGAGGTCACCGAGCAGGTGGTCGAGAGGATAAAGAGCGGCGTCTATGACGTCATAATACTCAACTTCGCCAACTGCGACATGGTCGGCCACACCGGCGTGTTCGACGCGGCGGTGAAGGCCGTCGAGACGGTCGATGAGTGCGTGGGCAAGGTGGTTGACGCGATGAAGTCGGTGGGCGGCATCACGATGATAACCGCCGACCACGGCAACGCCGACCGCATGCTCGAGGACGACGGCACGTCGCCCTTCACGGCGCATACGACTAACCCCGTCCCGCTCGCCATCGTCGGCGCGGACGTGCGCCTCGAGGAGGGCCGCCTGTGCGACATCGCCCCGACGATGCTCGACCTCATGGGTCTCGGCAAGCCGGAGGAAATGACCGGCAAGTCGCTTATCAAGTGAGTGCGCCTTCGGGCTCCTCGTATAAAACGTAATCAAAGCAACATTATAATAAAAGGAGTTGTTTGAAAATGAAACAGTACATTGAGATCGTTGACGTCGTCGGCCGCGAGATAATGGACTCGCGCGGCAACCCCACCGTCGAGGTCGAGGTCACCGTCGAAGCGGGCGACAGCATGTATGTCGGCCGCGCCGCCGTTCCGTCCGGCGCTTCCACCGGCGCTTTCGAGGCGGTCGAGCTTCGTGACGGCGACAAGAGCCGCTACGGCGGCAAGGGCGTCCTGAAGGCCGTCGAGGCCGTCAACGGCGAGATCGCGGACGCAGTCGTCGGCATGAACGCCCTCGATCAGGTCGAGATCGACCGTACCATGTGCCAGCTCGACGGCACCCCCAACAAGGGCCGCTTCGGCGCCAACGCCATCCTCGGCGTCTCCCTCGCCGTCGCTAAGGCCGCCGCAGAGGCTCTCGGCATGCCGCTCTATCAGTATATCGGCGGCGTCAACGCCAAGACCCTGCCCGTCCCGATGATGAACATCCTCAACGGCGGCGCTCACGCCACCAACAACGTAGACATTCAGGAGTTCATGGTCATGCCTGTCGCCGCTCCGTCGTGGCGTGAGGCTCTCCGTATGTGCGCCGAGGTCTTCCATCAGCTGAAGAAGACCCTTGCCGAGAACGGCACCCCCGCCGCCGGCGTTGGCGATGAGGGCGGTTACGCTCCGAACCTCGCCGCCGACGAGGACGCGCTGAAGGTCATAGTCCAGGCCATCTCCGAGGCCGGTTACAAGCCCGGCGAGGACTTCATGATCGCCATCGACGCCGCCTCCTCCGAGTGGTACGAGGAGTCGGACGGTAAGTATCACCTGCCGAAGAAGGGCACCGTCATGACCAAGGAAGAGCTCGTCGAGATGTGGAAGGGCTTCGCCGAGAAGTATCCGATTATCTCCCTTGAGGACGGCATGGCCGAAGAGGACTGGGAGGGCTGGAAGCTCCTCACCGACGCTATCGGGAAAAAGGTCCAGCTCGTCGGAGACGATCTGTTCGTCACTAACACTACCCGCCTTGAGAAGGGCATCAACCTCGGCGTTGCCAACTCGATACTGATAAAGGTCAACCAGATCGGCAGCCTCACCGAGACCCTCGACGCCATCCAGATGGCCAACCGCGCCGGTTACACCGCCGTCGTCAGCCACCGCTCCGGCGAGACCGAGGACACCACCCTTGCCGACATCGCCGTCGCGCTCAACGCGGGTCAGATCAAGACCGGCGCTCCGAGCCGCACCGACCGCGTCTCGAAGTACAACCAGCTCCTGCGGATAGAGGAAGAGCTCGGCGAGACCGCCCAGTTCCTCGGCCGCAAGGCTTGGTTCAACCTGAAGTAAGCGGAAAATCCACTTCAAGCAAGGAAGAACAGGCCGCCCGAACGGACTCCGTTCGGGCGGCCGTTTCCTCCGGGACGGACGGGTTGAATACGGCGGGCGCGGAGGAAGTGTCTATTATGCATAAGAAAGCACGCAAAAACCCTCCGTCCGCAGAGGCAAAAAGTCAGTTTTGAAATTTCTAAAAAATTTCTGAATAAAAGTGTTGACATTCCT
This sequence comes from uncultured Clostridia bacterium, assembly GCA_947593925.1. Lineage (GTDB taxonomy): Bacteria > Bacillota > Clostridia > Oscillospirales > JAAYOS01 > CANRIN01. The sequence continues at coordinate 361 of CANQDU010000005.1, read as the reverse complement.
CTTGCGGTGTGATATATTATTAAAGCGCTCGCCGAGAGGACGCCTTCCGGAGAGTGCAGGACAGCGGGTCATATCGCTTGTCGCCGCACCTTGAAAATTAAACAACGTGACAATAAGAGAAGAAGCCAGTAAGAGATAGGGTGGGGCGCTCTTGGAGCCGAAAGGCGGAAGGAGCGACCTAACGATTCTTTTGAATTCATAAAAGTAAGAGAGCGAAGAGCGAACTTACGCGGGCTCCGGAAGGAGCCGGCACTATAACGTATTTGAGCAGCGGAAGCTGTTTGGATAACCATATTATAGAGAGTTTGATCCTGGCTCAGGATGAACGCTGGCGGCGTGCTTAACACATGCAAGTCGAACG